>NZ_JBEEWD010000009.1:0-178788 GCF_040140245.1 Proteus sp. fly-1013 | reverse complement strand
TCTAATATTTTAGAAGATATCGTCTCTGCGAGTGCCCACACAGATTGTCTGATAATTTGTTAAAGAGCAGTGCAACAGTCGCTGCCGTTTCCGGTCTTCTGCGTTGTTGCAGAGGAGGCGTATATTACGTTATTCCCCTGAAGAGTCAAGAGTTTTTTCAAACTTTTTTCTTTTCTCTTCGCTGTCCTTCGCGGCTGTTGTCAGCTCATCGTCGGTCAGTGGATGCGCATTATAGGGAGTTCCCGGATTAGCGCAAGTGTTTTTTTTAAATAATTTTCTGTTCGTTCAAAACTCCAACAAGACGTATAAAAACCCCACAACAAAGATTAAATATCACTCAATTTTGGCAAAATACGTCGCAAATTCGCTTACTTTATTCCAATCCGTATATTCAATTTCTTTTGTTGGATCAGTTTCGCCTTTAGTCATCTTCATAATTAACTGGATCATGACTCTATCAATCCATTTATAACGAGGATAATAAAGAGCACCAGCAAATACACCAGTTAAAGTTGGCTTCCAAGGTGTCTTCTCTAGGAACTTGCGTATATAGGAATTAGTCTCTGGTGTATTCTTCTCAGCTTTTCTTGCCGTAAGATTAACGCCAAAGAATGCGGATGGCATATTATTTAACTGTGTAAGATGGCGAGTAATAAATTTATCGAGAGCTTTATTAAAATAACCATAGCGGATAGAAGCACCGACTAAGACTTTACTATAAGAAGACAAATTTAAACTCTGCTGAACAGAGGTTAAATCTCTCACATCACAATCATGACCATGTTGTCTTAATTCATTCGCAATTTGCGTCATTATCTTTTTAGTTTGACCATCAGTACTACAATACAGCAATAGTGCGCTCATACATTACTCCTTGTATTAGGTTAATCACGCCAAAACGTTGGGGTAAATAAAACCAAGAGTGTGAAAACTTCGAGTCGTCCAAATAGCATTGTCACGACAAGTATCCATTTTGCAGCTGGATTCATTGTCGTAAAGTTGTCAGCGACAATACCTAATCCAGGACCAAGATTATTTAATGTGGTTGCAATAGCAGAAAATGCAGAAAATTCATCAACGCCTGTCGCTATCAACAACATTAAGCTAATAATAAATACCAACGCATAAGCAGAGAAGAATCCCCACACTGCTTCAATAATGCGTTCAGGTAATGCTCGATGACCAAGTTTGATGGTATAAACAGCATTGGGGTGAACAAGACGTTTTAATTCACGATTCCCTTGTAGGAATAAAAGCAAAATACGAATGACTTTTAATCCCCCACCTGTTGAACCCGCACAGCCACCAATAAATGCCGAGCATAATAATAGAAGAGGTAAAAATGCAGGCCATTGCGCAAAGCTATCCGTGGCAAAACCTGCCGTTGTCGCCATAGAGACAACTTGGAAAAAAGCCTGATTTATAGTTATCCATCCTGTGTCATATACAGAATAAAGCCACAGAATACCGCTACAGATAATGACTAATCCTAATTGAATTGAGATAAACATACGAAATTCAGGATCACGCCAATAGATATTTAAGCTTCTTCCCGTTAATACAGCAAAGTGTAAACCAAAGTTACAACCAGAGATCAAAAGGAATACACCAATAATGATGTTAATGGTTGGGCTGTTAAAATAACCGATACTGGCATCGTGAGTAGAAAACCCACCAATTGCAATCGTTGAAAAGCTATGAGAAATAGCATCAAACACATCCATGCCTGCAATCCATAATGCTAGGGCACAAATGATGGTTAATAAGACATAGATAAGCCAAAGTGCTTTCGCTGTTTCTGCAATTCGGGGACGCATTTTATTATCTTTCAATGGCCCCGGCATTTCTGCACGATATAACTGCATTCCCCCAACACCTAAAAGTGGAAGAATCGCGACAGCTAATACAATGATCCCCATCCCGCCTAACCATTGGAGCATTTGACGATAAAACAAAATAGCTTTAGGTAATGAATCTAGCCCCACAAGCGTTGTGGCTCCAGTCGTAGTCAGTCCAGAGAAAGATTCAAAAAAGGCATCAGTAATAGAAAGGTGAGGTTGTTCAGAAAAAATAAACGGCAATGCCCCTACACTACCCAGTACCGTCCAAAATAAGACAACAATAAGAAAGCCTTCTTTAGGCTTAAGCTCACTTTTTTTATGTCGATTGGGTATCCACAGCATTAACCCAATGATCAATGCAACAATAAATGTTTGGCTAAATGCACGCCCTGCTCCATCTCGATATATTAATGCGACAATACCGGGAATGATCATCGTGACAGAAAATAAGATGACAAGCAGTCCGACAATACGGGTTATTGAACGAAAATGCATTTAGCGATTTCCTTGGTAGCAAAGATTATTCATTTTTATCTAACGGGATTAATTGCATACTGCCACGACTTATATCACGAAGTTTAACTTCGACTTCACCGCTATCTACGGCTGGCAATGAAAGTATAAAAGTCACTTTATCAGTATATTCACTTGAAAGTACTTGCCCATGATATTGTTCAACGACTTGTTCAAGTAATGAAACAAGTGAATATTCACACGCTACACTAAAACGCAATTGTGGCACTTTTGTTTTTGTTGGCAAAAGCTTTAATGCTTGTTGAACGCCACTACCATAAGCCCTAACTAATCCACCGGTTCCTAATTTGATCCCACCGAAATACCGAACAACCACCGCGGTAACTTCGCCCATTCCACTCCCTAAAAGAGGTGCAAGAATAGGTTTTCCCGCAGTACCTGTTGGCTCACCATCATCAGAAAAACCTAACTGTTGTGAGTCATCGGGTCTTCCTGCAACAAAAGCCCAACAGTGGTGTCGGGCATCAGGAAATTGCTCTTTGATAGACTGAATATAAGCTTTTGCTGCATCAATACCTTCAGTGTGAGCAATAAATGTAATAAAACGACTCTTCTTTATTTCTTCACTGAATTCTACGGTTTCAGCGGGGATCAAATATGCTTTCATCAGGCTAAGTGTAAGTCTCTGGTCATATTTTCAATTTTGTTATCGTGGATAATAATATTATCTTCAATACGAATACCACCAAATGGTTTGAAATGTTCAATCAGCTTCCAATTGAAATGAGTACTGTATTTCCCTTCTTTCCAAGGCTCTAGCAGAGAGTCGATAAAGTAAAATCCAGGTTCAATTGTTAATACCATGCCCGGTTCAACAATACGTGTGCAACGTAAGAATGGATACATTGCAGGAGCCGCTAAATGGGTACCTTTATCATCTTGCATAAAACCAGCCGCATCATGAACTTGCAGACCTAAAGCGTGCCCTAAACCATGAGGTAAAAATGGTGTAGTTAATCCAGCGCTCACCATCTCTTCTTCACTAACACCTTTAACAATGCCGTACTTATTAAGTAATCCAGCAATACGTTGATGCATTTGAACATGGTATTCAGTATAACGCACACCTGCTTTCATCGTTGCAATCAGCGCTTGTTGCGCATCATTCATATCTTTAACTAACGAAGTAAATTCATGGTTTTCTTTTGCGCTATAAGTACGAGTGATATCGGCTGCGTAACCATTATACTCTGCACCTGCATCAATAAGGAAACTACGATATTCATCTGGGGATTCATGATCTAGCTTTGTGTAATGCAAAACAGCGGCGTGTTCATTTAAGGCGACAATATTGCCATAAGGTACATCGGTATCACGATGACCTGTTGCCATTAAATACGCCATATTAATATCAAACTCACTTAATCCAGCTTGGAATGCTTCACGAGCAGCAATGTGTCCGTTAACAGCCATTTTTTGTGCTTCACGCATACAGGCTAATTCATAACCAGTTTTGTAAGCACGATAGTAATGATAATAATTAAGAAGAGATTGATTGTTGATATTATCAATACTCACACCTAGTGATTCTGCTCGCTGTGTATTTGGACCAATATAAGCAGTATTTTTATTAATATAAGGTGCGAGCTCTTTTTGAATATCATCAACATTTTTAAGATGAATTAATTCAATTTCATGCGTCCAATAGCTACTTGGTAAAGCTTCAACACTGTGCCAATAGTCAACTGGGGAATAGAACCATAATTTAGGTTTATTAACACCATCCGCTAATAGCCAGCAATGTGGTACATCTGTCACAGGCACCCATGCTTTAAAATGAGCATTCACTTTAAAAGGATAATCACTGTCATCAAGGAAAACTCGAATAGGTTCACCAGAATGAATTAATACAGAATCAAGATGGTGTCTGGATAAAGCATCACGAGTACGATTTTGTAGAGTTTTGATATGTTCTTGGTACAGAGAGAGCAATTTTTCCATTATTAATTACCTTATCTTATTCATTGTTAATGATTCAGCTTAACACGCCAACTCTTTTAGTGGCTAACCCCATAACAAAAATAGATTATTGCCGATTTATCGCTCCTCTTTTTAGCAAACTGAGCAACAACATAGAATTCAATAAGTTGAATAATTTCACTGTGATCACCCTTGCAGTTTTTTAATCAAATATTTGCATTTATTTAACATAGTATTCACACTCTTAATATCTGGTCATACCAGTCTATATATTTAGGGAGAATACAAATGCTCTATCAAAGCGAAAATATTCAAGCCGATTGGGTGAAACAAGGTATTGTTGAACTCATTTTCAACGCCAAAGGTTCTATTAATAAATTAGATACCAAAACGGTTGCAATGCTAAGTGAAGCTTTAACGGTATTAGAAGCAACACCGAACCTAAAAGGCGTTATCTTGCGTTCAGAAAAACCGGCGTTTATTGTCGGTGCTGATATTACTGAGTTTTTATCCCTTTTTGATGCCCCTGAAGAAGAATTATCTCAGTGGCTACATTTCTCTAATCAGATTTTTAGTCGACTTGAAGACTTACCTGTTCCTACCGTTTCCGCAATTAATGGCTATGCACTTGGCGGTGGCTGCGAGTGCGTACTTGCTACTGATTTTCGTATTGCTTCTCCTGATTTGCGTATCGGTTTACCAGAAACGAAACTTGGGATCATGCCTGGCTTTGGTGGTTCTGTACGTCTTCCTCGTTTAATTGGCGTCGATAACGCATTAGAAATTATTACTGCGGGTAAAGATGTTGATGCTCAAACAGCCCTTCAAAATGGATTAATCCAAGCAATTGTTCCTCTAGAAAATTTAAAAGAGAGTGCTATTTCGTTAATCGAACAAGCAATTGAAGGCAAAATTGATTGGAAAGCGGCACGTCATCCAAAAACAGCACCATTAAGACTGACAGAGCTTGAACATAAAATGTCTTTTAGTGTCGCAAAAGGTATGGTGATGAAAGTAGCAGGTCCTCATTATCCAGCGCCCATCACCGCAGTAAAAACTATTGAAAAAGCAGCTTTTCTAAATAGAGACGAAGCACTAGCTCTCGAAACTGAAAACTTTGTTAAGCTCACACGCACTGATGTTGCAAAAGCCTTAGTCGGTATTTTCCTTAATGATCAGTACGTGAAAAATATCACGAAAAAACGTCATGCCGAATTACCTAAACAGGCTGCCGTATTAGGTGCAGGGATCATGGGAGGTGGAATATCCTATCAATCTGCCCTAAAAGGCATTCCTGTTGTAATGAAGGATATTAACCAAAAATCCCTTGAGCTGGGTATGAATGAAGCGTTAAGCCTATTGCAAAAACGCCAAGAAAAAGGTCGAATGAGTGCCGTAGATATGGCGAAAACTCTCGCCTCTATTCAACCAACACTAAATTATGCCTCTGTCAGCGATGCGGATGTTGTTGTCGAAGCAGTTGTTGAAAATCCAAAAGTAAAGGCAACTGTGCTTGCAGAAACAGAAGCACTATTAGCTGATAACGCGATCCTTGCTTCCAATACTTCAACTATTCCTATTTCATTACTCGCAAAATCCTTAAAACGCCCTGAGAATTTCTGTGGGATGCACTTCTTTAACCCAGTTCATCGAATGCCACTGGTCGAAATCATTAAAGGCGAAAAAACCAGTGAAGAAACCATTAACCGTATAGTCAGTTACGCCAGTAAAATGGGAAAAACACCGATTATTGTTAATGATTGCCCCGGCTTCTTTGTAAACCGAGTCCTATTTCCTTATTTTGCAGGATTCTCTCTATTATTAAGAGATGGTGCTGATTTTATTGCCGTTGATAAAGTGATGGAAAAGGTATTTGGTTGGCCTATGGGACCTGCATACCTACTTGATGTTGTTGGTATTGATACAGCAAATCACGCTCAAGCAGTAATGGCTCAAGGTTTCCCTGACAGAATGGGGACAGTTGAGCGAGATGCGATTGCTCTTTTATATGAGCAACAGCGATATGGCCAGAAAAATAATCATGGTTTCTATAATTACTCTGTTGATAAACGAGGTAAAAAACAGAAATCAGTTGATGGTCAAATTCAAACGCTTATTCAACAAAATGCAGGCAAAACGCAAGAGTTTAGCCAAGATGCAATTATCGCTCGTATGATGATCCCAATGATCAATGAAGTTATCCGTTGCTTAGATGAAGGTATTATTGCTTCACCAGCAGAAGCTGATATTGCATTAGTTTATGGTTTAGGCTTCCCTCCTTTCCGCGGTGGTGTATTCCGTTATCTTGATACTATCGGATTAGCGCAATTTGTTGCAGATGCACAGCAATACGCATCATTAGGGCCGCTTTATCAAATCCCTGAAAGCTTAAAACAAAAAGCACAGCGCAATGAAACCTATTATCCAAAACCCGCAAAAGTAGATGTTAACATCAGAGAACTCGCTTAAGGAGATATGAAATGGAAAAGGTTGTCATAATTGATGGTATTCGTACTCCAATGGGACGCTCAAAAGGTGGTGCATTTCGCCATGTCAGAGCGGAAAATCTCTCTGCTCACCTGATGCAAGCACTACTAAAACGTAATCCTAATATTAATCCTAATGATATTGGCGATGTAATTTGGGGTTGCGTACAACAAACTTTAGAGCAAGGTTTTAATATTGCTCGTAATGCGGCGTTATTGGCTGAACTTCCACACAAGGTTCCTGCAGTTACAGTTAACCGGTTATGTGGCTCATCAATGCAAGCATTACATGATGGTGCACGCCAAATTATGTTGGGTGATAGCCAAGTAGCATTAATCGGTGGTGTTGAGCATATGGGTCATGTGCCAATGACTTATAATGCGGATTTTAATCCATCACTTAATCTTTCTGTTGCTAAGGCCTCATTTTCAATGGGATTAACAGCAGAAATGCTAGCAAAATCATTCCAAATTTCACGCGAAGAGCAAGATAAATTTGCTTATCGCTCGCATCATTTAGCGGCGATAGCCACACAGCAAGGTTATTTTGATAATGAGATAGTGGCTATCAATGGCCATGATGCAACGGGTAATTTTATCAATGTAAAAAATGATGAAGTTATTCGTTATAACCCAAGTCTTGAGGAATTAGCGCAACTTAAACCTGTATTTGATCCCGCCACAGGCTCGGTAACAGCAGGTAATTCATCTGCAGTTTCTGATGGCGCATCCGCGATGTTTATCACCAGTGAACGTTACGCTAAAGAGCACAACTTAAAACCTCGCGCCGTTATTCGTGCAATGTCTGTGACAGGATGTGATCCCGCAATTATGGGTTATGGCCCTGTTCCTGCGACAGAAATTGCGTTGAAAAAAGCAGGGTTAACATTGAGCGATATTGATATTTTTGAGCTAAATGAAGCTTTTGCTGCACAGTCATTAGCTTGCATGAAGAAAATGAATTTGCTCGATAGTATCGATGACAAAATTAATTTAAATGGCGGAGCGATAGCCTTAGGACATCCTTTAGGTTGTTCAGGCTCTCGAATAACCACTTCATTATTAAATATTATGGAGCGTAAAGATGCACAATTTGGCTTAGCCACAATGTGTATTGGATTAGGGCAAGGTATTGCAACGATTATAGAACGTGTTTAACACAGTATTCTGTATATTCACGTTCTTATCGTTAGGAAAGTATTCTTTTCGATTGCATGGTTAGAAACCATTTTCCCGCCGTCAGGGGCGGGTTTTTTTATGGTTTTAAAAACGAAAATAATCACAAATAGCAGAGGGTACTCTCGTTTTATCAGATAAATTCAAAAGCATCGCTAAATAGGCGTGTTTTATCTGCATTACGCTCATTACAAAAACGATCTCTGGCTATTTTTGCCATTTCAAAACGTCCTGCGATGTAAATATCATATTCTGATAAATCACCAAAATCTTCGCTTATTGCCGTTAATACCGTACCTTTTCTGCCTCGCCATGCTTCATCTGGTTGCTCAACCACAGGAACCACAGACAAAGACGGATGTAATTCTGATAATTCTTGTAATTCATTGAGATCATAAAGATGAACGCTTTCTCTTCCGCCCCAATAAATCGTAATAGGTCGCTGTGGATTTTCAGCTAATGCAGCCAATAAAATTGAGTGGGTATAAGAAAATCCTGTACCGCCAGCAATTAATAATAGAGGGCGTTGACTCCCTTTTTTAAACCACGCATTCCCATGAGGGATATCAATGGTAAGCTGCTGTTTTTCTAATATCACATCAAGCACTGCCATCGCATAAAGATTGAGTTCAGACGCACCAATATGAAGTTCAATAAAGTCTTTGTTTTCAGGTATAGATGCAATAGAAAAAGGACGTTTATCACGTTCATCCATAACCGCTAAAAGATATTGCCCAGCCTGAAAATCAAATTCGCCATCAGGTAATAGCCTTACCCGATAAACCGTATCTGTCATCGGCTCAACAAGTGAGACTTTACAATTCAGTATTGCCATGTTGTTCCTCTGTTATTATTTAAGAATATCGAGCTGTTCCCAAATAGTATCGACTCGTTGCTTAACTTCATCAGACATCACAATAGGTCTACCCCACTCTCTATCTGTTTCACCCGGCCATTTGTTAGTTGCATCAAGACCCATTTTTGATCCTAATCCAGAAACAGGTGAAGCGAAGTCGAGATAATCAATAGGCGTATTTTCCATCATAATGGTATCTCTCGCAGGGTCCATTCTGGTCGTGATTGCCCAAATCACATCTTTCCAATCTCTTGCATTGACATCATCATCGCAAACAATCACAAATTTGGTGTACATAAATTGCCGTAAGTAAGACCAAACTCCCATCATTACGCGTTTAGCATGACCTGCATACTGCTTCTTCATTGTCACAACCGCTAAACGGTAAGAACATCCTTCAGGAGGTAGATAAAAATCTACAATTTCAGGAAACTGTTTTTGTAAAATTGGAACAAGTACTTCATTTAACGCAACGCCTAATACTGCGGGTTCATCAGGCGGACGTCCCGTATATGTTGAATGATAAATTGCATCTTTACGGCGCGTTAAATGCGTAATGGTAAACACAGGGAAAGAGTCAATCTCATTATAATATCCTGTATGGTCACCATATGGTCCTTCTGGGGCTAATTCTCCGGGTTCAATGTAACCTTCAAGAATAATTTCAGCACTTGCAGGTACTTCAAGATCATTTGAAAGACATTTCACAACTTCTGATTTATTACCACGCAGTAAACCCGCGAATGCATATTCAGATAAGGTATCTGGTACAGGTGTTACTGCACCTAAAATAGTGGCAGGATCTGCCCCTAATGCGACGGAAACTGGAAAGCGTTCGCCGGGATGTTTTTGACACCACTCTTGAAAATCTAAAGCACCACCACGATGCGATAACCAGCGCATAATCACTTTATTTTTACCCAGCACTTGCTGGCGATAAATACCTAGGTTTTGACGCTCTTTCAATGGACCACGAGTCACCGTTAATCCCCAAGTAATCAAAGGTGCCGCATCTTCAGGCCAACAATGCATAACAGGGATCTTTGTTAAATCAACATCGTCACCGGTTAAAACCACCTCCTGACAAGGGGCTTTACTCAAGCGTTTTGTTGGCATATTTAAAACTTGCTTAAATTTAGGTAACTTATCAAAGAGATCACGAAAACCTTTCGGAGGATCAGGCTCTTTTAGAAATGCTAATAATTTTCCAACTTCGTGTAGGGCTTTAACATCATCTTGCCCCATTCCCATTGCTACACGCTCTGGTGTACCAAATAAGTTACAAAGCACTGGCATATCAAACCCTTTAGGGTTTTCAAACAACAGCGCTGGCCCACCGGCACGTAAAGTTCTGTCCGCTATTTCGGTCATTTCAAGGTAGGGATCTATTTCATAGGTGATACGTTTTAATTCACCTTTTTCTTCTAATAATGAAAGAAAATCTCTTAAATCGCGGTATTTCATCATAATCTTACGAGCCAGTGAGTGAAAGAAAAGAGGGCCAATGCCCTCTTTGAGACGCTATAAGCTAAACGCATAACTCACTAAAATGCAATGCTTTTTATTTAGTAGCGTTCACTATGCTTATAAACAGCGGAATGGAACCCACTCTGAAAGTAATTTAGTATCAAACTGTTCAGGGAATGTTTTTCCATGTTGGAAGATTTTAAAACCTTCATTTTTAGCGCTGTAATAATGTAATTCTTCGCCTTGAATATATAAGTAACTACCTTCACGGATAGCCACAACAATTTCTTCAGGGTTAATCGCACAAAACTCTGCAATACGCTCATCGCGAGTTTCACCCATATGACCACTGATAGAAGCATCAATGTAATGTGGGTTAATTTGAACAGGGAATAAACCTAATGAAGGCATAATAACAGAAGAGCGTACTGGCATATCATTAGTGGTACGAATTGTTGGTGTTGCAACGTTACAACCTGCACTCCAACCAATATAAGGAATATTGCGCTCACGTACTGCACGTTGAATAGGAACAACCAATCCTTTTTCATGCAGCATTTGGTTTAATAACCAAGTATTACCACCACTGACTAAAATACATTCTGCATTGTTGATTGCATCAACTTCTGAATCAAAATGTTCAATACAAGTAACTTCAATACCTAACACTTCTGATAAATCACGAGCACGTTGATCATGATCGGAACGAATAACGGCATAAGCAATTAATACAGCAGAACGAATACCGCGTTTTTTAATCATGCTATCGATATTATCTTTTGCATAACTTAACCAACGTGGATCCCCGGCAATTTTTCCGTTACTTAATAAAAAAACTTCCATTACAGAACCTCTTTATAATTATGAACAAAATTCTAAGATAATTATCTTGAAAGCTTTTTCTTGTTTTTACCATCACTTTTTTGTCAACTTGTTACCTCTATCCGAGATCCAACTGAAAGTCACAAAAACAAGCCTTTTTATTGCGTATAAACACGGCTTTTTTGTTCTTTTTTCAGTATAAAACCACGTTACTCTATTTTTTATTTAATCCCTGATAGATACTGTTACCTTAATTATAAATTTGCTATCATCGCTTAAATTAAATTTAACTAACTTATTGTCTCTATTATGAAAAATTGGCACTTGCTGTATTGTAAACGAGGGCAAATTCCTCGTGCTATCGAACACTTAGAACGTCAGCAAGTGGGCTGTTTTACACCTATGGTAACCATAGAGAAAGTATTAAGAGGAAAGCGCACTACCGTAACAGAACCGCTTTTCCCTAATTACCTTTTCATTGAGTTTGATCCTGAAGTGATCCATACCACGACCATTAACTCAACCCGTGGCGTAAATTCGTTTGTTCGCTTTGGGCAATATCCTGTCACCGTTCCTCAAGATGTAATTGACACACTGCAAATACCGCAGCTTTCTTCGCTAACTTATAGTGAAGAAAATGTGCCTCATAGTGGCGACAGTGTGTTAATTACAGAGGGTATTTTTCAAGGGATCAAAGCCATATATCAAGAGCCTGATGGAGAGACCCGTTCAATTTTGCTTTTGAATATATTAAATAGTGAAGTGAAAAAATCAGTAGGAAATAAAGAGTTTAAAAAAGAGTCACTCTAGAAAAAGTTAACCCAGCAATTGCTGGGCTAATATCATATTATTTTAGAAAATCGTTTCTAAAATTATTTTTGCTGTTCTGCTTCAGCTTCCGCCTCTGCTTCCTCAGGTTCTTCTTCAGATGCTCTTCTTCCCTTGCCTACATAAAAGCGCGATACCATGACACCGATTTCAAACAGTAAGTACATAGGTATTGCTAGTAAGGTTTGAGAGAAAACATCTGGTGGGGTTAATACCATACCAACGACAAAGGCACCCACAAGAATATAAGGACGTTTTTTCTTTAAGGCATCAGGTGTTGTTACACCACTCCAGCAC
Source organism: Proteus sp. fly-1013 (assembly GCF_040140245.1). Lineage (NCBI taxonomy): Bacteria > Pseudomonadati > Pseudomonadota > Gammaproteobacteria > Enterobacterales > Morganellaceae > Proteus > Proteus sp. fly-1013. The sequence continues at coordinate 166,561 of NZ_JBEEWD010000009.1, read as the reverse complement.
AGTAAAATAATCGCAATAGGTACTTCAAAAGCTGCACCAAACGCCATAAATAGCGTCATTACAAAACTTAGATATTTACTGATATCTGGAATAAAGTTAACCCCTTCAGGGGTTGTATTAACAAAGAAGCCAAACGCGAGAGGGAACACAACAAAATAAGCAAACGCCATACCGAGATAGAATAATACTGTACTTGAAACAAGTAATGGTAGCATTAAGCGGCGTTCGTGTTTATACAATGCTGGTGCGATAAAAGCCCATACCTGATAAAGAATAACAGGCACAGAAGCAAAAACGGATACCATGATTGTCAATTTAATCGGTGTCAAAAATGTAGAGGCAACATCCGTCGCACTCATATTTGACCCTTTTGGCAACTTTTCGAGTAATGGAGCCGAGACTAATTGATAGATATCGTTAGAAAAATAAACCAGCGCTAAAAAAACCACCAGAACTGACACTAAGCTATACATCAAACGCTTGCGTAGTTCTATTAAATGGCTGATCAGCGGTTGGGTATCATTTACTGCCATGTTTTAATGCTCACCATTGACCTGATCAGTTGTTTTTTTCTCTATTGTTACTGGTTGAGTAACAGGAACTTCTGTTTTTGTAACACTTTCTGCCACAGGTTTATGGCGATTAGCATCATCATTAACTTCATCAGCTTCAGCAAGTGCGGCTAAATCAGAAGGTGAAGGTTCCGTAGAGTCGGTTTTTACAGACTGCTCTTTCGTGGAGTCTGGCGTTGTAGGTGCTTGATAAGTTTGTTTTAAAGACTGTGCAGCCTCTTTTAACTCATCCATAGACGCTTTCAGCTCTGGCGATAGCGTTTGCAAATTTGCTTTCTCTTCAACTTTTTTCAAGCTCTCTTGGAGTTCTTGAAGTTTTAGTTCTTGAGTCAGTTCATTTTGCACATTCGCAGCCAAAGAGCGTAACGCCCTTACCCAGCCAGCAATTGTTTTTACTGCTACGGGCAAACGTTCTGGCCCCAGAAAAACAAGACCAATCACCATGACCAATAGCAGCTGACTAAAACCAATGTCAAACACGGTTTACACCTGCTCTTTGTTTTTGCTCTCAGTTGTAGACTTCTCTTCTGTTGAAGTCTTCTGCGCTAAATTTTTAGTATCAAAATCTGCGTCGTTATTTGTTTTTTCAGCGTTGTTGGTGTCTTTATCTGCAGCTTCGTCACCAATCGCTTTTTTAAAGCCTTTTACTGATGCACCTAAATCTGAGCCCAATGTGCGCAGTTTATTTGTACCAAATAATAAGACAACGATGACAGCGATGATGAGTAATTGCCAAATGCTAATACCGCCCATTTTATGTTCCTCAACTATTTTCGGGGTTATACTTAATAACAGTGCCCATTATATACAACGAATTCAATTTTCGGGAATCTCGAATTCATCTTTTAACTTGCTCAAAGACAAACTTTGATGTGTTTTTATTGTGCATTACCAGATCTAAACCAACCCAAAATCCATGCAAGAAGGCCTAAACTGATAAAAACACTGAATAATGTTTTAAAACCAGAAACAAAAAACAGGCTACCGCATAAAAACAGTGTTGTACCTATACCCAATAAAAATAGAGACTGTCTCTGTTTGACTCTTTGCGAACTTATTTGTTCCGTCAATTTGTCTAGCGTTAACTTCATATTTTTATGTTGCTTCAGACTATCATAAACCAACTCTGGTATCTCTGGCATTTTTTCAATCCAGTAAGGCGCTTTGCTTTTTATACCATTCACTAGTGCCGTGATACCAATCTGGCTATGTAACCAATCTTCTAAGAAAGGTTTTGCCGTTTTCCATAAATCCAATTGTGGATATAGCTGGCGACCAAGCCCTTCAACATAAAGCAATGTTTTTTGAAGTAAAACTAACTGCGGTTGTACTTCCATATTGAAGCGGCGTGCTGTATTGAAAAGATTAAGTAACACATGTCCAAATGAGATCTCGGAAAGTGGCTTTTCAAAAATCGGTTCACACACAGTACGGATCGCAAATTCAAAATCTTCTACATTGGTATCCGCTGGCACCCAGCCTGAATCAACATGTAATTCTGCAACTTTTCGGTAATCACGGTTAAAGAAGGCTAAGAAGTTTTCAGCTAAATAGCGTTTATCTTCTTTATTTAATGACCCAACGATCCCGCAATCAATACCGATATAATATGGATTTTCAGGGTGATCATAGCTAATAAACACATTACCAGGATGCATATCAGCATGGAAAAAACTGTCTCTAAACACCTGAGTGAAAAAGACTTTTACGCCACGCTCTGCAAGAAGCTTCATATTCGTCTTTTGTGCATTCAACGCTTCAATATCAGAAACGGGAATACCATAAATACGCTCCATTACCATCACGTTTTCATGACAATAATCTGAATACACTTCAGGAATATACAACATAGAGCTATTTTCAAAATTACGACGTAATTGAATAGCATTAGCCGCTTCACGCAGTAAATTTAGCTCATCGAGTAATGTTTTTTCATATTCGCGGATCACCTCTTTTGGTCGTAAACGACGACCATCAGGTAAAAACGGTAATAAATTTGCCAAGCGATACATCAAACGGATATCCGCTTTGATAACAGGCTGAATATCAGGACGAATAACCTTTAGTACCACTTCTTTGCCGTTTTCTTTTAATTTTGCAGTGTGAACCTGTGCAATAGAAGCGGAAGCTAGTGGGGTTTCATCAAAATCATCAAACCATTGGTCAATAGGGCCACCAAATGAGTTTTCGATATATTGTCGTGCTTTCTTACCATCAAAAGGAGCGACTTTGTCTTGCAATAAAGCAAGCTGGTCAGCGATTTGAGGAGGGAAAAGATCACGTCGAGTTGATAACATTTGACCTAATTTAATCCAAACAGGGCCTAATGTTTGCAATGCGAGTCGTAAGCGTTCACCTAATGGTTTTTCTGGATGTTTATTTTTGATCCAAAATAGTGCTCGGCATCCTAATCTTGCAGGTAAAGTAATTCGGTGTTTAGGAATTAACTCATCAAGCCCATAAGATAAAAATACCTGAATAATATGATAGAGGCGCTTTAACTCACTAAGGAGCATTATTTTTTCTCCAATGTGCCTAACCGTTTTTCCAGCTCGGCTGTTTGCTGTGCAAGTTCTTCTATTTCATCATAAAAATGGACTGTTTCTAATGCACTAGGTGCAGTTTTCCACTCTTCAATTAATGCGTCACGTAAATAATCTTTTTGGTGACTTAAGAGTGAAGAAAATAACTGAACACCCTTTCCTGCAACAACAGTCAGGCTTTGCGCTGCAATATCACCGATATAAGGTGCTAAATATTGCGCGGGCTCCCACTGCGCCATATCTAATAATGCAGACCAATTTTGAACAACCTGCATATCACCATCGATAGTGATATCGCCACAGTTAATTAGTTCTGACATTTTTTGACGGTCACGAAGCTTAATTAGAGTTAATAATTTTGTTTTTATCAAACAATCAGTTTCATCATCCCACTGACTTAATACATCAACTTGTTGTTCACTAAAGACTAAGTAGATGGAACGAGGAAACTCATTGATAGAAAGCGCCAACACTTTGCCCGCAAGGCGATTGCGGGCAGGTTTAAGCACATTTTCCTGATATAAAACGTGATTAAGTGCTGTCTCCATTGATGCTGTTAGCAGCGGATACAGTACTTGAGAAGCAATATCATGAGAAAAAGTGGCTTTTTCCATCTCAGAATTTAAATCCTTTGTGTAATGCAACTATACCTCCAGTCATATTGGTATAGGTAACTTGATCAAATCCAGCTTCTTCCATCATACCTTTTAGTGTTTCTTGGTCTGGATGCATACGAATTGACTCCGTTAAATAACGGTAGCTTTCAGCATCATTAACAATCACTTGACCAATTTTTGGTAGGATATGGAAAGAGTAAGCATCATAAATCTTGCTTAAAGGATCAAGAACAGGTTTAGAGAATTCTAGCACCAGCAGACGTCCACCTGGCTTTAATACACGGAACATAGAACGTAACGCTTTTGCTTTATCTGTCACATTACGTAAGCCAAAGGAGATAGTGATGCAGTCAAAATGGTTATCTGGGAACGGTAACTCTTCAGCATTTGCCTGTACATAGTTAACATTACCCACAATACCGTGATCGCGTAGCTTTTCACGTCCCATTTTCAGCATTGAGTCATTGATATCAGCTAAAACAACTTCCCCATTTTCACCCACAAGACGAGAGAATTTAGCCGTTAAATCACCAGTACCACCAGCAAGGTCAAGAACACGTTGGTTACGTCTAACACCACTTGCTTCAATGGTATAACGTTTCCAAATGCGGTGAACACCGAAAGACATCAAGTCATTCATTAAATCATACTTAGACGCGACAGAGTGAAAAACCCTTGCAACCATGGTTTGTTTATCATCTTTGTCAACGGTTTGGAAACCAAAATCAGTTGTTTCCTTAGTTTGTTGAGTCATATTATTTGCCCGCTAATTAATCAAAATTTAGTAAATTCAGTACTGGTCGTTCTCAGAAATCGTTATCTCTTTATTTTATCAAATCAATCAGATGCTGATTTTTCAATGAGATCATTATCAATCGTTTTTTTTATCTCAACCCCTAAGGATTTAAAGCCTTCCGCTTGACTGATTAGATTTCCACGACCTTCAGAGAGTTTTTTCATCGCTAATAGATAGCCAGACTGCGCTTTTTGAATACTGTTTCCTAGCCCTTGCATATCATCAACGAAAAGTCTTAATTTGTCATACATTTTAGCCGCTCTGTCTGCAATTTCTTGCGCATTTTGGCTTTGATATTCATAACGCCATAATGCGGCTATTGTACGCAAAGCAACAAGTAAAGTAGATGGCCCAACTAACATAATATTGTTTTTCAATGCTTCTTCTAGCAAGTCTGGAGAATGACCAATTGCAACAAGATAAGCGGGCTCAATAGGTATAAACATTAAAACATAGTCTAAAGACGTTACACCCGGTAGTTTATGATAATCTTTTACACTCAATCCTTTAATATGCGCTTTAATTGAGTTCACATGCGCATAAAGCGCTTGTTTGCGTTCATTATCATTATCACTACTAAAATACTTTTCATATGCCACCAGCGACATTTTAGCGTCGATAATAACATCTCTACCATGAGGTAGATGCACAATTACATCAGGTTGATAGCGACTACCATTTTCATGTCGAATACTCACCTGTGTTTCAAATTCATGACCTTCACGTAATCCTGAAGACTCTAATATACGTGCTAATACTGTCTCGCCCCAGTTACCTTGAACTTTATTATCCCCTTTCAAGGCATTAGTTAAGTTAACGGCTTCTTGTGCCATTTTTACATTCAATTGTTGAAGCTGGCGAATTTCATGAACCAAGGTATGTCGCTCTCTGGCTTCTTGCCCAAAACCATCTTGAACTTGTCGCCGAAAGCTTTCGAGCTGTTCACGAAAGGGGGAAAGTAAGTGTGTCAATCCTTGGCGATTCAACTCTTCAGCTTTACGTCCACTTTGTTCGAAAATACGATTAGCTAAGTTCTCAAACTGCGTTGCAAGCCGTTGCTCACTATTTATTAATAATCGTTGTTTTTCTTCTGCGGATATTCGGCTTTCTTCCCAGCGAGTTGTCACTTCTCTTAATTCAGCTTCTTGAGAGGTAATAATTTCTCGCTGAGCACGTAATTCTTGCTCTAGTTGTTCTATATGTTGTTGTAAAGAAGGGATAATTACCGCTTTTTCTTGAGCGATAGCAAGCTGTGTGTGATTTTCACGTAGCATGGCTTCTTTATCGGATAAACGTTGTTGGATAGACCACCAAACCAGCGCGCCTCCAACAAGTACACCACCTAATAAACCAATGATCCCATATAACAACTGAATATCCACTAAAGTGACCTTTTTACTTTCCAGCGGGCTACGTTAAAACGCATAGGTAATATTGTCTAGCAACAATTTACATCATGACTTGATTTGCGATAAAGGACGCAGTTATCCCATCCATTTCGCAAGCCATTGCAAACCAAAAGCACCGGGCGCCAAAATGCCAAAAGCCCAAATCATGGCTGAGGTTAAATTAGCAATTTGAAAATAACGTTGTGGCATCGCACAAATACCCGCAACTAACGGGACAATGGCACGAAAAGGCCCAAAAAATCGACCAATAAACACGCCCCAAATTCCCCAGCGATTAAAGAACTGATGGCCTCTAACCAATGTTTGTGGTGAACGTGAAATTGGCCACAAATTTTTCACACCGTCTTTATAGTGAAATCCTACCCAGTACGATATCCAATCACCAAAGAAAGCACCTAATGCAGCCGCAAGCCAAATCGGCCAGAAAAAAAGACCACTTTCACCAATTAAGGCACCTAATCCCAATAAAATAACCGTGGCGGGAATAAGCAAAGAAATAAACGCGAGTGATTCACCAAAAGCAAGAAAGAACACGATCGGAATAGCCCAGATCTCGTGCTCTTTTACAAAGAGGGTGATGGTATGAATAATGTCTTGTACTGTCAAAATAGAGACCTTAAATTCGGTTAACCTAAGTGAAATAAAACATTCTGATTAACCGAATATAAATCACTTCATTACTCTAGAAAATAATTTTGTAAGGCATCTCGGCTAGAAGCATCTAAACCGATATCTTTTTCTAGCCAAGTATCCACATTACCGTAATGCTGATTAATACTAGCTAATGCCGTTTGCAAAAACTCTTCTTGTACTGAATAAACATAGGCAAATTTATCAACAATGTTATCACTCATTGTTTTGGCATGTTCTTCTAAAAGATAAGCGCGATAAGGCGCTAATGTTTCATTGGTTAGCAAGTAATCTTCCATTACCACATCTAAAGATGCACCGAGTGCGAATAATACTAAAGCTGAGCCAACACCTGTTCTGTCTTTACCTACTGCACAGTGTTGCACTACGCCCCCTTTTTCGGGTTGCTTTAATAACGTAGCTAATTGTTTATAGGCAGGGTTATTAATAGGTAACAATTTATATAACTGAAACATAAAGGCTTTAGCATCAAACTGCTCAAGTATTTCAGGTGTCAGCTTTTCAAGATTGGCAGAGACTTCTTTGGATAACGGATTGGCAGGTGCATGATAATATTGCGCACCGTCCCAGACTCGGTCTGGTTTATCAACGATTTCGCCAGTATCGCGATAATCAATGATTTGAAAAAGATTTTTATCAATGAGAAGAGATTGGTCTGTATTGGTTAATCTATCCAGCGAGCCTGAGCGAAAGAGCATTCCGGGTTTAATAACACCACCGTTACTCAATTTTTTACCGCCTAAATCACGAAAGTTAATTCCGCCGACTAAAGGCAACACCGAAGGATGTGTTTGTAATATATCAGTCATAATGCCTCTTCTCATTGTTGTATTGTTAAGACCTCAAAGACCTTAACAGAAATCAGCGTCTGTTAACACATTAACTTGATGAATTACCATACAAAAAAAGCCCTTAATACTTATGTATTAAGGGCTTTCATATTTGATGAAAAAAAACTTATTTCATTAAAATGCGAGCGGCTTCGATAACGATACCTAGTGCATTATTTTCAGTTTTCTTCAGTAATTCCGCATCTGGAATTTCTTGTTGAGTACGGTTTACGATAACACCCGCAACCATACCTGCACGTAAACCTTGGCTTGCACACATTGTTAATAATGTTGCAGATTCCATTTCATAGTTCATTACGCCCATTTCTTGCCACTCTTTCATAGAGCCTTTGAAACGGCGAACAACACGACCTGTATAGGTGTCGTAACGTTCTTGTCCTGGATAGAATGTATCTGAAGATGCAGTAACCCCTACGTGTACAGTTGAGCCATTGTCTTTAGCGGCTTTGTACAGTGCGTTCATACATTCAAAATCAGAAACAGCTGGGAATTCCATTGGTGCGAAATGTAAGCTTGCGCCATCTAAACGAACCGCAGCAGTGGTGACAAGAATATCACCTACATTGATATGCTCTTGAATCGCACCTGTTGTACCAATACGTAAGAAAGTACGGATACCTAACTGTGCTAATTCTTCAACAGCGATAGAAGTAGATGGACCACCGATACCTGTTGAGCAAACAATGACAGCCTTGCCATCAATTTCGCCACGCCATGACGTGTATTCACGTAAAGAAGCCAGATGAACTGGGTTATCCATTAATTTTGCAATTTTTTCAACTCGCTTAGGATCACCTGGAACAATTGCTAAAGTGGCACCCTGTAGGTCATTTTTGGTTAAACCTAAGTGAAATACATCAGACATATCGGACTCCTCAATGGGACAAAACCAATGATCATTAAATTAAAAGTTACTGTATCAGTTTTCCAGACCTTTTTAGTGACAAACATCACTTACAAGGCACCAAACAAAGCAACAATTTCATAAAATTGTGACCATAATCACGAAAAACAGCATTCGAAATACATTTTCAGCGAATACATCACCCATATTCGCTTACTTCAATCATTCACTAAAATAAACATTTCATTTATCAGTATAGACGACACAAATACCTTGATGCACATATACTCTAAATAATTCAAGATGTAGCTAGAAGTCAACAACGCTACGGCTTGAAGTATGACGAGTAGCTTGAAGTATAACGAACATAACGCGTACACTACCCGCCCTTAAAATAAACACCTAATGTGACAAACACACCGTCACTGGAGTAAACATGAGCTTATTTAACCAAATTGCGAGCCTACTTGGTGGCGAAAAAATCAATCAATATAAAACTGTCCTTGACTGGATTGGATCTCAAGGCGGCATTGAAGGCTTAGTAAAGCAATTTGATACAGCGGGTTTAAGTGAGCTTATTCAATCTTGGATAAGTACCAATACAAATTTACCTATCAGTGCTGAACAAATCGTAGCGGTTTTTTCATCGCCTGTTATTAATGAACTTGCGTCAAAAATTAATTTAAATGCGACAGAAGCTTCTGAAATGGCAGCACAATACTTACCTAAATTAATTGATAAAGTCACGCCGGATGGCGTTATACCTCAAGATTTAGATTTAGTCAGTGCTGGTATGGATATTTTAAAAGCGAAGATTTTTGGCGGCTAAATAAACAGACTGTTTTAATGCGTTTTCCCTTACATCCCATAAGAGAAAACGCATCACGTTCTTAATAATCAAAATTGATTACAGCAAACCTTCTTCAATCAACGCTTCATGAAAACGTTGTTTCTCTTCAGGTGTTGCCTGAATACGCTCTAAAGGGACATCTAAAGCATAAGGAATATTCTGTTGTGGTGAATAAACGGCTAATACGTAGGTATTTCCATTTTGCTCAATTACAATAGGAGGTGTTTTCTTATTTCCTGAATAAGCGATACGGATATCTTTACCATCTAAATTAAGATGATAAGTGGCAATAAATTGCTTATTACTCACAACCATTTTTGCAGGAATAGCGATTAATTTTAAAGGCTGAGTTCCCACTGATAATAATGCTTTTCTTACTTTACTCGTCAGTATTTGACGATAAATAAAAAAGATCACGCTAAAACCAAATAAGCCGATAAAAATAATAGTGCTAATTAAACGAAGCCAAATATTATCTATCGCCACATCAACGGTCATTTTACTTAGATCATTTGCATCAGCGACGGGTTCAACTAACACATCTTTGGGACCTAAATCTAAAAAAGTAAAATTACGCGAAACTTCATTGCCTTTATAACGCAAATCAACACTACAGTTAGTAAGAACAAAGAGTTGCGAGCGACAAGAGCCTTTCACCGTAGCGTCAACAGGTACTGCATTCTCACTGATTTTATAATCATAAAGAATATTGGGAATTTGATAAGCACTAAATACCGTCATTGCTAGCATGAAAATAACTAAGAATAAGGTGCGAAATAATCCACCGTCTCCTCTTAGTGGAACTAATTTCAAAGGTCGAGTTGGAAAAGCATCTAATACTTTATCCGAAAGTTTAATGCTAGTTTGCACAATAATTATATCCATAAAATTAGAGAGTTTTCGCAGTATAGCAACTATCATGAATATCAATAATAAGATTTACTCTAAGTTTTAATGAATACCTTTCTTTTTTATTTTATATAAATTTAACCTGCTATTTTGACTGCGCGACTTATCTAAAGTAACAGGTCAAAAATAGCAGGCTAATAAATGATTAATTATTTTATTACACGCTCTGACGCAAATACTTAGCTGCCTCAACCATATTCGCTAATGCTGCGCGTGTTTCAGGCCAGCCTCGTGTTTTCAATCCACAATCTGGGTTCACCCATAAACGCTCTGCGGGAATTCGAGATTGCGCCTTTCTTAATAAACCAACAATCCATTCCACATTTGGCACATTAGGTGAGTGAATATCATAAACACCCGGTCCAATTTCATTTGGATAATCAAAGTGCTCAAAAGCTTCTAACAGCTCCATATCTGAACGTGAGGTCTCAATAGTAATAACATCTGCATCCAGTGCTGCAATAGAATCCATGATGTCATTAAACTCGCAATAACACATATGAGTGTGGATTTGTGTTTCATCATCAGCAATGGCAGCACTTAATTTAAAGGCATCGACAGCCCAATCAAGGTAAGCCTGCCACTCATTACGACGTAGCGGTAATCCTTCACGCAATGCAGGTTCATCAATTTGAATAATACCAATACCCGCTTTTTGTAAATCATCCACTTCATCACGCAGTGCTAACGCAATCTGTTTTGCAATTGTTTCACGCGTCACGTCTTCACGAGGGAACGACCAACATAAAATTGTCACAGGACCTGTAAGCATGCCTTTAACTGGCTTTTCCGTTAATGACTGCGCGTACGTTGCCCAATCTACAGTAATCGGTGCTGGGCGACTAATATCACCGATAATCACTGGTGGTTTTACACAGCGTGAACCATAACTTTGTACCCAGCCATTTTGCGTAAACACATAACCATCAAAATGTTCACCAAAATATTCCACCATGTCATTACGTTCAGCTTCGCCATGAACTAATACATCAAGACCAAGGTTTTCTTGTTCTGATATTGCTTGCTTAATATGTTCGCTGATATTTGTGCGATAAGCTGCCGTATCTATACGCCCTTTCTTAAAATCTAAACGAACAGTACGAATTTCTGTTGTTTGCGGGAATGAGCCAATCGTGGTCGTAGGCCATAATGGCAGATTAAATCGAGCTCGTTGTACTTCTGCACGTTGAGTATAAGGTGAATTTCTTTCACTATCTTGTGCTTCAATTGCCTGTAAACGAGCCTCAACTGTTGCATTATGCACACGAGTCGAGTGCTGACGTTGACGAATTGGCGCACTGTACTGTGCCAATTGTTCATCATACTCACCTTCTGGTGCATTCAATGCCTTGGCTAACAAAGCCACTTCTTCACATTTCTGAACAGCAAAAGCAAACCAGCTTTTTACTTCATCATCAAGTTTCGTCTCTGCATTTAAATCAATTGGGCTATGCAGTAATGAACATGATGTTCCGATCCACAAAGGACGCTTATCTTTTAGCGCAATCACTTGCTGATAACGTGCGCTTAAATCTGCTTTCCAAACATTTCGACCATTAATGGCACCTAATGACAGTACCCAGTCTTTAGGTAACGCTTGGTGTAAATGTTGCAAATCATCTTGCCCAGCTGAAATGTCAACATGAAGCCCATTAACAGGTAAATTTTTAATAATATCAAGATGATGAGAAATGCCATCAAAATAGGTTGTCAGCAGTAATTGAGTTTGTCCCGTTAATGCTTGATAAGCTGTTTGATACGCATTTTGCCATTCAACAGGTAAATCGAGTACCAATGCAGGCTCATCAATTTGCACCCATTCAATGCCTTTCTCTTTTAATGCAGTAAGGACTTGTTGATAGATAGGTAAAATATCTTTTAACAGCGTTAATCTATCAAATTCAGGGCCTTTCACTTTACCTAACCACAAGTAAGTCACAGGACCGAGTAAAACAGGTTTTACTTTATGACCCAGTGCTAATGCTTCATCGACTTCTTCTAGCAACTCTTTCCATGCAAAGGTAAATGACTGACCTTGCTGAAATTCCGGTACGATATAGTGATAGTTAGTATTAAACCATTTCGTCATTTCAGATGCAGCAGCAGGTTTACCTGTTGGTGCTCTACCACGAGCGACTCTAAATAGAGTATCAAGATCGAGTGAGCCATCTTCATTACGATGACGAGGTGGCACATTACCTAGCAGCAGGCTTGTACCTAATACTTGGTCATACCAAGCAAAATCACCGACAGGTAATAATTCAACACCTGCATCTGCCTGCTGTTGCCAATGGCGAGCGCGAAGTGCTTTACCCACTGCAATCAATTCTTCCTGTGAAATCTTGCCTGCCCAATAATTTTCTTGCGCCTTTTTTAGCTCTCTATCTAAGCCAATACGAGGGAAACCGAGTGTGTGATTGCGAATTGTCATAATTAAAATCCTATTTTTAGCCGTCTAGATGTTTACACATCCATAATCTACAGGTAGTGTATAAATCACAAGCGCAAATTTTTCATCAACAACCTGAAGGTTTCTCATGATAGAAATAAAACATTTAAAAACGATCTTAGCCTTGAAGCACACAGGCTCTCTTGCTAACGCAGCAAATCAACTGCATCAAACACAATCGGCTCTTTCACATCAGTTTAGTGAATTAGAACATCGCCTTGGCTATCGAATTTTTGTACGTAAAAGCCAACCACTGCGCTTTACTTCACAAGGGGAAGTGCTCGTTAAATTAGCAGAAGAAGTATTGCCTATCGTTCGTAGGGCGATTGAAGCGTGTAATGAGCCGGGTAGTGTGAATTTGAATATTGCTATCGAATGCCATAGTTGCATTCAATGGTTAACCCCTGCATTACAGCAATATCGTCAAACATGGCCTGAAGTGACTGTTGATTTTCATTCCGGAGTGACATTCGATCCACAACCCGCATTATTACAGCGTGAATTAGATGTAGTGCTAACCTCCGATATCTTGGATGATCCTCGTTTACATTACACACCGTTATTTGACTATGAAGTGAAATTAGTTTTATCGCCAGACCACCCTTTGGCTAATCGCTTACATATTCAGCCACAAGATTTAATTGCAGAAACGCTATTTATTTATCCCGTACAAAGAGAGCGCTTTGATGTATGGCGTCATTTCTTGCAGCCCGCAGGGATCACTCCACATTTTAAACACGTCGATAATACGTTGTTATTAATTCAAATGGTTGCAGCCGGTATGGGTATTGCTGCATTACCTCATTGGGCTGTTGAGAATTTTGAAAAACAGGGATTAGTTGTTACAAAAACATTAGGAGAGGGATTATGGAGCCGGTTATATGCCGCTAACCGTAGTGGAGAGCAACATCAACCGGCAATTCGAGAATTTATTCGCTTATCAGGTCAGCACGCTGTTAACAATCTTCCTTTTGTAAAGCAGGTCGGCGTATCCAGCGTCGATGGATCCAAAGTGATGCAACAATCAGGCTCGCGCCTATGATGAAACTTGGCCAATTTGGATGTTGTTGCCAAATAGAGAAGTTCACTAATAACCCTGCTGGAACCATCATGTTATTCATAATAGCTAAGGTTCCAGCATCAACTTGTGTGGCACCATAGTTCCACATGAAATACCCTATTCCAGAAGCGCCAATTCCTAACCAGAGCAAAACACCCCATTGTAGCGATGTTGTTGGCATTTTCTGCCAATCAGCAAAAAACAATGCACCAACCAATGAAACCGCAACTGCACCAAGATAAAACCAAGAAAATGCATGATGTTGAGGAATAGGATGTACTTCCATTAACCGTTTATAACCCACCTGACCGATAGCAAAGAAAATATTAGCCAATTGCACTAATAATAATCCATACCAAAAATCATCACTTAAATGGTCATAGCGAATAATTGCCGCACCTAATACCGCTAATAATGAGCTAAATGCATAACCCCAACGTAATTTCTGACGCTCTAATAAATCATAAATTAACGTGACATAAAGCGGTGTTAATACAGTAAAAAGTAAAAATTCTGCGACAGTCAAATAGTTATAAGCGTGGAAGACAAACAGATACATAATACCGAGTTGGCAAGCTCCCACGAGCATATAAAGCAAAATCACCTTAAAACGAATTCCCTTCCAACGTAAGAAAGGTAAGAAGACCAAAGCCGCCAAAGAAACGCGGATCAGAACAGAAAGCCAGCTATCAACCTGACCCGCGAGATACTCGCCGATCAGGCTAAAAGAGGCTGCCCATAACAGTGTTGTAATAACGAGCAACCACATAATTAACTGTCTTTCTCTACTAACAATGCTTCCATTAAATCCAATTCATGTAGCAATAATTGGAGCGTTTCATTACTGATTTTTCGCGTCGCTCTTAGATGGTAAAGCTCACCACGTTCAGCGCGTAATGCCGTTAAGCGAAAACGCCTTTCGAGATCTTCTTCTAACGCGTTATGAACCATTTCATCTTGATTTGCTGTGCGCCGTCTTAAATACCCCGTTACACGAGAAGCCACTTCATTAATTTCTTCAGCATCTAACTGCTCTTCAGTGCTTGCTGCTAAACGCTCTTCCATTTTATTCAGGCTGACAATTGCTACTTCTGCCATCACTTTACGTGCATAGCGCACTTCATTTTTGTCAGCTTCTTTGTCGGTTGCTTTCACGCCTTTTAATAGGAAAGGAAGAGAAATAATACCCACTAAAATCGACAGTAAAATAACGCCAGCAGCAATAAAGATAATTTGATAACGCCCTGGGAATGTACTGCCATCGGTTAAAAATAGTGGAATAGAGAGCGCACCCGCAAGCGTAATAGCACCACGAACACCAGCAAATGACGATAACCACAACTCACGCGTTGTATAATTAGCAAAATCAAGTGGATGCTTTTTCATAAAGATACGGCTAATTTTCTTCATTAGCCATAACCATGTAAATCGCAGGATCAGCAGTGCAAAGTAGATAACGAAGACGGCTGCAAACAACATCCAGACTTCAACTTCAGGGTCAAGATCTGCTTGAATAACAGAGCTTGTCCAGATAATAGGAAGTTGTAAGCCAAGCATGATAAAAACAAGTCCGTTAAAGACAAATTCAAGCATTGACCACACGCTATCAGCACGTAAACGCATCGCAAGCGGTGCATTACGAATAACGCCTGATTTACTGATAGTCATACCGGCAGCAACAGCAGCTAAAATACCTGAAAAACCAATATGTTCTGCAATAAGATAAGAGGCAAAAGGCAGCAGCAACATAAAGACGATTTGTGTAGCAGGATCGTCTCCACTCCAACGGCTCATTAATCGTAGAGATTTACTGTAAAGCAAGGTGACACCGATACCTGCCAGTAATCCCCCAACAGCGACTTTGAAGAATTCAAGGGTTGCACCACCAACAGTAAACACCATTGTGCCCATTGCCACAGCAACCGCAAATTTCAAGGCAACCAGACCTGAAGCATCATTCATTAATGCTTCACCCTCTAAAATGCCCATTATTCGCTTAGGTATTCGCCCTTTGCCGACAATGGACGAGAGTGCGACCGCATCTGTTGGCGAAAGTACTGCCGCCAATGCAAATGCAGAAATAAGAGGAATACTTGGCATCATCCAATAAATCAGATAACCGATACCAACAACCGTCACCATGACTAAAACAAGCACAAGAATAAAAATCTCACGCCCATTTTGGATAAATTCTCGTGTCGGTGTTTTCCAACCATCAACAAAAAGCAAAGGTGGGATCAATAGAACGAGGAACAATTCAGGATCAAAAGTGACATGTAAACCAAACTGAGGCCATGCCAATAAAGCCCCTATCACAATCTGTATTAATGGTAACGGAACACGAAAGGGAATTAATTTTGTGATAACTCCCGAAACTGAAACCACCAGTATTAAAATCAAAATAGTAAAGAAAATTTCCATGTTACCCTTACATGCCTATTTTTATCCTGAAAACCTAGCATCTTTTCCTTGTCATAAGGAAAACCTACCGAATGATAAAGAAACACATTATGTAAAATTTGTGCATCATATCTTTCTTTATCTCTATCTATGCATCCACGCTTATTTTAAACAGATCCCACACAGACGCTGTGAGAATATTTAAAAATTAAGATTAATCGTATCTAACACCGCACATTGTATGCAAATTATTGCTCTCTATTTATTAACGGCATTAATTATAGAAAGCATACGTTTTTATTTCTCTTTTTCAGTCTAAGCAATGTAATAGACCGTATAAAAACGTAAAACGTTAAGTAATTAAATAAAAAATAATAGATAAATGACAATAGCGATTAAATTTGAGAGCTAACTCGTAACACTAATGATTATTCAATTGATCTTAACATCGACATCATAACAACATCACAATATTTACCCTCTCTAAAGGCGGCTTTACGACGTATACCTTCAACTTCAAAGCCTAACTTCTTATAGAGATGCAAACCTCTTTCGTTGTCTGAATACACTTCTAATTCTAATCGTGTGGCGGCTAACCAATTGAAAGCATAATCAATTGCTGTATTGATGAGTAACTTACCGACACCTTTCCCTGAATATTCAGCGCCAACACCGATACCAAAACTGACAATGTGGCGACGACGAGGGTGATTATCGATTATCAGTGCTAAATGTCCCGCAACTTGACCATCGATGGTTGCAACAAAATTAGGGATATTTTGCTCTGAAAATTCAAGTAATCTTTTTTTCCACATCGTGACTGAAGGATAAGGAAATTGGCAAGTACAAATATATAAATCAGGATGTGTATATAACTGTTGAATTGCTGATGCGTCGTCAGGTTCACCGTGGCGTATTTTTATTTCTTGCATATATTCTACCAACTATTTAATAACTAGGTTTAATTTCGACAATAGCGAATAAAAGTAGATAAATAAATAGCAAAAAGGCGGAATAAAAATATATTCCGCCTTTTGTCTTTAAAACCGATTATTTTAATTAAATTGCCCACTCACCCGCATAAAATGCCACTAGAGCAATAGTAATTAATACTGTACCAATATTGAGTTTACGCCATTCTCCGGCAAATACACGACCAATCACCAAACAGCCGAAACCTAACATAATGCCTGTGACGATATTGCACGTTAAAACAATAAATACAGCACACACCATGCCTGACATTGCGTCAACAAAATCACTGAAATCTAGCTTAGTGACATTGCCTAGCATCAATAAACCTACATACATTAATGCAGGTGCCGTTGCATAAGCTGGAACTAAATAAGAGAGAGGCGATAAGAAAAGGATCAGTAAGAATAAAATACCAACCACAGTTGCAGTTAATCCTGTTTTACCACCAGCGGCTGTTCCTGCGGCTGATTCAACATAAACCGCAGCAGGAGCGGCACCAATCACACCTGCAAAAATACTACTGACAGAGTCAGAAGTTAGTGCTTTTCCGCCATTAATAATTTGTCCACGTTTATCTAATAAGTTTGCTTGACCAGCAACGGCACGGATAGTCCCTGTTGCATCAAAAATCGCTGTCATTACTAACGCAAGAACACTTGGTAAAACTAAAGGTTGTAAAGCACCTTTAATATCCATCGCAAACAATAAAGAAAGCCCTTCTTCACCTAATTGAGGCATTTTAAAGATGCCTTGATATTTCACATTAGGATCAAAAATAAGACCAATAATCGAAATAGCCACAATCACTAATAGTACGCCACCCGGCACTTTACGTTTTTCTAATCCGAAAATAGCGGCTAATCCAGCAAGTGACATAAGAACAGAGAATGATGTAAATTTCCCCATTGCAACAGGTAAACCATCAAATGGGTTTTTCACCACTAATCCAACACTGTTTGCTGCGATCAAAAGTAAAAATAGCCCTATCCCTATTCCCGCACCATGTGCGATACCGATTGGAATATTTTTTAAGATCCAAGTACGAATGCCGGTTAATGAGAATACGGTGAATAAACACCCCATTAAAAACACAGCACCTAAAGCAACAGGCACAGAGATGTTTTGTCCTAAGACCAAGCTAAAAGCGGTAAATGCTGTTAATGAAATAGCACAACCAATTGCCATAGGAAGATTTGCCCACAATCCCATTAGAAGAGAGCCCAATCCCGCGACTAAACAGGTTGCGATAAAAACCGCTGTATGTGGAAAACCGGCTTGCCCTAACATGCTAGGAACAACAATCACGGAATACACCATTGCCAAAAATGTCGTCAAACCGGCGATCATTTCTTTGCGAACAGTTGTGCCGCGAGCTGTAAGTTTAAAATAGCTATCCAGTTTACCTGTGGTTGCTGATTGATTAGCAGACATTACATTCCTCTGACATAAAAACGGTTCACTCTCCAAAAAACGAAAACGATTACGTATCAATTAAAATTACCTCTTACCGATAAAAATCTTAAGAGGGAGTCAAAAGCAAACGTTTGGTTTTTCGTGTGGATTGAGTGAGAGAATTTGACGCAAACGATTATCTGGTGCTTTTAGGGTAAGAATCAAGCGAAAAAATGCATTTTTAATAAAAATGTCATAAAAAGATAATTTAAAGTCAGAAAAAAAGAAAAAGAGGAAAGCAACTATCTACTTTCCTCATCATTCTACTTTTATACAATCATCCAATATCATGCTTATCTCACAGTAGAAAAACAAAATAATTAATTGTTTTTATTGAACTTATTTTAAATAAGATAATAACTAGGTATATTTATCTATTATTAGTAACCTTAATAA
Organism: Proteus sp. fly-1013; assembly: GCF_040140245.1. Taxonomy (NCBI): domain Bacteria; kingdom Pseudomonadati; phylum Pseudomonadota; class Gammaproteobacteria; order Enterobacterales; family Morganellaceae; genus Proteus; species Proteus sp. fly-1013. Next base: position 147,787 of record NZ_JBEEWD010000009.1, on the reverse strand, counting down.
GTTGCCTAGATAAATAATACCTCCCGTTCCCTATGTGTGGCGATTAGTGATTTGCAGTATTCGTTATTTTTATCTGAAGATAATGTCATCTTCTACTTCTAACGTTAGATGAATAAACGTTGTTTTAGCAAACGACTTTCTGTTCAACATAGGCATTTCTAGATTATTCTTAATAAATTTTAAAATAAGTACAATTACGAAAGATAATTATAATCATTTATAAAAAACAATAAGATAAAATTAAACATTTAGAAATAAAGAAAAGAGGGATTTCCTCTATCGTATTCCTAACCCCCTAAATGAAATACGATAGAGAAGAAATGATATTAAGATGAGCTACTATTGAGTGCTTCAACGCCTAGATTCCAACGTTCCATCGTTGATACTAAGAACAAGCCTGTCATGGCAACCAATAAGAATGGCAGTGAAGATGAAGAAATTTCTGACAATGCGCCAGCCAGCAAAGGCCCGGATAAATTACCTATTCCCCATAACATCGCCGCAGACGCGTTTGCAACCATCAGATCATTACCTGAGAAATATTGCCCTATTTGTACTAACGCAATGGTGTATATCGCACCGGCTGTTGCACCCAACACCAGTAATAAAGGCCAAATCAAAAATGTATGAGACATCGTGATCGGTAATAATAAACTTGCAAGTAAAGTCACCACACCACAAATTCGGTATAACCGTGTTCTGTTCATATGATCAGCAAGCCAGCCAAATGGCATTTGCATAATGGCATCACCCGCTAAAATCGCGCTTATCATCATTGCTGCAATAGCTTCAGTATGTCCCATACTTAGGCCATAAATAGGAAACATTGAAAGTACGGTGCCATCAAAAAAAGCAAAGAAAACAATACCGCCGCAGATTGCGGGTGCAACTTTAACAAAGCGAATAATAGAAAAATTAGGCTCTTGTGTATCTTTTGGTAATTTATCTCCTGTTTTCTGATCCATCATTAAAAACAGGACAATAGAGATAATATGAATAAAGACACTAATTAAAATAGGTGTTTTATCTGCGACGCCATAAAGCGCAATAATTGAAGGTCCTAATAACTGGCTGATAGTAAATACCGTGGTATATACCGCTAAAATTCGCCCACGTTTATTATCAGGTGAAAGCTCATTAATCCACGTCTCTCCTAAACAAATCATCACACCACTGGCAATACCAGTGATAAGTCGTAAAGGAAATAACAACTCTAGAGGTAAGCTTCCCATTAAAGGTAATAAACTGATTGCAGAAATAATGGTTGCTAAAAGCATCGCAAAGCGTTTACCAATCCATTGCACAATACGCCGAGCAAAAGGTGAAATAATTAACATCCCAATAGCTGGCGCTGCGGAAATAAGCCCAATGATAGATTCACTAATACCCGCTAAATTGAGGCGCAGTGCAACCATAGGAATAGTTAATCCGATAACAATCCCGATAACGCCAATACTTACCGTGATAGTTGTTATCGCAAAAACTTCGGATTGGCGATAATTTTGATGTGACATGTTATTTTGTTTCTGTGAATAACAGAAACCTCTGTAATAAAAGGAAGGTGGTTAAATAAAATATTGTTGTATTATAGGAGATAAGAAATAGATAAACATGCTTAAAAAGTAACGTTAATCAGAGAAAGATCTCCATTTAACTCACGAAGATCTTTGCCTTTCACAATATTCTCACTTCACCGTCATTTATCCTACAACGCTTAAGAAAAGTAACGGTAGATAAGCACAGTACCTGATGCCAATACAATGGTATAAATCACACTCATAAATCGTGCTTTTGACATCCGTAATGTTAAATTTCGCCCTAACCATACACCAGCAAACATGGCAGGTAAGAAAATAACGGCTAACTTAAGAATGTCCAATTGCCAATAGATACCCGCAAATAAAAAAATCACCACTCGCGTTAGTGTACTAAAACCAATCAATGTGGTTTGTGTAATGCGAAACTTATTTTTGTCTGCAATTCTGCCTGATAAATAAATCGCATATACAAAACCGCCACTACCAAACAATGCACTAAATACCCCACCAATTAACCCAAAAGGATAAACCAAGCGTTGAGAAAATTGGCTTTCTTGTTTTTTCCAAAATAGCGCATAGATTGCATAACAAGCAGCAAAGATACCTAAAAGAAGAGAAAGCAAATCAGGTCGTGTAGTTAATAAAATCGTCGCACCAACAAGACTACCAATAATAATAAGCGGAATAAGATAGCGTATCTCTTTAAAATCAGCCTGTTTACCGTCTCTTAAAACATTCACTACGGCAGCACTTAAATCGATTAATGCCAATAAAGGCACTATCATTGAAAGAGGCAAATAAAGCGCTAATACTGGGCCTGCAATTAACGCCGAGCCAAACCCAGCCATACCGAAAATAACATAAGCAAAAAATAAGGTAAGTAAGCAAATAAAAAGATCAGACCAACTAAGTAAGTCCATCATAATAAACCTTGAATAATTATCATTTAATGAAGGATATTAGCGTAATTATTAAAAATCGAACAGTGATCGTAAAACTATTCACAAAATACAGCAGAAACAGGATCTCATTTTTCCGAATACGGTTAATTAGTGTTATTATCTAATCGGAATGACACTTTTAAACTAACGATATTTTGAATTGGCAATGAACCCACAACCTCCTAAAAAAACGAATGAATACCTTGGTAATAAAGTCAAACAGTTAAGACAATCTCGAAACTTGTCACTTAATGAGTTATCAAGAAAATCGGGAATATCCAAGGCTGCATTGTCAAAGTTAGAATCCGGTGATTCTAATCCTAGAATCGATACCTTAGAGGCTATCGCGATAGCGCTTGGCTTTCCTTTGGGAGATTTATTTAGTTTCACGCGTGAAGAATATCCCCGTTTAGAACGACATAAACCTATCGTTGGGGATTATGCTCAAGAGTTTAAATTCCGTATTGGTATCGGCAATATTACTGAGATTTGGCATATCGAAATGAAGCATGGTGCGATTATTAATAGCCCTGCTCACGCAGATGGTACTCAAGAACACATCATGGTCTATTCTGGTAAATTAATGATGCGTTTTGATAACGACGAAACGGTTTTATTAGAAACCGGTGATTTTTATGCTTTTCATGGTAATGCGCCCCACTCTTATATTTGTGTAGAAGGCCATTTGCGCGCCTCTGTGATTATGTCTAGCCCAAATCAACAGCATTACCACCATCGTCCTTAAGCACAATATTTATTGGCTCGCTCTTAATGATAAAGAGAGAGCCAATCTACATTAATTTAAATAACTTTCCATTTGCTCAAAAACTCGCAAATCATCGCTAAATCTGACTTCTTTTACATCTTCAAGCTTTTCTACCTGACTCACCATCTGCATTAAGCGATCATCTTTTTGCACTAATAGCCAAATTCGGCTTTTATCGCTATTTTTCATCGGTAAACACAAAATACCATCGACGTTAAATGCACGGCGAGCAAATAGCCCACAAATATGGGTCATAACACCGGGGTGATTGCGAACAATCAATTCCAGCGCGATAGGTTGTGATTGTTGTGACATAAATTAAGCTCCTATCATCTCAATATTTGCCGCCCCTGGCGGTACCATTGGAAATACTTTTTCATGAATATCAATCATTACATGAATTAAACATGGACCTGGTTTTTCAATCGCTGCTTTTAGCGCACTCGCAGGATCTGCTTCCTGATTTAAATCACAGGTATCTAAACCAAAACCTTGTGCAATACGAATAAAATCTGTTTGATAAGGGTAAGCCGCAGCATAAATGCGCTCTTCAAAAAACAGTGTTTGTTGTTGGTGAACCAATCCTAACGCCTGATTATTTATCAAAATAATTTTGATATCTAATTGATGCTCAGCTGCCGTAGCAAATTCTTGAATATTCATCATAATGCTGCCATCCCCTGAGAAGCAGAGGATTTTCTTATCTGGCTCAGCTAATGCGGCACCAATTGCTGCTGGTAAACCAAATCCCATCGTACCTAAACCGCCAGACGTTAACCATTGTCGAGGTCGATTTAACGGATAGGCTTGTGCTACCCACATCTGATGTTGCCCAACATCTGTTGTAATAATGGCATCATCATCTACGCAATTTGCAGCCGCTAATACGATGCCATAACCACTTAAGATATTTTCAGAGTTTTTCATCTCTAATGGATATTCTTGTTTCAGTGTCGTAACACGCTCTATCCATTCATTACGCTTGTTTGTATTAATCAATGGTAGTAACAGTGATAACACTGATTTTGCATCGGCGTGGATCGCAATATCAGGGCGTTTGATCTTACTAATTTCAGCGCGATCGATATCAACATGAATAATTTTAGCATTAGGGCAAAACTTCTCGGCTTTACCAATGGCGCGATCGTCAAATCGAGCCCCTAATACAATCAACAGATCGGCTTCTTCTAAAATAAAATTGGTGCTACGAGTCGCGTGCATACCCAACATCCCCAAATACAGAGGATGCGAAGGTGGCATTAATCCTAACCCCATTAAAGTCATTGTTGTTGGCAGGTTGTTTTTCTCTGCTAATTCAATTGCTTCTTTACATGCTTCAGAGCTAATGATCCCCCCACCTAAATATAAAACAGGGTTTTTAGCCTGATTAATCATCTGCGCCGCTTGTATCACTAAATCAGTATTAAATGCGGGAACAGGATCTTTTTGTTGAATAGGCGGTAACACTTCTAATGTAATTTTGGCTTGCTGAATATCTTTTGGTACGTCAACCCAAACAGGACCTGGTCTTCCTGACATCGCTAAACGAAACGCATCACAAATAATTTCAGGTAACTCAGCAATATCACGAACTAAATAGTTATGTTTAGTAATTGGGATAGACATGCCGTAAGTATCAACTTCTTGGAAAGCATCAGTTCCAATCATCGCTGAAGATACCTGACCTGTAATACAAACTAAAGGAATAGAATCAAGCTTAGCATCGGCAATTGCTGTGACTAAATTTGTCGCACCCGGTCCACTCGAAGCAATACAAACAGCAGGTTTACCATTTGCACGGGCAATACCTTGTGCAATAAAACCAGCACCTTGTTCATGGCGAGTTAAGATATGTCGAATAGATTTACTTTGGCTCAATGCATCATACAACGGAAGTGCTGCACCACCAGGGATCCCTGCAACTGTCGTAATGCCTTGCCGTTCCAGTAAATAAACGATTAATTGCGCACCAGTAAACGTTCTACTTGTTGTGGCGTTTTCTTGTTGATCACCCATTTTTATCTGTCCTTTGTTTTAAGCCGGACTTGATGGGCAGGTAGAAAAGAAAAACCCCGCCCGGTTAGTGCGCCGGCGGGGTTTCGAAATTGTGTTGATTCGGACCCGTTACGGCGCTTTGCCGACGACCACCACCACACGCACGACAACCACAGCCGCGATGTGCGCTGTTAGTCGTAGGCTTTGTAGTAGATTAGTGATGATCATGGGTTACCTATCAATTAATTTAGTGATGTGTTTACGTGTTATCTATATTTAAAAAAACATAACTTCTACAAATTAACAACCTTTTTTTTCGGTTTATTTTTTATCACCGCTAAAAACGAGAGCTAGATCACTTCTAGTGAAAATCAAAAAATAACTCCGATTGCAGCATAAAAAACTAGATTAATTTCACATTACAGAATAACCAAAAATCCATTTAATAACGTAAACACATCAATTTAATTTTATAGAAAAGCGACTTGAACCAATAACAGTGTTGCTGAAAGTACAAACATAAATATCACCATCGGCATAATAAATTTAAGCCATTTGTTATAGGAGATATCTAGCATTTGCAATGTCGCTAACACCAGTCCGGTAGGTGCTAAGAACAACATAATATATTGCCCCCAGTTATATGCTGATACCACCATATAACGAGGAACACCAACTGCGTCAGCTAATGGCGCCATAATTGGCATCGCTAAAACCGCAAGACCTGAAGAGGAAGGAACAATAAAACCTAGACAGATAAAAACAACGAGCTGTGCTAATAAGAATAGGCTTGGTGGCATTCCTGCAACCATATGAGACATAAACTCAAGGATAGTATCGGCAATTTTACCTTGTTCCATCACAAGGTTAACACCACGAGCTAAACCAATTATTAATGAAACGCCAACGAGTTCAGAAGCCCCATGAATAAATCCATCAATGGCTGTTTTTTCTTTTAATCCAGAAAGGAAAATTATGATGATAGCGATAGCAAGGAACAGAGCCGCCATTTGTGGGAACCACCAGCCCATATCCATAACGCCCCAAACCATGATAGGAAAAGCAGCAACAAATAAGCAGAGGATCACTTTACGACGCCATGAAAATTCTAATATCTCATTAGGATCGTAATTACTTAAAAAGCGCTGTTTAAAACTTTCGGCATTTTCATAGTTATAAGAGAAAGCCGGATCTTTTTTGATCTTCTTGCAATACCAATATAAATAAACCAAAACACCAATCGTACCAATCACTAACCCAATAGTACGAAAGCCGATCCCTTCAATAAAACTGATCCCCGAAGCATTTGATGCAATAACAACGGAGAAAGGATTGACAGTTGAGAAACCTGCCCCCATTGAAGAGGCAAGAAAAATAGCCCCGACACACACAATAGCGTCATAGCCCAATATTAAGAATATAGGGACTAATATGGGATAGAAGGCGACGGCTTCTTCTTCAATCCCACAACTTGTCCCGCCTATGGATAATATAATCGTGACACCAAATACCACTAAAAACTCTTTGCCTTTGGTTCGATTTGCCAGTGCTGTTAAACCTGCATTGAATGCGCCAGTTTTATTAACAACCCCGATAAGTCCCCCCAGTACAAGAATAAAAACAATAACATCAGCTCCCTCTATCGTCCCTTTCACCATACTTTCGGTAATATCCATTATCCCTTTAGGTTGCTGTGCTACACGTTCATAGGTTCCGGGTATCGCTATCGGTTTTTTAATTGTCCCATCCGTGAATTTATCAATCTCAATAGAGACATTTAAATCATTTAATGTGGCTTGAGTTGCAGGTAACACTTCATGAGAACCATCTATTTTCGCAACCACTAATGATGGCTCTGTTGAGTTATAACTTAATCGTTGATATTCGCCAGCCGGAATAATCCACGTTAAGCCAACCACAATTACTGTAATTGCAAATAAAATAGTAAATGCGGTCGGAAACGCAAACTTTTTAAGTTTCATAAGCGCCCTCGACTTAAATAAGAGGTAACTCTGCCAGTAGAAATAATATCTAACTGGCAGTGTTTATTTTTAGAATTAAATTTAGAATGATGATAAGTATGATATTAATCGGAAATAATTGTTGTACCTGTTTTTCCTTCTAAAGCAGATAATGCATTATCTAAAGAAGTAATAATTGCTTGTACACCTTTATCACTCTCTTTTAGAAAATTAAGACAAGCTTCGACTTTAGGTAACATACTTCCTTTAGCAAATTGCCCTTGAGAAATATATTCTTGAGCCTGAGAAAATGTTAATTTATCTAAATTCATTTGCTCTGGTTTATTAAAATTAATAGCGACTTTATCAACAGCCGTTAATATTAATAAAGTATCTGCTTTTAATTCGACAGCTAATTTAGCGCTAGAGTTATCTTTATCAATAACAGCATCAATGCCTTCTAATAACTCCCCTTTTCGAATAACAGGAATACCACCACCACCAACCGTGATCACCACAATATTGTGTTCAACTAACTGTTTAATAATTGGTGATTCCACAATTTCTAACGGTTTGGGTGATGGAATAACTCGACGATATCCACGCCCTGCATCTTCCATAAAGTGGAAGCCATGCTCTTTTTCAATAGCCTCAGCTTGCTGTTGAGTATAAAACGCGCCAATTGGTTTTGTGGGTGATAAAAAAGCAGGATCATTTTTATCAACAACCACTTGCGTCACAATGGTTGCACAGCCATGATTTTTATTCAGATTTCTCGTACATAATTCATCATTAATCGCCTGTTGTAGATGATAACCGATATAACCTTGGCTCATTGCACCGCACTCAGCAAATGGCATATAAGGGGTGCCTATGTTCTGTTGCGACGCATAATCCATAGCTAAATTGATCATCCCAACTTGTGGACCATTTCCATGACCAATAATGACTTGGTAACCTTTCTCAACCAAATCTACAATCGGTTTTGCGGTTTTCCGTACTATCTGTTTTTGCTCTAGTGGCGTACTGCCCAGTGCATTTCCCCCTAAAGCAATAAATACCTTCTTAGGCATTGTTAACTCCTTGCTTTAGCTTAAAGTCGCAAACATAACGGCTTTAATGGTATGCATACGGTTTTCAGCTTGGTCGAAAACTTTTGATTGGCGAGACTCAAAAACACCGTCTGCCACTTCCATTTCACTCAAGCCAAATTTTTGATAAATATCTTCACCAATAGTTGTTAAACGGTCATGGAATGAAGGTAAACAGTGTAAGAAAATAGCGTGTGGATTTGCCATTTTCATCATAGATTCATTAACTTGATAGGATTTTAATAAACGAATACGCTCGTCCCAAACACTGTCTGGCTCACCCATTGAAACCCAAATATCGGTATAGAGAACATCAGCGTCTTTTGCCCCTTTCTCGATATCTTCTGTCAATGTAATAGAGCCTTCGTTTTCAGCTGCGATTGCACGACATTCCTTCACAAGCTGCTCTTCTGGCATTAAAGATGCTGGGCCACATGCGGTAAAATGTAAGCCTAATTTCGCGCAAACCACCATTAAAGAGTTAGCAACGTTATTGCGGGCATCACCAAAGAAAGTCAGTTTAAGCCCTTTTAAATGACCAAAGTTTTCTTCAACTGTCAGCATATCCGCCAACATTTGAGTTGGATGGAATTTATCGGTAAGACCATTCCATACAGGTACTCCTGATTTCGCTGCCAATTCTTCAACTAATGACTGATCAAAACCACGATATTCAATACCATCATAGAAACGCCCTAACACACGCGCAGTATCTTCAATAGACTCTTTTTTCCCCATTTGTGATGAGCCTGGATCAAGATAAGTGACCCCCATTCCTAAATCATAACCTGCAACTTCAAAGGCACAACGTGTACGTGTTGAGGTTTTTTCAAATAATAAAACGATATTTTTACCTTCTAAAGAGCGATGAGGAATACCCGCCATTTTTAATGATTTAAAATGTTTAGAAAGCTTTAATAAATATTGAATTTCAGCTGATGAAAAGTCGAGTAATTTTAAAAAACTTCTACCTTTAATATTAATAGACATAATAATCCTATCTCCTAATTATTCTGATAATAATAGAGTTAAAAAATAGTTTGTTATTTAAATAATAATAGAGGATCTTCCTCAATAACCTAGGTTATTAAGAAGTATGCTTTATATTTTTAGAGCATAGAAAGAGGACTTATCCGTTAAAAACAGAGAAATGGAAGCACTGACGTTGTTTATACATCATAATGTGGGCAATACGTCTAATATGAGGTGTTTTCCTATTATTATTTTCCATAATACTAGTACCTTCACTTATAGGTATTAAATGAGGGTTACAGTGAAACATATAGGAATTAACATTAATGTGACTATCATCTCAATTATCTATTTACGATAAAAACCATATATCAGTAAAAATAAATTATCAAAAATACATTCCATTAACACACAATAAAAAAGTGGTTGATCATTTTTATATTAATAATGACCTCAATTAAATTAATGAGATAATAGAATAATAGCCAATGAAAAATTATTTTTATTTGGCTATTATTTAAATTATGCGTTTATAGTTAACATTAATGATACATTTTAATACTAGAATAATTTAGCTAACATCATCACGGCACTACAAATAATTAAGATCAAAGTCGCATACTGAAACACCCTGTCAGGCATTCTGATTAACAGCCACTTAGACAGCGGAATAGAGATCAACGAACCTAAAAATAACACCAGAGCCAAATGAATATCTGTATGCCCATCTTGCATATAGGCGAGTGCTGAAGATCCCGATAATAATGTCGTGGTAAATATAGAAGTACCAATGGCTTGCTTAATCGAGAGGTTTGCATAACGCAGCAATAACGGTAATACAACTACGCCACCACCCACCCCTGTCGCACCTAAAACAACACCGGCTGCAATTGCAGGAAGTAATAGTGCTTTTATATTTAAAGGCGCTAACGCTGTATTTTCAACGACAACCGGAGGTAATGAGAAAAACATTCTCTGTACAAAGAGAAATAGAGAAAAAACAATAGCACTAACAACAAGCGCATTAATTCCCCATTCAACTTGTTGCTGATACTGCTCTAGTGAACCTAAGTAATTAACCAAAACACTGGCTAAAAAGGTACTTGGTAGCATTATTCCTAATACAATCATCGCCCTTTTAAAGGGAATATTTCCAAGGCGAAAATGCATATAAGACGAAGTGACTTTCATCAACATGGATAATAAATTAGCCGTTGCGACTGCCATTAATGCATTCATGCCAAAGAAATAGGTCAATACAGGTAAAACAATAACCCCGCCACCCACACCCGTCGTACTTATAATTAAACCAATAGCCGCACCCACCGCTAATGTGGTGATAAGTAACATTATTGATTTCCTTGCATAACAGCTTCCCGCCCTTTTAATAATGCTTTTTCTGCTGACTCACTGGCTAATGTCATATATTTAAAAAACAGCACATCAAAGGCGACCATTTGTAAAACTTGTGGCGTGATCACCCCTAATTGAGAATGCTGTTCGTCATAAAAATAGGGCAATGTATAATCGGATAATCGAGTTGCTTCATCTTGTCCAAAACGCGTTAATGCCACCGTTAAACAACCCTCATCTTTTGCTGATTTCAGCATCCGATTAATATCCGCCGTATTTCCTCTAGCCGTGACAGCAATAGCAATATCATCAGAAGATAAATTAGCGGAATAAGCCAGTTGAGCATGAAGATCTGGACTAAATAATGTGTTTTTATTTACACGAATTAATTTATGAAAAATATCACTCGCCACAACCGACGATGCGCCAATACCAAACAATACAATACGTTTTGCTGATACCATTTTTTCAGCTAACACATCAATGGTACTGGGATCTAACAAAGCTAATGAATCTAAAATAGCACTGGTAAACAGATGCCCTGTTTTGGAAATAATTAATTCTGTCGAGTCTGTTTTTGCGAGATTACCATAAAGAATATCGCCACTGCTTTTTTGTTGCTTTTCTTCTGAAAGGTAATCAATTTTAAATTCAGGATAACCGCGATATCCCATTTGACGAGAGAAACGGATAACAGAAGCACTACTTACACCTGCTTTAAGTGCCAGATCAGCGGCATTCATACTGGCAATATTCTCACTATTCTCCAATAAATAATGAGCAATACGTTGTTCTGTGCCTTTGCCTTGTGTTAGCAAACTTTCAAGCTTTTTGGTCAGTGTCGACATTCTGTTATCCTTTTTATTTCTGACTTATTTCTCTGGATCAGTAAATCCCATTAGCATACTGGCAATAAAACCGACAATCCATGCACCTAATACTGCAATCAAGAACTTAATAATTTGACCATCACCGACTAACGGAATTAATGATAACCCAGCTGTACCAAATGGAATAATGATCCCAACTTGGAAATATGCCATTAATGCACCACCAGCAGCGCCACCAATGCATCCTGCGACAAACGGTTTTCCTAATGGAAGAGAAACACCAAATAATAAAGGCTCACCAACACCAAAAATACCAACAGGTAATGCTCCCATTAATGTTTTCTTTAAACGCTGATTTTTAGTACGTAAATAAACCCAAAAACAAGAGCCTACTTGCCCCATTCCACCCATAGCTAAAATAGGGAATAGGTAATTTAAACCAAAAGTATTTAAGATTTCGGTATGAATAGGAATTAACCCTTGGTGTAATCCCGTTAAGAGTAAAAATAAGAAACTTCCCCCTAACGCTGCACCCGTTACAACTGCGCCACCACCTTGATTTAAAAGTGATAGTGAAACGCCCTGTGCTAATAACTGATTAAGATAATGACCGATTGGTTGGAATATCATAATCGCCACAAGTGAAGAGACTAAAATAGTCACAAACGGCGTTAAGATAAGATCGAGACTCTCTTTAACGATACTACGAAACCATAATTCTAATTTTGAAGAGAACACCACCACCATTAATACCGCAAAAATACCGCCACTATTTGGCTGTAATTTCTCGCCAAATAAAGTGATATCAGCAAGCCCCGGCATGGCTAATAACCCCGCCATTACCGCACCAATCGAAGTTGACGCTCCCAACTCTTTAGCTGTATTTATCCCAATCATAATAGAAAGATAGGCAAATACCGTACTACCAATTAATTTGAATAATTTAAATAGCTCGGGGAATTGCTCAACTAAGCCCGGTGCGACTAAACGGATAATATTAATTAGCCCCATAATCAAACCGCAGCCAATTAAAGCGGGAATTGTTGGAACAAAAATAGCCGCTAATGTATTTAACATGCGGCGAATGGAGAAGCCTTTTTTCACTGGTGTTGACGCAGGCTCATCTTCACTACTTGTAGAGCTGTTTTGCATACGCTTATTCATGATGGAATAAACTTTTGCCGCAGTTCCCATTCCTACAATCACTTGATGCTGTTCGCCATTAAATACAACACCTTTAACGCCTTCGACTTGTTTTAAAGCGTCTGCATCAAATAGCGAACTATCTTTTAAAATCAATCGAATACGAGTCATACAATGTGTTAGGGTTGCCACATTTTGAAACCCACCAGCGTGTTTTTCTATTTCTATTGCTAACGTGTCGAGATGTTCTATTTTATTAGCCATATGTGCGCCTGCTAAAGTTCAGAGTGTTTACTCATATTGTTATTAATTAAATAGGGCAAGTTGCTGTTGTAGCGAACGATAAGGATATTGCTGTGTAATTTGATCAACTTTCTCCACACTCAAGTGAAGTTCATACATTAAAATGGCTTTTCTAGGATGATAATTAACCATTTGTAACAGCGTTCTGGCTCTTTCATTGGAAATTCCACACACTTCGCTGACAATACCTTCAGCACGACGTTGTAATTTCTCATTACTCGCGATCACATCCACCATAAGATTTTTATGCACTTTTCCAAGCTTAGTCATTACGCTGGTGCTTAACATACCCAAAATCATTTTTTGAGCCGTGCCGCTTTTCATTCTTGTAGAGCCTGTTAACACCTCTGCGCCCACATCTGGCGCAATAGATAAGTCAGCAATTTCACTCATCATACTTTTGCCACGTGTAGTAATAGAGACAGTCAACGCCTTTAGCTTTTTACCATATTGCAAAGCCGCGACAGTAAAAGGTGTGCGACCGCTTGCAGCAATACCAATAACGACATCTTTATGACTGACATGACGACGTTGAAGTTCTTCGATTGCCGCTTCTTGGCTATCCTCAATATTTTCGACCGCTTTTAGCATTGCATCATGACCGCCTGCAATAATCGCCTGCACTAATGCAGGAGATACACCAAAAGTAGGAGGACATTCCGCACTGTCTAATACCGCCAATCGGCCACTTGTTCCTGCACCGACATAAAAAATACGCCCACCTTTTTGCAAACGTTCAGTAATTTTTTCTACTGCTTTAGCAATAGCGGGCAATTCTTTTTTAACGGCATTGGCAACAGTCATATCTGCATTATTGATAAGCGTAACCAACTCTAAAGCGCTTAATTCAGAAAACTGTGCTGTTTCTTGATTGCTTTCATTTCTAAGACATTCGCTCAATGCATCTTCTTTCATCACAACAACCTTAATGAAACCAAATTTCAAGCAAAATTACATCTTATGAAATAATATTTCAATCTTACTTGTCATCACTTTGTGAAATCAGTCACATTAAGCTCAGCTTTTTTCTTTATAAGAAATTCAACAATGATTATAAAAATAAGGTAATCAATTGATTTTAAATCAATTCCACTTTCTATCTAAACAAGATAGCAAGTGGAATATAAAGATATGATAGTGCGGAGGTGTACTACTTTGCTTGCGCTAAAAACTGCCCAAATTCTTCAATGCTTGGATAAGAAGATTGTGTGCCTTTTCCGGCAACACTTAAGCCTGAAAACATCACGGCTTTATTTAATGCTTCTTCAATATTATTGGTGTGAACATAATAATGAGAGAAACAACCAATAAAGGCATCACCCGCTCCGCTGGTATCTATTGCATCAACTTCGATGGCAGGAATGTACTTCTCAATTTCGCCATTCATCCATAATGCACCTTTTTCACCTAATGTAACGATGACATTCTTAAAGCCTTTTTGTAGTAAAGAACAAGCGGCTTCACGAATTTCATCCATTGTGGTGATTGGCATACCCGTCAAAATTTCCAGTTCTGTTTCATTAGGAACAAAAAAGTCACAACGAGCAGCAATATTAAGATCTAATGCTTTTGAAGCGGGCGCAGGGTTAAATAACACAGGAATATGGTGTTTGTTACCGAACTCAATAGCGTGATAGACCGTTTCAAGCGGGATTTCTAATTGCAGTACAATTATTTTGCATTTTTTCAGGCTATCTGTCGCTCTATCAATATCTTCTGGCGACAAATGCTGATTAGCACCTTTCACAATTAAAATGCTATTTGATGATTGAGAAGTCACAAAAATAGGTGCAACACCGCTTGTTGTCCCAGGCACTTTTTCAACATAGCGAGTGTTAATACCGTAAGACTCTAAATTCATGATGGTGTTATCCGCGAAAATATCATCACCGACTTTTGTTAACATCATCACTTTTGAATTTAATTTAGCCGCAGCAACCGCTTGGTTAGCCCCTTTACCACCGCAACCAATCTTAAATGCCGGCGCCTCAAGGGTTTCCCCCTCTTTTGGCATCCTATCTATATAGGTGATCAAATCCACCATATTTGAACCAATCACTGCGATATCCATAGCGCCTCTTACTCTTATGTAAAATTTATAAATGTTAAAATAGTGACATTTTGATAGATGTATAACAGTATCATGTTATTTAAATATCATTTGTGATTGTTATCTCGTTAAAACAGCACTAATATGTTGCCAAACTAACATGAGTGATAAATAACAATCTTCTTATTAAGGAATATACTATGCGTCCATTAGCTAATTATATCGATCATACCCTTCTTGCTGCAGATACAACTGAAGCACAAATCAAGAAATTGTGTGCTGAAGCAGCTGAACACGGTTTCTTCTCTGTTTGTATTAACACTTCTTACATCCCTTTAGCAAGAACTTGCCTTAAAGGAAGCGATGTAAAAGTATGTTGTGTTATCGACTTCCCATTTGGTGCTGGTTTAACAGCAACAAAAGCATTCGAAGCGGCTGAAGCTATTCGTCAAGGTGCACAAGAAGTCGATATGGTTATCAATATCGGGATGTTAAAAAGCGGTCGTTTAGACTTCGTAAAACAAGATATTGAAGCAGTAAAAGCAGCTTGTGGTAATACAACTCTGAAAGTTATTTTAGAAACTTGCTTATTAACTGACGACGAAGTACGTTTAGTTTGTGAAATGTGTCGTGAGATCCGCGTTGATTTTGTGAAAACATCAACAGGATACAGTACAATGGGCGCAACCGAACATCATGTTGCTTTAATGCGCAAAACAGTGGGTGATGAAGTTGGCGTGAAAGCATCAGGTGGTGTTCGCGATCGTCAAACAGCATTAAACATGATCAAAGCAGGTGCAACACGTATCGGTGCTAGCGCAAGTGTCGCTATCGCAACAGATTCAGATGCACCTGAATCAAACTACTAATTATTTAGCGTATATTTTCTTGGAGTACGCTATTCGATAACACAAGGATCCTTCGGTGATAGAGACCAAACAGCACGAACGTTTGCGCCGCCTCAGTGAATGTATTAAACGCTCAGGTCGCATACATCTTAAAGACGCCGCGAGGATCCTTGAAGTTTCTGAAATGACAATTAGGCGCGACCTTAGTTCTAACGCCGAAAACCCTTTTCCGATGTCATTATTAGGTGGTTACATTGTTGCATTAGCCCAGCCTCATTCAGGGTTAATCTCAACATCCTCTGATATTATTACACCGGATCAAACCGAAGAACTTCATATTCCTAATCTTGCCGCAGGTATGGTCTCTGACGGCGATGTTCTTTTTTTCGATAATGGGCAATTTATTCCTACACTGATTGAGCTTATTCCCGATAACCTACATTTCACCGGAATTTGTTATTCTCACCGCGTATTTTTGGCATTAAGTCAGAAGAAAAATGCCACCGTATTACTCTGCGGAGGTGAATATCGCTCTAAAAGTGATTCATTCTACAATCCTACCCAACCTTCTTATCTTGATAGCATTAATCCTAAGAAAGCCTTTATTTCAGCTGAAGGTGTTCATCTCGACTTTGGCGTTACCTGTTATAACATCGACGATCTTTATATGAAGAAAAAAGCGATGGATAAATCTATTCGTAAAATCTTACTCACCAAATATCACTATTTTGATGAAACAGCGACAGGCAATATGGGCGATTTAGCTCAGTTTGATGTTGTTATCACAGATAGAAAATTAACGGATGATTACGAAGATTATTGCCGAAAAAGCTCAGTAAAAGTGATTTATTAATTAAAAATAGAGTGCTAACTAAAATAGATAATAAAGAAAAGTTAGCCTTAAATTAAATAAATTATATTTATTCTCTTTTATAAAAATAAAGAAAATTCACGCCACTTTTTGATTGCCAAGGCAAAAAAAAGTGGTTACTATGCCCGCGATTTATTATTTCTCACCCATTTTAATTAACGCAAGGAGGTATCCCATGACAACTACAAATATGAATACTCTTTGCGGACAATCTCAGAAGTAATCCTTTTTTCCTTCTTTTTGCTGTCCGCCAATCAATTTATCTTTTTATCCTTTACATTATATGGATTGGTATATGGACAAGTGTGTTCATTATTTATCTGATAGCGTTTGTTATATCGCATCGGATAATACTTGGATTGAAAGCAAAGCAATCCAACAACTAGAAACAACGGCTCAACTTCCTGATATGGCTTATGTGGCAGGTATGCCAGACCTACACCCAGGTCGCGGTTATCCTATTGGTGCAGCCTTTTTTTCTGTTAATCGTTTTTACCCTGCTTTAGTCGGAAATGATATTGGCTGTGGTATGACACTCTTTCAAACTGAATTTAAAAACAGCAAACTTAACTTAGATAAAGCAGAAAAACAGTTGAGTGAAATGAGTGATATCGCACCTTCAGAATGGCTAGAAGCACATCTACCGACTGAAATGCAAAACCATCCTTTTGCTGGCTCTTTAGGCTCTATTGGTGGCGGTAATCACTTTGCTGAATTCCAACAAATTGACCAAGTGATCAATGAAACGCTTTTTGCTGAAAGTGGTATCAATAAAAAACAGTTATTGCTACTCGTTCACAGCGGATCGAGAGGTTTAGGACAATCTATCTTACGTGCCCATACAGAACAGTTTGGTCATAAAGGACTGATTGCTAACACCGAAAATGCAAATGAATATTTGCAAGCTCACAATAATGCACTTGATTATGCAAAGATTAATCGTCGCCTTATTGGTGAAAGAATGATGCGCCAAATTCGCACTCAAGGCGAAGTTATTTCTGATGTAAATCATAATCTTGTAGAGCCTTGCGAATTACATGGTCAACAAGGTTGGTTACATCGTAAAGGTGCAACACCGGCACATCACGATATGGTCGTTATTCCGGGTTCACGCGGTGACTACAGTTATATTGTTAAGCCCATTGTGTCTGAATTAAGCCTTCATTCATTACCGCATGGTGCAGGCAGAAAATGGATGCGTACCGAGTGTAAAGGCCGTTTATCACACCGTTTTACCCCCTTACAACTTTCACGAACTGCATTAGGTAGCCGTATTATTTGTGCCAATAAACAACTGATTTATGAAGAAGCACCACAATCTTATAAATCAATTGAAACTGTGATTGAAAGTATGGTGAGTATTGGATTAATCGAAGTTATTGCACGTTTAAAACCTGTGATCACCTATAAAACAAGTGGGGAGATGGCGTAATGTTATTACAATTCACCTCCGCACAAGGCCCTGAAGAGTGCTGTTTAGCCGTTGAAAAAGCCTTAAATTACTTTTTGAAATCAACGATAAAACAGCAAGTGAATGTTACTGTTCTTGAAAAAGAACCTTCACGTCATGGCTTAAAATCTGCATTAATATCTCTTGAAGGTAGTGATGCACAAGCTATCGCACAACAGTGGGCGGGATCAGTGCAATGGCAGTGTGCAAGCACATTGCGACCACGACATAAACGTAAAAACTGGTTTATTGGTGTTGCTTGTTTTGAACAACCTGATGAAATTAATGACAAAGAAATTGTCTTTGAAACTATGCGTTCCAATGGCCCCGGTGGTCAGCATGTTAACAAAACAGAGTCTGCGGTCAGAGCAACACATATTGCCACTGGCATTAGTGTAAAAGTGCAATCAGAGCGTAGTCAGCACGCCAATAAAAAGCTCGCTAAGCAACTTATTGCATGGCATTTAGAGGCTTATATGATGAAGCAACATGCCTCATTAAATAGCCAACGCCATATTGCCCATCACCGAGTTATTCGTGGCGATGCCACACTCTGTTTTAGTGGTAATGACTTTGTTCTGATAAGCAAATAATGTTATTAATCTAACAAAAGCAAAGCCACGATTTTTAATCGTGGCTTTTTTTAAGACAAAAGTATCCTGCAATAAGATTTTTTAAATTAAAAAATCAATAAAGCATATAGTGAGTTTTAATAAATAAATCTTACAGTTAATACATTTATTTTATTTAATTAATCTTATTTTTTTTAATAACATCACACTTATTTAAATATAAATATTATGAATACTGATTAATTAAATTTCTGCGGGTGTATTTCGCATTTTAACAGTGAACGTCACAACAGCAGAGGCAACCAATGCAATTATCATAAACATAAATGCACTGTCATAACTACCGCCACTGGCTTTAATTAAGAAGCCCATAACAGGTGCAGAAACAACACCCGCCATTTGACCACCGAAGTTAACAATCCCTGAAGCACGACCCATGATTTTATTCGGGATAGTATCCATTAAAATACCCCAGAACATTGCCATAGCGAAGAACATAAATAATGCTGAAATACACTGATATACAACAGCCATATCAGCACTTTCAACGGTATATGTCATATATAAGAAGCCTGCTGCAATCACTGCGGTAACCATATATAACCATTTACGCTGTGATTTACATTTATCAGAAACATAACCACCTAATAATGTACCACCAGCACCAAATAAGAATGGAATAGCCGCCATTACCCCAGTTTTAGCCAAAGAGAATTCACGAACAGTAATTAAATAACTTGGTAACCATGTTGAGAATCCCCAGAAGGTAATATCAAATAGAAACCAAATCGCTGCCATTTGCCACAATACTGGCATCTTTAAAACGTCTTTAAAAGGTACCGCTTCAACAGGTTTATCCGTTAATGTACCATCCGCCGCTAACTCATCGAGATCTTGCTGAGTAATACTTGGGTGATCTTTTGGATTATCACGAGTGAAGAAATAAATACCGGCTGCAATTAATAAACCCGGAATACCTAAAACAATAAACACCATATGCCAGCCAAAAGCACCGATAATACTCGCTGCAACAATGACAGCTAATGCTGGTCCTAAGGTATTTACTGTTGATTGAATTGCCGTTGCGCGACCACGCTCTTTAGATGGGAAATACGTTGAGATCATTTTCCAAGAGGCGGATGGAAAACAGCCTTCACCAATACCAAATAAGAATCGCACAGCAAGCATTAACGGTAATGTAAACACCATACCTGTTAAGCTGGTGAAGACTGACCACCATGCAATACCGATCGCCATGATTTTACGCGCACCAAAGCGGTCAGCTAAGAAACCGCCGGGGATTTGGAATGCCGCATAACCGACAAAAAACGCACTGATTATTAAGCCTTGTTGGGTGGTATCAAGATTAAGATCACGTCCAATAAAGGGTAATGAAACACTCATTACCATTCTATCTAAGAATGAGAGTAACCATGCTAACCAAATTAAGGATAAAACGGTATAACGAGCTTTCCATGTTTTCTTCTGATGAAGGTCTGGAATAATATTTGAACTCATTTTCCTGTTCCTCAGGTAAGGGGAAACCATCACGGTTGAAGAACAACCGTGATAAACAGAGATAAGGTTTAACGTTTAAGAGCGCTATTGTGCGGCTATGCTCTTAAAACATGACCGCTACAAGCGTAACTTTCGACCCCATTAATTAATGCGATACGGCCATTGACCATCACCAAGTCGATCCCTTCTGGATATTGGTTTGGTTCAACAAACGTGCCTTTATCAATAATGGTTTCAGGATCAAACATCACAATATCTGCGGCATATCCCTCTTTAATTAAGCCTCTGTCGGTTAATCGAAGGACTTCGGCAGGTTTACCTGTCATTTTGCGGATAGCTTGTTCCCAAGTGAGACATTTTTCTTCTCTGACGTATTTCCCTAAAACACGAGGGAAGGCACCGAATACACGGGGATGAGGCTTACCTGCGCCCATTAGCCCATCAGTACATACGTTTTGTTCAGGACGACATAAGAATTTGATAACGTGTTCTTCTGTACCGTAAAAATCCACCATTCCTACCGCATTTTCTTCTTCATATAGCAGATCGAAAGTTGCGTTATACGGATCTTTTCCTCTCAATTTGCCTAGCTCTACAAGACTAAGACCAACGGCATCTTGGTTTTTTTCTGTTTTAGAACTAGTGACATAAATATTTTCTAACCCTGCGAAATCAATAAAGTTATCCCAACCCGGAATGCCTTTTTCGATATCTTCAATCATCTTTTTACGCAGTTCAGGAGAAGCTAAGCGTTCTAATAGTTTCTCTGTACCTCCTGCGTGAACCCAAGGCGGTAAAATTACCCCAAGCATGGTACTGCCTGCTACATATGGGTATTGGTCAAAAGAGATACGGATACCCTCTTTTTGTGCTTGCTCTAACATGCCGAGCATTTCGTCAATTAATCCCCAGTTTTTCTTACCGCAAACCTTCATATGGGAAATATGCAACCAAACACCCGATGCTTTGGCGATATCAATAAGCTCTTGAGTCGATTGAATAATATCGTCAGCTTCACTGCGCTGGTGAACGACAAAAATACCATTGTGTTTTGCTGTCACCTTACAAAGTTCGATCATTTCAGCAGTATCACCAAAGGCACAAGGCATATAAATCAATCCTGTTGATAAACCAAATGCCCCTGCTTTTAATTCACGCTCTAAGATCTCACACATTTTGGCGACATCTTCGCGAGTAGAAGGATTACCTTCTAATCCCATCGCTTCCATTCGAATGTTGCCATGAGGAACAAGGTAAGCAAGATTCGTTGCAGAGCCTCTGGCTTCCAACATCCCCAAGTAACCTTCGGTATTTTTAAAATGCCAATCAATGCTGTCAGAATCACCATCTAAACCCGCAATATTCTTGCGCCACGCTGAAATATATTGTTCTGGTAATGGTGCTAACGCGACACCATCTTGCCCTAACAATTCAGTCGTGATCCCTTGGCGGATTTTGGCGGATAAAGCAGGATTAAGCAGAGCAGACAGATCAGAGTGAGTATGAGTATCAATAAAACCGGGACAGACTATTTTCCCTGTTGCATCAATGATCTGATCATTTGTTTTTGCATCAAACTGACCGATTTTTATTATTTTTCCTTCATTAACCATAACATCAGCTTGAAATGCACTTGCCCCTGTTCCATCAATAACAGTGGCGTTTTTAAATATTGTTTTCATTCTGTTATTTCTCCAAAGAGCATCTGACGATTTTGTCAGATACTCTTCTAGTAAGGATTTATTTCGTAAGAATTAAAGGTGATAAAGGCTGTTCATAATGCTGTAATAACCACTCGCAGCACCTGTTAGCTGTTCAATTTCGATATATTCATCAATGGTGTGCGCCAAGTTTTCGCGGGATGGACCAAAACCAATGGTTTTAATACCCGCTTCACCTGCATAGTGGCTACCGTTAGTACAGAAAGAATATTGTGTGACAGTAGGGTTAAAGCCTGATTCATTCAGCCCTTTTAAAACGCTTTGTACATAAGGATCGCTCTCTTCTAATACCCAACCAGGGAAGAAACGTTCACCTTCAATAGTGGCCCCGGTGTAACATTTTTCAGTACCATAGGCATAAGAGACTTTAGCTTTAAAATCAGCATCTTGAGAAGCAAGCTCATCAATCGCTTTTTGTAATGGTGCAAGCACTTGTTCTTTAGTTTCACCCACTAATAAACGGCGATCGTAAGTGGCACGGCAATACTCAGGTACAACCGAAGCACCCGGATAAGGTGATGATTTAATGTCCGTTAGTTCTAAGATCCCTTTTCCTAATACAGGATGAACTGATGGCGTTAAGGTTCTGATCTTCTCGATCAGTTTTGCCATTTTATAAACAGAGTTGATCCCTGCATCTGGATTAGCGGAGTGAGCAGGTTTACCAAAGGTTTCAACTACAATTTCAGCACGACCACGTTGCCCAATTTTGAGGTTTAATTCGGAGGCTTCACCAATCACCACATAGTCTGGTTTATAGCGCTCAGAAACGAGTCTTGCGGCAACACCTTCAAAACACTCTTCATGCACAATACAAGAGACATAAATGCGGCCAGCAAAGTTACGCTGATTATCTTGACCGTAAAAACCTATCGCCGAAATCATGGCTGCGACAGCACCTTTCATATCACTGGTGCCACGGCCATAAATCTTGCCGTCTTTTATTTCTGCACCATAAGGCTTTTCTTTCCAATCACGTTCACTAACCGGTACAGTGTCGATATGACCATCAAAAACAAGGGTTTTCCCTGGGTGTTGACCTATTATTCCGCCAATAATATTGCCGTATTTATCAATATGAATGTCATCAAAATCATAGTTTTTCATCATCTCTTCTATGACCTTAACAACGTTACCTTCTTCACCTGAATAGCTTTTTTGTTGGATTAATAATTGGCAATTCTTAATAACTTCATCAAATCGGTTTGCTGATAACATACTGTTCACTCCAAAAGACTTATTTGTTTTTTAAAATTGTTTGAAGCTAGGCAACTCGCCATCCCACACGATATCGCGATAACGCTCAGGATCGGTGTCACCTTCAGTGCTTATCACAAGCACTCTTGCATTCTCATCTAATCCCAGCTCTTCTTTCGCACTCTGATAAACAGGTGATTGCATCAAAATAGAGAGCAAGCCTGTTGTCACTGCGCCAGATTCACCAGAAATGATGTGCGGATCACCAGGTAAAGGGTTCCCTAAAATCCGCATTCCCCTAGTCGCGACGGCATCAGGGCAAGAGAAAAATGCCGCTGAATAATCGCGTAATAAATTCCAACCAATACTATTCGCTTCACCACAAGCAAGCCCTGCCATCACTGTTTGTAGATCTCCACCAACAGGAATAGCATCCGCTTTTCCTAATACTGCAGATTGATATAAACAGTCGGCAATACGCGCTTCAGCCACAATCACTTTCGGTGCTTGTTTGCCATAAGCCGCAGTTACCATGCCTTGCACCATACCCGCAAAAGAGCCCACACCGGCTTGCACAAAAATATGCGTCGGAGGTACTTCATGTAATTGTGCGAGAGATTCCAGCATTAAAGTGCCGTAGCCTTGCATGATCCAAAGTGGGATCTCTTCATAACCATCCCATGCAGTATCTTGAACCACTATCCAGCCGTATTTTTCAGCCATTTCAGCCGTCATTCTCACTGCATCGTCATAGTTCATATCAACGATTTCAGCGACGGCACCTTCACGCAAAATGGCGTCCAAACGTTCTTGTGACGATCCTTTTGGCATATAGACCACAGCTTTTTGCTTTAACTGTCTTGCCATCCAAGCAACACCGCGTCCATGATTCCCGTCAGTGGTTGTCGCAAAAGTTACGCCATTTAACTTTTTCCTGATCTCATCACTGATCATTACCTCATAAGGTAATTCACTTATGTCCATTTCGAGGAAATCAGCAATATGGCGTGCCATCGCATAAGCACCGCCTAGCGCTTTAAACGCTTTTAAACCAAAACGGAAAGATTCGTCTTTGAGATATAACTCACCAACCCCTAAAGTTTTGGCTAACTGGGGTAAATGAAATAACGGTGTAGGTGCGTATCCTGGAATAGTTCTGTGAAAATCCAACGCTTTGGCTAACTCTTCATAATGAAAAGGGGCAAGCTCAGCGGTTGGTTTTCGCGTAAATGAACTTTGGTTAATCAGGTACTGCAATTGCTCCTGCATGGAATTACCTCTTAATCACACTTTAAAATTCGCGATAACCCAATATCGCGATTAATCGGAATACATAGGGTTATCCCCTATATCGCAATATGTATGCCAACTCACTCAAAAAGCATTGAATAAAAACATAACAATTTGATTTTAAATATTTTTATTGTTTTAACGATTAAGAGATGAAATTAATCATGCAGAAAAGCTGTGATCTAGGCGGTTTTATTTAAGTGATAAATTATCAATAATAATAAACTGTGTGAGCTTTATACAAAAACCAAATAACTAATTAATAAATAACAATTAAATTAAACACCCAAAACAGGTGATGATAATTTATTATCAATATTGATAATTTAAGGTGAGAATGTGATGCACTCGTTACTCAGTACCCTACAAGATGAAATTAGCAAATACACCGATGCCATTGCGGGTATCACTGGTACCGATGTTGAAATTATTGATAACAACTTAATGCGTATTGCTGGTACAGGTCGTTATCGCTATATGCTCAATCAAGATGTCTCCAGTAATGGGTATATTTATCGCCATGTACTGCAAGTTCAAAAAACCATTCTAATTGAAGATCCAAAAGAGAACGATCTCTGCCAACTATGTCAAAATCGCCTAACTTGTACCGAAGAGCTTGATCTAAATGCGCCAATTTTCCTTAATAATCAAGTTATTGGTGTTATTGGCATTATCTGCTCTAATCGGGAACAAAAAAAATTTCTGATGAAACAAAAACAGGCTTTTATTACCTTTATTGAACAATTTTCAGAGATGATCTCAAGTCGCGTTTTTGAATGCCTTGAAAGGCTTAGAGAGCAAGAACGATTTGGCACTTTCCGTAACTTGATTGATGTAATGGATAGAGGTGTTATTGCGATCGATAGCCAAGGCAAAATTTGGCACGCCAATCTTTCTGCTTTGCGCTTTTTTGATTGTGAATTGATTGGTCAATCTCTCGATATTCAGATGACAGGCGATATTCTTTATGGCGATGAAGAAGCATGGCTGATATTAAACCAACAACGCTATCATGTTCTGTGTAAAAAAATTACGTTTTCATCGGTTGATAATGACCAACTCAGCATGGTTATTTTTCATGATGCTCGTGATTATATGACACAAATAAATACCCTCTCTGTTGATGAAAATCCCCACTCCCCTTTAATTGGTAACTCACAAAATATGCTTCAATTAAAAAGCATGTTAAGCAAAGTCGCCGTTAGTCACGCCAGCGTACTTATCACCGGAGAAAGCGGTTCAGGTAAAGAAGTGGTTGCTTACACTATTCACCAACAAAGCCTACGCACAAAACAGCCTTTTATTACCATTAACTGTGCAGCTATTCCAGAACAACTACTAGAAAGTGAGCTCTTTGGTTATGTACGTGGTGCATTTAGTGGCGCTGATCCTAAGGGGCGTATTGGTAAATTTGAATTAGCACATGGTGGAAGCCTATTCCTAGATGAAATTGGGGATATGCCTTTGCACCTACAAGCTAAGCTTTTACGTGTACTCCAAGAAAAAAGTATCACTCGCGTTGGCTCTAATAATATGATCAATATAGATGTGAGGATCATTGCCGCCACCAATAAAGATCTGCGTGAAATGGTAAATAAAGGGCAATTTCGTGAAGATCTGTTTTATCGTCTTAATGTTGTTCCGATCCATACTCCCGCATTACGTGATCATCGGGAAGACATTGCAGAGCTTGCGCAATTTTTTGCCGACGATTTAGCATTAACTTACCAGCGGCCTGCGGCGAAGATCCCTAACTCTATTATTAACTACTTATATTCCTATGATTGGCCCGGCAATATTAGAGAGCTACGCAATGTGATTGAATATATGTATGTTATGCAAGGCGATACCGTTGATTTAAATCTCAGTCACCTTCCACCTTATTTGTTAGAAACTCCTCATTTTGATCCTTTAGAAAAAGAAAAAACCAGTGGTATCTATACTGAAACTAAAACAGACAATAGAAATAAAACTCAGCCATTAAACACACAAGAGCTTCTCAAAACTCAAAGCCTGACATCAGAATATCAAACCATTATGAGCGTGTTAGATAAAACAGGAATAACATTAGAAGGAAAGAAAAAAGCTGCTGAAATTTTAGGAATAAGCATTGCGACTTTATATAGAAAAATGAAAGCTCAATAAAATTGCATTTAATATGGGTGTTTTCATATTTAAGACACCGAATATGGGGTTAAATAAAAAAACGGACAAAGGAAATTATTAATAATAATTATTCCCACTAATACTGTTTTCATTATTATTAGGAACTCTTCTTTTAATGATTGGTTTTTATAAAGTATTGTCATTAATACAATTTAATTTTAATTCTATTTGTAACAAAATATATTTTCCTTAAAGTAAATTTAAACTATCCCCTCTTATCCTTAATTCCCCTCAAAAACATAATCAAATGAAAAATAACAAGAAAAAAATTATCTTTTATTATCTTGTTAATGAATTTCACCTATTACATAAGAGAATTTTGTAACACTGTGCATGAGACATAGCCAAATAAACACCATAGAATTCGCTTGTACACAAAATTGAAGTCATTTTATATATCCAGAATTAGTATTAATTATAAAAAACAAAGTAATAAAAATTGACTGTGAATTTTATGATTAATACTAAAAGCTATTTTATTTAAGATTATATTTTTATTAGTTTTATCTATTTAAAGTGATTGCATTACCTGGTGACTTTAGTGGATTTATATACTGTAACAATAAACTAATCTTAGAATAAATAGCACTTAATATGATTTATTAAATACTATTTATATCAATCACTAGGGGTTAACATGCCTATTTTAACAAAAAAATTACTTCCAATGGCTTTCGTTATTTCTGCAATAACGGCAAGTGCTACAGTTTCTGCTGAAGAACAAACTGGTCAGATTTCTTTTACTGGCTTAATTTATTCATCGACTTGTACTATTGATATTAATGGCACAGGTTCTGATGGTAACGTTAATATGGGTCGTTATGCTACCAGCGAATTTGGCGATGCAGGTAGCGAAGTTGGTGGAACAGCGGGTAATGGGAAATTAGATATCTCTTTAATTAATTGCCCACCACAAGGTAAAGTTAAATTAAAATTATCAGGTAAAGCTGACAGTAGCTCCGATCAAATTTTAGCATTAGATAATCCAAATGATCCTAATACTGCTAAAAATGTCGGTATCCATCTTTATGATTATGACGATTTGGCTAATCCTTACTATATCAATTTCACTGAAGAGTATGAGATTAAAGATACTGGTGATCTTAAATCCAAAACTCTCTCTTTTATTGCCAAATATGTTAGTACTGATGATGACGTTGAAGCAGGTCGTGCTGATGCAACATTAAATTACACCCTGACTTATCAATAATAAATAAATGCAGGTTAATTACTATATTAACCTGCATCTATTAAAGAGGTATTTATCGATGCTATTTAAAAAAACACTTTTAGGATTAGGTCTAATAATTAGCTCAATCACATCTTGTTTTGCTGGATTTGGATTAGAAACAACACGTGTTGTTTATAATGAAACAAATAATAATGAAGGTTTTGTCGCCTTTAATGGCGATAAAAATACTAATTATTTATTACAGTCTTGGGTCGAAGATCTTAATGGTAAACTCACTCAAGATTTTGTTATTACTCCACCATTAATTAAATTAATGGCACAGCAAAAAAATACATTACAAGTGACTAAAAATACCACTTTGCCTAATGATATTGAATCTATGTATTGGATCAATGTTAAATTTGTCGCACCAAGTAATGAAAATTTAGAGAATGTTCTTCGCTATTCCCTAACCAATAGGATCAAGCTAATTTACAGACCTCAATCCCTTAAAGATGTAAATATTGAAAAAGAAATTAAAGAGTTAAAATGGAACGCGAAAAATAATAGCCTTGTGGTATCAAACAACTCACCTTATTTTATCAATATTGGAAAACTTATTATTGATGGAAAAGAGATTGAAAAAATACCTAGCTTTCTATCACCAAAATCAGAAACAGCCATTAGCGTAAATAAAACACTTTCTGGTAAAGAAAAAATAAAATTATTTTATATCGATGATTTTGGAAAAAGCCTGACAATGGAATTCTCATTATAATAAGAGATATTATTCAATATGAAAAAGACAATGGATAATTATTTTAAAAAATCATCACTTCATTTATTTGTTGTTGGTACTTTATTAGCTTCTTTTAACATATCAGCAAACGATTATTATCCAGCCAACCTATTAAATATTGAAGGAAGCACACAACAAGTCACTAATGAAGATCTCAATGTCTTTAGAGAGAATAGCATCGCTCCAGGGCTCTATACAGTAACACTTTTTGTCAATAACAATCGTATATCAACCCGTGAATTTAATTTTATTCTCATGGAAGATGAGGATAATAATAAAATATTAGCCCCTCGTCTTTCAGCTGAAGAGTGGTATAAAGCAGGCATAGATCTTCCTCATGATGTGATTAATAAAAACAAAAATAGTGATTTTATTAATCTCAACGATATCAACAATGCAAGTGGTTATTTAGATTTAAATAGAAAACAGTATGTTTTAACACTGCCACAGTTATATGTTAACGAAGATAGATTAAAAGAGAATGAAATAAAAAATTGGGATTCAGGTATACCTGCATTATTAGTTAACTATGCCTTATCTTCATTCAATAGCCGTAGTCATGGTAATACAACAGACAGTTATTATGGCAATATTCAAACCCAAGTTAATTTAGGTCCTTGGCGTTTTAATAATTATTCAACATGGACGAAAAATGAAAATGGCGATAAAAAATGGAATACATTAAGTAATGTTCTTTCTAGAGCAATTACCAGCATTAATAGTGAGTTAATGATTGGTGATCTCTATTCCTCTTCACAGCTATTTGATTCAGTAAAATTTAGAGGTATTAAACTCGTCACTGATAGATTGATGACACCAACACAAAACAGAACCTATGCACCTAGTGTTTCTGGCATTGCCAATACAGAGTCCGTTGTCACTATCACCCAAAATGGCCAAGTGATTTATAAGCGTAGCGTACCTGCTGGTCCTTTTAATATCACCGATTATTACCCAATGAACAGTGGCGGTGATTTATATGTCAGCGTGACTGAAGCCGATGGCTCTGAAAAGAATTTCATTGTGCCTTTTTCTTCTATTGCCAATCTTGAAAGAAAAGGTGAAATAAAATATAGCTTTTCAACTGGTAAATATGACGGCAATAACAGTGGTGATGGGGCTTATGTTGTTCAAACCGAAGCTTTCTATGGTTTAACTGATTACGTCACTCTTTATGGTGGTGTACTTCTCGGCGAAAAATATCAATCTGTTGGTGTTGGTACAGGGGTAAATTTAGGGAGCTATGGCGCGATCACTACCGATTTACTCTACGCCAAATCTTCCACTAACAATGGCAATGATTCATTGCATGGCAACGCATTTAGAGTAAATTATTCTAAAAATATATCAATAACCGATACAACGCTTTCGTTAGTTGGTTATCGTCATTTTGATGCTAACTTTCTTAACTTTGCGCAAGCGATGGAGCACAAGGATACAAAATACAATCCACGCGATGGATTGAAAAATGAGTATACACTCTCTATTAACCAGCCTTTATTTTCTAATAATGCTTCAATTAATTTAAATTCTATTATTTATAAGTATGTGAGTGGCAAAACTGTTCATTCTTATAATGCAGGCTTTAACAGCGCGATTAATAAAATTAACTATAGTGTTTATTACACTTATTATGATGGCAGTCGCTATAACGATAATAATAAAAATAGCCACGATTTAAGCATGAATATTAGCATTCCTTTTTCATTGCATGAGAACTACATTTGGGCAAATTACGGTATATCGACCAATAATGATAACCAAGTATTACAAACCGCGCGTTTAAGTGGCACCTATGGTGATAAAAACCAAGCAAATTGGGATGTTTATCAAGGGTATGGCAATAAAGGTGTTAATTATAGTGGTGGTTTAAATGGCTCTTATAAAGCCCAAAGTGCTGTTGTTAATGCCGGTTACTCATATACGCAAGATAAGCAAAATATCAACTATGGTATTAGTGGTGCATTAGTTGCAACACAATATGGCGCGGTGTTTGCACCGTCATTACAACAGACGAATGCTTTAATTTTAACCAAAGATACTTCAGGTGTAGAAGTGATTAATGGTCAATCTATTAAAACTAATAATAGTGGATTAGCTGTTATTTCTGGTATGTCTCCTTACCAAAAAAATAGCATTAGCGTTAACACTAATTCAATCCCAAGTAATACTGAAATCTCGAACAATATTATTAGTAATATTATTCCGACTAAAGGGGCATTAGTGTTAGCAGATTTCGATGCTAAAAAAGGATTTAAATTCCTACTGACATTACAAACTCCGGATAAGAGTACCATCCCAATGGGAGCTAAAGCCGAAATTGATAACGATGATACGCAATTAGTCGCAAGCTTCCATCAACTCTATTTTGTTGCCAATAAACCGCAGGGCAATATTCAAGTTTCATGGACAATTAATGGCGAGCAAAAAAGCTGCCATGCAACCTATGATATTGATAATAAAACTCCCGCTAATGGCTTATATATTTTAGATACTGAGTGTAAATAAGGAAATAAAATGACCAACTTAAAAAATAAGATGAATAAATTACTATTTCTAATTTTTACTCTTAGTTTATCTTCTCTCTCTTTTTACAGCCATGCGGCTCCTGATTGTGTCAATAATGGGGGGATTAAACATGGCACGATGGATGCCAGAGGTGGCACCATTGAACTAAAAGGGATGATTAAAAAGAATCAAGAAGTAGCTCGTTTTACATTTAAGCGTGATGGCTCTGATGTTGCAGTCGCAGATTGCCCAGATGGTGCTGAGTTCTACGCTTATGCAACATATAGCGAAGCTAGCGGGGTTATACCAAGTTACTATATGGATATTGACGGCAGACCTGCATATTATGTTGTACGCAAACCTAATACCGGTTTAGATGATTATGCTTATGTTCTTATTGAGAATGAATCTGGTCTTTCATTTAGAAGCCAACCAGGACAAGAAGTCCCTGTTAATGCGCCCAAACTTAATACAAGAGATGCTACGGTAATTGTTTATGCGACTAAAGATAACCCTAAATCACAGCGTTTTACGACTCAATATATTGGCTCGATATTAATTAATCGCTTTAATTCTGGTGGTGGAACAACGGCAGTTGGTTTTAGTTATCGTTTATCTGTAAATATTATTAGTGCGCCAACATCTTGCAGTGCTGAAAATACAGATCTTGAGATGAACTTACCTAAGATGCCTATTACTGCATTTTCTGATATCGGTTTTCCACACGATAATCAATATGCTGAAGATCATCTCAGAATAAATTGCACAGGTGATGCCTCCGCTAAAATAAAATTAATGGCTCACAACACCACAAGTTATGAGGGGCAAAAAACAATTATCAAACCCGATAATGAAGGTAATAGTGATAATGCCAAAGGTGTCGGTTTTGTGGTTTCATCTCCTTCCAGTGGCGATACCGTCTTAATTAATAATCAGTTTGTAAAACTTGCTGATTTAACTAGTGGTATTAATAATGTTCCCTTAAAAGCTGAATATTATCGCTATGGCGATGAGGTAAAACCCGGCAAACTCAGTGCTTCCGCAAACTTTGTGTTGGAGTTTGATTAATTAAATACACGATAAGCAAGCAAGTTAAAAATTAAACGCACAGATTAATAACGCCATTAAATTAGATTTAATGGCGTTTTTTTATTAGTAATTATGTTGGTATTTTATTTTTAACTGTATGTTAAACACTATCATTTATATTATTTAGAAATAACCACTCACTCAAATGGAGTGTTATTTAACCAAATAGTTAAAAATAACTTGTTAATTATCTTTATCCAGCCAATAATGAAATTTCATTTAAGTCAGAAAAAGGAATTTACATGGCTACTGGATATTTTTTACGGGTAGGTGATAAAACAACCTGTGGTGGTCAAATAATAACAGGTGATGATACTTTTAGGTTTTATGGTGCCTCCGCAGCACGCGAAGGCGATCTAGTCACCTGTGGTAAACATTCTGGAACTTACCAAATACTGGGTGGTATTAGTTATGTTTTGGGAAATAATCGCCGTATTGCGGGAACCATAGACAGCTTTAGTTCCTGCCCTTGCAAAGCAAAACTCATTAATTCTATTCAAGATTGTTATATAACCGAATCATCAAGAAAACCTAGCACTCGTACAGAAAACAGTCTGACCAATGAAGCTAACACGACAACAGAACAGCCACATCATATCCGGTATCTCTGTACTGATGATAACAATCTTCCATTAGCAAATTATGAGTATCACCTCTACCTTGATGACAATCAGGCTGTTACAGGTATCACTGACTCTGAAGGTTATACCTCATGGCATCAAACAAAATCTGCCAATAATGTCTTTATACACATATTAAAGGATTAAATATGGCCGTATATTCTATATATACAAAAATCGAATCAAATGTTCCTGCCGATAATTTACTTTATGATTTGTCTATTTATCGAATGGATGAAAATAAAAAGAAATTTTATTTACTTCCCCTCGTTTCACAACAATCTCTGCAATCCAATTATGAGACATTAAAACATCAAACAGTGGATACTGACGATCCCCTTATTACTACTTATATCGTTGAGATAATGCTATATAGAAAAAATATGCTTCTAACTCAGCAAGCCCTTAAAGAACCTTTTAGACGGTTATATACCTTAGACGATTTAGCATCAGGCAAAGCTTGTTCAGAGAAAAAAAGAGAAAATGCTTGTTATTTCGAATCAAGTGGGCAAACAAAACCAGCTAATGAAGGTGATAACACCATTAAATTGCAACTTACTGTGCCTGAAAGGCAATTTATTGCAAAAGAATATCCCATAGGAAGTACTAAAGATCCGTTTGAAAAAAGCCTATTTGAATTTGAATTACTTCAGCGAATGGATCATTTTGATTATCCCAATCAAGGAGGAACAAGCTTGTGTGGGCCTGCTGCATTTTTTTATTGTCTGCTAAGAGATAGACCTGATATCTATGAACAAGCAGCAAAAGAGCTATGGCAATATGGTACAACTAAGATTGGCAACTTAAAAATAATACCAAGTAAAGGATGTAAAAAGCCAAGAGGTCGATTTCATTCAGGGAAAAAAATTAATGGCATCAAAGGGTTGGACTGGGTTACATTAGCTAGTTTACGAGATTCTGAAAATAGCATTATGAGTTATAGCGAAGTTAGTGATCGAGCTGCTGGTATCACATTTCCTGCCACATTATTTGATTGGTTCGAAAAAGCTGGATATACCAAAATAGATAATAAAACCACCCTCTCACATTCCAATCTTGAAGATATTATAGAATTAAATAACTATTTCAAAGATGGGTATACAATTGTATCTTTAATTTCTGCTGGAATGCTTGACAGGGCAGATGGTGATACTTCATGGAAGAATCATTGGATTGTTTGGAATGATGTACTCCGTGATACAGGAACACAAGATGTAACATTAGATACAGATCTTAATGTTTTTGTTAATTTAGATATGTTTTCTTGGGGAGAGGTACAAAAACAAGTATTACCATATAAAACGTTAGCGTACTTTTTACAACACACTTATGGCGCCTTAATATTTAAGAGAATAATTTAAATGAAAAATATAATTTTTATTTTGGCTCTTTTATTAATTGGTTGTGGCAATCCAACACCTAAAGTGACGCCTGATAAATTACCTAATGCAGTTGTGGATCATCCTTATTCTGAGTTAGTTTATATTTCGAATGGAGTAATAGATCGTAAAACAATAGATATAGTCATAACACCTGGCAACTCAGGTTTAACATGGACACCAAAAATCACTTACTACAGATGGGGTAATGATATTGAAAAAAGTGAAAATTTTCACCAAATATCAATTCATGGCACACCAATTCAAAAAGGAAAAATTAAAATTAATATCGAAGGATTTACCTATGGAACAATGTATGCTGGAAAAGAATTTAATAAACTTTATGAAATAAATGTTGAATGAATAATTTAACTTTTTCATGATATAAGTAGAGTTTCAATTCATCTTAAATATTCATAATACTTAAGACCCGCCAATTTCTGGAGTGTTTGAAAGAGCTTAAGGTGAGACTTCATGGAAGAATCATTGTTTTTTGGGCTGGTCCTATTTCTGATGAAAATGGTAAAAATATAAATTTAGATAATAGTCTTAATACAATAGCTAATTTTAAATCGTTTTCTTGGGAGGAGGTTAGATGGCACGTAAAAAAGGAAAAACATTAAATATATCTTAGAACATAATATTGGTGCACTTCTTTTTAAGAAGATAATCTAATATGAGATTTATTATTTACATTTTATTCCTTTTATTAATTGGTTATGGCAATCCAACACCTAAAGTGACACCTAATAAATTACCTAACACAGTTGTGGACCATCCTTATTCTGAGTTAATTCAGATATCTGGTGATGCATTAAATAGAAAAAGCGTAGAAATTATAATGCCCCCCAAAAACTCCGGTTTAGAGTGGAAACCTAAAGTTCCTTATCAAAAATGAGGAAGTAAAGTTAAAAAAGATAAAGATTTTCATAATATTACAATTTATGGCACCCCCTATAAAAAAGGTGTCATTACAATCTCTGTATTTCACTCATCCTTAGAGACTATGTATTTAGGTAAAAAATCGACAATGTTTATAAAGTCACGATAAACTAATCAATAACTTACTCATTTTTCTTTATTACTATGATTATTAGACGATTATTTTTTATATTAATTTTTTTTTACTAACTTCATGCAGTTTTTCAGGCAATAAAATAACTTATTTTCCTGATAATGAGATATTAAATGACGCTATGGTTGGAGTACCTTATTCTCAAAAGATTACTATATTAGGAGGACCAGTTATTGGTGGTGTGCACAGAAATATTGGTTTTATCTCACCCAATAATTCAGGCCTTTTCCTTCGTAATTGTGAACGCCCGAGATCTTCTACCGCAGGTAATACTGACACTATAACTCGTGATTATAAAAGAATTAGAACGCTTATCATGGGCACGTGAGTTACATACCGCTCTTGTCAAGTTTTTTTCTGAGTATAGGATAAGTTGTGAAGTGCATTATCTCATAAACGGGCGTAAAGGTGAGTGTGACCTTATAAAACACTAGGATACACTTCCAACTTAGTGTCGTCATTCATCATATGTAAAGTATTTTTCACGGTATTCTTATTCATCGATTTTCTAAAATTATGATCGCCAATAAAAATCAGCTCATGGTTACCGCTGAATTGATAAATCTGTTTTAAAATCTCAATAGATCGTCAGCTTAAAGGCTCTAAATGAAGATCACGTATTTTTGATCCACGATGAGAGTATTTAAACTCCTTTTATCACTTCACGTTCAGCTGGATATGCTTTGATTACGTTTACTACAGAGTTTCCAACCGTTAAAAATAGTTTCATAGAAAGAATGGAGATTGGTTATAAGTAACTATTGGTTCCTAAAACTATTTAATGGCCTTTTGCATTTAAACTAGTAATAATCAATGAATAATGTATTAATAATTTATGATTTACTATAGGCAATAGTTATATTAAGTGAATAATGGGATAAGTAATAATCACTATGTGTACTCAAAAAACACTACAACATAAAGTTTCTAATATCTCAATATGGCGTAAAGGCGATCAAAGAGCTCCTCACAAACCATTATTACTCCTCTTAACACTTTCTGAGTACCGAAAAGGACATGATCGACTATTTAATTATGGTAATGAGATTCATCAACAGCTATTAGAACTACTTGTTAGCTTTGGCCCATCTCGCCGAGAACATTACCCTAATATGCCTTTTTGGCGATTAGCACGTGATGGATTTTGGGATTTAGAGTCGCATGAAGAATGGTCCTTACAAAAAAATAATAAACAGCCATCAAAAAATGAGCTCATCAAGCAAAATGTGTTAGGTGGATTTAATCAAGAAAGCTATCAACTCCTTCTGCATAAACCAAGTCTAATCGATAAATTGGCACAACAAATTTTAAGTGAGCACTTTCCTGAAAATGTTCAAGATATCATAGCTAATCGCCTCGATTTTCCTCTACAAGAAATTCGCAAAAACCGTGACCCAGCCTTTAGAAAAAATATTCTTCGAGCCTACAATTATCAATGCGCTATATGTGGCTATAATCTACGTTATGATAGTGCTGTCGTTGGCTTAGAAGCAGCTCATATTAAATGGAAACAGTTTGGAGGGCCATGTACTACGGATAATGGAATTGCATTGTGTGCATTACACCATTCTGCATTTGATATGGGAGCTATCAGTATTGATGATAGTATGAAATTACTCGTTTCTAATGGAGTTAATGGCAGCCAAATGGTAGAACAACTATTTTGGCAGTTTGCAAATAAACTAATATACTTGCCTAAAAACCCCTTAGAATATCCCAATGATATATTTATCAATTGGCATCAAGAACAAGTCTTTAAACAATAAATATTAATTATGTAGATATTCTATCATTCATATTTCAAGTTTTAAATTCAATTAAGATTGTAGTCTTAAAAAGACGATAAATATAAGATCAGCGATATTAATGTGAGTAAACTGATACGGTAATCACAAACAGAAAGGTCATTATGCTTCAGTAAAAATACCAAGTGTGTCAATATGATAATTGAAATAAACTGTACCACAATAAATTATAGGTTGGTTACAATACGATATTAAGAGGTTATCATGCTAACTTTTCGTAATACGTTGCTTTTCCTTTTCTCTACGGGATTACTTTCTCCCATTGCTCTCGCCGATAACTATACTGTGACAGTTTTTCAATGTGTCAATAAAAGCCAAAAAAAAGTTAATATTAGTCTTGTAAATGGAGAATATGTCTATCAGTTTGGTAAGCTCAATCAAGGGCCTGACATAACCCTCACGAAAAAACCTGAGCAATTAGAGGGCCGCTATTTAACTCCGAAAGGAGATAATGGTGCTGCTGAAATCTATGAGATGGATTTTCAAAATGGTAATTATACTTACACCATTTCCTCTTTTTATTTTGATTCAAAACACGAAGCACAAGTAGATGTGTACCAAAAAGATAAATTAATCACTACGATAAATTGCTTACCTAATACTGTTGTCGATAATCTTAGAGAACATATTTTTGATTTACCAAATAGCAATTAGCTTTTTGTAGAGACGTTCAGGTATTATTTCACCATCACTTGCATAAGCTGAATGTCTTTAACAGACTAGACATTAATTGATGGTGACAAATATATACTTTCCGAAGATTGACAGCACACCAGCTATCCTCTCGGTGTGCTTATACCACTTAATTTATACCTGAATTATTATCCAATTAAGCTGATATCCATCTCTATGCTGAAGCATTTTCTACTCAACAAGTACGTGTAGATTAAAGATCTCTCATTTGTCAAAAAACTAATGAACCTTTTTAACTCATTCAATAACCTATCAAATACCCTAAATTATGACCTAAACTAATGAGGTTGTACTGGTATAATTTGATGCTGAGTTTTCAGTTTGATTAGCCCTAATACAAGTCGACAACTTTTCAGGCATAAAACACTCGGTGAACTTCATTGGGCATTTGATAATTTAATGATTAGTGCGGTCGTTTTTCATTATAGAGCTAGATTGATTCTTCTATTAATTTTCTTGCTTGTTCCTGATTACTCGGTTTTATCAGTAAATACTCCAATTTGAGATTGAAAAAGTGTCAACCTTATTTAGGACCGATCAAATAGATCTTAATTAATCTAAATAAATTGTATCGAGACAAGTAGCTAACATAAAAGATATAGCTAAAAAAGCATGATGGATGAGAATATAGTTAGATCTAAAGATATGTATAACACAAAAATATTTGGTAAGGATATTAGCCAAATAGGAAAATAAAGAGTGTTTGATCGTTGGAGTGAAATATTAGGGTGATATCAATGCATGAAACAATAGATTTTTATATGGAGCCAATACTTTTTTTTAAAAGCTCTAATTTTCTTTCTGGGTCTTCTGATAAATTAGAAGGATATGAAATTATAGAAGATAAAGAAAATACTATAAAACTTCTTTTTGATCAGGATGTTCCAAATCCATATGCAATTTGGAGCGATTTTTTTTCTGATCTTATATCTGAATTTTACCTTCATAAAGACTATAAAAAGGCAGATAAAAATATTCTTAAAAGAACAAAGCTGTCAACTGAAGATTATGTAAAGGAAAATATTAGGAAAAGAAAATTATATCTCATGAGAAAGAAAAAAGGATTAGTTGATAATGTCGAATATGATTTATTTTTAGAAAAAATTAGTGATGAGTGTCATCATATGCTAAATATGGTTAGTATTTATCGATATTTATTTTCTTTTAATGAGAATTCTAAATTAGAAGAAATATTCTCCATATTTAAAAAAGGTTTTATGCCATGTGGTGTTACTAAGGATAAAAAACAGTCGTTTTTAATCCAATGGTATTAAAACAGTAGTTGGTATAGAAGCTATATCACCATGAAAAAGCCGGAAAAATCCCCAATCAATTCTCGCTACATAGTTTAATCTCACTGACTTGGTCAGTCATTTTAAACTGGATTTAGCCAACCGAACACTGGTTTACCGCCCAATAAACAAAAGGTCGGGTTGAAGCTCCACCGGCATCTGCAAGTGAAATATCAGGGTAAACACCCAGCGCCAACATTTTGAGCCGTTGGTACAAACTATTATCGAATCGAGAAATACCAAAACGCTTATACCCACAACATGCAACAGCAGATACTTGATGTGAATTGGTTTTAGTATAGCGAGGAAGACTAAGTGGAAGGGTAACACCCCACAAACCATAAATTTTAGGCATAAAAAAAGACGCTTTTAGCGTCTGATTTTTGGTGCCGAAGGCCGGACTCGAACCGGCACACCCGAAGGCGGTTGATTTTGAATCAACTGCGTCTACCAATTTCGCCACTCCGGCACTGAAGTGTGTCTGGAAAACCTGCCCATTATACTTGCGTGAACAGCCCTCGCAACAATTATTGTTAGTTTTCAGTTTGATTGGCGAAAAAAAGTGCATTTAAGGTTTGTTACTATCATAAAACACGATTTATAGGTGACATCAAGGTATCTATCGTTAATGCTTTAATCATATTGTATCGATAAATCAATTATCTCGTCGTTCTTGTATCTAAGTTTAGCCATTATTTTATTTATACTTTCTTACCTCTTATTTTTTCTTTTAAATATTACATCGTCATTATATAAATTTATTAAAACTAATTTAACCAACCGATATATTTTAAATTACATAACGATAAATAAAAAAAGGATCAAAACTTGGGTTAGTGTTTTGATCCGACAGTACTGCTAATAGAGGGCTTAATTTTATTTTAATGACTATAAGTTATTTTTGTAGTGTCACTGCCCTTTTCTTCCCTGGTGTGAGGAAGAAGGTAGTTATGTTTTATTAATATAATGTACTTCTTTATCTATACTACATATTATTGATATAAGGATTTACTACTTTAACAAGGTACTTCTTACTACTACATAGGAAATTACTATTTAACACAAAGGTACTTATTTACTATTTTAACAAAGGAACAACTATCTAATATAAAGGTACTTATTTACTACTTTAACGAAGGTACTGCTATCTAATATAAAGGTACTTATTTACTGCTTTAACGAAGGTACTGCTATCTAATATAAAGGTATTTATTTACTGCTTTAACGAAGGTACTACTATTTAATATAATGGTGTTGAAATATTACTACTAATATATAACTTATTTATTATTAAAGAGGCTATTTTATAATATGCCTTCTTATTACTTCACTCTATTATTGCTGTGTTATCTTTGCTCTGTAACGCTTATATTCTCAGTCTCTCGACTTGATGAAGCTATAATAAATTTAATTTCACAATCCCACAATCACTAAATTATTACAAAATATGACACACTCTTATATTATCTTTATAAAACACTAAATGCACCATCCAAAAGCGGCACCTATTAAATTAAAACACTGATAATGTTAATTTATGAAAGATATAATACTATTCATTAACATTTTCTTGATATACATATCCTAACTTAATAATAAAGAAAAGCTAATAATAG
The DNA here is from genome assembly GCF_040140245.1 of Proteus sp. fly-1013. NCBI lineage: Bacteria > Pseudomonadati > Pseudomonadota > Gammaproteobacteria > Enterobacterales > Morganellaceae > Proteus > Proteus sp. fly-1013. The sequence continues at coordinate 107,164 of NZ_JBEEWD010000009.1, read as the reverse complement.
GGTTAAAAACTAAGATAAACCGAGGGAGATTGTAACTTAACGGTAATACTTACCTCATTTTTAGAGGAGAAATATGAGAGAAATGTCTTTTTATGATGCAGTTTTTCTTCACTATCTTTTTCTTAGAGACAATTTGACACATTTAATGCCAACTTTTTGATAACTGGCTCTTGCACTGATAGACATTCTTATTTCTGATAATATAATCAAAATTTGGTTTAAAACTGATTAGAAGGCGGTGTTATGGGCATTGTTGGCTGGATTATAACGGGCATATTTGTTGGTATTATCTTAGGTGCCGTATTAAAAATGATAAAGAAAAAATAGCGCGATAAGAAAGGCACCAAATTAAAACATAAACAATTTTATGTTGATCGCACTCCTTTCACTTCACTGACTTCTGTTGAAAGTAAAAATGAAAAAACATTTTCTAAAGTATCTTATGATCCCCGTCGCTTTACTGACATTGAATGCGTGTAGCCAACGTTCGTCATTACCACCAGCGACACAACCGTCTATGTTAAATCAACAGAACAATGTGCCTGAACTGACGCAATGGCCTACGGCATTAAGCCCCAATGTAAGCAATGCAAGTGCGTTGTTTGATAAATACGCTTCACAGATTTATCAAAAGAGTAATCCTCAAGGTATGGTTATTGTCATGATCAATAACTCTCAAACCTTAAATCGTTCTTTTGGGACGACAACACCTGAAAGTCGCAATGCACCATCAATGAACTCACTGATCCGTATCGCTTCTATCACAAAGCTGATGACCAGTGAAGTAATGTTAAAGTTACAAGATGATGGAAAATTATTAGTCACCGATCCACTGCAAAAATACAGTTACTATGGCGTAAATATCCCATTAGTCAGCTCTCAATCCCCTATCCGTCTTTATCATTTAGCAAGCCATACTAGTGGCTTTCCACGAGAACAACCCGGCGGAAAATGGGGAAGACCTGTTTTTATATGGCCAACACATGGCGACCGTTGGAACTGGTTGAAAAAAGCAACCCTGACATCAACCGCAGGGGATCAAGCCGCTTATTCAAATCTAGCTTACGATCTATTAGCGGATGCCTTAGTGAAAGCATCGGGTAAAAGTTATCCTCAACTTTTACAACAATATGTTACTCGACCTGCGGGTATGACTAATACCACATTGACGCCGACCCCAGAACAATGCCAGCGGCTATTAGTAGGATATAAACCAAGTCCATGCTCTGACACTATTGCAGCAGCTGGAAGTGGCGGTGTGTACTCAACACCAGCAGATATGCAACGCTGGATGCAAGGCTTTTTGACTTCTCATAATGCCATGCGAAAAGCAACCGCAAGTAAAGAGCAATCTGTCTACTTTCCTCGTAATCGACTCTCTTCAATAGAAGGAATGGACGTTGCAGGTCGTGCTGATGGCGTAGGTTTAGGATGGGTTTATATGGCTCCCGCTAATGGTATTCCAGCGATTTACCAAAAAACTGGGGGCGGTGGTGGCTTTAATACTTATATGGCAACCATTCCTGAATTAAATATCGGTGTATTTGTGGTGATCACCCGTAAACCTAACGGCACTAAATTTAGTGAAGTGACTCAGGGTACTAATGCGCTTGTTCGTGCTTTAGCAAAAGATTTTTATCAGTGATGGCATATCCAATAGCGATAAAAAAGCGCCTTGTAAGGCGCTTTTGTTTTTCTTGGCTGATATTACTTAGCGATTACGCTTCATCAATAACCATAAACTTAATGTTAGGAAGAGTATTCCCGGCACTAATGCTGCAATCACTGCGGGTATGCCATAAACCAAGCTTAATCGTCCTGAAACCTCATTGACGATATAGAATAAGAAGCCAAAAGAGATACCCGTTAAGACTCTTAATCCCATTGGTACTGTACGTAATGGGCCAAAAATAAATGACAACGCCATCAACATCATTACTGCAACAGAGATTGGAGCAAAGATTTTTTTCCAGAAATTCAGCTCATAGTTGGCTGATTCTTGCCCACTCTGTTTTAGATATTTAACGTATTGATAGAGTCCACTGATTGATAATGCATCCGGATCTAACGCCACAACACTTAGTTTTTCTGGCGTTAGTCGTGTTGGCCACTCCAGTGATACCTGTTTTTTACCTGTGATTTTTTGTGGATTAGTTAAATCTGACTGCTCAACTTGCTTTAACATCCACGTTTTTTTATTCACATCGTAGGTTGCACTTGATGCATAGCGTACCGTTTCTAGTTTTCTATCATTATTAAAATCATAGAGTGTGATGCCTTGCATCTCATTTTGGCTCTTTATTCGGTTGATATGAATAAATTGGTTGCCATCTTTAGCCCACATACCACGGTTAGTAGAAACTAAAGAGTTACCCATGATTTTTTCAGCGCGATAGTTACGTGCGTATTGCTCACCTTGTGGTGCGCCCCATTCACCAATGAGTACTGTTAACAATACTAATGGAATAGCGGTTTTCATCACTGAGCCTGCAATTTGCAAACGGGTGAATCCTGACGCTTGCATCACCACCAGCTCACTGCGTGTTGCTAATGCGCCTAATCCTAATAACGCCCCCAATAATGCCGCCATAGGGAAGAAAATCTGCACATCTTTAAGGATATTTAAAATGGCATAAATACCCGCATCCAGTGTGGTGAAATCCCCTTGCCCTACTTTACGGAGTTGATCGACAAATTTGATAATGCCGGATAGTGAAACCAGCAAAAATAGTGTCATCAAAATTGACTGTAAAATAGTACGCCCGATATATCTATCTAATACACCAAACATCAGGCAACTCCTTTCTTAAAGCGAGCACGGAATTTACGCATAGGCAAGGTATCCCAAACATTCAATAAGATAGCCAAGGCAAGATAAACACCATTAACACTCCACATTGCAATGAGAGGGTCCAATTTTCCTTTTTCACCATTAGAGTGCAATGAACTTTGTAATAAGAAGAACACCAGATAAAGCAGCATGGCAGGCAGCATACTTAATACGCGACCTTGGCGTGGGTTTACCTCACTTAAAGGTACGACCATCACAGCCATAATGACGACAGAAAAAATCAAGGTTAAGCGCCAATGGAATTCAGCGATAGATTCTGTTTCATTAGAATGCCAAAGCTCAGTCATCGTTTTTTGCTCTACACGATTACTGCTAATGGTAGATTCACGGTGCCCAATAACGGCTTGGTAGTCATTAAAATCAGTAATACGAAAATCACGCAATACCGCCGTACCTTCATAGCGAGTTCCCTCACTTAATACGACTATTTGATTCCCGTTAGGTAATTCTTTGGTATAACCTTTATCTGCCACCACGACAGAAGGACGCTGATCTTGTGTTGGACGCAACTGTGCAAGGAACACATCTTGGAATTGGTTTCCTTTTACACTACCAAGATAGAGCACCATATTGCGGTCACTGGACATTTTAAATTGCCCTTCCATCAATGCCGCTAAACTTGGATTTGCTTTAGCATCCTCAAGGACTTGCTCTTGATGCACCGAAGACCAAGGAATAAGCCAAATGACATTTCCTGCGGCTAATGCGCTGGTCAGTAATGAGAGCAACAGTGCAGCTTGCACTAATGCTTTCTTACCTATTCCGCACGCATTCATGACGGTTATCTCACTTTCAACATAAAGTTTGCTGTAAGTCATCAGAAGCCCAAGAAAAAGGCTTAATGGAAGAATAAGCTGTGCCATCTCAGGAATTCCCAGCCACAGCAGAGAAATCACGAGGTTTGTAGGAATGTTACCTTCAACAGCAGCCCCTAAAATTTCAACCAGTTTCTGGCTAAAGAAGATAAGCATCAGAATAAATAAGATGGCTATCTGACTTTTAAGGGTTTCCCGAGCTAAATATCGAATTATAATCACGCTAGTTATGCCTGTGAAAACTTGTCTTTTTGCAGGAAAATCGCTAACTTCGTTGTATATCTATCATTTGTGCATCTCAGTTAGACATTCTTGCAGCCCAAATGATATCAAAACATGCTATAAACAGGTTCCCAATAAGAACAAGCTTATAAGTTAGCTAAATTAGTTGTGTTCAATTAATGCATTTAGCTTAACATAAAAAGTAAACTTTCTATGGGGTAGATTAATGCGGATCACTATTCTAAACGATACTTTCCGTTTTTGTCTTTAATATTCAGGAGAACGCATGGAGTTTAATGTAAAAAGCGGCAGCCCAGAGAAACAACGCAGCGCTTGTATTATCGTGGGGGTGTTTGAGCCTCGTCGTTTATCTCCGATCGCGGAGCAACTTGATAAAATCAGTGATGGCTATATCAGCGCCCTGTTACGCAGAGGTGAACTGGAAGGCAAAGTCGGACAATCATTGCTGTTACATCATGTACCAAATGTTCTCTCTGAGCGCGTTTTACTGATTGGTTGCGGTAAAGAGCGTGAATTGGATGAACGCCAGTATAAACAGATCATTCAAAAAACCATTAACACACTCAACGAAACTGGCTCGATGGAAGCCGTCTGCTTTCTGACTGAGTTACATGTTAAAGGTCGTAATAATTACTGGAAAGTGCGTCAAGCGGTTGAGACTGCAAAAGACTGCCTCTATACCTTTGATCAACTGAAAAGCAATAAGACAGAATTACGTCGTCCATTACGTAAGATGGTCTTTAATGTACCTACTCGTCGTGAACTACCAAGTGGTGAGCGCGCAATTGCACACGGCTTAGCTATCGCATCAGGTATTAAAGCATGTAAAGATTTAGCTAACATGCCACCAAATATCTGTAATGCTGCTTATTTGGCGTCTCAAGCTCGTCAATTGGCTGACTCATCTTCAAATGTTTCTACGCGTGTTATTGGCGAAGAGCAAATGAAAGAGCTCAATATGAATGCTTACCTTGCGGTAGGTCAGGGCTCTCAAAATGAATCGTTAATGTCGATTATCGAATATAAAGGCAATAAAGATCCTGAAGCTCGCCCAATCGTATTAGTGGGTAAAGGGCTGACATTTGACTCGGGCGGTATTTCTATCAAACCTGCTGATGGCATGGATGAGATGAAATACGACATGTGTGGTGCAGCAACCGTTTATGGTGTGATGCGTGTTGTGGCTGAACTCCAGTTGCCAATCAACGTTATTGGCGTACTTGCAGGTTGTGAAAACATGCCGGGTGGAAAAGCGTATCGCCCTGGTGATATTTTAACAACCATGTCAGGCCAAACTGTTGAAGTATTAAATACTGATGCTGAAGGTCGTTTAGTGCTGTGTGATACGTTAACTTATGTTGAGCGCTTTGAGCCTGAATTAGTTGTCGATATCGCCACATTAACAGGTGCTTGTATGGTGGCTTTAGGGCATCACTACAGCGGATTAATGTCTAATCATAACCCGTTAGCACATGAATTAATGAATGCATCAGAGCAAGCAGGTGATCGCGCTTGGCGTTTACCATTAGGCGATGAGTTCTATGAACAAATCGAATCTAATTTTGCTGACTTAGCAAATACAGGTGGCCGTTTAGGTGGCGCAATTACTGCCGGTTGTTTCTTAGCGCGTTTTGCGACTAAATATAACTGGGCTCACTTGGATATTGCAGGTACCGCATGGCGTTCTGGCAAAGCAAAAGGCGCAACAGGCCGTCCTGTTTCTTTATTGTCTCAGTTCTTACTTAATCGCGCGGGTTTGAATAGCGACGATTAATACCGCATAATTATCAGGGTTAAGGTATTACCCTATTATTATGGTAAATAGAGCAGACTCCAAGAAGGGTATTGCAACGCAATACCCTTCTGTTATCGGGATATCATGAAAAACGCCACGTTTTATTTAATGGAACACCCATCAATACACGATGATTTACAGGCTCATGAGTGGCTTGCCTGTCAACTTACCGCTGAACATTGGCGATTAGGCAAACGCATTTTGTTGGTTTGTGAGTCTCAGGCTCAAGCTGAATTGCTTGATGAGGCATTATGGGCAAGAGAACCTCATCAGTTTGTTCCTCATAATCTAGCAGGTGAAGGCCCTCGTTATGGCTCTCCTGTTGAATTATGTTGGCCTGGAAAACGTGGTAATGCACCTCGTGATCTCTTGATTAATTTGCAATCGCAATTCGTAGACTTTGCCACAGCTTTCCATGAAGTGATAGACTTTGTACCTATTGATGAACAATTGAAACAGTTGGCGCGTGAACGATATAAAATTTATCGTAGCGTCGGCTTTACTTTGACAATGGCTACGCCGCCAACCTATTGAATACGTAAAGAATATGGAAAATAAATCCGCACCGAAAGAGCCATCGCTCGACACAACATATAATCCAGCAGAGATTGAACAACCTCTGTATCAGCATTGGGAAAAAAACGGCTACTTTAAAGCCAATGGCGATACAACGAAAGAAAGCTTCTGTATCGTGATCCCACCACCAAACGTCACAGGTAGCCTACATATGGGCCATGCTTTCCAGCAGACCATTATGGATACCATGATCCGTTACCAGCGCATGCAAGGTAAAAACACCTTATGGCAGTCAGGGACTGACCATGCGGGCATCGCGACTCAAATGGTCGTTGAGCGTAAAATTGCTGCTGAAGAAGGTAAAAACCGTCATGACTATGGTCGTGATGCGTTTATCGACAAAATTTGGGAATGGAAAGCGGAATCAGGCGGTAACATTTCTAACCAAATGCGTCGTTTAGGTAACTCTGTTGATTGGGAACGTGAACGTTTCACCATGGACGAGGGTTTATCTAAAGCCGTTAAAGAAGCTTTTGTTCGCTTACATAAAGAAGATCTCATCTACCGCGGTAAACGCCTTGTTAACTGGGACCCTAAATTACACACGGCGATTTCTGATCTTGAAGTTGAAAACCGTGAAGTTAAAGGATCTATGTGGCATCTGCGTTATCCTTTAGCGGATGGGGCAAAAACAGCAGAAGGTAAAGATTACCTGATTGTTGCAACAACACGTCCTGAAACCATGTTAGGTGATACTGGTGTTGCTGTTAACCCTGAAGATCCTCGCTATAAAGATTTAATTGGTAAAGAAATTATTCTACCAATCGTTAACCGTCGTATTCCTATTTTAGCGGACGAACACGCAGATATGGAAAAAGGGACGGGTTGCGTAAAAATCACCCCTGCTCACGACTTTAATGACTATGAAGTTGGACGTCGTCATCAATTACCAATGATTAATATCATGGATTTTGATGGCAATATCCGTGTTAGCGCAGAAGTATTAGACACCAATGGTGTTGAATCTGACGTTTACAGCACTGAAATTCCAGAAGCCTACCAAGGTATGGAACGCTTTGCTGCTCGTAAAGCAATGGTCGCTGAATTCGAACGTCTAGGTTTATTAGAAGAGATCAAGCCTCACGATTTAACCGTACCTTATGGCGACCGTGGTGGCGTGGTTATCGAACCTTTATTAACAGACCAATGGTATGTTCGTGCAGCACCTTTAGCGAAACCAGCCGTTGAAGCTGTTAAAAATGGTGAGATCCAATTTGTACCAAAACAGTACGAAAACATGTACTTCTCATGGATGAATGATATCCAAGATTGGTGTATTTCTCGTCAACTGTGGTGGGGTCACCGTATCCCTGCTTGGTATGACAACCAAGGCAACGTTTATGTTGGTCGTGATGAAGAAGAAGTTCGTCGTGAAAACAATATCGCCGCTGATGTCGCATTACGCCAAGATGATGACGTACTGGATACGTGGTTCTCATCTGCACTGTGGACATTCTCAACATTAGGCTGGCCTGAAAACACTGAAGCACTAAAAACATTCCATCCAACGAATGTATTAGTCAGTGGATTCGATATCATTTTCTTCTGGATCGCTCGCATGATCATGATGACCATGCACTTCATCAAAGATGAAGACGGTAAACCGCAAGTTCCATTTAATACGGTTTATATGACAGGTCTTATTCGTGATGAAGAAGGCCAGAAAATGTCAAAATCCAAAGGTAACGTACTTGATCCTCTGGATATGATTGACGGTATTTCATTAGAGAACCTGTTAGAAAAACGTACTGGTAATATGATGCAGCCACAAATGGCTGAAAAAATTGCTAAACGTACTAGCAAAGAGTTCCCAGAAGGTATTGAAGCACACGGTACAGATGCTCTGCGCTTTACCTTAGCGGCATTAGCTTCAACAGGTCGCGATATTAACTGGGATATGAAACGCCTGTCTGGTTACCGTAACTTTTGTAACAAGCTGTGGAACGCAAGCCGCTTTGTTCTGATGAATACTGAAGATCAAGATTGTGGCTACCAAGGTGGTGAGATGACATTCTCACTGGCTGACCGCTGGATCTTAGCTGAATTTAACAATACCGTTAAAGCCTATCGTGAAGCGTTAGATAACTATCGTTTCGATATCGCTGCCGGTATTTTATATGAGTTCACTTGGAACCAATTCTGTGACTGGTATCTTGAGCTATCAAAACCTGCGGTACACAAAGGTAATGATGCACAAAAACGCGCAGCACGTCATACACTGATTGAAGTGTTAGAAGGCTTACTGCGTCTTGCTCATCCAATTATTCCATTTATCACAGAGACAATCTGGCAACGTGTGAAGGAAGTTAAAGGCATTGAAGGTGAAACCATCATGCTACAAGCTTTCCCTGAATTCGATGCTTCACTGGTGGATGAACAAGCACTGAACGATCTGGAGTGGATCAAAGAAGTTATCGTTGCGGTTCGTAATATCCGTGCTGAAATGAATATTGCTCCGGGTAAACCACTTGAAGTTATCTTACGTGGTGCCGATGACAATGCGAAACGTCGCGTTAGTGACAATATTGGTTTCTTAAAAGCAATGGGTCGTTTAGCCGATATCCGTCCATTAGCAGAAGGTGAAGAAGCGCCATTATCAGTAAACAAACTGGTTAACGGTGCAGAATTGCTGATCCCAATGGCAGGCTTTATCGATAAAGATGCAGAGCTTGCACGTTTAGATAAAGAGCTTGAAAAAGTAGAAAAAGATATCACAACTTTAGACAGCAAATTATCTAACGATGGCTTTGTTAGCCGTGCGCCAGAAGCGGTTGTTGCTAAAGAGCGTGAACGCTTAGCGACATGCTTAAGTGCAAAAGAGAAGCTAATTGCACAGAAAGTCTCTATCGCCTCTTTATAAGCACTATCGCTTTAAAGACGCCGAGATTGATAATGAAAACCCGCGTTTATCGCGGGTTTTTACTTAGTCTCTTTCAGCCAAAAAATAAAACCATTTTTCACTTCATTTCTTATTATTCACGGTTCTATTCTCGTCAATACGTCGTTTCATCCTCTATTTTCACTTAAATTTAATCACTCACTAAAATATAACGCTAGAAATAAATGGAGAAGTTAAGCAAAGAGAAAGGGTTAACGGTTTACAAACACGCTTAATCAATTAAGATAGTTTTTGTAGCCATCAGTGCTACTTTCAATGAAGAAGTTCCTTTCCGGTGCTCTCTCAATAAATAATCAAAAAATATTCTACTAATAAGTGAAAACGATGAGTGCAACTATGACTGCAACCCAAGCTATAACCTCAAATATTGTTATTCGAGCCATTGAAGAAAAAGACAACGCAGGTATTGCACGCGTTATTCGTGAAGTCTCAGCAGAGCACGGTTTAACTGCCGATAAAGGCTTTGCGGTTGCCGATCCAATTTTAGATACCCTCTATGAAGTTTATCATCAGCCACGCAGTGCTTACTGGGTTGTTGAAATGGATGGAGAAGTTGTTGGTGGGGGTGGTGTCGCACCACTAGCTGGTGGTGATGGCAATACATGTGAACTACAAAAAATGTACCTTTCATCCAAACTGCGTGGCAAAGGTATTGCGAAAAAAATCGTTCTGCAATCTCTTGAGTTTGGTAAAGAGCAAGGCTTTAGCCGTTGCTATTTAGAAACCACAGATATCTTAAAAGCGGCTGTCGGTTTATACGAAAAACTAGGATTCGAATTTATTGATGAAGCTTTAGGCAACACTGGACATAGTGATTGTGAGATCCGTATGGTGAAGCCACTTTAAGCGTTCTTGCTGTTCCCTACGTAATACAATAAATAAAATAAGCTCTACTTGACCCGCATTTCTTATGCGGGTTTTTATTAGCAATAAATAGCATCTATTAACACAAATCCAATTTATCAAAATGATATAAATACAGTATGTTTATGTGCTTATTTTCATGATTAATTTCTTAATTAATTATTATCAAAATATTATTAATGAAATTCTTATCTCAAATTTTATTAAAACCCACAAGTTTAAATTATTTTTCATTCCACTCTAGATAATCACATTATCCCTCTTAAATAAAATATTATTTATCTTATTTTATATTTTAAAAAAGAGATTTTTTTATATTGCTATTTATAGCTAATTTAATATCTTTATGCAGATAAAGTCATGCATTGGCTTTTATAACTCTAAAATTTAAAAGGAATTTTTTCATGAAAAACTTTGTTAAAATTGCACTTATTGCTTCTGTAATTACCGTAATGACCGGTTGTACTGGTAGCGTATACAATAAAGAAAAAGACTGTAACTACGACTACTTACTGCACCCAGCAGTTTCTATTTCTAAAATCATTGGCGGTTGTGGCGACACAAGCAAATAAGATTTAAGAAATAAATATATTAATAAACTACATTCTGACTTATTGTTGCTAAGAAAGGATGTAGTTTTTTGTTTTCATTTTTAAAAATAGAATCAAATAAAAACCATTACACCAAAAACTATTTAATTAATTATTTAAATATAACCCTTTTATTATTCCTACTCTCTTTATTACATTCTTGTTCTTTCATTTTCACTGTTCAAATTCATTCATTTTTTTTGAACACCATCAACAAATTCCCCCTATTTTGTTCATCATGAGAACACTTTATGATCAGCCTCATTAAGAAATCGCAATAATCTGTATTACCTCCTTCTGTGTCTTGGTTATTGCGGTTTCTTTCCTTAACTCGGAGAACAATCATGACTATCAGACAGATTAATCATATTTATTCGGCGCCAAATTCACACTGGGTAGGTAATGGCTTTCCAGTCAGCACCTTATTTTCCTATCAGGAAAATGGTGAGAAACATAGCCCGTTTCTGCTGATGGATTATGCTGAGCCAACACTGTTTAAACCTGTTACTAATGCCCGTGGTGTAGGAGCGCATCCTCATCGTGGATTTGAAACCGTAACAATCGCCTATCAAGGTGAAGTTTCTCATCATGACTCTAAAGGTCACGCAGGAACGATTACCGCAGGTGATGTGCAATGGATGACCGCGGCTTCTGGTATTTTGCATAAAGAGTATCACTCTGAAAAAATGACCAAAGAAGGCGGTGTATTGGAAATGGTGCAACTTTGGGTGAATCTGCCAACAGCGTACAAAATGACACAGCCTCGTTATCAGGCGCTGAAAGCAGAGGATATCCCTCATGTTGAATTATCAAATAACCAAGGTTATGTCAGAGTGATTGCAGGTAATTATGCCAACACACAAGGTGTGGCAATGACCTACTCGCCGCTGAATGTGTGGGATCTACGTTTAAATCGCGCAGGTGTTTCACATTACAGTATTCCTGAAGGTCATAATGCAATGCTGTTTGTAGTAAAAGGCGCCGTACATATCAATGATAGTGAAATTGCACGTCAACACGATATGGTGATGTTAGATAATCATGGCGATACGCTCACATTAGAATCAATGGGTGACACCATTGTTTTAATTTTAACCGGTGAGCCAATTAATGAGCCTATTGCAGGGCAAGGACCTTTTGTGATGAACACGCAAGAAGAGCTACAACAAGCTTTTGATGATTATGACAATGGTAAATTTGGCGTAATGGATTAATGACATTAGCTTAAAAACAATAACACCAGTCACAAAGCAACAATTTTGTGGCTGGTGCTATATTGCACTGAAAAATCAGGTACAAAAGGACAACATTTAGCAAAAATTAATGTAAACGTGATGACTTATCAGACTCTTCTTCTTCGTCGTCTTCGTCTTCACCCTCTTCATCATCATACTCTGCGTCAGGATCTTCAAAATAAGTCCCCCAACCATCGTAATAGACACCCATTTTTTCAGCTAAATTCATTAATTGCTCAACTTGAGCATCAATAAGTTCAGCATTCAAACCACTTTCACTGACTGCATCAAAGCAAACTAAAATCTCACCTGATTCGACTTCAATTTCTTCAGGCTCAGTCACTTCGTAACCTAATTTAAAAACTTCAACGGCTGCTTTTTCTAGTGTTTCAAAATTTTCACAAGAAATATGGTGCTCAATGGCATACAGTGCATCTGGATCACTGCCATCTTCCAGTAATTCTTCAATAATAAGACGTGTTTCTTCACGTTGTTCTGCTAACTCTTTGCTGTCCGCCATAATCATGCTCCGCAATAGTCTGAAAAGGTATCTCGTTCATTGTCCCACAGGCAGGATCAACACTCCATACTTAATATGATCTCCTTATCGCATACTGTTTAAATTAAAAGTTTTCCTTTAGGGGTTGATGATGAATATTTATTGATATAAATTGAATATAAATTCAATGACAGGATATCACTCTATGAACCCTTTTTATCAGAAATCATTCTTACGTTTACTTGATTTTTCACCTGCTGAAATTCAACAACTGCTTACATTGTCAGCACAACTGAAAAAAGCCAAAAAATCCGGTCAAGAAACTCAGTATCTTACTGGAAAAAATATCGCACTGATTTTTGAAAAAGATTCAACACGTACCCGTTGTGCGTTTGAAGTCGCTGCATTTGATCAAGGTGCAAGAGTGACTTATCTGGGGGGAGGAAGCCAAATTGGACATAAAGAATCGATAAAAGATACTGCTCGTGTATTAGGCCGTATGTATGATGGAATTCAGTACCGGGGTTACGGACAAAAAACAGTAGGTGCACTTGCACAATATTCAGGTGTACCTGTTTGGAATGGTTTAACCAATGAATTCCACCCAACACAGTTATTAGCCGATTTACTGACTATCACTGAACATCAAGCTAAACCATTATCAGAAACGGTATTTGCTTACCTTGGTGATGCTCGTAACAACATGGGTAATACTATGCTGGAAGCGGCTGCATTAACAGGTATGGATTTACGTTTAGTTGCGCCTAAAGCATGTTGGCCTGAAGCGAGTTTAGTTGCTCAATGCCAAGAAATTGCCAAGAAAAATGGCGGAAATATCACGCTAACTGAAAATGTAGCTGAAGGTGTTAAAAACGCTGATTTTCTTTACACTGATGTGTGGGTTTCTATGGGCGAACCAAAAGAGGTTTGGAAAGAGCGTATTGCGTTACTGAAGCCTTATCAGGTCAATATGGATGTTATAAAATTAACCGGAAATCCAGACGTCAAATTCCTTCACTGTTTACCCGCTTTTCATGACGAAGAAACAACGATGGGTAAAGCATTAGCTGAAGAATTTAATCTCTATGGTGGCTTTGAAGTTACTGATGAGGTTTTTGAATCAAAACACAGCATTGTGTTTGATGAAGCAGAGAACCGTCTTCACACCATAAAAGCAGTGATGGTCGCTACCCTTGCAAATCCTTTCTAAAATACATAATCATGCAAAACACCTATTTTTTATTTATGAAAAAATAGGTGTTTTCTTTGTTTTATCTCAAGCTTATTGATTTTTAAATTAAAAAAATTTTTTTGCAAAAAATAAAAGCAAACGCTTGCGTGCAACTCTAAGATGCGTATAATGCGCCACAATTTGTCAGGAGGAAAGATGAAACAGCGCCTATTCCAATTCGTAACAAAAACAAGCACCTTAACTGGTCGCAAGCGCATTCTCTTTTTTCCAATAGCCCAATTTTTTAAAGCCCCTCTTATTGAGGGGTTTTTTTTGGCCTATAAAAAACCATCTATCGCACAATTCATCGCCAAAGGAGAACTCTAATGACTAATCCGCTCTACCAAAAGCATATTATCTCCATCAATGATCTGGACAGGGAAGATTTGGAGTCTGTTCTTCACGTTGCTAATAAACTCAAACAGCAACCTAATAACGAATTGTTGAAAGACAAAGTGATTGCGAGCTGCTTTTTTGAAGCATCAACACGTACTCGCTTATCATTTGAGACAGCTATCCACCGCCTAGGTGCATCAGTTGTCGGTTTTTCTGATGGAAGCAACACTTCACTGGGTAAAAAAGGTGAAACATTAGCGGATACCATTTCGGTTCTTCGCACTTATGCTGACGCCATTGTTATTCGCCATCCTCAAGAAGGTGCAGCACGTTTAGCCTCTGAGTTTGCGGGCGATATTCCAGTACTCAATGCAGGTGATGGTGCAAATCAGCATCCAACACAGACTTTGCTGGATTTGTTTACCATCCAAGAAACGCAAGGCCGTTTAGATAACCTCAATATCGCGATGGTCGGTGACTTAAAATATGGCAGAACAGTACATTCACTGGCACAAGCATTGGCGAAATTTAAAGGTAATCATCTCTATTTTATCGCCCCTAAAGTACTCGCCATGCCAGAGCATATTCTTCACTTGCTGGAAGAAAATGGTGTTGAATACAGCCAACATGAAACAGTAGATGAAGTGATGCCAGAGCTAGATATTCTGTATATGACTCGCGTACAAAAAGAGCGTTTAGACCCATCTGAATACGCGAATGTTAAAGCACAATTTATCTTAACCAGTGCAGATCTTGTGAATGTGAAAGATAACCTTAAGATCCTACACCCCCTGCCACGTATCGATGAAATCACGACAGATGTAGATAAAACACCTTACGCTTATTATTTCCAACAAGCAGGCAACGGTATCTACGCACGTCAGGCATTACTTGCCTTAGTTCTGAATAAAAACTTAGTTCTTTAATAAGGAGCACACCATGACACATGATCACAAACTAAAAGTTGAAGCTATCAAACGTGGGACTGTTATTGATCATATTCCAGCGCAGGTGGGCTTTAAAATTCTGTCACTATTTCGCTTAACAGAAACGGATGAAAGAATAACAGTAGGTTTTAATTTACCTTCAGAAAATTTAGGTAAAAAAGACTTAATTAAAATCGAAAATGTCTTTTTAACCTCTGAGCAAGCAAACCGTTTAGCGATGTATGCGCCTCAAGCAACTGTAAATATCATCGATGATTATCAAGTCGTTAATAAAATGGCATTAAGCTTGCCAGAATTGCTTGAAGATGTGGTGCCTTGTCCTAATAGCAACTGTATTAGCCATAACGAGCCAGTACAAAGCAGTTTCCGTGTCAAAAAACTGGCCTCAGATGTTGTATTAACCTGCAAGTACTGTGAAAAAGAGTTCGAACGCCACGCGGTTATTCGTTAATTCTTTTAACTATCTGCTCGCAAGGGCAGATAGTTTTTTTGTCATAACTATCTATTAAAGCAACAATACTCTTCATTGTAGATATTTTCTCTACTTAGAATCACCAAAGTAGATCTTCTGTTTTCTCTCACTTTTTGTCATCATAAAGTCTGGATATATCCGCTAAATCACTTACTTAATTACTTTAACAGAGACGAATTTTCGCCTTCTGCGGATAGACTTATGCAAACAAAAACTCGCTTATTACTTTTAACACTGTCACTGGCTGTTTTTGGTGTGATCACAACCGAAGTTGCGGTGATTGGATTGCTACCACAACTTGTCGAACAAATGAATATCACTGCGCCACAAGTGGGCTTTTTGGTCAGTATCTACGCTATTGTTGTCGCAATAACAGGTCCAACTATTACACTTTTATTTGGGCGATTTAATCGCAAAACGGTACTGTTGGTCATAATGGCCCTATTTATTATTTCCAATACTGTTTATGCATTAACACATCAATATCACGTTATTTTACTATTTCGTATTCTACCAGCATTTACCCATGCGCTATTTTTCGCAATAGCGCTAATGGTGGCAGCAAATTCAGTACCAGTAGAAAAATCCACTCATGGCGTTGCTATTGTTTTTTCTGGTGTTGCGGTGGGAATGGTTTTAGGTATGCCACTTAGTGCTTTTATTGCTGAAACTTGGTCATTAAGTATGGCATTTTGGTTTGGCGCTATCACCAGTGTTATCGCTTTTATTGGCATTGTGTTTTTTGTGCCTTCAATTAAAGTCACTGCACCGCTTAAAATTAGTGATCAATTAAAAGTATTAACAAAACCAACAGTTTGGTTAAGTATTGCTACCGTGACACTTATCTTTTCAGCCATGTTTGCTGGATTTAGCTATATTGCTGATTTTTTAGTGAATATCACAGGGTTTTCAAACAATATGACCAGCACATTACTGATTGTATTTGGTGTGAGTGGTTATTTTGGTAATTTTATTTTTAGTCACTATTTACAGCGAAATGTCGTTAAAACAACAATAACTTATCCAATATTGTTTTGTTTTATCTACTTATTTATCTGGTTAAGCGGTTCTCAGACGCTTGCCATGATCCCACTGATCATTCTTTGGGGCATGTTACACACATCAGGATTAATTATTTCTCAAACATGGTTAATGAGAGATGCAAAAGCAGCACCTGAATTTGCAAATAGCCTTTATATCGCTTTTTCTAATTTAGGGATAACGGTGGGTTCTATGGTTGGCGCGTGGGTTATTCAACACATTGAATTACAAATGATAATTTGGGTAGGTATAATTTTTTCACTACTCGCATTGGGTACCATTTGGTTACGAGTACGATTGCAATCACCAAATTGTGAAATGGCTTACCAGCAATAAATATTTACTCATCAAATCCGCCTTCTTTTGCCACCTGAAGCAATGCATCTGCTATATAACGTGTTTTAGGTGGTATTTTTCGCCCTTTATGCCACATCATATTGATAGGAGATTGATATCCTTCTGTTTTGATCAAGATGCGCTGTAATTGCCCTTCTTTAAGCTTATCCCCAATCATCCATAACGGAAGTTGAGCAATACCATAACCATGGATCACTGCGTCAAGCATTGCATCACCATCAGCAAGTTCATAGAAAGGAGTTGGAATATATTGGTGGAAGGTTCCTTCCTCTTTTAGCATCCAATAAAAAGGGGCATTTTGCCGAAATCCCACAATACAACGATGGTCTGATAACGCTTCGATTTCTTTAGGTATGCCATATTTTTGCAAATAAATCGGTGAAGCACAGAGAACCAGTTTTTGTGTTGTCAATTGTCGTGCAACAACATTGCTACTATCAGGTAAATGCCCGATACGAACGACTAAATCTACGCTCTCCTCATGCATATCAATATAGCGCTCACTAAATGAAACACTCATTTTAAGCTGGGGCTGCTTATCCATTAATGTCATTAAAACAGGCATAATACATTTACGACCAAAAGCAGACGGTAAATCCAGACGAATTTTTCCTGTTAATACCGACTGGTTTTCTTGAACTTGATTATTAGCTTGTTCAAGAATAGAAAGTGCTATTTGGCACTGCTGTAAATAATACGCACCTTCAGAGGTCAACGTTAAACGTCGTGTTGTTCTTAATAGTAGATTAATACCTAAATGCTCTTCTAACCGAGTCACACTTTTCCCAACGGCTGATTTAGTTATTCCTAAACGAGATGCAGCTTCAGTAAAGCTACCTGTTTGAGCCGTTGCAACAAAAGCGGTGATACCAGAAAGTGAATTGAATTGCGTCATAGCCACCTACTATTATTCTAAATCTTGCATCAAACAATACTTCGATAAAAGTTGTTATAAAAAGCACGATGTTTCTTCATTATAGAATAATTCCACTCTAAAAGCATAAATGGGATATTTTTGAAAAATAAACTTATATAAAAAATTATTTTTATAAAAAATTTTTCTATAAAAGGCCCCTTTATTCAGGGAAAAATACACATCAAAATGAAGTAATTACATGAGTTCATTTTCTTTTTATAATTGCAGACTTTATGATAAAGCCTGACATCTGTCATATTGCTAACCTGAAGCGCTGGCTATAATAGCGTCGCACTAATCGAATGTTAGCGTTAATCTTATAAAAACAGGAGTTCTACATGTCTTACGAAATTAATACCGATAAAGCCCCAGCTGCGATTGGCCCTTATGTACAAGGCGTTGATTTAGGTAATTTAGTGATCACTTCAGGTCAATTACCTGTTGATCCTGCAACCGGTGAATTTGTTTCTGATAATGCAGCAGAACAAGCTCGTCAATCTTTAGAAAACGTAAAAGCAATCATTGAAAAAGCGGGTTTAACTGTTGCTAATATCATCAAAACAACTGTTTTCGTAAAAGATTTAAATGATTTCGGTACGATCAATGCTGCTTATGAAGCATTCTTCAAAGAGCATAACGCTGCATTCCCTGCTCGCTCTTGTGTTGAAGTTGCACGTTTACCAAAAGATGCAAAAGTAGAAATCGAAGTTATCGCTATCCGTTAATTTCGTCTCAACAGCAAGCCATAAAAAAGCAAAGGTCTCTTTATGAGCACTTTGCTTTTTTTATGTTCTCACTTTTCGATGAATAATTTATCACTTCTGTTTTTGGCACATATTTACAATTCTGCCAATCCCTCTTGATGCCTGATGTAGCAAAAATACCTTGATGCAGATCAGTTTTAATGAAGATTATTTCTCTTTCAATTACTATATATTGTGCTTTAATACATACCGACCTACAACATATAGTAATTATACACATCTTATCCACAATAAGCCTGAATGCTGTGCCATCACCTGTTTTTATGGGATTTGAGCCTGTGGATAAATAGTTAAGGAGCAAGATTGTGAAAACCATTGTGATAAAACGAGACGGATGTAAAGTCTCTTTTGACCAAACCCGCATCAGCGATGCTATCAAAAGAGCCGCCGTAGCTTGTGAGATCACTGATGATGATTATTGCGATTCTGTCGCGCAATCCGTTTCACAATCTCTCGCAGGACGTTCGAATGTCGATATCCGTGAGATCCAAGACGCCGTAGAAAATCAGCTGATGGCTGGCGAACATAAAGATGTTGCCAGAGCCTATATTGAATACCGTCATGACCGAGATGTTGCTCGTGAGCAACGTGGAAGACTAACTCAGGAAATCCGAGGTCTTATCGAACAAAGTGATGTCTCTATTCTTCATGAAAATGCGAATAAAGACAGTAAGGTTATCCCTACCCAGCGTGATTTACTTGCGGGTATTGTGGCTAAACATTACGCAAAATTGCATATCCTGCCAAGAGATGTGGTACTCGCTCATGAGCGTGGTGAAATTCATTATCATGATCTCGATTACTCACCGTTTTTCCCAATGTTTAACTGTATGCTAATTGACCTTAAAGGCATGTTAAACAACGGTTTTAAAATGGGAAATGCGGAAATAGAACCCCCTAAATCTATTTCAACAGCAACAGCCGTAACTGCACAAATTATCGCACAAGTAGCAAGCCATATTTATGGTGGTACAACGATAAATCGTATCGATGAAGTATTAGCGCCGTTTGTAAAATCAAGCTATGACAAACACTATAAAGTAGCGCAAGAGTGGCAGATTGCTGATAAAGAAGCTTATGCTAATGCGCGTACTGAAAAAGAGTGTTACGACGCATTCCAATCTTTAGAGTATGAAGTTAATACACTACATACTGCTAATGGACAAACCCCATTTGTCACTTTTGGTTTTGGCCTTGGTACGTCGAAAGAAGCGCGTTTAATTCAACGATCTATTCTTGAAAATCGTATGGCTGGTTTAGGCAAAAACCGTAAAACAGCTGTTTTCCCTAAACTTGTTTTTGCCATTAAAGATGGCTTAAACCATAAATTTGGTGATCCTAATTACGATATCAAACAACTTGCTCTCGAATGTGCAAGTAAACGCATGTATCCCGATATCTTAAATTACGATCAAGTCGTTAAAGTAACAGGTTCATTTAAAACGCCAATGGGTTGCCGTAGCTTCTTAGGTGTTTACGAAGAAAATGGCGAGATGATCCATGAAGGCCGTAATAACCTCGGTGTTATCAGCCTGAACTTACCGCGTATTGCGATTGAAGCTCAAGGTGATGAAGCAACGTTCTGGTCACTACTTGATGATCGCCTCGAACTAGCGAAAAAAGCACTGATGACTCGTATTGCTCGTTTAGAAAACGTCAAAGCGCGTGTTGCCCCTATCCTTTATATGGAAGGTGCTTGTGGTGTTCGCTTAAAAGCAGATGATAATGTCTCTGAAATCTTTAAAAATGGCAGAGCATCAATCTCATTAGGTTATATCGGTGTTCATGAAACCATTAATGCACTGTTTGGTACTGAAAAACACGTTTTTGATGATGAAACCTTAAGAGAAAAAGCAGTGGCGATTATTAATCGTCTGCGTGAAGCAACAGATCAGTGGAAAGCAGAAACAGGTTATGGCTTTAGCCTTTACAGCACACCAAGTGAAAACTTATGTGATCGCTTCTGCCGCTTAGATGCAGCTGAATTCGGTATTTTACCGGGTGTGACAGATAAAGGTTATTACACCAATAGCTTCCACTTAGATGTTGAGAAAAAAGTAAATCCATACGACAAACTGGATTTTGAAGCGCCTTATCCTCCATTAGCAAATGGCGGTTTCATTTGTTACGGCGAATATCCAAACTTACAGCATAACCTTAAAGCATTAGAGGATGTGTGGGATTACAGCTATACCCGCGTTCCTTATTACGGAACGAATACTCCGATTGATGAATGTTATGACTGTGGTTATACCGGTGAGTTCTCTTGCACTAGCAAAGGCTTTACTTGCCCACGTTGTGGTAATCACAACCCTGCAAGAGTTTCAGTGATCCGCCGTGTATGTGGATATTTAGGTAGCCCAGATTCACGCCCATTTAATGCGGGTAAGCAAGAAGAAGTTAAGCGTCGTGTGAAACATCTGGCAAATGGTCAATTAGGTTAAGAGTGTGAATTACCATCAATATTACCCTGTTGATGTTGTCAATGGTCCTGGCACTCGTTGCACCCTGTTTGTTGCAGGGTGCATACACCAATGCCGAGGCTGTTATAACAAATCAACGTGGTCATTAACGTCAGGCAAGCCATTTACACAAGAGATGGAAGATCAGATTATTGCGGATCTTCAAGACAGTCGAATTAAACGACAAGGATTATCGCTTTCAGGGGGTGATCCTTTACATCCGCAAAATTTATCTACAATTTTGCACTTGGTAAAACGAGTCAAAACCGAATGCCCTGAAAAAGATATTTGGGTTTGGACAGGCTATTTACTGGCAGACTTGACCCCAGAGCAACAAGAAGTTGCTAGCTATATTAACGTGTTAATTGATGGAAAGTTTGTACAAGAACTTTATGATCCCGCATTACTGTGGCGTGGTAGCAGTAATCAGGTAATACATAAATTGAGATAATATCTAGAAGCCCATTTTTATAGTGGGCTTTTTTATTTCATCATTCTCATTTAATCACCTCCGTTATCAAATGCGAATCATTTTCAAAAATGATAGTCAAAGTGATTAGTTTTGTTTTATTATTAACACTCTTAACTATTCTTTTTATGATGATATTCGATATGAAATTAGCACTTTTTTCTTTATTTTCAATAATCTTACTTTCTGGTTGTAGCAGTACTTGGGAGCCAAAAGGCTCATCAGATTACACATTACAAGAAGCTAAAATGCTTTGTGAATTTGATGCCAATACTCGTTACCCTATTCGCAAAGAAGTGCTACAACGTACTGTTTATCGTGATGTGCAAAAGACGTGTCGTAAAGATGACAAAGATCACTGCGGTGATAAAAAAACCTACACTGAACGTGTACCAATGACAGAAAGCTATGTTGAAGACATTAACCAAGAAGACAGAAAAACCTTCTATACCTCTTGTATGTCTTTAAAAGGATGGGAACAAAAAAATCATTATTTTTGGGAATAACAGAAAGTTAAGAAAGAAGTTTAATCACGTTGCCAATAGAGCTTAGTACCAAAACCTAATTGATTATTCACCATCTTAATTTCTTGCAATTGTAGCTCCCATAAAGGCACATGGATGGCGGCTAATGCGACAGGAAAGCGTAAACAATAATGTTTTCTTGCGTTGATGTCGTCCTTACCAGTTAGTAAAGAAACAGCCCCCGTGAATTGAATTCCCTGTAAACCTGAGACAGCAATTTCTTGTGTGCAGATACTTCCAGCAACTAATAAGTTTTCCTGCATCATTTGAGCATGGCGTGTTTTCTTTTCAGAAAGAAAAACAAGCCTCATCTGACTTTCATCAAACCAATAAAAACAATTAGCACACCAAATATCCCCCAATGAACGTGTTGTACATAAGGTAAACACATGGTTATCACGAATATATTGTTTAATTATTTTGATCGAGTCTAGAGAAGACATAATATACCTGTATAGATACAAAAAGAGACGCTGTTTAGTTGATAATTATATCACCAAAACGAGCGTCTTACCGCGTGTCTCTTATTACAGGTTATTTATCGGGAATAGTTAAAATTAACGATAAATTTCAGCATTTACAGTGAGGTAATCATCACCTGTTGCGCCTACAACTTTAAAGCCTTTTGCACCTTCATCTTTTGCGATTTGGGCGATTTTAGTTGTTAAACCATCTAAAGTATCGCTACCTGTGATTGTGATATACTCACCATTCACTGAAGGACTTTTTGATACGCTATCTGATGCGATTGAACCGAATGAAATAGCACTTAAAGCTAATGTAGCAGCGATTAATGTAGATTTTTTCATAATAAACTCCAAATAAATTCTAATTTTGTTAGGTATCGCGGAGTGTCTCTCTGTGATGTGGATCATATTATGCGCTTTAGTTTAACTTTAAAATTAGCAATAATTGCTGTTCATTTTCAAAAAAATTGAATGTTATTTTTTAAATGATGGAACTTACTGTCACAAATATTTCACAACATATTGATATATCTAATAGATTTCATTTTGATAAAACGATAAATTACTCACTTAAAAAATTAAGAAGTATTATTTATCAAAAGAGAAAGTAGCACGAAAAGGAAAAAATGATGACGGAGACAATGTGGTCACTCTATATTGTTAGAAATCGTCTTGGTTCTCTTTATACAGGGATCACGACAAATGTTGAGAGGCGTTTTCAACAACATCAAAATGGAACTGGTGCTAAGGCGCTGAAAGGTAAAGGCCCTTTATTACTTGAGTTTCATTGTCAGGTTGGCGATAGACAGCGTGCTTCTCAACTTGAATACCAATTAAAACAGTTGAAAAAGACGCAAAAAGAAAAGCTGATCATTGACCAGCCTTCAGACATTGCATTGTATTTAATACAGGATACATAAACTTAGCTAAATTGATCGAACAATGGTGAATAGTTGACTAAACCATGGATATCATCAACATTACCATTTTCTAACGCATAAAGCTGAAAAGCCTCTTCTGTATCAGGCCATTTGCAATGTAAGCCTTGTGACTTAGCTGGAATAAAACCTGATTTTTGATAGTACTCAGGCTCCCCCAACACCACAACTGCACCGTAACCAAATTCATTTAGGCTATCTAGCCCTTCATTAATCAGTTGACGTCCAATACCTTGGTTTTGGAAATCAGGCGCAACAGCAAGTGGTGCAAGTCCTACCCACTGGCAATCTTTTCCATCAATATCAACAGGTGTAAAACCGATATAGCCAATTAATTGGCCTTCATCGTTAATTGCCACCATGCCTAATGTTAATAACCCTTCTTCTCGTAAATGCCCGACTAAATCAGCTTCACTACCTGTCGGAAACGCTTGGCGTAAAAGGTTATCAATTGCAGGAATATCAACGGGAATTTCAACACGTATTAGCATGAAGTTGAGCTCAGTTCATGGCTGTGCAGAGTGTCTTCTTTTTCTTCTTGAAGCCCACTTTTTACAAACTCAGCCAGTTGTAATAAACCAAAACGCAACACAGATGGCATTGAGTCTAATTCAATTGCATCCATCAGGTTCTTAACATATAACCCGAGTTCTGTATCACCCTCAATTTGTAGACGACGTTGGAAAAATAAGGTGTCAGGATCTTCTTTGCGAGCAGCAATTAAAATAAGATCATTAGCATTTCCGCTAAAGCTGACATCTTCTTTTTCTAAGCGACTGACCACTAATTTATCATCACGAACACTGATAAACCACTGTAAATGTAAGTCTCTTATCTCAACTTTTAGCCACTTATCTTCTAAAAAGTGTAAATCACCTTCAGCTAACGACTCACGAAACTGCCAACTTAAAAACTGTTCTAAGATATCGCGTTGCAGAGCAAATGGGGTAACCTGTAAAGGGTAACGTAAAAAACGAGGACCCTCTTTAACCAAATGGGTACGAATTTTGTTAAACACGTTCGGACTCCTATAAATAAAATTACGGGCTATTGTGCCAGATATAGACAGATATTCTGCGATCCTATATCAATATTCGGTTAATCCGTTGTTCACATTTTGAGTTCTTTGATTTTACTTAAGCAAAAAACAGAGTTCTCTGCCCTAAATCAAAACCTTTTTTTATCTTGCTCATTACAATTTCTGATCATTCTTAATTTCTAAAGGGAAGTGAAGATGGAATTGCTGTGCCCTGCAGGTAATTTACCTGCCTTAAAAGCGGCCATAGATAATGGTGCGGATGCCGTTTATATCGGTTTAAAAGATGATACGAATGCAAGACATTTTGCGGGTTTAAATTTCACAGAAAAAAAGTTACAAGAAGCGGTTAATTATGTTCATCGCCACCAGCGAAAATTGCATATTGCAATAAATACCTTTGCTCACCCTGATGGATTTGAACGCTGGCAAAAAGCGGTTGATATGGCAGCATCTTTAGGTGCTGATGCGCTTATTTTGGCGGATATTGCCATGTTAGAGTACGCCGCAGAGCGTTATCCTCATATTGAGCGCCATGTTTCAGTGCAAGCTTCAGCAACCAATACACAGGCGATTGAATTTTATCAGCGTAACTTCGATGTGGCTCGTATTGTTCTTCCTCGAGTTCTATCTATTCATCAAGTAAAACAGTTAGCACAAACTAGCCCAGTACCTTTAGAAGTTTTTGCCTTTGGTAGCTTATGTATTATGGCTGAAGGTCGATGCTATCTCTCTTCTTATTTAACTGGTGAATCCCCTAATACCGTAGGTGCTTGCTCTCCGGCTCGTTTTGTACGTTGGCAACAGACACCACAAGGAATGGAATCTCGCCTTAATGACGTACTTATCGACCGCTATTCACCCGACGAGAATGCTGGTTATCCAACATTATGCAAAGGGCGTTATTTTGTTGATGATCACTGTTATCACGCATTAGAAGAGCCTACGAGCCTCAATACGCTTTCACTATTACCAGAGTTAATGGCGATGAATATCGCATCCGTCAAAATTGAAGGTCGTCAACGTAGTCCTGCTTATGTTACTGAAGTCGCAAGAGTTTGGCGTGCAGCTATCGATCAATGCAAAAAAGATCCTCAAGGCTTTAGTACTAACCCTCGTTGGATGAACGCATTAGGAAAAATTTCAGAAGGAACACAAACGACATTGGGTGCTTATCACCGAAAATGGCAATAATAAGGATAAGAAAATGAAATATGCATTAGGCTCTGTACTTTATTATTGGCAAAAAGAAGCACTTGAAGCCTTCTATGAAAAAGCAAAACATAGTGATGCTGATATTATTTATTTAGGTGAAACGGTTTGTAGTAAACGCCGAGAAACCAAGCCTCAAGATTGGATAAATCTCGCCAAAGAAATCGCTAAAAGCGGTAAGCAAGTGGTGCTTTCTACCTTAGCATTATTACAAGCACCTTCGGAATTAAAAGAAATTGCTAAGTTAGTTGATAACGGTGAGTTTTTAGTTGAAGCGCATGATTTTGGTGTGATCAATATGCTTTACGAACGACATCTTCCTTTTGTGGCTGGTCACGGGCTTAATTGCTACAACGCTTATGCGTTACGTTTGTTACATAAACAAGGAATGATGCGTTGGTGTATGCCTGTTGAGCTTTCTCGCGAATGGTTGAGTAACCTTCTAACCCAATGTGAAACATTAGGTATTAGAGATAAGTTTGAGGTTGAAGTACTGGCTTATGGGCACCTTCCTTTGGCTTATTCAGCGCGCTGTTTTACTGCTCGTTCTGAAAATCGCTCTAAAGATGATTGTGAAACCTGCTGTCAAAAATACCCTCAAGGTCGTGAAGTACGCTCACAAGAAAATCAGCAAGTATTTGTTCTTAATGGTATCCAAACACAAAGCGGCTATTGTTATAACTTGGGTAACGATCAAACATCAATGACAGGCTTAGTGGATATTATCCGTTTATCTCCCGAATCTGATGCTATTTTTGATACCTTGCGACAATTTCGCCAAAATGAACAAGGTCAACAACCACTGACAACAATTCATCACCATGACTGTAATGGCTATTGGCGTAAGTTGGCAGGCTTGGAGTTGGTAGAATAAGTTTCGTTATCCACTCTATTTCAATCTAATCGTAGAGTGGATTTATTCTTCCTAAAGGGATTTGCATTTCAGTGCTCTAATCACTATTTAGAACCGCGATGATGTAACCAATGCTTAAATTGGTGCGTAATATGCCTTAACTCGCCATTACGTAACATACCCACCAGCACACCTAACACAGTGTAAATCACGCCTAAAACCAGCATCATCACAATATCACCCAATATGCTTTGGAATGATAATCCCATTTGGTTAATACCAGCCATGGCGTTTACTGCCCATGTAGAAGGTAGTGCGGATGAGATTGCAAATACCCAGTCAGGCATCGCTTGTAATGGCCAAATCGTGCCGGAAATATAGAATACGGGTGTTGTTACAAACGCCAATGTCAGATAAATCATCTCAACACTACGTAAGCACTCTGTAATAAGCTTGCCAAGACCTAATACAGCCAATAGGAATGGGAAAGTGAGCATCCATACTTGGTAAAGAGGAGCTTCTTGGCGATAACCTAATACCCAAGGCCACAATGCAAAGAATACGGTAGATAAAAATAACCAAATAGGAATAAGTGCAGATAATGCCCCTAAATAAACCGCTAACGGTGGCTTTCCTTTTGGTGTACTTCTCACTGCAATACTGACACGGACACAAGCAATTAAGAGCGAGTGTTGTAATAACATGACTAACAAGCCAGGGAAAATAATTGCAGCAAAGCTTACTCCTGGGTTATACATCGCTATAGTTTCACCTTGAATAGGCTTTAATAGAATTCTCGATTGCTCAACACTAAAGCCCGCATTTTGTAAAATACGCCCATTATAAGAATCTAATAACTGTTGATAAGCCAACATCAATTCTTGCTGAATTTGTCCACTGGCAAGACGGTTTGTAGCATCACCAAAAACCGGAACAGTGACATCTTTACCATTCAGTAATTTCTTCTCAAAATCAGTTGGAATAATAATGATGGCAAAGAGCTCACGCATAATCATATCGTGACGAGCTTCATCTAAATTATCGTAATTATTAATACTTAATTTAGGTGTCGAGTTTAATGCCCGAATAAGTGAATAGCTTGCGGGGCTATGATCT
This sequence comes from Proteus sp. fly-1013, assembly GCF_040140245.1. NCBI lineage: Bacteria > Pseudomonadati > Pseudomonadota > Gammaproteobacteria > Enterobacterales > Morganellaceae > Proteus > Proteus sp. fly-1013. The sequence goes on along the minus strand of NZ_JBEEWD010000009.1, from coordinate 79,656 downwards.
TGATTAATCACTGCCACAGGTAAATCCCATAATACAGGTTTGGCATATACCAAACTCATAATACATAGGGAAACAATAAGTAGCATCCACATCGGTTTTTCTAACATACCCAGTAGAACGCGCTTAAAAGTTTGGAAATACATCTGCATCATGCAACACCTACCTGTAATTCCAATCGTTTAAAAATACGTTTGCGAACTAAGAAGGCGATAGCAAAAGGATAAATCAGCAAGAGCGAACAAACATATAAAATACCTTGTAGTGATACTTCTCTTAAGAAGATATCAAACATGGCATTTAAGGCGTGAGTTAATGGCTCTAAATTAGAAATAATCTGTGCAGGTAAGATCATCGAAAGCTCAGGTACAGCCATACCTGAAAATGCCAATGCAATACTCACCAACATACCTATCATACTGTATGCCGTTATCGCACTATTGGTAAACGCAAAGAGCAGCAACCCCACACTTTGAGCCGCAATAATATAGAAGAATCCCACGAGCACCATATATAGCGGATTACCGTTTACCTTCGCTCCCGAAAAATGCACTAATGCCGCCAATTCAACAATTAACAAGGTTAAGAAAAACAGTGTATAAGGCGTGAGTTTACCAATAAGGGCAAATGTGAAAGGCTTAATATTCAATAGCATATTACCGCGTGATAACGAATAAATCGTACAAGTCACGACAAAGAGTTGGAGCATATGAATAGTAGCTGCAAATTGCTGATAATAGATATAACTGCCACTGGCATTAAATAAGCTGTCATAAGAGAGCGTCACTTTTGCCAATGGAGGAACTGGTTTATTCATCTCTTGAGCTAAAACAGTACGGTATTGCGCATTAAGCTCTGCAATTAATCCACTAAAATCCTGTATTGCGTAGCTCCCAGCCGCATAATACAACCCGTTGTAATACATACGTGTAGTGGGTTGTTTTCCCGCTAAGACCTTACTTTCAAAGTGTCGAGGAATGGTGAGTATCGCGTAATCTTTTGCGCTACCAAGCCGTTCCATTGCTGTACGAGGATTACCATCTAGCGTATTTAATTGCGCATGAGAGCCTGCATTTAAGTCTCTGATCAGTGTTCTCGATAATGGGCTATTATCGTTATTAATCACCGAAACTGGCAAATTCAGCAGTGTACCTTCAGAAAAGTTAGCACTAATTAACGTGAACAACATCAATGGAAATAGCCAGCTTAGCCAGTGAAAAACGGGGCTACGAACTGCCATATGAGTTTCTCGTGAGAATGCGCTACTAAAGCCACGCCAAGCTGCCTTTACTCTCATTGTTTGTCCTTATTTATCCCAACGCCATAATGCACTCATACCGGGGCGAAGCCCTTCAATTGGCGTCACAGGATACAATCGGATCTCAAACGTTTTTAAATCGAAATCACCCGTTGCTCTTGTCGCTCTTTTTGTTGCGTAGTCACCCATTGGAGCGATATAGCGAATTTCAGCTTCTACCTCTTTATTACCTAATGCAGGAACCATGATAGTAATACGATCACCTTTGCGAATATCCGCTAAGATGTCTTCACGAAGGTTATAAACAAAATAAGCATCAGGAATACGAATAAGGGTAGCAAGTGGACTATTGGCATTAAAGAGCTCACCTATCTCCGCAGGAATAGGTCCCACTTCTCCATCTACTGGTGCTTTAACTTGTAAGTCGTTTTGTTGGATCTTCAACTCAATAAGTTGTTGTTCTGCCTGTTGCACCGCTGCGGTGTATTTATGACGTAATTCAATGCGATCGCCATTTTTGGCTTCATCCAATTCTGCTTGAGCGCCTCTGACACGTTGTGACGCAACATCACGACTACGGCGCGCATTATCCAACTCTGTTGCTGATACATAGCCTTGATTAGCTACCGCGCTGATACGCTGATAATCTCTTGCCGCATTTGCAGCTTCTACTTTAGCTTGAGATAACACCGCTTCTAGATTACGAATGCTCTCTTCTCTTGTGCCATGTAATGACAAATCTAATTGAGCTTGAGCTTGTGCTTTGGCTGCCTCAAGTGCAGCAACTTGCGCATTGAGTTCAGGGCTTTCTAATGTGATCATTAATTGCCCTTTTTTGACATCATCACCTCGCTCTATATGGCGTTCAATAACACGGCCTTTGGCTTTAGAGGCGACAATGACTTCTGGAGCATCGACTTCTCCTTGCAATAATAAATATTGATTATGCGCGCGGAAAAGTACGGCTAATGCAATTAGTATTAGCATTAATAAAATAAGATAAATGGCTCTTTTTTTCATATAACGATTAGACCTTAATAGTGAAGTAGAACACTCACTGACAGAGTTATATTACACAATAACTCAGAATTTCTTTAAGAATTTTGTGCGCCAGATCACTGATGCAAAGGAATATTTTCTTTGATAGTGCGATTAAGTTATTCTTATATCAAACTTTATCGCCTAATTAATATCCCCGTTTTATCTGAACTTTTTATGTTTATCAGATAGAAAAGAGAACGGTACTCAATACTTATGTATGAATTTGATCTTATTTTGCTGTTATTACAGCAAATGTGCGTTTATTTAATTATTGCTTGGTTTTTAAGCAAAACACCGCTATTTACGCCACTTTTACAGGTCACGATAAAACTACCACATAAGTTGATGTGCTACGTCATATTCTCTATTTTCTGCATTATGGGCACCTATTTTGGGCTACATATTAATGATTCTATTGCCAATACACGTGCCATTGGCTCTGTTTTAGGCGGATTGTTAGGAGGCCCTTATGTCGGCTTTCTTGTTGGCTTTACAGGGGGATTACATCGTTATTCTCTCGGAGGCATGACAGCACTAAGTTGTATGGTTTCCACTATCGCAGAGGGACTAATTGGTGGATTAGTTCACCGTTATTACGTAAAACATGGGCAGATGCATCGAATATTTAACCCATGGACAGCCGCTGCGGTGACTTTCTTTGCTGAAATAATACAGATGAGCATCATCTTATTATTGGCACGTCCGTTTAATGAAGCACTTGCTTTAGTTAAAGATATTGCCGCTCCTATGATCGTAGCAAATACTGTTGGTGCTGCGATGTTTATTCGAATATTACAAGATAGACGCGCTATATTTGAAAAATATACCAGTGCATTCTCGACACAAGCATTAAAAATCGCTGTCTGTACTGAAGGTATTTTACGTAAAGGATTTAACCAAGATAATAGCACCCGTGTAGCAAAAGTGATTTATCAGGAATTAAGAGTCAGTGCGGTAGCCATTACAGATAGAGAAAAGCTACTCGCCTTTATTGGCATTGGCGCGGATCACCATTTACCGGGTACACCTATTTCATCAGATCAATCTAAACAAGCCATTAATAATAATGAAGTTGTCTATGCTGATGGTAATGAAACGCCCTATCGTTGCACGCTTTCCCCTCACTGCAAACTAGGTTCAACCTTAGTTATTCCGTTAAGAGGTGAAAATAATCAAGTTATTGGAACAATAAAACTTTATGAGGCTAAAAATCGCCTATTTAGTTCGATTAATCGTACCTTAGGTGAAGGTATCGCAAGTCTATTATCTGCACAAATTCTAGCTGGGCAATATGAACGAAATAAGCAATCGCTTTTAGAATCAGAGATTAAACTCTTACATGCTCAGGTTAATCCTCACTTTCTTTTTAATGCACTAAATACACTGCAAGCAGTTATTCGACGTGATAGCGAGCAAGCAAAGCAACTCGTGCAATTTCTTTCTGCTTTCTTTCGTAAGAATTTAAAAAGACCAGAAGCGGTGGTGACATTAAGTGACGAAATCGAACATGTAAACGCCTATCTACAAATCGAGAAAGCGCGTTTTCAGGAACGCTTGCAGATTGATATTCAAATTCCTGAAAGCTTAGCGAATGCACGCTTACCGGCTTTTTCTCTTCAACCGATGGTCGAGAATGCAATTAAACATGGAACGTCACAGTTATTAGACACAGGAAAGATTACAATTAGAGCACATCAAGAGCATCATTTAATCATTATCGAAATTTGTGATAATGCCGGACTTTACCAACCTCAGTGCCCGTCGCATCAATTAGGTTTAGGCATGAGGCTGGTGGATAAGCGATTAAAATTACGCTATGGCGAGCTTTATGGTGTTTTAGTTGAATGCCAAGCCGATGAATATACAAAGGTGAAGATTTGCTTACCTCTAGAAAAAAGTATGGATAACGTTACATAACAATGAATATATTAATCGTTGATGATGAGCCACTGGCTCGTGAAAACTTACGTTGTTTACTTGAAGTTGAAAAGGATATTCATATTGTTGGTGAATGTAGTAATGCGATTGAAGCAATAGGGGAAATACATCGCAAAAAGCCTGATGTTGTATTTCTTGATATTCAGATGCCTCGCATTACTGGCCTTGAAATGGTCACAATGCTTGATCCTGAACATCGCCCTTATATCGTCTTTTTAACCGCATTTGAAGAGTATGCGATCCAAGCTTTTGAAGAACATGCTTTTGATTATTTACTTAAGCCATTAGAGCAAGAGCGTTTAACAAAAACATTAAATCGTCTACGCCAAGGTAATAAGCAAAATATCGATCTCTTAACACCTCCTGAAGAGCGTTTAAAGTGTATTCCATGTACAGGGCATAGCCGTATTTGGTTAATGCCAATTGATGAGGCTGTATTTGCAACATCAAGGCTCAGTGGTGTCTATGTGACAAATAATCAAGGCCAAGAAGGCTTTACAGAATTGACGTTACGGACGTTAGAAACACGAACACAATTAGTACGTTGCCATCGTCAATATTTAGTGAATATGGATTATGTTAATGAGATTATTTTTGGTGATAATGGGCAAGCCGAATTGATATTACATAATAACAGCCAAATTCCTGTTAGCCGCCGCTATCTTAAACCGTTAAAAGAAGCGATTGGCTTAAGTTAATAAGGATAAGAGTCGAATGGAACCTATTTATATTAAGGTTTATAAAAACGGTGTTGAAGTTCGTGCTCTTCACACTCAAAAAGAGTCTCCCATACAGCGTGATTTTTTCATAGTAGTATGTTAATTGATGATTTTTATCCCACTATTGAAGCTATTTATATCGCGCTTGGCAAGCATGATATTAATCCCTCACTTTTTTTGTAAAAAAGAAATGTGGTTATTCATCTTTTAGAAAAATAGAAGGTAGATTATCAAGAGCCGAAGTTCGTTTATTTAATCAAGCGATGATAAGCGGATTTAATCGTAAACATAAGAAAATAGTAATTAGTGTAAAGCAGACACCACCTATGGTTCCAGAGGAAATTAAAATCATTTAAAAGTAACCTACTATATTAAAATCTCGAATTATAATTAAAAAAATAAAATTTCAACAAAGCAACTAAATAAGATTATCTCATTAGGATTAAAAACGTAAAATATTAAGTAAAAACCATTAATATAATTGTTTACATTGTATATTGTTTATCATTGAAATTAACTTACTAGAAATATTTAAATACTATGATATAAGAATTTAATGATTTAAATCAAATTCAAACCTATTATTATAGACAATAATACATTGCAAATTAGATTATTTTATATACCATGATAAATCATATTAATTTAATTAGTTTAATAGGTAGAATATGAAAATAAAATGGACAGTAAAAAAAGTTAACATTGGTAAAAGATGTGGTGCAATGTATTGTTTTAAAAGTTGCCAAGCAAATCAAAACTAATAACTTAATAATAAAGCCGATCCAAGATCGGCTTTATTATTTATAGGAAAGAAAATGTCTACTGCATTTGAAGATAATACAGTTGAAGAAATAATAGAATTACCTCCTGACTATGTCTTCACTATACCGAGTAATATAAAAAAAATTCATTTCGATAATAAAACCATTGTTATTGATTCAAGTAGATCAGTTTATATAACTCTATTTAACAATGAGCAAGAAAATATATTTAACCTAATAGAAAATAGTTATTCAATATTAGAGCTAACTAAAAAATATACGGAAGAAAACATGAATCTTCAGTATGTTATTATGGCAATAATGAATACTGATTTATTTAATATAGCAGGAAGTAAATTAGAACTACCCACTGTAAACGATAGCCTTTTTATATATCTAACTGACCTTTGCAACTTATCTTGTCCTCATTGTTATAGAAACTCCACTGAACTTAGCAAAGAAACTTTATCATTAGAAAATTGGATAAAAATTTTAGATAATTTTAAATCTTGCGGGGGAAAAGAAGTTACAATATCTGGAGGCGAACCGCTATTATATAAAGATTTTATTGAATTATGTAGATACATAAAATCATTACATCTTTCTTTGACAGTATTATCAAATGGAACTCTTTGGCAAAAATATAAAAATAAAGATGATTGTATTAATGTAATTAAAAATATTGATGAAATTCAATTAAGCATAGATGGATATGATGAATCTAGCAACCAAATAATGAGAGGAAATAATAACTTTGAAATAACAAGAAGTAACTTAAACTGGTTACTTTCATTAGATCTAAATTTAAGTATAGCTATCACACCATCACCAATATTTTTAAAATCAGAAGAAGAAAAAGAAAAATTAGATAAATTTATTATTAAGCTAAGTGAAAAAATGACTATTCGCTTGACACATAAAATCATTGATAACAATAGTATTTTATTAACAGAGAATGAAGAAAAAGAATACTTCGAATTTATAAGTAATATGGAAGATAAAATATATCCTAATGGAAAATTAAAAAGATGGGTTTCACATTATTTTAGTGATACACCAAAAGAGAATAACTGTGGATGGGGGAATTTGGCCATTTCATCAACAGGTGATGTGTATACATGTAATCGATTAGATGCAGCTATAAAAATAGGGAATGCAATGACTGATGATATGTCTTATTTAGTAGAACAAGGGCAAAAAAATAGAGAAATAACTTCAGTAGATAGCATTGAACCCTGTAAATATTGTGCTGTTCGGTATCTATGCAATGGTGGATGCAGAATTGATGATTTCATTGAAATATCTCCTACTCCAAAACGCTTATGTAGCGAGCAAAAATTAAACAATATTTATAAAAATATGATAAACGCTAGCAAATATATCTATGATTTATAAATAAGGAGAAATAATGATTGAAGATATTGAAATAATACTAATAGAAGATAATGATAACCTACGTTTTGAACTCCAAAAAAATAGGAATAACAATACTATAGGGCCATTCATTAGAAAAAAAACAATTCTTCAAGATAGTGCCAATTCTATATTTTCAAAGAAATACAATGATATATTATTAGAATTAAAATTCTTCTCTATATTTTTAGAATTTCCAATAACCATTGAAAAAAAAGAGAATAATTATATAAGGATATACAAAGAAGCAGAAAGAAAAGGAATTAAAAAATATGAATTTACTAGAGGAAAATCATTAAAGAGAACAGAGTATAAAATAATAAAAAAATATAAAGAAAAACTTAACAATTATATTGAAATTACAAGTTTAGTATTTTATATAGAATTTAAAAAAGATTTCATTATATTAAACCCTTTCATTAGAGTTGATGAAAGTCAAGTTATACCGATATATAAAGAATTAAAAGACAATGTTATAAATAAATATCCAGATTTAAGTGAATATATATCAAAATATATTAATGAGTATATATGGATAATGAATATTATTGATTTTGATATATTCAATCAATTATCAACAAAATATATAAGAAATAACAAATTGATCTTATTAATAAAAAGCAGTGCATCAAAAAGTGGAAAGAACTCATTTAAATCAAATAATGATTATAATATAGATTGGTTAGATTCAACATCTATAAATACAGATGAAATAATTAATGATAGAATTATTACCAACTATATTAGTAATAAACAATACTCATCATTTACCGATTTTAATAATAATGAAACTGAAAATAATAAAAAAAATAAAGATCAAATAATTTCAAGAGTAAATAAAAACACTCACTCAGCTTTTAAAGATATTTTATTACCAAAAAATAGTTACGATTTAGAAATAGAATTAAAAAATTTAGGATTCTCTGGCGATTTAAAAGATCATCAAAAATATGGAATACAATGGATTTTAGATAAATATCAAAAAAAACAAAAAGGAGTTTTATTAGCTGATGAAATGGGATTAGGTAAAACAATTCAATCTCTATCTGTTTTAGCCTATTTAAATGATGACAATTTTAATTGTATTATTATATGTCCATCATCATTAAAGTATAATTGGCTTAATGAGATTAAAAAATTTTACCCTTCATTATTAAAAAAAACACACCTTATTGAAAATAAGGATTCCGAATTAACCACGGGAATAAATATAATATCTTGTGAATTATCAAAAATAAAAAATGATATATTAGATAAGTGTTATAATTTATTAATATTTGATGAAGCACAAAGAATAAAAAATAATCATACTAAATTATGGGAACGAATTAATGAATTGGATATACCGTTCAAAATATTATTAACAGGAAGTCCTGTTGAAAATTCAGAAAATGATCTATTAAATATAATTGAAATTATATCTATGCATAGTGAATTAGCTACATGGAACTCTATTCAGAATAATGATACATATAAATCAGAAATTAGTGAAAATAAAGTTTTAATTATAAAATCATTTTTTGAAAATTATATATTAGTAAGAAAAAAAGAAGAAGTTATTAATCTACCGGATTGTAATGTAGAATATATAAAAATAAAAATGGATGATAATATGAGATATACCTATGATATTATCAGAAAACAATTCATATATAATCTTTCAAAAAATAAAGGTGCACACAGTTTTATGGCTTTAGATGCACTATTAAGATTAAGACAACTTTGTTCTCTTCCGCAATTAATTATTGATAATTTTCCAGATTTAAACATTAGTACATATTCACCTAAAGCTGATAAAGTTGAGAAAATTATTTATGACTCAATAAATACTAATAATAAAATTGTCTTATTTAGCGTATTCGTTGGTGTCTTAGATGAGTTTGAAAAAAGATTAGAAAAAAAAGGAATAAATATTGCAAGAATTGATGGAAATGTATCAACACTAAAAAGAAAAGATGAAATTGAGAGATTCACAAAAAGAAAAGAATGCAAAATATTACTTAGTTCTTTACATGTTGGTGGGGTTGGTTTAAATTTGGTTGAGGCTAATACAGTCATTATATATAATTCTTGGTGGAACCCTGCCATAGAAAATCAAGCTATCTCTAGAGTTCATCGTATGGGGCAAAATAAAACTGTTAATGTATATATACCTATATATGAAGACTCTATTGAGGAGAAAATTTTAGAATTATTAAAATACAAAAGAAAGATAACTGAATCATTTACTGATAATTCATTCAATCTTAAAGACTATATTGAATTATTAAAATGAACATAAAACTATTATCAGAACTATTATCAATAAATTCATACTCTGGATATGAGTTTATTATGTTATCTTACATTCAAGATTATGCTCTAAAAATTAATGAAAAATTAAAAATAAAAAGAGAAAATGAGTGGTTAGAGATTAGTAATAGTACTAATAATTCTAAAGATATTATTTTTGTCATTCATGTTGATGAAGTTGGATTTCAATTAATTGAAGAAAAAGATCATCAATATCTACTAAATCCTATTGGCTCCCCTGTCAATATAACCTACTTAGGTGCTATAGCTGTAGTTGAAGATATTGTAGGTTTGGTTTCAATGAAATCAGAAGTTGATTTATATGGAAATGACCTTGTCCCTTTAAATTTATATTTTAAAACATCTTGTAAATCAAAAGAATTAAATAAAAAACCATTATATTTTAAAAATCAATTTAATGTAAACGATGAAGTAGTAATAGGTAAAGGATTAGATAATAAAGTCGGTATATATCTAGCATTAGAAATATTGCCAACAATAATAAAAAGTAATTTAAATATTACTTTATTATTTACAACTCAAGAAGAAATCAGAAACTGTAAATACCCTGATTTCTTATTTGATAGTAAAAACTTAATATGTATTGATGCATTTTCAACAATAGAAGATGACTGTAATAGTGGCAGAGGTTCAGTAATAAGCTTTTCTCCAAACTATTCCCTATCTAAAAGTCAGAGATTTATAAATGAATTAAATAAAGAAGAAATTTCATATCAACTAAGCCTTGTTAATAATAAAACAGGTACTGAAATAGATATTATCAGCAATGATATTAGAAATAAAAATATACCATATATTATTTTTTCTTACCCAACTTCATTTATGCATAGTTTAAATGAAGTGGTTTTAGTTAATGATATAAATTGTGTATACAGTTCTCTAATATCCTATATTGAAAATATATAGCTTTTTATAAATATTGTTCTAAATACTCATTAAAAACTTGCTGATACTGCTTACGATCAAAAATAAGCTGTTCAATAAGTGTAATACCATGTTCATCAAGCTCTAGTGCGTCTTCTTTATCTAACCCATCTTCATAAGCAATATTATTCCACTTCACCTGATTTTCTGTAATTTCTAAATCACAAGAGATCACAGAGCAATAATCACAACCACAATGACAGCGATACAGTACCAATCGATTATTATCTAATTGAGTATAAACAGGTTTATTTCCTAAATATTGTTCTATTTTACTATGAATAATTTTATGACGATCGTAATTAGGGAAGCGAGCTTTATCAACAGCAAAGAGATCTAAGTCAAAATCTGAAAAGCGTAAATCCGTTTGTTTATCAAATCCTAACCACTCATCCAATGCTTTACCATCAATATAAAAATTAAAGTCTGTACGTTGCGTATCAATATCTTGCTGAATACAACGTAATGCTAATTGATTGGCTTGCATAAGCTTTCCTATTATTGATAGAAATGAGTCGTGATAGATTTTATATCATTAAAATAAGCATAAAAAAAACCAGCCAACTTTCGTTGACTGGTTTCAATTTTTTATCATCAACTCAATTTAATATTGAGTGAATGCAAGCTCTTATTGGTTATGAGAGCTGCTACGACGACGAGGAGTACCTTCGTTGTTACGGCTACGGAAGTTACCGCGCTCGCCACCACGATCGTTACTACGCTCACCACCGCGGTCATTATTACCACGACGTTGTGGTTGATCACCATTGTTAAAACGACGACCACCTTGTGGCTGACCATCACGACGGCTGTTATTACGACGCTCACGGAAAGGCTGAGATTGAGCATCACCCACTAATTGCATATTCAGTGGTTTGTTCATAATACGTGTACGTGTGAAATGGCTTAATAAGTCTGTTGGCATACCTTTTGGTAATTCGATGGTTGAGTGAGAACCATACAGTTTGATATTACCAATGTAACGGCTGCTGATATCGCCTTCGTTAGCAATCGCACCAACGATATGACGAACTTCAACACCATCATCACGACCCACTTCGATACGGTATAAATCCATTTCGCCAGCATCACGACGTTCACGACGAGGAGAACGCTCACGATCATTATCACCTCGACGGCGATCATCACCACGACGATCGTCACGATCGTTAAATTCACGACGAGGACGACGAACTGGATCTGGTGGCAGGATAAGCGCACGCTCACCTTGAGCCATTTTCAGTAATACCGCAGCCAGTGTTTCCATATCTAGTGCTTCTTCACCTTGTGGAGCTAATTTAGGTAACAGAGCACGATACTGATCAAGGTTGCTAGTTTCTAATTGTTGCGCGATTTGCTGTGCAAATTTTTCCTGACGACGTTGGCTGATAAGTTCTGCATTTGGCAGTTCTACTTCAGGAATAGTCATCTTCATTGTACGTTCGATATTGCGCAGTAAACGACGCTCACGGTTATCAACGAATAAAATTGCACGACCCGCACGACCCGCACGACCTGTACGACCAATACGGTGAACATAAGACTCTGAATCCATTGGGATATCATAGTTCACAACAAGGCTGATGCGGTCAACGTCAAGACCACGAGCAGCAACGTCAGTCGCGATTAAAATGTCTAAACGACCATTTTTCAGACGCTCTAGTGTTTGCTCACGCAGTGATTGGTTCATATCACCATTTAACGCCGCACTGTTATAACCATTACGCTCTAAAGCTTCAGCAACTTCTAATGTTGCGTTTTTAGTACGAACGAAAATAATCGCAGCATCAAAATCTTCAGCTTCTAAGAAACGAATTAATGCTTCGTTTTTACGTGCGCCGAATGTCATCCAATAGCTTTGGCTAATGTCTGGACGTGTTGTTACGCTACTTTGAATGCGTACTTCTTTCGGATCATTCATGAAACGACGAGTAATACGACGAATAGCTTCTGGCATTGTTGCAGAGAACAGTGCAGTTTGGTGTTCTGCTGGGATCTTACTTAAAATGTTTTCAACATCTTCAATAAAGCCCATACGTAACATTTCATCAGCTTCATCTAATACTAAACCTTTCAGTTTAGATAAATCTAATGTGCCACGGTTTAAATGGTCTAATAAACGACCCGGTGTACCCACAACAACTTGTGGTCCTTGGCGTAACGCACGTAATTGAACGTCGTAACGCTGACCACCATACAGTGCAACAACATTTACTTTTGGTAAATGCTTAGAGAAATCTTCAATTGCTTCAGCAACCTGAACCGCAAGTTCACGAGTCGGTGCTAAAACTAAAATTTGTGGTGCTTTTAATGATTCATCAAGATTGTGTAATAATGGCAGGCTAAATGCGGCAGTTTTACCACTACCTGTCTGTGCCATACCTAAAACATCATTGCCGTTTAAAAGGAAAGGAATACATTGTTGCTGAATTGGAGAAGGCTTCTCGTAGCCTAAGTCATTCAGTGCAGTCAAAATAGGTGCTGATAAACCTAGATCAGCAAAAGTCATATCGGTTTCAGTAGTCATGTCACTGTGCCTCATTCATTATGGCAGCCAGTTGACATAACATACCGCATGGTTTGTCGGTCTTTATCATCTAAAATGTGAACTGGCTCAAATTATATTATTAAACGAACAAACAAGCCCTCATCCTATGTAGATGATGGCTTTCAAACTGATCAGAGAAATGTTCGTCAGCTATTGCTGGTCCGATTCCGCTAGGTCTTCTTGTTGGCCTAACAGTGCTAATTCCAACAATGCGTAGCGGTGCTCAACAAAGTTATGTGCGTTGTTGGCAACCGTCAGCTTGAATAACGCTTCTGCGCTATCCATGTCCCCCAGACTTAGGTAATACTTACCTAAATAGAAGTTAGTTTCACTAAGATGCTCAGCGAGCGAAGTGTTATCGGTTGAAGCCTCATTTAATTTCAACATTAATGTTTTCTCATTAATGTTGCCTAAATAAAACTCAACTATATTCCATCCCCATTGCCCCGTTTTATCCGCCTGCTGGTATCGCTGTTTTAGCTGTTGTTTAGCCAAATCAGTGTTTATCTCTTTTTCTACAAGATATAACCAAAGCGAACGAATGGGATCATTTGGATCGACCTGATAAAACGCCTGCAGATCATCCTGCGCCAATTTCAATCGGCCACCGTAGTACGAAGCGATACCACGATTAAAACGCGCATTATTGTAAGTTGGATCAAGCTCTAAAACAGAATCAAACGCTTCATAAGCAGCATCGTAATTTGCTGCCTGCGTAAAATAGATACCTAGAAAATTAAAAATTTCTAGCATATCTGGTCGTATTGATAGCGCCATTGAAAAATCATTACGCGCTAAAGCTCGTAAACCGAGGCTATCATACAGCACACCACGCTCATATAAAAGCTGTGCGTATTCATCTTCGGTTAATGAGCGGCTCGCTAGGATTTGTTCTATACGAGCCAATATCACTTCTTGTTGTAAAGAAGGCTGCAATGGTGTGGCAAAAATCGCATTCTGACGCCATTCTGGACTAGTGCTGCATCCGGAAATAAAGATGAAAACAGCAATAGAACAACTGCGCAGAAATGTTTTCATTTCTCACTCCCAAAGTCAGACCTTTCAACAAAAAGCGTTCTAGACGTCCTACTTGTCAATCATAATAAGTCTCTACCGATACCTATGTCTAGATATCGGTAGTAGAATATCATTAATTCGCAGAATCTTCAGAAGAAGTTTCTGTTGCTTCCTGCTGATTAGCTTGAGCTTCTTTCATGCTTAAGCGAATACGGCCTTGACGGTCAATTTCCAGTACTTTAACTGGAACTTCTTGACCCATTTCCAAGTAGTCACTCACTTTCTCAACGCGTTTGTCTGCGATTTGAGAAATATGAACCAGACCTTCTTTGCCGCCACCGATAGCAACGAATGCACCGAAATCTACAATACGAGTTACTTTACCGTTGTAGATACGACCCACTTCAACTTCAGCCGTGATTTCTTCGATACGAGCGATAGCTTGTTTTGCTTGGTCGCCACTTGTTGCAGCAATCTTCACTGTACCATCATCTTCGATTTCGATAGTTGTGCCTGTTTCTTCCGTTAATGCACGGATAACTGAGCCACCTTTACCGATAACGTCTTTGATCTTGTCTGGATTAATTTTGATAGTATGAATGCGCGGTGCGAATTCAGAAATATCAGCACGAGGTTGGCTAATTGCATCTTCCATTACGCCTAAAATATGTAGACGTGCGCTTTTCGCTTGGTTTAATGCAACTTGCATGATTTCGCGAGTGATACCTTCGATTTTGATATCCATTTGTAATGCGCTGACACCGTTACGGCTACCCGCAACTTTAAAGTCCATATCGCCTAAATGGTCTTCATCACCCAGAATATCGGAAAGAACAACAAAGTTGTCGCCTTCTTTCACTAGACCCATTGCAATACCTGCAACAGATTCTTTAATTGGTACACCAGCATCCATCAGTGCTAAAGAAGCACCACAAACAGACGCCATTGAAGATGAACCATTTGATTCAGTGATTTCAGAAACCACACGAACGGTATATGGGAATTCTTCAATTGTTGGCATTACTGCTAACACACCACGTTTTGCTAAACGGCCATGACCGATTTCGCGACGTTTTGGTGAACCCATCATACCTGTTTCACCAACAGAGTATGGAGGGAAGTTATAGTGCAGTAAGAAAGTATCAGTGTGCTCACCCATGATGTCATCAATAGTTTGAGCATCACGTGCAGTACCTAATGTTGCAGTAACCAGTGCCTGAGTTTCACCACGAGTAAACAGTGCTGAACCGTGAGTACGTGGTAATAAGCCAGTGCGAATATCTAATGCACGTACCATGTCTTTTTCACGGCCATCGATACGTGGTTCGCCAGCTAATACGCGAGCACGAACGATATTTTTCTCAAGACCTGAGAAGATTTCGCTGATTTCAGCTTCATCTAAAGTTTCATCTTCAGCAACTAATGTCGCGATAACTTCATCGCGGATAGCTTCAATTTGTTCATAACGCTCTTGTTTTTCAGTGATACGGTAAGCATCACCAATACGAGCTTGCGCTAATTGTGCAATACGGTCGTGTAAAGTTTGGTTGATAGCTTCTGGCGCCCAATCCCATTTCTCTTTACCAACTTCTGCCACTAATGCATTGATGTTTTCGATCACAACTTGTTGTTGATCATGACCAAATACAACTGCACCTAACATTTCTTCTTCTGATAATAAATCAGCTTCTGATTCTACCATCAGTACCGCGCCTGCAGTACCTGCAACCACTAAGTCTAATTTACTAACTTTCAGCTCATCAACTGTTGGGTTTAGAACATATTGTCCATCGATAAAACCAACACGAGCACCACCGATAGGGCCATTGAATGGAACACCTGACAGCGCTAATACCGCAGAAGCACCAATCATTGCAACGATATCTGGGTTAACTTGTGGGTTAACAGAAACAACGGTAGCAACGATTTGAATTTCGTTTAAGAAACCTTCTGGGAATAATGGACGTAAAGGGCGGTCAATTAAACGTGCAATTAACGTTTCGCCTTCACCAGGGCGGCCTTCACGACGGAAGAAGCTACCAGGGATACGACCAGCAGCGTATGAACGCTCTTGGTAGTTAACAGTTAATGGGAAGAAATCTTGTCCAGCTTTAACTTTTTTCTTTGCAACAACGGTAACAAAAACAGCGGTGCCGTCCATGTCAACCATAACAGCGGCTGTTGCTTGACGAGCCATCATACCAGTTTCTAATGAAACAGTATGTTGACCGTATTGAAATTTACGAACTGTAGGATTCAGCAAAATAATATCCTTTATCTTATTGTCGCCAGATGTTTAGCGACGATGAATGATCTTTTCTCCGCTACGTCCCCTCGCGACTAATGAAAATATTAACCATTTGGCGATAAATACTTTCATTAGCCGCGCGAATTGTCGTAACTAGAGAGACTAAATAACAATCACCACATTAAAACATAACGACTAGTATTAAAAATAGCACTTTCTAGTAGAAAAGGGGCCAACAGGCCCCTTTCCACTGAAACTCGTTTGATTAGCGACGCAGACCTAAGCGTTCAATCAGTGCAGAGTAACGAGCAACATCTTTACGCTTCAGGTAGTCCAGCAGATTACGACGGCTGGAAACTTTACGCAGCAGACCACGACGGCTGTGGTGATCTTTTTTGTGCTCTGAAAAGTGACCTTGCAGGTGGTTGATTTCTGCAGTCAGCAGTGCAATCTGAACTTCGCTTGAGCCAGTATCGTTAGCGCAACGACCAAATTCAGCAACGATTTGTGCTTTCGCTTCAGTACTTAGAGACATAATAAACTCCAAATTAAGTAAAATTTTCAGATAGCCAATCTCTAATTCAGCTATCCAACTCAGCCACCCAAACAGATAGCCGCATTATTCTACGCTTCAAACACTTTTAGCGCAAGATTGCTATTAAGTGTTATCTTGTGCGCTATAGTCTACAACAACTCTTTTCGGAGCAACGAGGCCATCTTTAATGATAGCAAGGCCGATGAATTTTTTTTCATCGCCTTCAGTTACTCTCACCCATTCGCCTTCATTAATGTCATGATTAACCCGAACAGGCTGTCCCAGCTTGAGATAACCCGCAATAATCGTGGTTAAATTCACAACCGGAAAATGTGCAACAGCGGTATCCATAGGCAATAACAGTGCATCAAGTGCCAAGAAAGGATCTTCTTGCGCAGTTTGTGCATTTTCTATCATCGCTCTTAATTGCTCTAACGTTACCATTCGCTCTTTAGGATAATCTGCGACTTCTAATCGACGTAAGAAAATAACGTGAGCACCACATTGTAATTTCTCACCAAGATCATCAATAATTGTTCGAATGTAAGTGCCTTTAGAACAATGAATTTCCAGCTCTAACTCATCACCTTCCCAGCGAATAAACTGGAGTTCATAAACGGTGATAGGTCTTGCTTCACGCTCTACTTCAATACCTTGTCGAGCATATTCGTAAAGCGGTTTACCTTGATGTTTTAAAGCGGAGTACATTGAAGGGACTTGCAATGTTTCACCGCGAAAGCTATCCAAGGCATCATCTAAAGCTTGCTGTGTAAATTGTACTGGGCGCTCTTGAATAACCTCACCATGTGCATCAGAGGTATCTGTTCGTTGCCCTAAACGTGCAATAACGCGATAACGCTTATCTGAATCCAATAGAAACTGTGAAAATTTCGTTGCTTCACCTAAACAAATAGGGAGCATACCTGTTGCTAAAGGATCCAACGCCCCTGTATGCCCTGCCTTGCTGGCATTAAACATACGGCGGACTTTTTGGAGTGCATCGTTAGAGGAAATATCTTGGGGTTTATCGAGTAGCAATACGCCGTTAATCTCACGCCCCTTACGACGACGCCCCATTATTTGTCCTCTTTATGACGACGCTCTTCATCGCTTTTAACGACGTTAGAAACTAAATTAGACATACGCATACCTTCAACTAATGAGTTGTCATAAGCAAATGTCAGTTCAGGCACAATACGTAAGCGCATCGCTTTGCCTAATAAAGAACGAATAAAACCAGCGGCTTCATTAAGTGCAGTTAAACCCTCTGCAACCATCTCTTCTTCGCTTTTTTCACCACCTGATAAGTTCAAAAAGGTGACAAATACTTTGGCATAAGCCAAATCACGAGAAATCTCAACGCCAGATACCGTCGCCATTCCAATACGTGGATCTTTGACTTCACGTTGTAAAATGATGGCGATTTCTTTTTGCATTTCCTGAGAAACACGCTGACTGCGGCTAAAATCTCTTGCCATTTTATCTCTCCCTGACAATAGGGTATCGCCCTAATTGTCATTGTTAATTAAAATCTAAAATCAATGATATCTAAAGAGTATACATGAAGTGGTATTTAACAACCGCTTTCTCTGATTTCTTTCTTTAGAAATAAAATGTTTCTTTGGTGCTATTTTACCCTGTTATTTCACTTTCATAAATTACTGAAAGGCAATCTATTTCGGTTATGTTGAAAAATGGAGAGGAAATAAAAGGGGAATACAGCAAAGAAAGGAATAAGAAGGGAGCCCTTGAGCTCCCTTTTAAAACAAGACGGACTAAATTAATCAATAGAACGTTTGATTTCGATAACTTGGAAGACTTCAATCATGTCGCCAACACGGACATCGTTGTAGTTTTTCACACCGATACCACATTCCATGCCGTTACGCACTTCGTTGACGTCATCTTTAAAGCGACGCAGTGACTCAAGTTCGCCTTCATAGATAACCACGTTATCACGCAGAACACGAATTGGGTTATTACGTTTGATGTTACCTTCAACCACCATACAGCCCGCAATTGCGCCGAATTTAGGTGATTTAAACACATCACGGACTTCTGCAAGACCCATGATTTCTTGTTTATATTCAGGTGCCAACATACCGCTCATTGCCAGCTTGATTTCATCAATTAGGCTATAGATAACGGAGTAGTAACGTAAATCAACGCTTTCTTGTTCAATGATACGGCGAGCAGATGCATCAGCACGAACGTTGAAACCAAGAATGATTGCGTTAGAAGCCGCGGCTAATGTTGCGTCAGTTTCGGTGATACCACCTACGCCAGAACCGATGATTTTCAGTTTAACTTCATCAGTAGACAGTTTAACTAATGCATCAGTAATCGCTTCACAAGTACCTTGAACGTCTGTTTTCAGAACGATGTTCAGTTCAGAAGTTTTACCTTCTTCCATGTTAGCAAACATGTTTTCCAGTTTAGACTTCTGCTGACGAGCCAGTTTAACATCGCGGAATTTACCTTGACGGTATAATGCAACTTCACGCGCTTTCTTCTCGTCACGAACAACTGTTGCTTCATCACCTGCAGAAGGAACGTTAGACAGACCTAAAATCTCAACAGGCATTGATGGGCCAGCAGATTGAACGTCTTGACCTAATTCGTTACGCATTGCACGAATACGACCGTATTCGAAACCACACAGAACGATGTCACCTTTATTCAGTGTACCTTCACGGACAAGAATAGTTGCAACTGGACCACGACCTTTATCAAGGTAAGATTCGATAACAACACCACTTGCCATGCCTTCTTTAACTGCTTTCAGTTCAAGAACTTCGGCTTGTAAAAGAATAGCATCCAGCAGTTCGTCAATACCTAAACCTTGTTTTGCAGATACGTGCATAAACTGAGTTTCACCGCCCCACTCTTCTGGCAGGATGCCATATTGAGACAGTTCAGTTTTAACGCGATCTGGATCAGCTTCGTGTTTATCAATTTTGTTCACTGCAACAACAACAGGTACGTTTGCTGCTTTTGCGTGTTGGATTGCTTCGATAGTTTGTGGCATTACACCATCATCTGCCGCAACAACCAGAACAACGATATCCGTTACCTGAGCACCACGAGCACGCATTGAAGTAAACGCGGCGTGACCTGGAGTATCCAGGAAGGTGATTTCACCTTTGTCAGTTTTAACGTGGTAAGCACCGATATGCTGGGTGATACCACCCGCTTCACCTGATGCTACTTTCGTTGAACGAATGTAGTCCAGTAATGATGTTTTACCGTGGTCAACGTGACCCATGATAGTTACAACTGGTGCACGAGATACTGCGCTTTCTTCGCCAGTATCACGATCGCTCATGACTTGTTCTTCTAACTCGTTTTCACGACGTAAGATAACTTTGTGACCCATTTCTTCAGCAACAAGCTGTGCAGTTTCTTGGTCTAAAACCTGATTAATGGTCGCCATAGCACCCATCTTCATCATAGTTTTGATAACTTCAGACCCTTTTACTGCCATTTTGTTAGCAAGTTCAGCAACAGAAATAGTCTCACCGATAATAACATCACGGTTTACAACAACCGCTGGCTTATTGAAGCCTTGCTGTAATGAGCTACCTTTACGTTTACCTTTCTTGTTAGTACGACCAGCAGCACGTGCTTCTTCACGATCTGCTTTTTCAGAATGGCGGTTGTTTTTCTTAGGACGAGGAGCCTTAGCGTTGCGACCACGACCGCGGCCACCTTCAACTTCAGCATCACTTTCATCTTCTGCATCACGAGCATAACGTGATGTGGTTACATGATAGTCTGAGCCTTCAGTTTCTGGCGCTTTAGGTTCAGCAGTCCATTTTTCAGCATTTTCTTCAGCTAAGCGACGTGCTTTTTCTGCTGCAACTTTTGCTTCATCTTCTGCTTTACGGCGCTGTGCTTCTTCCGTTTTACGCTTCAGTTCAGCCTGTTCAGCATTGCGACGTGCTTTTTCCTGATCTGCTGCTTTATCAGCTTTTGGTTTATCGTTTTGTTTCACTTTATCTTTTTCCGCTGCTTCGCGCTTAGCTAATTCCGCTGCTTCACGTTTTGCTTCTTCAGCTTCACGTTTCACTTTTTCTTCGGCGTCTTTCTTTGCCTTTTCAGCTTCACGTTTTGCTTTTTCTTCAGCTTCGCGCTGTGCTTTCTCTTGTGCTTCGCGCTGGGCTTTTTCTTCGGCTTCGCGATGCGCCTTTTCTTCCGCTTCACGCTGAGCTTGCTCATCCGCTTGCGCTTTTTCAACGGCGTCACGGTTCACATAAGTGCGTTTTTTGCGGACTTCGATGGCTACTGATTTACTTTTGCCACCTGTACCAGGAACACTTAACGTACTACGCACTTTGCGTTGCAACGTTAATTTTTCTGGTTGGTTGGTTGATACGTCTTTATCACGGTTCAACCAAGCCAGTAAGGTTTCTTTCTCTTTTTGGGAGACAGAATCAGAGACGGTCTTCTTAATACCGGCATCAGCAAATTGCTGTACCAAACGTTCAACCGGTGTCTGAATCTCTTCTGCCAGTGATTTTACTGTTTCATCTGTCATTCTGTTCCTTCCTGCTCAGTTGTTACGCATCATTCCCAAACCAGCAGATATTACGTGCGGCCATAATGAGTTCGCCTGCGCGCTCACTATTTAAACCTTCAATATCAGTTAGGTCGTCGATACCCTGTTCGGCAAGATCTTCCAGTGTGCAGATACCACGGGCAGCTAGATCAAATGCTAAAGAGCGCTCCAATCCTTCGAGAGCTAATAAGTCCTCGGCTGGTTGGTTATCGCCTAGGCTTTCTTTTTGAGCCAATTCAATCGTTGTTAATGCAGCTTTAGCTCTTTCACGTAGAGCTTCAACGGTATCTTCATCTAGTCCGTCAATAGCCAGCAATTCACTGATTGGCACATAAACTAACTCTTCAAGGGTAGAGAAACCTTCTTCAACTAAAACAGTTGCGAAGTCTTCATCAATGTCGAGATGCTTAGTAAATATTTCAATGGCTGCGTTTGCTTCTGCCTGATGTTTTGCATTCAGTTCATCAGCAGTCATGACGTTTAATTCCCACTTGTCATCACCACGATGTTTTTTCAGTAACTGTGCTGCCAGACGAACGTTTTGACCATTACGGCCGATCGCCTGTGCAAGGTTACTGCTTTCAACTGCAACATCCATTGTACATTTGTCTTCATCGACAACAATAGAAGCAACATCTGCCGGAGCCATTGCATTAATGACGAATTGTGCAGGATTATCATCCCACAGAACAATATCAATTCGCTCGCCGCCCAATTCACTGGAAACGGCTTGTACACGCGCACCACGCATACCAACACAAGCACCCACTGGGTCAATACGCTTGTCGTTAGTTTTTACTGCGATTTTGGCACGAGAACCTGGATCACGCGCTGCAGCTTTAATTTCAATGATTTCTTCGCCAATTTCTGGTACTTCAATACGGAAAAGTTCAACCAGCATTTCAGGGCGAGAGCGCGTCACGAAAAGTTGTGCACCACGAGTTTCTGTACGTACGTCGTATAAAACACCACGTAAACGGTCACCTGGGCGGAAGTTTTCACGCGGTAACATATCTTCGCGTAAAATAACCGCTTCAGCGTTATTGCCTAAATCTAAAGTGATATTCTCACGGTTCACTTTCTTCACAACACCCGTGATAATTTCGCCTAATTGTTCGCGGAATTGATCAACAACCATTGCTCTTTCAGCTTCACGTACTTTTTGTACGATAACTTGTTTAGCGGTTTGTGTTGTAATACGGTCGAAAGTAACAGATTCAATCTGATCTTCAATATAACCACCTAGTTCGATACTAGGATCTTCATATTGAGCAGCTTCAAGTGTGATTTCACGAGTTGGTTGAGTCACTTCATCAACGGCAACCCAACGACGGAATGTATCAAAGTCACCGGTTTTACGGTCGATACATACACGAACGTCAATTTCTTGCTCGTATTTTTTCTTAGTTGCTGTCGCTAGTGCGGTTTCCAGTGCTTCAAAAATCTTTTCACGAGGAAGAGATTTTTCGTTAGAGACCGCTTCCACAACAGCCAGAATCTCTTTGTTCATCCTAGTTGCCTCTTCAAAACTTAAAAGTGGGGTACCAGGTTAGCTTTCTGGATGTTGCTCAGTGCGAACACTTCGTCTTTACCATCCACAGTAACCGTGATCATTTCGCCAGCGACAGACTTAATAATGCCCTGCCATTTACGGCGGTTTTGCATTGCAATTCGTAATACGATAGCGGCTTCTTCGCCGATAAATTGCTCATAATGCGTTGCAGTGAATAAAGGTCGTTCTAAACCAGGAGAAGAGATCTCAAGGTTATAAACTGTTTGAATTGGATCTTCAACATCCAGCACAGCACTGACCTGGTGGCTAACATCAGCACAATCATCAACAGTGATACCGTCTTCACTATCAATATAGATGCGCAATGTTGATTCTCGGCCACGAATAAACTCAAGACCGACAAATTCAAAGCCTAATGCTTCTACTGGTGCTGAAACCATCGCTGTTAATTTTTGCTCTAATGTGGACAAACCCACCCCCAAGGCATAAAAAAAGGGCCTATAGCCCAGTATTCTATTCTCTGATAACAAAAAACCCCGAAATTCGGGGCTTTATGCAACTGGACCCTGTAACTTGCCATTCGAGAATAACCTCTTCTTACGGCACATTCCACTCAGGATCATAATCGGTTCAACAAGATGATTAATGAGAAAAGTGCTGTATTGTTAGAAGTGGTTGCGGGGGCCGGATTTGAACCGACGACCTTCGGGTTATGAGCCCGACGAGCTACCAAGCTGCTCCACCCCGCGTTCGAAAAACGTGGCAAATTTTACGCTGATAACAAGCAAAACGCAAGCTATCTGGAATAATGGTGCCGAGAACGGGACTTGAACCCGTACGCCCGTTTTATAGGCACTACCACCTCAAGGTAGCGTGTATACCAATTTCACCACCTCGGCACTTAATGAGACTGTTACTGCGTAAAAATTAACAATCTCATTTAAATCTTTACTTAGTTTACTGCGGAATATCTGTATTTGCTGGCGCTACAGGCGCTGCTAATTGCTCAGCTTTTTTAGCTTCTTCTGTAGTCTGCTCGATAGACATCCATTTGCTGTCTTCACGCACAGTTTTATTGGCACTTAGATTACCTAAAATAAGGGCAAGTACAATAAAAGCTGTCGCTAAAACAGCGGTCATACGGGTCATAAAGTTAGCTGAACCGCTTGAACCAAATACTGTACCGGAAGCACCTGCACCAAAAGAAGCGCCCATATCAGCACCTTTACCCTGCTGTAACAGGATCAGACCAACTAGCCCTGTTGCTACAATGATAAGAATAACAATGAGTGCCGTATACATTTGCGTTACCTTTTCTATGGAACTTATCGTCTTAACGATAACCTTCGATTGCTTCACCCGCTTTAGTTCAAGACCTTACTAAGCGGGTGTGAATACTAACCAAAGCTGAACTGACAAGCAAGGTTATTTTTCTACAAAGTGATTGATTGAAGAAAAAAGCATCAATTAACCAACGTGCTTCACAGCGTCGGCAATACGATTTGCCATCGCAGTGACTTGCTCTTCATTTTCACCTTCAACCATGACACGAATTAAGGGTTCTGTTCCTGATTTACGCAGTAATACACGACCTTTACCAGCCAGTTCTTCTTCAACCGCTTTAGCGACTTTCTGAACTTCAGGTGTTTGTAGCGGATCGTGGCTACCTGTAAAACGAACATTCACTAAAATTTGTGGTAATAGTTTCATGCCACTGCATAAATCATGCAGACTCATGTGGTTACGTACCATTGCACTTAAAACTTGTAAGCCCGCAACAATACCGTCACCTGTAGTCGTTTTATCTAATAAAATAATGTGACCTGAGTTTTCAGCACCTAAGCGCCAGCCTTTCTCTTGTAATTTTTCAAGTACATAGCGGTCACCCACTTTTGCTCTTACAAAAGGAATACCCAGTTGTTTCAGTGCTATCTCTAATCCCATATTACTCATTAGAGTACCCACTGCACCGCCGCGTAATTGGCCTTGGCGTAATGCTTCTCTCGCAATAATGTAGAGAATTTGGTCGCCATCAACCTTTAGACCTTGATGGTCAACCATGATGATACGGTCACCGTCACCATCAAAAGCTAGACCAACATCAGCGCCTTCTTCTAATACGCGTTTTTGCAACATACGAACATCTGTTGCGCCACACTCTTCGTTGATATTGATACCAGTAGGATCACAACCAATAGTGATCACTTCAGCACCTAATTCACGAAATACATTTGGTGCAATATGATATGTTGCGCCATGAGCACAATCGACAACGACTTTTAGACCGTTAAGATTGTTTTCATTTGGGAAAGTCCCTTTACAGAATTCAATGTAACGACCCGCAGCATCCACGATACGATTTGCACGACCAAGCTCTGCTGATTCAACACAGGTAATTGGTTTTTCCATTTCAGCTTCAATCGCTTCTTCTACTTCGTCTGGTAATTTTGTGCCATCAATAGAGAAGAATTTGATCCCGTTATCGTAATAAGGGTTATGAGAAGCTGAAATCACAATCCCGGCTTCAGCGCGGAATGTACGCGTTAAATAAGCAACAGCAGGTGTTGGCATTGGTCCTGTAAATGAAGCAGATAAACCAGCCGCAGCTAAACCAGCTTCTAATGCAGATTCCAGCATATAGCCTGAAATACGTGTATCTTTACCAATAATGATTTTACGAGAGCCATGACGTGCTAATACTTTGCCCGCAGCCCAACCTAGTTTTAATACAAAATCAGGTGTAATTGGACTATCACCTACTTTTCCACGGATACCATCTGTTCCAAAGTATTTACGTTCGCTCATTCATTATTTTCCTTTGCAGAAAGAGTCGCTTGTACGACTTTCATCGCATCAACAGTCTCTTTAACATCGTGTACACGAATAATTTGTGCGCCTTGCATCGCTGCAATGACAGCACATGCCACGCTACCAGCAACACGCTCTTGCGGTGGGACATTCAATAGTTGTCCAACCATTGATTTGCGTGACATTCCGGCAAGTATGGGTAGACCAAAGTGATGAAGTTCACTTAAGTGTGCTAATAATTGGTAATTATGCGCTAAATTTTTACCAAAGCCGAATCCTGGATCAAGAATAATTTGATTTTTTTCGATCCCGGCATCAACACAACGTTGAATATTTTCTTGTAAAAAACGATCAACATCCATCAACACATTCTCATAATGTGGTGATTGTTGCATAGTTTTAGGGTCGCCTTGCATATGCATAATACACACTGGCAAACCTGTTTTAGCCGCTGCTTCAAGTGCTCCCGGCTCTTGTAAAGAGCGAATATCATTGATAATTGAAGCACCTGCATTTGCAGATTCAGTAATGACTTGAGCTTTGGACGTATCAACAGAGATCCAAACATCAAAACGCTGACGAATAGCCTCAACAACAGGAACAACACGCTGCAACTCTTCATCAATAGAGACATCACTTGCGCCGGGTCTGGTAGACTCTCCACCAATATCGATGATAGAAGCCCCTTCAGCGATTAATTTTGCTGCGTGGTTAACCGCATCGTTAAGTGAATTATGAGTGCCACCATCTGAGAAAGAGTCTGGAGTGACATTCAAAATCCCCATAACTTGGGGTGTTGATAAATTAAGTTCTGTTCCTCTAGCCATTAATTTCATTTCATTGATACCTTCATAAAAAAACCCCAGAAGCCTGGGGTTTATATTTATAGCTTACTCAATATGCATAACCCGATAAGGATTAGTGAGTATTTTTATCAGAAGGTGTATCACTTTCTGACTCAGGCTTATCTTTTGGCTCACTCGCTACATGCGTTTGTGCTGGCTGGGCAGTAGTCGTTGTACCACTATTGCCATTATTGCCTTCCCAACCCGCAGGTGGACGAACATCACGACGATTCATTAAATCATCAATTTGAGGCGCATCGATAGTTTCATAAGTCATCAGTGCATCTTTCATTGAGTGCAGAATATCAAGGTTGTCCATTAAGATCTGACGAGCACGAACATAGTTACGATCAACGATAGCTTTAATTTCTTCGTCAATTGTACGAGCTGTTTCATCAGACATATGCTGCGCTTTAGCAACAGAACGACCTAAGAACACTTCACCTTCTTCTTCTGCGTACAGTAATGGCCCTAATTTTTCAGAGAAGCCCCACTGTGTCACCATGTTACGTGCAATATTGGTTGCAACTTTGATGTCATTAGAAGCACCTGTAGAAACATGCTCTACACCATAGATAATTTCTTCAGCTAAACGACCACCGTAAAGTGTTGAAATCTGGCTCTCTAATTTCTGACGGCTTGCACTGATTTGGTCGCCTTCAGGTAAGAAGAAAGTCACACCTAATGCACGTCCACGAGGAATAATCGTCACTTTATGCACAGGATCATGTTCAGGTACTAAACGACCAATAATTGCGTGACCAGCTTCATGATAAGCGGTTGATGCTTTTTGTTCTTCAGTCATCACCATTGAACGGCGCTCTGCGCCCATCATTATCTTATCTTTCGCTTTCTCAAATTCGACCATTGAGACAACACGTTTATTACCGCGTGCAGCGAATAAAGCCGCTTCGTTAACTAAGTTAGCTAAGTCAGCACCAGAGAAACCTGGTGTACCACGCGCTAAAATCGCGGGATCAACATCTGGTGATAAAGGTACACGACGCATATGGACTTTAAGAATTTGCTCACGTCCACGTACATCAGGTAAACCAACAACAACTTGACGGTCAAAACGACCTGGGCGAAGTAATGCTGGGTCTAATACGTCAGGGCGGTTAGTCGCCGCGATAACGATAATACCTTCATTACCTTCGAAACCATCCATCTCAACTAGCATTTGGTTCAGTGTTTGTTCACGTTCATCATGACCACCACCTAAACCTGCACCACGTTGACGACCGACCGCATCGATTTCATCGATAAAGATGATACAAGGTGCTGCTTTTTTAGCTTGTTCAAACATATCACGAACACGAGAAGCACCCACACCCACGAACATTTCAACGAAATCAGAACCTGAAATGGTAAAGAATGGAACTTTAGCTTCACCCGCGATGGCTTTTGCTAATAATGTTTTACCTGTACCTGGAGGTCCTACCATCAGAATACCTTTAGGGATTTTACCCCCTAATTTCTGGAAACGACCTGGATCACGTAAATACTCAACTAATTCGCTTACTTCTTCTTTCGCTTCATCACAACCCGCGACATCAGCGAAGGTTGTTTTGATTTGGTCTTCTGTCAACATGCGTGCCTTGCTTTTACCGAAAGACATCGCACCTTTACCGCCACCACCTTGCATTTGGCGCATAAAGAAAATCCAAAGACCAATCAGTAATAGCATTGGGAACCAAGACACAAAAATTTGAGTCAGAAGACTTTGGCCTTCAAGTGGTTCGCCCGTTACTTTTACATTACGGTTCATTAAAGTGGTCAGCAGGTTGTCATCACGCATAGGCATATACGTGCTGTACTTTGAGTTATCTGTTTTAGTTACATTAATATCATAACCACTTATGCTGACCTCGCGTAATTGGTTATTAGTTAACTCATTGATAAAGGTAGAGTAATCCACCTTACGACTATTCGAATCGCTGGGTCCGAAGCTCTGGAATAATGACATCAAAACGACTGCAATAACTAGCCAGAGGATCAGGTTTTTCGCCATGTCACTCAAGGGATTAACCTCATATTACAACTGTGTTAACAAATAGCTTTAGGGTACTAAAGTTTACGCCCTGTGGCTACAATATATACCTCACGAGAACGAGACCGCGAAGCGTCTGGTTTACGAACTTTCACTTTCGTAAACAGGGAGCGTATTTGCCCCAGGTATTCATCAAAGCCTTCTCCCTGAAACACTTTGACAATAAAACTTCCCCCGGGAGCCAGTACATCACGACACATATCAAGCGCTAACTCTACTAAATACATGGATCGAGGGATATCGACCGCGGGTGTACCGCTCATGTTTGGAGCCATGTCAGACATGACAACCTGGACTTTGTTTTCACCTACTCTATCAAGCAATGCCTTCAACACAAGTTCATCACGAAAATCGCCTTGAAGGAAATCGACTCCGACTATAGGATCCATAGGTAAAAGGTCACATGCGATGATTCGACCTTTACTTCCTAACTGCTGTACAACGTATTGAGACCACCCACCAGGGGCTGCTCCTAAATCGACAACGGTCATACCTGGTTTAAAGATATTGTCACTTTGCTGAATTTCTTCCAGTTTAAACCAAGCACGAGAGCGAAACCCTTTTTTCTGTGCTTGCTGAACATATTTATCACTAAAATGTTCTTGTAACCAGCGGCTAGAGCTTGCCGAACGTTTCTTATTGGCCATTGCGTTTTCCAACTATCATACACTTAGCTATCAAAATTTTTACTCTTTCACTCATTTAACCCCGTATTAACGACATTTTATGGTGATAAGTGAGAGATGGCGTTAGAATAGATCGTTTTCAATCCCAACAAAGCAAAAATTAATGATGACTCTTAACAAAAAACAAATTCAACACCTGAAAGGGCTCGCTCATCACCTGAATCCAGTCGTTATGATTGGTAACAACGGGTTGACTGAAGGCGTTCTTGCAGAAATTGAACTCGCTCTGGCGCACCATGAGCTTATCAAAGTCAAAATCGCAGGCGAAGATCGAGATGTTAAAAACTTGATCGTGGCAGCGATTGTACGCGAAAGCGGTGCACAGAATGTACAAGTTATCGGAAAAATTCTTGTTCTTTATCGTCCTTCAGAAGCACGTAAGATTATTTTACCGAAATAAAACTTGTATCTTTATATAAAAATGCCATAACTAACTCTATGGCAAAAAAGGCCTTTTAAGGCCTTTTTTATATTACCACAGGATAGCAGTCTAGTTTTCTATAGAAACGTAAAATTATAAATTAAATATATTCTACGTTTAAAACTTCGTACTCGACTTGTCCGCCCGGTGTTGTGATAACAACGACATCATCTAACTCTTTACCAATCAATCCACGCGCAATCGGTGAGTTAACCGAAATTAAGTTTTCTTTAATGTTCGCTTCATCATCACCAACAATGCGGTAAGTTTGCTCTTCTTCAGTTTCAACATTTAACAATGTCACTGTTGAACCAAAAATAATACGGCCATTGTTATTCATCTTTGTAATATCAATGACTTGAGCATTTGATAACTTTGCTTCAATTTCTTGTATACGACCTTCACAGAAACCTTGTTGCTCTCTTGCAGCATGATATTCCGCGTTTTCTTTTAAGTCTCCGTGTTCACGAGCTTCAGCGATAGCGGCAATAATCTCGGGACGACGAACACCTTTTAAATATTCCAGCTCTTCGCGTAATTTTTCTGCACCTAGAACTGTCATAGGGATCTGATTCATGTGTTAATACCTCAATACTATTCCTAATAAAAAATAGGTATCATCCTGATTTTTTATACTAACAACACAGAGAAAAGGATCTATTTACTCTTCTCAAGACAAAAAAAGACACAGGCAGCCTTAAATTGGGCCTGTCTCTACGGATATTCGGTGAATGAGGGGACACTATTATATTCCCAACTCATGCTGTTGGGACGAAAACTAACCCTTCCAGACTTAAAACTAAATCTAACACAACAGACGCATTGCTTCACGCCTTATCTCTCTTTATAAAGAGATAAACAGACTTTTTCCGATAATAAGCTAATCCTGCTTGTTACCGTTTACTTTTGCCCTCATTGCCCTTTAGTATTAGCCTCTGGCAATCAATACTGTAACGTTACACGCTATAGTCACGGATAGAGAAATTATGCGCTTACTATCAACATTTCGACGGATACTCTACACATTAAGTATCATCAGTTTTTCAACTCAAGCGATACCTGTTGAAAACTACACATCCCTTCTTCCCGAAGGAACTCAAGTAGGTTTAATAACTCAACCCGTTGGCGCTGCTTCTCCTAATCTTAATTATCATGCCGATCAATTAGCACTTCCAGCAAGTACTCAAAAAGTGGTGACTGCACTCGCGGCATTACTTCAATTAGGTGGAAACTATCAATTCACCACAACAATGGAAACAGAAGGTAAGATAAAAGACAATCAGCTTATGGGTGATTTGATCTTTCGTTTTACAGGCGATCCTACATTAACCCGCCAACAATTAAGAGCAATGGTTGCCGTATTAAAACAATCAGGTGTTACAAAAGTGCACGGCGATTTGCTTATTGATACTTCGGCTTTTTCAAGCCATGACAAAGCACCCGGTTGGGTTTGGAATGATCTAACTCAATGCTTTAGCGCCCCTCCTAGTGCCGCAATTGTTGATAAGAACTGTTTTTCTGTTTTACTGCAAAGTGGCAACAAAGAAGGTGATATTGCCACAATACGTAAAGCTTCTTTCTATCCTGTAACCGTTTTAAGTGAAGTTGAAACTTATGAAAAAGGATCAACTCGTACCCGTTTTTGTGAATTAGATGTCACTGTTCGTGACTTAAATACCTACGTAATAACAGGTTGTATTCCTAAACGTGACGATGCAGTCCCTTTAATGTTCTCTATTCAAGATGGTGCTCATTGGGCGGGTACCATTTTAAAAGAAGAGTTACAACGCGCGAATATTGAGCTTGATGGATATATCAAACGCCGCTCTCAACTAAAAACGCCAGTGACTGTACTGGCACAGACACAATCAAAACCGTTGCATAACTTACTGACTACCATGCTAAAAGAGTCAGACAATATGATTGCAGACACCGTATTTAGAACTATTGGTCGTGAGTATTATGGTGTTGCAGGGACTTGGCGCTCTGGCGCAGAAGCAACCCGTGCTATTTTAAAACAAAAAGCCGGCATTGATTTAGGAAATACCGTTATGGTTGATGGCTCAGGTCTTTCTCGTCATAACCTCATTTCACCTGCAACCATGATGCAAATCCTTCAATATATTGGACAACATGAAAGTGAATTAAACTTTATTACCATGCTTCCTCTTGCAGGACATGACGGTACATTGCAGTATCGAGGCGGTTTTCATGAAGCAGGTGTTGATGGCAAAGTTTCTGCCAAAACCGGTTCATTAAAAGGGGTTTATAATCTTGCGGGCTTTATGACTACGGCAAACGGACAAAAAGTGGCATTTGTACAGTACGTTTCCGCATATTCACCCCCTACACAGAATCGCAATGCTGGACGCGCTTATTTAGTGCGTTTTGAAACAAATCTGTATAAAGATATGTATAACAACCGCTAGATTTACACTAGATAATTACAAGTAATAGATATGAAAAACGCCTGATTAATCAGGCGTTTTTTATTTTTTTATGATAAGAATGATAATTAACGTTGGTAGATAAATTCTATCCCATCATCATCTTCTTCATCCCAATCATCATCGTCATCTTCTTCGAAATCAGGGTTTTCAAGCTGCTCTTTGTGGTAATCATCCCACATAAAGTCAACTTTTCCTGGCTCTGCTTTTGTTGCAACAATATCTTGCTCACGCGGAGTAACATTCAGGAATTCCATGATATTCCAACAAAGTTTTTTCACACCTTCTTGGTTGATGGCCGCTATCATGTAATAGTCTTCATCCCAACCCAGCGCTTCAACAATTGCTTTTGCCTTCTCTTTTGCTTCTTCAGCATCGAGAAGATCAACTTTATTGAACACTAACCAACGTGGTTTTTGTGCTAATTTTTCGCTGTATTTCTCTAGTTCAGAGATAATGATTTTTGCATTTTCCACTGGGTCCGATCCATCAATAGGATCAATATCGATCAAGTGTAATAACACACGGCAGCGTTCTAAGTGTTTTAAGAATTGGATCCCAAGACCTGCACCATCAGCAGCGCCTTCGATTAATCCGGGAATATCTGCAACCACAAAGCTTTGGTGATTATCCATACGCACCACGCCTAAGCTTGGTACTAACGTTGTAAATGGATAATCAGCAACTTTAGGTTTTGCTGCTGATACTGCACGAATAAATGTGGATTTACCCGCATTTGGCATACCAAGCATACCCACATCAGCTAATAACATTAGCTCTAATAGGACTTCGCGAGATTCACCCGGCGTTCCCATTGTACGTTGACGTGGAGCACGGTTAACCGATGATTTAAAGCGAGTATTACCTAAACCGTGGAAGCCACCTTTAGCAACCATTTGCTTTTGGCCGTGAGCAGTTAAGTCAGCAATGACTTCATTTGTTGCTAAATCACGGACACGTGTTCCGACAGGAACACTAATAGTAATATCTTGACCACGCTTGCCAGTACAGTCACGGCTGTGGCCATTTTCACCACGTTCTGCGCGATAAGATTTTGTAAAACGGTAATCAATTAAGGTGTTAAGGTTTTCGTCTGCAATCATGTAGACATCACCACCATCACCACCATCACCACCGTCTGGTCCCCCGTTAGGGATATATTTTTCGCGACGAAAGCTTACACAGCCGTTACCACCATCGCCCGCGACGATTAGGATCTTGGCCTCATCAACAAATTTCATGATTTTACTCCGTATAGTAGCCATTAACGTGCTGGATGGCCGAAATTACCCAGAGATGGCCTTTTTTAAATATAAAAAGCCCCGCAACATATTTGCAGGGCTTTTGACTCGGTGCTTAAAGGACCAGTAATTATTCAGCTTCGATGCTGATAAATTTACGGTTGTTTGGACCTTTAACTTCGAACTTAATTTTTCCGTCAGCTAATGCAAACAGGGTGTGGTCACGACCACAACCAACGTTAGTACCTGCATGGAACTTAGTACCACGTTGACGAACGATGATGCTACCTGCTAATACAGCTTCACCACCGAAACGTTTAACACCCAGACGTTTTGCTTCGGAATCACGACCGTTACGAGTCGAGCCGCCAGCCTTTTTATGTGCCATTGAACTACTCTCCTAAACCTTAAGCGATACCAGTGATTTTAACATCAGTAAACCACTGACGGTGGCCCTGTTGTTTACGGCTGTGTTTACGACGACGGAACTTAACAATCTTAACTTTATCGCCGCGACCGTGAGCAACCACTTCCGCTTTAACTTTAACGCCCGCAAGGATTGGAGCGCCAATTTGAATGTCATCGCCATTAGCGACCATCATTACAGTATCAAACTCGATTGTTTCGCCAGTAGCTACTTCCAGCTTCTCTAAACGAATAGTTTGACCTTCGCTGACTCGGTGTTGTTTACCACCACTTTGGAAAACCGCGTACATATAAACTCCGCTTTCCGCACACTCCCAATATGTATAATTTGAGTGCACAATTAAAATATTCACATAGGGCGCGAATTCTACGCAAATTTAGTGCCGATGACAAGTACAGATCGCAAACTAGCGTTAAAAAAAAGAGTTTTTTACACGATATTTATTTCAGCCATTTTTAAAGTACAATCTAAATTATAAGAGAGTAAAATCTATGGCATGATCATTTTTTATTAATAATAACGCGCTCATTGGCGAGCCAAAGTCGAAAAAACATGAATTTAGAATCTATTATAAAACTAACATCCGCTGATATGACTGCGGTAAATGAGGCAATCCTTTACCAGCTTAATTCAGATGTTTCTTTGATAAACCAACTTGGTTACTACATCATTAGTGGTGGTGGTAAAAGGATCCGACCAATGATCGCAGTGCTCACTGGACGAGCATTGGACTATCAAGGTGACAAACATATCTCGGTCGCAGCGCTTATCGAATTTATTCATACTGCAACGTTGTTACATGATGATGTTGTTGATGAATCTGATATGCGCAGAGGAAAACAAACGGCAAATGCTGTCTTTGGAAATGCTGCCAGTGTACTTGTTGGCGACTTTATTTATACACGATCCTTTCAGATGATGACGGATCTTGATTCGATGCGTGTATTAAAATTAATGTCTAGCGCCACCAATGTGATCGCTGAAGGTGAAGTTTTACAATTAATGAATTGTAACGATCCTGACATTTCTGAAGATGACTATATGCAAGTTATCTACAGCAAAACAGCTCGTCTGTTTGAAGCGGCTTCTCATGCGTCAGCCATTCTTTCTGGTGCGACGCCTGAGCAAGAAAAAGCATTCCAAGATTATGGTCGTTATCTTGGGACTGCTTTCCAGCTCATTGACGATTTGCTTGATTATGATGCAGATAACAACCAGTTGGGTAAAAACACTGGTGATGATCTTGATGAAGGTAAACCAACGTTGCCATTACTTCATGCTATGCATAATGGCAATGAAGAAGAATCCCAATTAATTCGCCAAGCCATTGAACAAGGTAATGGTCGCCATTTATTGGATACTGTTTTAAATACTATGAAACAGTGTGGCTCTTTGGAATATACCCGCCAAAAAGCAGAAGAAGAAGCAGACAAAGCGATTGAAGCTTTATCAATTATACCTGACTCACCGTATAAAGATGCGCTTATTGGGCTTGCTCACGTCGCTGTACAACGTCAATCATAACTTTGATGTATAAATCCTCTTAGTTATGTAAAGAAGCCCGCCAGAGCGACTACGTCGATTCTGGTGGGCTTTTTAATTTATTGAGCACTTCTTCGTTTTCTCGTTCAATAGCATCTTGATTATCCGCATCAATATAGCTAATGAGCTTTGCCAGCCCTTCGCGAAGCACGAATTTCACAATCTTTTCTCGTTCTGATTTGGTCAGTTGATAATAAGCTTCAACCCAAATTAAAAAGGCATCCTGACGTTTTGATAAATACTCAGCCGGAGGTTCATGTGCAGCGAGCACACCAATCACCTCATCAGGTAGACTTTTTATGGAATACTCGACAGCTTTTCCCTGCACGCCACGTTTACGACGGTTTTCCCATCCTTCACGACGCGCCATCAAGTTAACTCCCTGCGGTGAGTTAGGTAACCCCGCAAGCCCCACTAATTCTTTCGCTGTATACCATTCTTTTTTCATGATCTCATCTCACATTCAACTAAGAGGTTAGTCAGATAGATATCTGTTGCGGATAACGCAATAATAGATTCTTTAAAATCGCTTAATCATTGACGACTTTTTCTAAAAAACTTCTAATACCATCCCGCAATATCAGCTCTGTTAATGTTTTTTGTTCACCATCATTTAGTTGTTGGAATGCTTTCACCCAGATAACGAGTGGCTCCTCTTTTTTATTTAATTTGTAATGTGCTAATGGCTCATAAAGTTCTAGAGCAATTAAAGTTTTTTCTGGTAAACAAGAATAATGATATTCAACACCATTACCTTGCTTATTTTTTACATTCTGTTTTTGCCAAGACTCGCGTCTCGCTTTTGAATTTACACCTTGTGGTGATTTAGGTAATCCACCTATACCCGTCAATTCCTTTGCCGTATACCACTCTTTTTTCATTATGTTTCTCTAAAATTGTTATCAACTTCAAAAAAGAAATTATTAAGAAAAAAATCAGAAATCTTTTTAGAAAAATAATGTTATTTTATTTTCTAAATAATCAGTTTAAATGCTTTAGGACATTTCTAATAAACTGTTATTTATACCACTAACACAGCAATCAATTTTATAGAAAAAGGATTAAAAATGATTTCAAGGAAATCTGATTGGCATCCTGCCGATATTATTGCCGCACTTAGAAAACGAGGAACAACACTTGCTGCCATCTCTCGCCAAGCAGGGTTAAGCTCTTCAACACTCGCTAATGCGCTGTCTCGCCCTTGGCCTAAAGGAGAGAAAATCATTGCTGATTATCTTGGTGTAGCTCCTAGTGAAATTTGGCCTAGCCGTTATTTTCATCCTGAAACAGGAGAATTACTTGAACGAAAGATTCGTACCAAAACTAATAATTAACTAATAATTACAGACATTATAATTAATAAAAAAAACCGCTGATATAGTATCAGCGGTTTTTATTTAAATTTGCATTATTTTTATAGCAAAAAAAGTATTTCTTTATTTATTAATAAATTCTTCACCAAGAATTATATCTTTTTTCAATACATCTAACATGCCATTAAGAGATTGCTTTTCAAAATCACTTAATTTACCGATAGATAAATATTCCTCTACACCGTTTTTACCTAAAAGAATAGGTTGTGCAAAGAAACGGGCATATTCTCCGTCGCCTTCAGTATAAGTGCATTCAATAACATTTTTCTCGCCATTTAGAGCGCGAATTAATGAAAGACCAAAACGAGCGGCTGCTTGACCCATAGATAATGTCGCTGATCCACCACCTGCTTTTGCTTCAACAACCTCAGTACCTGCGTTTTGAATACGTTTAGTCAATGCTGCAACTTCGTCATCAGTAAATGAAACGCCATCAACTTGAGATAATAGAGGAAGAATAGTCACACCAGAATGTCCACCAATCACCGGAACATTGGTTTTTTGTGGATCTTTACCTTTTAGTTCTGCAACAAAGGTATTCGCGCGAATAATATCGAGAGTGGTGATACCGAAAAGACGTTTTTTATCGTAAACGCCTGCTTTCTTAAGCACTTCTGCTGCAATAGCAACAGTTGTATTCACTGGGTTAGTAATGATACCGATAAGTGCTTTCGGGCAATTTTGTGCAACCTTTTCAATTAAGTTACGCACGATACCTGCGTTAACATTGAAAAGATCTGAACGATCCATGCCTGGTTTACGAGCAACGCCCGCAGAAATCAGAACAACATCAGCGCCTTTTAGCGCAGGAGAAGGATCTTCACCCGCAAAACCTTTTACAGTAACTTGAGTCGGGATATGGCTTAAGTCAGCTGCGACACCCGGTGTGACGGGAGCGATATCATATAAAGAGAGTTCACTACCAGCTGGAAGCTGATTTTTAAGAAGAAGTGCCAGTGCCTGACCAATACCACCTGCTGCACCGAGAACTGCTACTTTCATTCTGATACTCCTTAGTTTACGAGATAGTGGAACGCCTTCGAGATACTCACTATTACGCAATTCACCTTTTAAAAAACAATTATTTAACAGCAATATTGCATAATAAGGCATTTTCAGTGAAAAATAATACTTTGGTTATTCTAAACAAATTGCTTATCTGTTAATGAGATAGTGGACACCCTTTTGATAAATAATTTCAATAAATATGGCAAAGTGTTAAGTACACCATCATCCTTATGATAATCATTTAAGCTTATCATTTATTTAACAAATATTTTACTTTCTTTAAATTATCACATTCGCACGCTGTAAATAAATTTTTTTTGCAGTACATTCTACTTTACAATTTTGAGGAGGCTATCACTCGCCTTTCTTCGTCTTATGTTGCATAAAAATTCACTTCTCTGCATAATACACGGGTTATTGATAACTCACTAAAGGTGAACTATGCGCGTTCCTTCTAAGCAAGAAGACTTGGTTAAAGCGTTTAAAGCCCTGCTGAAAGAAGAAAAATTCAGTTCACAAGGCGAGATTGTGACTGCATTACAAGAGGCTGGATTTGATAATATTAATCAGTCCAAAATCTCTCGTATGCTAACAAAATTTGGTGCGGTAAGAACCCGTAACGCCAAAATGGAAATGGTCTATTGCCTTCCTACTGAGCTTGGCGTACCAACAGCAAGCAGCCCATTAAAAAATCTGGTACTCGATATCGATCATAACCATTCTGTTGTGGTGATAAGAACAAGTCCGGGTGCGGCACAACTTATTGCACGTTTATTAGACTCATTAGGCAAAGCAGAAGGTATCCTTGGCAGTATTGCGGGTGATGACACTATTTTTTCAACACCGGCTCCGGGATTTTCTACAGAAGAATTACGAGACGCTATTCTGAATCTTTTTGATCAAGAATTATAATTAGCCTTTCTACAGCTTCAAAAAATAAGCCACTGAGTTTTCAGTGGCTTATTTATTTTTAATATTGGCTATCAGGATCTTTAGGTTGCGCTAATTTTGCGAGTAGTTTTTCATGAATACCACCAAAACCGCCATTACTCATAATCAAAATATGATCGCCCGCTTGAGCTTCTTTCGCAATCATATCGACTAATGTATCGAGATCTGTACTCCAACGAGCAGGTTGTACACAATGCTCTGCAATATCACTCACTAACCATTGAATATTAGGTGGCTGGAATAAAAAGACTTCATCAGCACGACCCAATGCAGGCGCGATATCATCCTTACTGATTCCCATTTTCATGGTATTTGAACGAGGCTCTAGCACAGCAATAATACGAGCCGTTCCACCGACTTTACTGCGTAACGCTTCAAGCGTTGCTAAAATCGCTGTGGGATGATGTGCAAAGTCATCATAAACACTGACTTGATTAACCTCACCACGTAACTCTAAGCGACGACGAGCATTAATAAACTTATCTAATGCTTCACAAGCATCCGCTGGTAAAACACCAACGTGGTGCGCTGCAACAATCGCCATTAGGCCATTTTGCATGTTGTGTTCACCAGAAAGTCCCCAACACACCTCTCCGACTCGCTCACCTTTGTGGAATACCTCAAAATGGCTACTGTCATTACTGAGTTTTTTGGCTTGCCAATCTCCAGTTTCACCTGTGAATTCTTGTTCACTCCAACATCCCATTCCAATGGTCTGTTTTAAATTCATATCGTTATCAGGCATGATGATTTTTCCGGTGCCTGGGACGATACGAACTAAATGATGGAATTGTTTTTGAATTGCCGCTAAATCATCAAAAATATCGGCATGATCGAATTCAAGGTTATTTAAAATCAGTGTGCGTGGAGAGTAATGAACAAATTTAGAGCGCTTATCAAAGAAAGCACTGTCATATTCATCTGCTTCAATCACAAAGAAAGGGCTTTCGCCTAACTGTGCGGATACTTGGAAGTTACCCGGTACACCGCCAATTAAAAATCCCGGTTTATAACCACAGTCTTCTAAAACCCAAGCCAGCATACCCGCTGTTGTTGTTTTACCATGAGTTCCAGCAACGGCTAACACCCAACGTTCAGGTAAAATATAATCATGTAGCCACTGAGGGCCTGAGGTATAAGGCAAACCTTTTTCAAGTACTGCTTCAACACAAGGATTTCCTCGTGTCATCGCATTACCAATAATCACCATGTCAGGGGCAGGTTCTAATTGTTTTGGGTCATATCCCTCAATCAGTTCAATTCCCTGATTTTCTAATAAAGTACTCATGGGTGGATAGACATTAGCGTCCGAGCCTGTGACTTTATGTCCCTTTGCTCTAGCGAGAATGGCAAGACTTCCCATAAAGGTGCCACAAATACCAAGAATATGAATGTGCATGAATTTCTGTCCAATAGCATGAAGTTGGTCACTATTCTAACGATCAAAAAGCAGATAAGGAACGGATTAACCTTTGAATCATTCGATTCTTTGGCTAAACTTGCCACCACCAAGGAGATTTTCCTCCTTTTTTACTTTACCCACTCACATTCAGGACCTGCGTCATGAAAACATTAGGCGAATTTATCGTCGAGAAACAACAAGATTTTCCCCATGCAACTGGTGAACTTACTGCATTACTTTCAGCAATTAAGCTTGGGGCTAAAATTATCCACCGTGATATTAATAAAGCAGGGTTAGTCGATATTCTGGGTACTAACGGTGTTTCTAATGTTCAAGGTGAAGCCCAGATGAAACTGGATCTTTACGCGAATGAGAAACTAAAAGCTGCATTAAAAGCGCGTGGTGAAGTTGCGGGTATCGGATCAGAAGAAGAAGATGATATTGTTATCTTTGAAGGTGATCGTGCTGAAAATGCTAAGTATGTTGTACTAATGGACCCTTTAGACGGTTCGTCGAATATTGATGTAAACGTTTCCGTCGGGACAATTTTCTCTATTTACCACCGTATTACGCCAATTGGTCAATCTGTCACTTTAGATGACTTCTTACAACCAGGTCATCGTCAAGTCGCAGCAGGCTATGTCGTTTATGGTTCATCAACTATGTTAGTTTACACAACAGGTTGTGGTGTTCATGCCTTTACTTACGATCCATCTTTAGGCGTATTCTGTTTATCTCATGAAAGCGTACATTTCCCACCAACAGGAAATATGTACTCAATCAACGAAGGTAACTACATCAAATTCCCATTAGGTGTAAAAAAATACATTAAGTATTGCCAAGAACAAGACGCAGCAACAAATCGCCCTTATACCACACGTTATATTGGTTCTTTAGTTGCTGATTTCCACCGTAACTTACTGAAAGGTGGTATTTATATTTATCCAAGTACTGCAAGTCACCCTACTGGTAAATTACGTTTACTCTATGAATGCAATCCAATGGCGTTCTTAGCCGAACAAGCTGGCGGTAAAGCAAGTAACGGTAAAGAGCGTATTCTCGATATCGAACCAAAAGAACTTCACCAACGTATGCCTTTCTTCGTAGGGACTAAATCGATGGTTGAACAAGCTGAAAGCTTTATGGCGCAATATCCAGACGAAGAATAATCCATTCGTTTAGCACTAACATAGATAAACCGGACTTCTTATTCGTCCGGTTTTTTCATCTTTGAAAATAGTACTTTCTTTTATTTGCTGCTTATTTTTACGTCAGAACGCAACATGTTCGGCAAAAAACGGGTATTGTTAAAAACTTTTCGCTATACTACAGGCCACGTAAAATTAATTTTTTTATAGGAAATTTTTTATGAGCCTGAATCATGTTCCTGCTGGTAAAGAACTACCAGAAGATATCTATGTTGTTATTGAAATCCCAGCAAATGCTGATCCTATCAAATACGAAGTTGATAAAGAAAGTGGCGCACTGTTCGTTGACCGTTTTATGTCAACAGCAATGTTCTACCCATGCAACTACGGTTACATCAACAACACGTTATCTTTAGATGGTGACCCAGTAGACGTTCTGGTTCCAACTCCATACCCATTACAACCAGGTTCTGTTATTCGTTGCCGTCCTGTTGGCGTATTGAAAATGACCGACGAATCAGGTGAAGATGCGAAACTGGTTGCAGTTCCACACACTAAACTGAGCAAAGAATACGATCACATCAAAGATGTGAACGATCTACCAGAACTGTTAAAAGCACAGATCAAACATTTCTTTGAACACTACAAAGATTTAGAAGCTGGCAAATGGGTTAAAGTTGACGGTTGGGAAGGCGTAGAATCAGCTAAAGCTGAAATTCTGTCTTCTTTCGAACGCGCTAAAAAATAATTCTGACGCTCTCAGAATAGCTAGGTAAGTTATTATTTAATAATTTACTGATAAATAAGCTCTTCATTTTATTGAAGGGCTTTTTTTATGATGGTACGGCTCTTCTCCTCAAACACATGACAAGCAAGATGCCACTTATCAAGGTTATTCTAATAGCAATAAAAACGGCCCAATATTTCTATCGAGCCATTTTTATATAACATGGAGCAAAAGTAGGATGCTACTGATTACTCTTCTTCGTGACGTTTTAGCCAGTCACCGCATTTGATTTCACGTAAACCATCAACAGGCTTTTGATAAAGGTAGATCCAAGCACTGCCATAAGGCGTTGAAATCAGTTGGCGCTTGTAATCCTGATCGTTCTTTTTCAATTCATCAAGCTCTGTCAAGATAGAAGGCGTTATCCGATAGACTTCGCATTCTATTTCCCCTTCACCTTCAATAACCGCAGGATAAAACCCTAAATCATAGAGTTTATATCCCACTAATTTATGCTCACCTAAAAGTTGCGCATAGGTCATCCAGTGATGGTTACCTTGGTTTTGCCGTAAACTACCATAAACAATAATTCGCATATAATTTAAAACTCAAATTGATAAAGCAGATCTATTGCCTGATTCATACCAGACACTGCTTGTAAATACAACCTGGGCATCAAGCGATAACGTAAGGTTAACGTCGCTAGCGAATCAAATATACCCACTCCATACTTCACTTGTAGATCGTTTGTGATCTTACCACTGACCACAACTTGTGAGTTATCCCCCACACCCTGTGTATCAAGCGCTAAATCAGAAACACCAAAGGTTTCACCAATGCGCCCTACAAGCTGACCACTTTGACCAACGCCTAATCCTATCAGCATTGCCGTCATTTGTGATGAATCCGCATCACCACTTTTATCTAACCCTTCACCTCTTAGCAAGTAGGATAACGCTTCTTGCTGTGTAAAAGCGGGTTCAGAGAAAATTTCAACTTTCGGTTTATCTGCAAGCCCTGTCACCCTAACACCAGCAATCACATTATTTGCCGTATTCTCAGGATTACGAATAGCTTCAATATTTAAGTAAGGTTGATCAACTGGCCCTGAGAACAAGATTTGTCCCTTACGAACTTGCAGGTCTTGCCCATAAGCTTTGAATTCGCCTTTTGGAATATCTATCTGACCGTTTAAACCCAGTCCTTGTTTATTCTGATTGACTTTAAGCGCTCCCGTCAATCTAGCTTTAAGCCCAAATGCGTCCAGTGTCACATCATCGCCAATATTAATAGCTAAATTACTTTGAATTGGAATCGATGTCTCTTTTGGTGCAATTGGCTGTAAGTTTTTATCCAGCATCACTTCATCAGAAGAAGCGGATACCGCTGACTCTGGTAAGTCTTGAACAACGATGCGTGCCCAAGGAATATCAATGCGTCCATCTAGTTTCAGTAAATGAGGGCGAGCCTCAAACACTAAATCAGGATTAACATCAATACGTACCATCGGAGGCAATGCAACACGTAGCTTATTGCCATTTGCGGCTATTACTGCGTGCCATGCGTCTAATTTACGCCAATCAGCGTTACCAGTAAGATTTAAGTAACCTTCTGGGGTTTCGATTCGACCGCTTAAATCAGACGTCGCACCATTGAATTGAACATCAACATTCCCTTTCGTAATATCAAACGGGATCCAATGCCCAACCACTTTTAATTGATTAATACCAAATTGACCAAATAGCAGTGGCGATTGAGCATTTCCGCCTAAACGTAATTGCGCACCAACACGACCTTCAGCTATTTCACCTTTACCTAAGAATGGTTTGATTAAATCTAATGTCAGATTATCAATATCCACCGTACCTGATAGCTGGCGTTTCTTCTCAAGATCAGCAACATGCACATTACCTTTAATATCA
The DNA here is from genome assembly GCF_040140245.1 of Proteus sp. fly-1013. Lineage (NCBI taxonomy): Bacteria > Pseudomonadati > Pseudomonadota > Gammaproteobacteria > Enterobacterales > Morganellaceae > Proteus > Proteus sp. fly-1013. The sequence continues at coordinate 35,875 of NZ_JBEEWD010000009.1, read as the reverse complement.
CCATTTCCTGCAATACTAATCAGCCATTGTAATGTCGCTTTGCCGTTGTTAACGCCCGCATTTAAGGTAATAGCATCAAAATCAATCGGTAAAATAGTGCCTTCAATATTCTGTTTTACTGCAACACCTTGCCCTTTTAGATTTACCGATGCTTTAGGTAATCCACCTTTTGAGTTCCATGTTGCGGTGGCATCGCCAGTAAATACACCTTGAACGGAAGTCTCTGGCGGTAAGAAAGGTTTGATCATAGCGAGATCAAAACGCGTCAATGTAATTGCCGCAGATCCGCTTTCACCCACAGTTATCGCTTTAGGAACACAAACTTGTGCATTTGGGTTTACCCAACAATGAGAGCCAATGGTGACTTCTTGTTTCTCTGCCAACAAATTCAACGCCATGGCTTTATTTAAACGCCATTCGCCCACAGGGGTATCAAATGCCGTATTATTTAGCGTTCCTTTCCATTGCTGTTTCTCTTTATCGAATGAACCAGCTAATGTCAGTCCACCAGAAACAGGTTCACCATCCATTTTTAGCGTCAGTTTATGCTGTTTTTCTGTACCAGCAGCATCCAACGTTAAATTGCGAATAACTAAATCGGCTTGTTTTAACTGACGAGCAGTAATCGCAAGTTTGCCACCAATTTCTTTATCCGCTTGAACATCACCTTTAATAGTGATGGATTCAACACTGACTTGATCTTGCCATTTAATACCATGAGCGTTGATATCAGCAATAATCTTAGGTGTATTAATATCGCCACGAATATTAACTTTGCCTTTAATAACACCCGCTAATCCAGGTACTAAACCATTTAATCCCGGAGCATTAATATTGGCATCTAATGCCCATTTATCACCTAAATGCCCTTCAATATCGAGGTTATTTTTACCTAGGATCAGTTTTAACTGAGGAATATTCCATTGCCCTGAATCATTACCGTAAGCATTACCTCTCGCCTTGATAAGATTATTTTTGATATTGCCATCTAAGGTGATTTCAGGCACACGTAATTGCCAACTTCCGCCATATAGACTACCTGTTGTTGCAATGCGCCCATCTAATTTTGCTGGCATATCAGGGTACTGTTTTGCCGTATTAATTCCTGAAATCGTGAGCAATGCATTCCAGCTAATTGCTTTACTCCAATCAGCGACACCTGTGATATCAGCATGACCCTGCAAAGCGGCTAAACGTAAACGCGTCAGCTCTATTTTCTCTTCATTCCCTTTTGCATCCAGCATTAATTTGGCTGGAGGGATCTCTTGACCTTCAATATCAGAGCGTAATGAGAGATCATAGTTATCTGTCTGACCATTTAAGCGTAATCGAGTACCGTTAAGTTGATACTGCACATCGCCCGTTAATGGCCAGCGAACTTTCTGGCTTTCAAGCGTCAGTTTTAATGGAAGGTGTGGTTTTGCCAGCTCAGCTTGAGCATCTAAAGTTGCTGTCACTGCTCCTGTTAAAGAGAGTCCTAATTTAAGCTCTTCAAGTAATGCGCCTTGTAAAGAAAGTGTCGCTTTTTGATCTTTAAAATCTTCAAGCCCAGCAATATCACGAATAGTCGCATTCACATCTAAATTAACAGGCCACTGTTTATCTAGGGTAATTCCCCCATTTAAACTTACTTCACCTTCTGGGGCATCAATATTTAATTTAGTGAGATTAACCTGCTTACCTTGCGTCTTGGCTTCAAACGATAATTGATTAATCGTAATAGGCGCATCACCACTAATCTGTAATTGCTTACCTTCAATTCCTTCGATATTGATATCAACAGGAATAATAATTTCAGGTAATTCGGCTAATAATGGCTTCGCAAAAATCGCTTTAATTGTCTCCGCTAAAGCCTGCTCTTTTTCTTCTTGTGTTGTAGGCTCAGTTTGAGGTTTTGCAGTTGCGATTTCTTTTACATCTTGAGCTGTTGCTTCAACACTCCCTTCTTCCGGTGTCTTTGGTAATGCCACCAGCAAATCATTAATGAGTGTTGGATTTAATGTAACTTGACGGCCTTCCCACTGCGCACCCGTTTTAAATTCGCCTAGCGAGATTGCCATATCGTCAATCTTCACATGCGTATTTTCTAATGAGAGTGAATTTAAATAGATAGGTAATGGCGCATTAAGCTCTGTTAGAGGCTCTGATGGAGGTGTTTCTTCGGAAGGAGGGAAAGCGCTAGTATCAACATTTACAACAACATCTCGTGTGCCTAATGTATCGACACAAACTTGTTTATCCATCAGGCACGCTAAACGTAATCCTAGAGATAACTCCCCCATGTTCACATCAACCCCAGGCATTTGATATTCAACACCTGTTAAACGCAGATCTTGCCAACCACCATTAACATCTTTGATAACTAAGCCAGGAACCCAACGAGCTGCGCTATTAATAGCGAAATGCAAACCCGATTGCGTTCCCAAAATCCAAGCAACAGCACCGAATGTAAGCAAAATAATGATAAGGAGTGTTAGTGCAATCCATTTCAACCACTTTTTCATCATAACTCTGCCCCTAACCCGATGTAGAACTGGAGTCTACGTTTATCAACGTCACTCACAGGTAAAGCTAAATCAAATTTAATTGGACCAACTGGTGATGCCCAACGAACGCCTGCACCCGCACCTGTTTTAAAATCACTACGAGTAAAATCATTAACCGCTTCACCGCTATCAATAAAGACAGCACTCCACCAGTTACCCGTAATGTTATATTGATATTCTAACGATCCCACGAGCATTCTTGATGCCCCCGTTAAATTACCTTTTCCATCTTCAGGTGAGATACTTTGATATTTAAAACCACGAACACTTCTATCACCACCAGCAAAGAAACGTAATTCAGGCGGTACTTGCTCAAACGCGTTGGTTTCAATCCAACCAAAGTTGCCTCTTACCACAAAGCGATGTCCATCCCATGGAGTACGTATCCAAACGTGTTGCGCTTGGAATGCAGCAAATTCGACATCAGAGCCCCATATTTTATTGGAGTAGTCTAATGTATAACGTTGGCTATCCCCCCAAGAAGGCATCATACCGCCCCGTTGACGTACACGACTTGCGGTAACGCCCGGATAAAGCAGCATAGTGGTATTTGTAACTTCACCTTGGGTAAAGTGGCTGAGGCTCCAACGTGTATTCACACTGTATTGCCAGCCTGTCGACATATCCCAGTTACGAGACACGTTTAGCGTTGTAGTATCAGAGCGGGTGTCATTTAAATCGGTACGTTTAAAACCACCCTGAACACCATAGTATTGTTCTAATGGATTGACCTTAAGTGGAATTTTATAATTGGCACCAATAGACTGTTCAGGCTGAGAAACACTGATATTAGAGGTTAAACTATGACCTCGTGAGTTCATCCAAGGCTTATCCCACTGCATATTAAGGCGAGGACCTACATCGGTAGCATAACCACCACCAAGCTCAACATAGTTACGAGAGCGAGGTGTTACAACTGCACTCATCGGTAACAGGTGAGAGTTATCAGCGCGTGCTTTAGCAATATCAGGCGTCACAACCGCAGAGTTAAACCAGCCTGTTGCCGCTAAACGGCGATTAAATTCAGCCAGATCTTCTGAGGCGTAATATTCTCCCTCTTTAAAAGGGACAATATTTTGTAGATAGTCTTCACGGATTTGGGAGCCCGTATAATTCACTTTTCCAAAACGATAGCGTTCTCCACTATCGAAAACAAAATCCCAATATGAGGCATGATTATCTAAAGAGACGCCTAACTGGCTTTTTTGCATTTCCGCATCAAAATAGCCACGGCGAATGGCAAGCCCAGTTAACGAACCTTTGAGTTTCTCATAATCTGCATGGTTTAAAACACTATCAAGAGGAGGTGTATTTTCTTTAATGACTTTTGCATATTGGCTATCTGTTTTAGCGCCACCTTCAAGAACCACATCAACGCCTTTCAGTAAAATCGGAATACCCGGTTCAACTTTAGCGGTTAATACGGATCGCGCAGGTGGTGTATTTTCTTCATAAGAAAATGTCACTTTGGGCTGATAGTAACCTAAAGGGCGAAGTCCTTCTTGAATTGCCTTTTCAACACGCGCACGAAAACGCCCGTCAGGTGCAACTTCTTCTGTTGTAATGTTTGATAGCTGGACTCGCGCATTTTTTTCGAGCTGCCCTTCTAAACCTTCTACTTTTAAACGCAAATTTGCCCCATAGGCAACAGGCGCGATAAAAGACAGACAGAGAACGTAGATAACGGAGTATCTCGGCACGTTTTCTCCTCAATATTATTTAATCCATGTGATGAATTGACGACAAACTGTTTTAAGCTTTATTGTAGATTTAGTTTATAACAATATTAAGCCTTTACCATAGTAAAGCGTTTACAAATATAAAAATTGGAGTCTACCTTGCAACATAAAGCTTACCAACCAGAGAATGCCTTAAGGGGTACTTCGACACCATTAGAAATATCTGCTAATCATGCTGTAAATGGGCATTCTATTAACGATATTCCAGCCAATATGAACATTGCTTATTTTGCAATGGGCTGTTTTTGGGGTGTTGAACGTCTATTTTGGCAACAACAGGGCGTTTACTCAACAAGTGCGGGCTATAGCGGTGGTGTAACAGAAAATCCAACTTACCAACAAGTTTGCCAAGGTTTAACAGGTCATAGTGAAGTGGTGAGAGTTGTTTTTGATCCCTCAGTAATTAGCTATTCACAACTTTTGGCTCTTTTTTGGGAAAATCACAATCCATCACAAGGTATGCGCCAAGGTAATGATATTGGCAGCCAATATCGTTCTGCCATTTACACTGTTAATGAAGAGCAATATGCTCAAGCTATTGAGTCAAAAAAACGTTATCAACAAGCAATGAATACTCAAGGCACTACTGATGCAATCACCACTGAAATTCAGCCTGTGGGCCCTTTCTATTTTGCTGAAGATTACCACCAGCAATATTTACATAAAAACCCACAAGGTTATTGTGGATTAGGTGGAATAGGCATCTGCTATCCCCCTGAAAAGTAAAACTAGCAGAAAATAGCAGGGCGATGATATAATTACGCCCTCTTATCTATCTTTGTGAATAAATTCATCACAATATATTGATTTATCTTCTATTTTTAACACTCTAGTATTACCCTTTGGATTAAATACTTGGGGTGGTGTGAGCCTTATATGCTTAATAGTTTACTCATTGTGCTTTTGCTTTGTGCTATCAGCGCCTTTTTTTCGCTGTCTGAAATCTCTCTTGCTGCTTCTCGTCGAATTAAACTCAAACAACTTGTTGATGAGGGCAATATTAACGCCGCGCGTGTATTAAAAATGCAAGAAATGCCAGGCATGTTTTTTACCGTTGTGCAAATTGGATTAAATGCCGTCGCTATCCTAGCAGGTATTGTTGGCGAATCTGCTTTCTCCCCTTCGTTAAAAAGCTTTTACCTACAATTTTTTGAAGAGCCATTAGCGCAACAGCTTGGATCTATTTGTTCCTTTATTATTGTCACATCCATGTTTATTTTATTGGCTGACTTAACGCCAAAACGCATTGGTATGATAAAACCAGAAGCTATCGCATTAAGAATTGTGAACCCAATGCGTTTCTGCCTTGCCTTTTTCCGCCCTCTGGTTTGGTTATTTAATGGCATGGCAGATCTCATCTTCAAATTATTTAAAATCCCAATGGTAAGAAATGAAGATATTACTTCTGATGATATTTTTGCCATTGTAGAAGCTGGTGCTGTTGCTGGGGTTTTACGTAAACAAGAGCATGAGCTGATAGAAAATGTTTTTGAATTAGAGTCACGTACCGTACCGTCGGCAATGACACCTCGAGAAGATGTGGTCTATTTTGATCGTGAAGAAACTGAAGGCGATATCAAAGAAAAAATTGCCACTCAACCTCACTCTAAGTTCCTCGTTTGTGAAGGTGATATCGACCATATTATTGGTTATGTTGATTCTAAAGAGCTGCTTAATCGCGTTATTAACGGGCAAAGCTTAAATCTCAATGATGGTGTTCATATCCGTAAGGCTCTGATTATTCCTGATACATTAACGCTTTCAGATATGTTGGAAAGCTTTAAAACGTCCGGTGAAGACTTTGCTATTATCCTTAATGAATACGCGATGGTGATGGGTGTTATTACACTAAATGATGTGATGACAACCTTAATGGGCGATTTAATTGGACCGGGGCAAGAAGAGCAAATTGTGAGTCGTGATGAGCACTCATGGTTAGTTGAAGGCGGTACGCCAATTGATGATGTAATGCGTGTACTTGATATCGACGATTTCCCAGATTCAAGTAACTATGAAACCATCGCAGGTTTTATGATGTATCGCTTACGTAAAATTCCAAAACGCACTGATTATGTGAAGTTTTCAGGATACAAATTTGAAGTTGTCGATATTGATAATTACAAAATAGATCAATTACTTGTGACAAAGGTTGATGATATTCCACCTGTGAAGCCGATTTTACAAGAACATGTTCCTGTTATACAGACAACAACAGAAGTCGATATCAAGACAGATGAAAATAAAACGGTAAGCTAACAAGTAACAAGCCGAAATTAATAACTGAGTCTTATCGAAGATATTCATGAGAAAGACTCAGTTATCTATCAGATAAAAGTTAGCCCATTTCTGCTTTCAGTAAAATGACCTGCTGGTTCACTTCACTCATGACATTAAAATGTAGCTTATCTCTTATTTTAGGTAATAAAATTTTACCGTAATCGAATTCAAATGCACCCATTCCTTTGATGTAAAACCGTCCACGAAATAATGTCTTAACGTAGAGAGCAATTTTTTCAGGGTTATAGCGATTGAAGATTTTCATCTTTCAGTTAGTCTCCCATGCTCGTTGTTGAGTTTAATAAGTCATAAAGACTTATCTTTATATATCAAATTTAAAGACCTAATTATAAGTACTAGGTTCAACTTATTTGATTTTCTTATCTGTTTTTACATTTATTGACAGTAAAGAATATAAATAAAGATAGCGTGTGCGTTATTTTACCCACTCAATGTTAAATAAATGTATCAGCGATGAGGTATTATTCTCCACTAGCTTCTATGCTTAGATAGAATCTAACGTCGATTTCAATAATAGGATCATGGCTATGCACAAAATAACCTTAGCTGCGCTTTTACTCAGCACATCCACATGGGCATTTGCACATAACATCACTGAAAATACAGTACTTCCCGCTGTCACAGTCAATGACAAAGGTGAGCTACTTTATGACACAACCAAAGATAAGTTTAGCTACCAAAATTGGAATAGTGGTCTGCTTAGTGGAAAAGTACGTACTGTTCAGCATATAGCAGGACGTAGCAAAGCTAAGGAGATGAATGCACCGTTTATCGATGCCGTAAAACTGGCTAAATTCCCACATAACAGTTATCAGACTACAACAATTATTAATACTGATGATGCTGTGTTTGGTACAGGCCCATTTGTTCGCGGCAGTGTTGAAGACAGTAAAAAAGAGTTTCCTTGGTCACAGTTTATTGTTGATGCTGATGGTGTAGCATTAAAAGGCTGGGGATTAGAAAAAGAGAGTTCAGCTATTGTTATTTTAGATAAACAAGGCAAAGTCCGTTTCGTCAAAGAAGGTGTATTAAGTGGTGCAGAAATCACAACTGCAATCAATCTTATCAACGATTTAATTAAAGAATAATTTCTGTGTCAGAGCCCTTATTAAATAAAGGGCTCCGATTTCATAAAGTGTCACTAAAAGATAGAAACTCTAAATCCTGGATTTATCAGCGACTCTTTTGGGGAATAATCTAGCGTTACCCCTTTCCAATCTGTGACGTGTGCGCCCGCAGCAATCGCAACAGCATGACCTGCCGCGGTATCCCAAGTATGTGTAGGTCCAAAGCGAGGATAAAGCTGTGCTTTACCTTCAGCAACTAAACAAAACTTCAAAGATGAACCAACAGCAACGGTTTGATGTGCGCCAAGTTGTGAGAGGTATTCTTTTAATTCATCATCTTGATGAGAACGGCTAATCACAATTACTGGCGGCTCTGCACGACTTGCATGGATAGGTAATCGCTGTCCACACACTTCTTTCCATGCCTGTTTATTTGCCGCTGCATATAACACATTTTGAACCGGGGCATAGACAACCCCCAAAACAGGAATACCCTTTTCAATTAAGGCAATATTTACCGTAAACTCACCATTCTTACTGATAAATTCTTTAGTTCCATCTAGAGGGTCAATCAGCCAATAACGATCCCAATGACGACGTACTTCCCATTCAGGGGGATCTTCTTCAGATAATTGAGGTATATCTGGAGCAATAGAAGCAAGTCCTTGTTTGATAACTTGGTGAGCGGCCAAATCAGCTTCTGTGACAGGTGAATTATCACTTTTTTCCTGTACTTGGATAGGCTCTGATTGCTGATAGATTTGCATTATCGCCATACCTGCTTGGCGAGCTAATTTGCTGACTTGTTCTAACATAATGCACCTCTCTTATTTCTATAAGCAGATAACTTCTCTTATAAAAATTAATTACCCTACTGTCTCTTTATTTTAGTTCAGAGACAAAAATAGCCGGCAAAAACCGGCTATTTTTTACTCTGATTTACCGCAGAATAAGAAATTATAAAATTTCTAATAATTCTACTTCAAATACTAATGTAGCGAATGGAGGAATAGCCGCACCTGCTCCACGTTCGCCATAAGCTAATTGGTAAGGAATATATAATTCCCATTTTGAACCTACTGGCATTAATGTTAATGCTTCAATCCAGCCTGCGATAACGCCATTTACTGGGAATTCAGCAGGTTGACCACGTTGAACTGAGCTATCAAACACAGTGCCATCAATTAAACGACCAGTGTAGTGAACACGAACATGATCAGTACGCGCTGGAATTGCACCTTCACCCGCAGTCAGTACTTTGTACTGTAAGCCTGATTCTGTAACTTGAACGCCTTCATTTTTCACATTTTCTTCTAAGAAAATTTTACCAGCATCAGCTAACTCTGCTTGGCGTTCTTGACGAACAGCTTCAGCACGCTCGTGCATAGTACGTAAGGCATTGTGTAATGTTTCAACAGGTACAGAAGGTGCATTACCTTCTAATGCATCGGTCAGGCCAGCTAACAGTGCTGCGGGCTCTAATCCTTGAAGACCTGATTCAGTCAGTTGTTGACCGACTTGCAGACCAATACCGTAACTTGCCTGTGATTCGATAGAATCAAATGATGGTTTTGACATGAAAAATACCTGTTTTTTATGAAAGTTAGATCCAAGAATAACAGTGGTAAGGTACAGCGTAAACCTTCTGTCTTGAGTAATGGGAATTATTCATTAAAAACAGGAGTAATTGACGCTATTCATCGTGTTTTTGACGTTTTTTTATTGGTATTTGTCATACTTATTTTCACAACATCGCAACACAGGCATATAATTATAAACAGGCACAAAACTGCCTAGCCTTATAAATATCAATATATATGTGTTCAGAGAGGTATTAAGTGAAGATAACGACAAATCCCTATTTCCGCGAACAAGGCTATATTGATGGTCTTTGGTGTAATGCTAAAAATAACGAAACTGTTGATGTTGTCGATCCTGCAACGGGTACTTTACTGGGTACAGTCCCCAATATGGCAACACAAGAAGCAATAATGGCTGTTGATGCAGCACAAAAAGCCTTACCAAAATGGCGTGCACTCACAGCACATCAGCGTGGAGCATTATTGCAAAATTGGTTTAGATTAATTACTGAAAATAAAAGAAAACTTGCTGAGTTAATGACATTTGAGCAAGGTAAACCCGTTGCTGAAGCTGAAGGTGAAATTACTTATGCAGCTTCTTTTATTGAGTGGTTTGCAGAGCAAGGTAAGAGAACCAACGGTGAAATTATTCCCTCCCCTTCTGCTGATAAACGCTTAATGGTGATCAAACAAGGTATTGGTGTCTGTGCTGCTATTACACCTTGGAACTTCCCGGCTGCTATGATCACCCGCAAAGCGGCTCCTGCATTAGCAGCGGGTTGTACTATGGTAATTAAACCTGCCAATGAAACACCTTATACTGCACTGGCTTTAGCAGAATTAGCGGCTCAAGCAGGCATTCCCGCTGGTGTTATTAATATTGTAACCGGAGATGCCATTAAAATTGGCGAAGTCTTTACCTCTGATAACCGTGTTCGCAAATTAAGTTTCACTGGCTCTACGGGTGTTGGACGTTTATTAATGCGCCAGTGTTCAGATAGTGTAAAAAAAGTCTCTTTGGAATTAGGTGGCAATGCACCATTTATCGTGTTTAACGATGCCGATATTGATAAAGCGGTTGAAGGTGCTATGGGAGCAAAATTCCGTAATGCAGGACAAACCTGTGTTTGTGCTAACCGTTTTTATATTCATAAAGATGTTTATCAACAATTTAGCGAACGCTTTGTTGCCGCCGTTAAAAAACTCAAAGTGGGGAATGGTTTTGAAGAAGGTGTCACTATTGGGCCTCTCATTAACCGTAAAGCTGTTGAAAAATCACAATCATTGCTTGCTGATACATTAAAACGCGGTGCAACACTGCTTTGTGGCGGAGATAATGACAAAGCGGGTGAGAACTTCTTCCAACCTACCGTTGTTGGCAATGTTCCTGCTGATAGCCATATCCTTGAAGAAGAAATATTTGGCCCTGTTGCACCTTTAGTTATTTTTGAAAATGAAGATGAAGTGGTGCATTTAGCTAATAATACCATTTATGGCTTAGCCGCTTATTTTTATAGTGAAAATCCACAACGTATTTGGCGTGTTGCTGAAAATTTAGAATACGGCATGGTGGGTATTAACACCGGTTTAATTTCCAATGAAGTTGCACCATTTGGTGGTATTAAACAATCAGGTTTAGGTCGTGAGGGCTCTGAACACGGTATTGAAGATTATATGGAGATGAAATATCTCTGCCAAGGATTATAAATAACCTTTAACCCAACTTATAAAAGTAAGTCAGCATGGATGCTACTGCTTTTTCCCTTACTATTTTCTCCTATTATCAAAAAATATTAAAAATTATATTTTTAACATAAAGATATAAAATTAGATTTATATATCCCCTCAGTTTATTTATTACTTATATAAAAAATATAAAAATAACTTCTTTTATAGTGAAGGATACTATCCACTTAAAAGAAATAATAAAAACAATCAAAATAGAATTTTACATAATAAAAAATAAAAGCACACTTGTTGTTAAGCTAACTTTTAATTAATTAATCTAACAGCAGATATATTTAATTGCATAAAATCATAAATTTTATTAATCTAATTTAAATTTATAAAAAAAGGATCTTTTTATATGGGCTATATATACGATACCACCGTTATTGATTGGGACAGAGAAGAACAATACAACAATAAGAAAAGAATTGAGCGGATCCTTAATGATACCGAAGATGATGAAAATGTTGCGGCACTGATCACCCTTGAAGAAGCTGATTATGTTCTAAAAAACTTATCCACCCCAACACCTTACAAATCATCGAAAGATACTTTATTTAGTATTGGTGATATCGCTTCATCATATTCTGGAAATATCTATGAATCATATAGAGTCGAAAGAATTGTTAATGAGTTTAGAAATATCAATATCACAGCGACTGAGTATGTAGGTAAAAATGGAAATGTTTATATAAGAATTTCAGGTCATGCAGGCGTTAGAGCTTATTTAAATGCAACTCGATACCTAGCAAATAATCCTCGTATTATATATATGGGAGTAGGAACCCAAGGAATGAATTCCGTTTCAGCAGGAGGTGTACGTTTTGCAATTGTATTTTCAGCAGCTTATAGAATTGTAGAACTCATATTTAGAGATGAATATGATCTCACTAATTTTTTCGTAAATATCACTATGGATATGGCAAAATTGGCTATTAGTATGCAAATGACAACTTTACTAACTGGTAGTATCGTAACAGCGGCATTAACGGCAGGAACAAGTGTTATAGTCGTTGCTTTAGGTGTATTTGTTGTGGGGTTAGTGATAGCAGTTGCCCTATATAAATTAGATGATGAATTTAAGATCAGTGAAACCATAATTAAAAATCTAAAATCTTATCGAGAAAATAAACCTGAAACACCTTATCACCCTGATCAATTTTTCACACAATGGGGAAGACTTAGCCGTGGATAAAATAAAAAAAATAGAGATAAAACCGGTTAATTTAATACTATCTTCTATCTGTATCTTACTTCTATCAATTTTTGGATTTTATTACTCAATAATTTATTACATAGATTACTTCTTAATGAAAGACAAAATAATATTCTCGTTTCAAACTGGATTACTCTGCTTTGGAGTTCCTTTAACTTTTTATTTTTCCTATTATGGTTTTCTTTGTGCATATAAGAAAAATATACAAAAAATGAATAATAAAATAGCTGGTTACCTCGCAATTATGGCAATAGCAGGTATTATTTTCAGTTTCTTTTTTTCATTTTATGTCAGATATGATTTAGTCTCTAAGGGGTATTATATTTGTTATAAACAATCAATTTTTGCACCAAGTGAATATGTTATATCAAAAGATATGTGTAAATAGCACATATCTTTTAATAATGTACCAAAGCTTATTTAATCATATCACTGTTAATACTATAACTTGATGTATTAGCAACCAAATGAACCCTGGATATTGAGGTGTATTTCATTTGAATACGTTGATATGGCATTGATTCATTATCATTTATTGAATCAGGAAAAATATCAGAAACCTCAATTAGAGAAACTTCAGTCAATTTAATTTCATAATATTTTTCAAGTTGCCCATGTTGGCTTGTTCTATAAAAAGTGAATATTGCTTCTAAGACTTCGTTATTATCTAAAGCTGTTGAAAGTAATGGTGATGATTTATCTATAGGCTTAGTAAATATAACTGGTTGATAAGACGCATTTTGTGCACGAACAGAACTATTATTTAAACTAATAACTTGAATTTCATCCTCATGATTAAGTTGGTAACGGTTTCCTATCGAATCAAGAGATGAACAACCTACAGAAATTAACCCTTGGACTTTTCCTTTTAAAGTTAGATAAATAGGATATGCCATAAAAATTCCTTTTAAAAAAATTAATCAATAATTAATTACATATATTAGATAATAAAAATGAAGAAACTTAATTTGATATAATTTATTTTATCACCAAATAAGCATAAGTATAGTTACTAATCAAATGGCTTTCACATGAATTATTTTATTGTTCTTTTTATATCAAATAATTAATTAAAAAAAATCTAGCACTCCTTTGCTAAAGATTTTTATTACTTTATTTTCTATTTATTCCACTTAAATCAGTGATAAAGCATTTCGTGAACAATATCATCTGCTTTCATCGAATAAGGGTAATATGTTGGCCAATTACTTAATTCTTTAAGTAATTCATCTTGCGATGTATTGCCCATATATAAATGGAAGTGCCCTGCTTTCTCTGGTGCAATAATGTGGTCGCTAAATTGAATAAATTTGGGCGCTTGGCTTTTGGCATCATCACAGCGGAAAAGATAACGTACCCCTTTTTTACCCGACTCATAATACAGAATACGATAACCATCATAGTGATATTCACAGCTATCGACTTTCTCTCCACGGTGGAACTCAATGATATTGTTTTCAATACCAATCATATCCACATCAGTTTTATAGCCTTGTGTATAGTAAGCTCGGTACTCTTCAACCGTTTTATCTTTTTTTGTTTCCGCTTTCTTTTGCAACACCTCATCTAATTCACCGCTGAGAAGATAAGGCTCTACAGATTGCCATACACCATCCCAATCACTGAGTTGGCGATCAAGAACATCCTTACCTTCAAAAATTCCATTAGCGGCATCTCGTTGAGCTTGTGTTTGTACTTTTTCATGATGGTGCCCATGTGCTAAAACTGACATTGCACTACCCAATAGCCCCATAATTAAAACACAAGAAAGGACTGGTTTTTGCATAATCTTACCCCTGAACGGCTTTAAAACGTGGATTTGACTTACAAATTACATAAAGACGACCACGGCGACGCACCACTTTGCAATCTGGATGGCGTTGTTTAGCGCTTTTCAACGAACTTAATACCTGCATTTTTTCTTCCTTACTTAATAAATTGACCAAAACGTTTATTAAAGCGTGCCACATTACCTTCTTGAGAATGCGTCTTTTGTTTACCGGTATAAAATGGGTGTGATTGAGAGGAAACATCTAGTGTTACATAAGGATATGTTTGCCCTTCATACTCTATTGTTTTTTCCGTTTGGATGGTCGAACCCACTTTAAAATAAGCATCTGCACTAGTGTCATGGAAAATCACTGTTCGATATTGAGGATGAATACCCAGTTTCATAATAAACCCCACCTTGTTTGTGATGTTATAATATAACAATATTGAATTACGCTAATGTACCGCTTTTTAATTTTATTGACCAGTTTTTTTTGATTTGTTTTTCTATCTCAAGAAAGGAAGTGTGTTTGAGGTAAGTCTCTTTTAAGTGATATAGGTGGATTTTCTGGCTTTTTTTGTCCAGCCTTCCTATTTTCCGCTAAAGTTATACTAAGACGGCAAAACAAATAGGATTTATTATGACTAATTGGCGCGATAAGCTTTTCAGTAAGTCACCTCTGTCTATCGACCTCACAATAGACTTTCCTAACGTTTATCCTTCTTCTGTTCCTTCAATTCTTTCGCTGTTAGCACCTTATGAAATAGGTGATACACCTTTGCTTGATGAATTAAATCTATTGTCAGACGCTCACTTAAAAACAAAACCTGATGATGATTCGATACCTTTTAGTTGGTCAGCCGGCGCTCGGGAAGGTATTATTTTGCATCAACGAATAGGCCGAGCAATTGAACAACAGCCTTCTCAAAAGGCATGTGAAGAATTTTCGCTGTCACTTTATCATGCAATAAAGCATGTCGTTCTTTTACCTGATAAAGAGCATGTTGCTTCTTTTTATTCAATTGCCTGCCAAGATAAACTCGCCCCTATTACCTATCTTTCGCATCTGATAGACAAAATAGAACAAGATGAAGCACTGATTAATCATGAGATCTATTTTCAATTGATCTTGTGGATCTTAAAGTTAAGTCCTGACAAGAATCCTATCAAAATAGCTTTAGGACTATTAGGATCGTTTAATGATAGCGCCTCTCAGCGTTTACTTTTATTGTTTTCCCTACACCCTGAATTTACACTTTATGCTATTCGTTCACTAAAACAGCGCCTTTCTTGTGAAGAATTTGAGCCTTTTTTACACTCTCTAGGTCAACGAACTAAGGGCTGGGGACGTATCCAGTTTATCGAACATCTACCTTCAACATTATCTGTTAATAATCGCTATTGGCTGCTGACTGAAGGGTATAAAAACAATGTAATGACAGAGTATGTCGCCTATGACTGTGTCACAAAAGGGGCACTATTAGAGATGCTAAATACGCATCCTTTAGATAACGAGCTATTGCTTGGTTCTAGTGATCTTTTACGTGCACTGCTTAATGGCGGTCCCGCAAAAGATATTTACGATTATGTGGAAGGTGCCCAAGCATGCAACGCTTTTATTTCACAAGTCGATACTTTGCCTCCAAAAGAATTAAAGCTCCTTTATTGTGTCTGTGAAATCGCAGACTTTGTGCAAAACAGTGGTGAAGACTGGTTATTACTTGAGTCTCTCGGCTGGAACGATCATTGCCAACAACAAATTATCTCTGCTTCACAAAATATTATCCAAAAACCTGAATGGTCAACTCTCATTATTGAAGCATTACAAAATCCATCTCGCTCAAAAAATTACCAAGCAAGCCTTGTCGCTAAATCTCTTCGCCTTGATATCTGGGAATTACTCTTTTCACTACAAAAAGATAATCCCAATGCGGATTGGTGGCACCAATTAATGCAAACTGATGCTTCTCACAAAATAGAAAGAGTAGTTAAACTTGCAGAACAACAAATTGAATTAACAGCATTAGATAGCACAGATGATCCATTAATAACTACCTACTCTGAATATCAGCCCCATCATGCCGTTGAATATATTATGCAAGATCTTGGTGGTTTTCCCGGTATCGGTTGGTCACTTATCAAAAGGCAATTACGTAGTCCGACATTGCGTGATAGAAATATGGCGCTGAATGTTCTTTCAACATGGTCTGACACATTATTGCCTCATGATCTTTATGGTGAATTAACACAGGCTTTAACCATAGAAACGGATAAAAATGTGTATCAACGCATGAAACTATTTTTAGTTAACCATCAAGGAAATAAAGAACATTAACGGTTAGAGCGAATAGATAATTCTGAAAAGAATTCAGGGAGCAGGTTAGGATCATGGTTCGTGCTAGTATGGCTACAAGGAATAAAAAAGATGTTACAGCAATTCATAATACTGATTCACAGATCAATAATGAGGTGAATATGGGCAAATTCCCTGGCTTACATCGTCGGGCAATACTAGTTATTGCTGTTGTTTTATTGGTCGTATTTTTTTGGCCAACAAGTGAAAATAATGGTGAGCCACCTCAACCGTCATCATCGACACATGATCTTCCTGTGCCTATTTCACCATCAGTATCAACTAATGATCCGACTTATCAAACCTCGATCCCTCAAGCGCAAGATAGCTTAAATGCAGATCCCGCAGCTTCTCCATCAATAGAGGCTCCAACGGCAAATGATCCTGCGGGAAATATGACTCAAACAACACCACAACAAGACACTCAATCAACACCAGCGCAAACATGGCAAACTTATACCATTAAAGAGGGGCAAACCTTAGCGCAACTGTTTAGAGACAATCAACTTCCTGTCAATGATGCATTCTCTATGGCGAAATCAGAAGATCAACAGAAATCATTAAGTCAATTACGCTCAGGGCAAGCTATTCGTTTACAGCGTAATCCACAAGGTGATATCAGTATGCTGGAAGTAACAAATAGCGCAGGTACGGTTATCACTTACACGCGTTTGAGTGATGGAAGTTATTACCGCACACCATAGTAAGAAGCAATTTAATTTATCCAAAAAAAACGCCAGCTAAGCTGGCGTTTTTCTTTATCAACATTAACTGTTTAATCAGAGATTATTCAGCAACGATGATAACATTCAGTTCAGCGAATACGTCACTGTGAACTTGGAAGTGAACTTCGTGGTCACCAGTAGTACGCAGAACGCCATTTGGCAGGCGAACTTCGCTCTTACACATTTCAACGCCAGCTGCAGTTACTGCATCAGCGATGTCACGAGTACCGATTGAACCAAACAGTTTACCTTCGTCACCCGCTTTAGAGCTGATAGTGACAGAACCCAGTGCATTGATCTTCGCTGCACGAGCTTCAGCTGCTGCTAAAGTTTCAGCTAATTTAGCTTCTAACTCAGCACGACGCGCTTCGAAAAACTCAATGTTTTTCTTAGTCGCAGAAACAGCTTTACCCTGTGGGATTAAATAGTTACGAGCATAGCCCGATTTTACGTTAACCTGATCACCCAGGCTACCCAGATTCGCTACTTTATCAAGCAGAATAATTTGCATTACCTTATCCTCTACAAGTCATTAATGGACTATATACCTATTACTGATGACGATCAGTATAAGGTAATAAAGACAGGTAGCGTGCGCGCTTGATAGCACGAGCCAGCTGACGCTGGTATTTTGCACGAGTACCGGTGATACGACTTGGTACAATTTTACCACTTTCAGTGATATAGTTTTTCAGCGTAGCGATATCTTTATAATCGATCTCTTGTACGCCTTCTGCTGTGAAACGGCAGAACTTACGACGACGGAAATAACGTGCCATATGGCTAGTCTCCAGAATCTATCAATTCAATCTGCTCGGCATGAAGCACCAATTTAAACAATCCATTTCGCGCCTGATGGCTACTAATGAATCCAGAAACGGTGATTTGGCTGCCGACCGTTATACTGTGAGTAACTGCTTGTAACGCTTTCCCGCTAGCAATAATGGGCATTCGGCACCATGATTGTCTTTTTAATCCCGCCTCTTCTTGTATTGAACGATGTTCAATAACAAATTGACAGTGCGGGATCCCAGCGGGGCTAACTTTTCGAATTAATGCTTTGCACACTGTGCCAGTTAGCACCAAATGATTATTAGCCGTCACAGCACTAATTACTCTTCAGAATCCTCTGCTACATCATCAACTTCATCTTCATCATCTAGGTCATCAGCGATATCACGACGGCGTTCGTCTTTTGCTTTAACCATTGGAGAAGCTTCAGTTACTGCGTGTTTAGTACGCATAATCATGTTGCGGAGAACGGCATCGTTGAAACGGAAAGTAGTTTCCAGTTCATCAATCACTTCCTGCGGAGCTTCAACGTTCATCAGAACGTAGTGTGCTTTGTGCAGTTTGTTGATTGGATAAGCTAATTGACGACGACCCCAGTCTTCTAGACGGTGGATCTGACCATTTGCATTAGTGATAGCGGTTTTATAACGCTCGATCATGCCCGGAACTTGTTCGCTCTGGTCAGGATGAACCATAAAAACGATTTCGTAATGACGCATTTGATATTGCTCCTTACGGATTTATCAGCCTCCTGTCAGGGTCAGTCACCACCCATGGAGGCAAGGAACTTGTTTAAGTTGTGACTGAAAAAATTGACGCGTAACTATACCCCCGCGGTCAATAAAACTCAAGGGAGTATAGAGAATAAAATAAACTAAGCGATTATTTTACATTAATACGCTGGCGCATCGCTTCAAATAAGCAAACACCCGTTGCCACAGAGACGTTAAGTGATGAGACTGTACCCGCCATTGGGATACTAATCAGTTCATCACAATGCTCACGTGTTAAACGACGCATACCTTCACCTTCAGCGCCCATCACTAATGCCATTGGGCCTGTGAGTTTACTTTGATATAAAGTGTGGTCTGCTTCACCTGCTGTGCCAACAATCCAAACGTTCTCTTCTTGCAAGAAACGCAGTGTACGAGCAAGGTTAGTCACTTTAATTAAAGGAACACTTTCTGCTGCACCACAAGCCACTTTTTTGGCTGTTGCATTTAATTGTGCAGAGCGATCTTTCGGAACGATAACAGCATGTACACCGGCAGCATCTGCGCTACGTAAACAAGCCCCTAAATTGTGGGGATCAGTCACGCCATCTAGCACTAATAAGAAAGGTGTACCGACTTTAGCTAACAAGTCTGGTAAATCTTGTTCTTGATACTGACGACCTGGTTTTACTTTAGCAATAATACCTTGGTGAACAGCACCTTCAGTTTGACTATCTAACCATTGACGATTAGCGACCTGAACCAGAATGCCTTGTGCTTCTAATTCATGAATAACAGGTGTTAAACGGCGATCTTCACGCCCTTTTAATACATAAACTTCTTTAAAACGTGCAGGATCACGCTCAAGTAATGCGGTTACTGCGTGAATACCATAAATAATTTCTTCGCTCATAGCGGTGCTTACTCATTAAAAAATAAAAGGCACAAAACAGATAAAAGGCGGGGTCTCCGCCTTTTAAAAAAGAACTAGAAGAACAAAAGATTATGCGTTATCGCGTTTGGCTGCACGTTTAGCTTTAAGTTTTGCTTCTATCTTTTTGGTTTGTGATGATGCTTTCTTACGTTTGCTACTTGCTTTATCTTTCGCAACTTGGTCTTTTACAGCTTTATCTTTGCTTGCATTACTTCGACCTGATGATTTACCTTTTTTGAAGGCACTATCTGGCTCAAAGTTTTTATCTTTGCTTGAATCACGACGACGAGACTTACTAGAACTTGCGTTTTTCTTGTCTTTTTCACCTTTTAAACCACGAACACGGGCTGTTTTACCCGGATTACGCGCGGTGCGTGTTGTTGAAATTAAAGAGAAGTCGATAGTACGTTCATCCATACTAACTGCTTCAACTTTTACTTCTACTTCGTCACCAAGGCGATAGACTTGTCCTGAAGACTCACCAATTAAGCGTTGCCCTACATTATCATACTG
Organism: Proteus sp. fly-1013; assembly: GCF_040140245.1. Classification (NCBI taxonomy): domain Bacteria; kingdom Pseudomonadati; phylum Pseudomonadota; class Gammaproteobacteria; order Enterobacterales; family Morganellaceae; genus Proteus; species Proteus sp. fly-1013. The sequence continues at coordinate 15,900 of NZ_JBEEWD010000009.1, read as the reverse complement.
ATAGTAATCATTATTTAATGTAGAAACATGCACCAGACCATCAATAAACAGATCATTTAAGCGAACAAAGAAACCAAAGCCCGTTACGCTGGTGATAATACCGGTAAACTGTTGACCAATTTGATCCAACATAAAGTCACATTTCAGCCAATCGGCAACATCTCGTGTTGCTTCATCAGCGCGGCGCTCGGTTAAAGAGCAGTGCTCACCTAATTGCAACATGGTGTCCATATCACTATGGTAACCACCTGTTGGTGTCCAACGTTGAGAACCGTGACCTTCTTCCTTCGCAATCTGATATTTAATTGCACGATGCAAGGCTAAATCAGGATAACGACGAATTGGTGAGGTAAAGTGTGCGTAAGATTTTAATGCTAAACCAAAGTGCCCACGATTTTCAGGATCGTAAATTGCCTGTTTCATAGAGCGCAAAATCATGGTTTGTAGCATTTCGCGATCAGGTCTGTCTTCAACCTCTTTCATGACACGCGCATAATCTGCTGGCTCAGGTGTTAAGCCTCCTGGCAACGTTAAACCTAATTCATTAAAGACAGAGCGTAAATTCAGGACGCTGTCTTCTTTTGGTTTATCATGAATACGGTAAAGTGCAGGTTCTTCGTTTTTCTCAACAAAGCGAGCGGCTGCGATATTAGCAAGGATCATGCACTCTTCAATCAATTTGTGTGCATCATTACGAACAACTGGCTCGATACGCTCAATACGACGCTCGGCATTAAAGATAAACTTCGCTTCTTCTGATTCAAAACCAATTGCACCGCGCTGTTCGCGCGCTTTATCTAATGCTTGGTATAACTCATACAGATGCTCAATATCTTTAACGATAAGCTTATAGTGCTCACGCAGTTCTTCATCACCTTGAATGATTTTCCACACTTTGGTGTAGGTCATTCGAGCATGAGAACTCATCACCGCTTCATAGAATCGATAAGAAGAAAGACGCCCTTGCTCAGAAACGGTCATCTCACAGACCATGCATAAACGGTCAACTTGTGGGTTTAATGAACACAATCCATTAGATAGGACTTCTGGTAACATCGGCACGACTTGGGAAGGGAAATAAACAGAGTTTCCTCGGCTACGTGCTTCTGTATCTAGCGCTGTTTGTGGGCGTACATAATAGCTAACATCAGCAATCGCAACCCATAAACGCCAGCCGCCACCTTTTTTACGTTGACAATAAACAGCGTCATCAAAGTCTCGCGCATCTTCACCGTCAATAGTAATTAAAGGTAAGTCACGTAAATCAACTCGTCCTTCTTTAGCGGACTCAGGCACTTCCTCTTTTAAATCAGCGACTTCTTTTGTCACTTTTGCAGGCCATGTATAAGGGATTTCATGAGTACGTAATGCGATTTCTACCGCAATACCTGTTCCCATTGTTTCACCTAAGATCTCAACAATACGACCTACTGCTTGCGTGCGTCGGGTTGGTCTTGTCGTGATCTCAACCACCACCACATTTCCCATACGCGCGCCCATGATATCTTCTTTAGGAATAAGAATATCAAAGCTTAAACGGCTATCATCAGGTACAACAAATCCCATACCTGACTCAATAAAATAGCGACCTACAATTTGGTTATTTCTTGGTTCAACAACACGAACAACACGACCTTCACGACGACCTTTTCTATCCATACCTAAAGGTTGGGCAAGGATAACATCGCCATGCATGGTTTTTTTCATTTCATCTTGTGAAAGATAGAGGTCATCTTTTTGACCTTCTGCACGTAAAAAACCATATCCATCGCGGTGACCGATTACCTTGCCTTTCCATAAATCAAGGCGCTCAGGTAATGCGTAGCATTGGCGACGGGTAAAAACTAATTGACCATCACGCTCCATCGCTCTTAAACGGCGACGTAACGCTTCTAAGTCTTCTTCACCTGAAATTTTTAACGCCTGTGCTAAATCTTCACGGCTCATTGGTGCCGTGCGCCTTTTCATTTCTTCTAAAATATATTCGCGACTAGCAATTGGAGAGGCGTATTTTTCTGCTTCTCTATCCTGAAAAGGATCTTTTGACATTATGACCTCCAAGCTATCAGATTTGATGAAATAGTAGACTCAAACATCTTCTAATAACAATTTATATAAGGAGCTATTATTTTCAACTAGCTCTGCGAGTGTGTGACGGTCTAACTCTTTCAAAAACTGCTCAATTGCCTGATTCAACACCAGTTTCAGTCGACAAGCTGGGGTAATGTGGCAAAACTCAGCACTACAGTTTACTAATGAAAGTGGCTCTAAAGCACGAACAACCTCACCCACAATGATATTTGTTGCAGGCTTGCCTAAACGGATCCCTCCATTTTTACCGCGAATAGCCTCAACAAAACCTAAATGGCTAAGTTGATTAATAATTTTCACCATATGGTTACGCGAAACGCCATAGACTTGTGTCACTTCAGTGATACTTGTCATTTTGCCTTCTGGCAATGAAGCCATATATATCAATGCCCGCAATCCATAATCTGTAAAACTGGTTAATTGCACAATGACCTCTGAAAAGTGGTTTTCCCTACTAAAGCCGTTAAGGGATAAGTAATTATTAATGAGAATATCATTTTATTAAGCAATATTATGTTTAATTTTTGGACATTTAGCAAAGATATGCTCAAAAGTGAGTTATTTCCGTCTCTCACTTGACTATTAACAAAATAATAGCGACATCACAGGCAAAGAAAAAGCGATACTGTCGATTTTCAACAGATCGCTTTCTTTATTTCTGACTCTACAACAATAACATTGTCTTATTATTTTTTACGCGTTACTGATAAAACAGAAGCAAAACCGAGTGTAAAGCTGTCTTATCTTATGTGTGTAACGCGTATTTCCATCTCAACTTAACCAACAAACAGATACGAAAAAATCGCCCCTGTCATTTTCAGGGACGATTTTCACATCAAACCAATTTAATGCAGATTATGCATCAAATGGATGACGGAGAATGATGGTTTCTGAACGGTCTGGGCCAGTAGAAACGATATCAACAGGAACGCCTGTTAACTCTTCTACGCGCTTGATGTAGTTCAGTGCTGCTTGTGGCAGTTGAGCGTGATCTTTCACACCAAACGTCGTTTCGTTCCAGCCTGGCATTGATTCATAGATAGGCTCGATACCTTCCCAATCATCAGCAGCTAAAGGTGTTGTATCAATCACTTCACCGTTTGGTAAACGATAGCCTACACACAGTTTCACTTCTTTCAGACCATCTAACACATCCAGTTTAGTCATGCAGAAACCAGACAGTGAGTTGATTTGAACAGCGCGACGAATAGCGATGATATCTAACCAGCCAGTACGACGACTACGGCCTGTAGTTGCACCAAATTCTTGGCCTTTCTCACGTAAGAAGTCACCCACTTCATCAAACAATTCAGTTGGGAATGGACCTGCACCTACACGAGTAGAGTAAGCTTTGATGATCCCTAATACGTAACCAACATAGCGAGGGCCTAAACCTGAGCCTGTTGCCACACCACCAGCGGTTGTGTTTGAAGAGGTTACATACGGATAAGTACCGTGGTCGATGTCTAATAAAGTACCTTGTGCACCTTCAAACATCACTAACTCACCGTTTTGTGTTGCTTTGTACAGTAAGTCAGAAACATCAACAACCATACCAGTCAGAATATCAGCGATTGCCATGATATCGTCTAAGGTTTTTTGGTAATCAACAGGTTCAACTTTGTAGTAGTTCACCAGTTGGAAGTTATGGTATTCGATGATTTCTTTGAGTTTTTGTGCAAACGCTTTTTTATCAAACAGATCGCCAACACGTAAACCGCGACGAGCAACTTTATCTTCGTAAGCAGGACCGATACCACGGCCTGTTGTACCGATAGCTTTTTCGCCACGAGCTTTCTCACGCGCATTGTCTAATGCGATGTGATAAGGAAGGATTAATGGGCAAGCTTCAGACAGAAGTAAGCGAGAACGAACAGGAATACCACGATCTTCAAGTTGGGTCATTTCCTTCATCAGCGCTTCCGGTGATAAAACGACACCGTTTGCTATGATGCTAACAACATTTTCACGGAGAATGCCTGATGGGATTAAATGAAGAACGGTTTTTTCACCGTCGATGACTAGAGTGTGACCCGCGTTATGGCCACCTTGGTAGCGAACAACATATTTAGCGCGTTCTGTCAGCAAATCGACTATCTTGCCTTTGCCTTCGTCACCCCACTGGGTGCCCAATACGACAACGTTATTACTCATTTCAAAATACACTCGGTTGCTTAAAAAAGGATTCTACCATCTCAATTCAAGAGTTACAGTAGATTTTATCTAATTATGTCATCCCCGCTTTTAAGCAATAGATTATCTTGCCATTGTCAATATTTTTGCCCGAAAAATCCGCATCACAAACGTATTGTGACTTTTATCAACAGCTTTGATCGCAAAAACAGGAAGCAGAGTGACATAAAAGTGAAAACGGCGAAGAAGACGCTTCGGAATTGCCGAAGGTTTATCTTGAAATGCAATTTTCACTTTATACTATCCCAGCTAAAACCATTTTGGAAACCATTAAGCGTAAATTTTCATCTTTTTATGCACAATTATTTATTTCTTAACTTGATCACTCGCTTTATCTTATTGATATCAAAAAAAATCCCCCACTTTTTAAGGTGAAGGATTTTATTATTTACTCAAACGGTTTAACGCGTTTAGAAATTACTCTTCAATCGCTCGCGCTTTTGTCGGTGCTTTCATATAGCGTAAGAAATCGCTATCTGGGCTTAACACCATGACGTCATTGCCGTCTTGGTTAAAGCTCTTCTCATAAGCACGTAAGCTACGAATGAACGCATAGAAGTCTGGATCTTGGTTGAATGCATCAGCAAACAGTTTAGTTGCTTGTGCATCACCTTCACCGCGAAGACGTAATGATTCACGCTCAGATTCAGCCAGTGTCTCTGTTACAGTCTTATCAGCAGCAGCACGAATTTTCACCGCTTGCTCTTGACCTTGTGAACGGTGACGACGAGCAACGGCTTCACGCTCTGCACGCATACGCTGGTAAATCGCTTCAGAAACTTCCATAGGTAAGTTGATTTGTTTGATTCGAACGTCAATCACTTCAATACCTAAAGCCGCCATACTGTTCATGTTGATAGCTGGAGCTTGGCCTTTAGTTTCTTCAGCCACTTTTTTAGCTGCAATAGCAATTGCATCATCAGCAGCGCTTGAATCACGAGAAGGAGTACCTTCATTCAGTGCATTACGAACATCAATGGTTAAACGACCACGAGAATCCGTAATAATTTGGTTAACGCTCATACGACCAATCTCAGAACGTAAACGGTCACTGAACTTACGACGCAGTAAAGTTTCAGCTTGCGTTGTGTTACCACCACCTGTTGCCAGATAGTAGGTGCTGAAATCACTGATACGCCATTTCAGATAAGAATCGACTAATAAGTCTTTATTCTCACCTGATAAGAAACGGTCTTGCTGGATATTCATAGTTTGAATACGTGCATCCAGTTTTTTCACATTCTCAATAAATGGAATTTTAAAGTGAAGACCTGGTTCATAAACAACGGGCTTATTTTCAGCATCACGTACAACTTTCGCAAAGCGTAAAATAATGCCACGCTCATATTGTTGAACGACAAACACAGAAGAGTACAACAACGCTAAAATAATAACTGCAACAACAGCGATAACTTTACGCATGATTATTGTCCTCCTTGATTATTGCCGTAAGGCTGACCATAACCGCCATTATTACTACCATATCCACCATTACCATAAGTCGTTGTTGCTGGTTTTTGTGCCGGTGCTGGATTTACAGTTGGAGCGGGTGTGTTGATACGAGCAGGTGCCTCAAATGTATTTGATGGTGCAGATTGAGATTGCTGACGTAACATTTGCTCTAAAGGCAGCACTAACATGCTATTACCTTTATCATTAGCGATGATTTTACGTGTTTTTGATAGCACTTTTTCCATCGTTTCAATATAAAGACGCTCGCGAGTAATTTCAGGAGCAGCACGATATTCAGGTAAGATTTTAGCAAAGCTTGCTACCTCACCTTCTGCTTTCATCACCACACTGGTTTTATAAGCAGTTGCTTCTTCAATCATACGTTGTGCGTTACCTTTTGCTAACGGTAGCACTTCGTTTTTATAAGCTTCAGCTTGACGGATTGTTTTTTGTTCTTCTTCACGTGCAGCAATTACGTCATCGAATGCCGCTTTTACCGCTTCTGGTGGGCGAGCCACTTGGAAGTTGACGTCCACAATCGAGATACCCATGTTATAAGGACGGATAGTCTCTTCTAATTCTTGACGTGTTTGGTCACGAATTTCTGAACGGTTAGAAGTCAGAATTTTTTCCATTTCTGAACGACCAATAACGCCACGCACTGCACTGTCAGTTGCCTGACCTAAGCTGTTAATTGGTGTTGTCAGGTTAAATAGGAATGTTTCTGGATCAGAGACAACATACTGCACGTTTATCTCGACTTGAACCATATTTTCATCTGACGTTAACATCATGCCACCCGTAGTTAAATCACGGATAGTTTTTACGTTAACAGGCTGAACTTCATCAATGAAAGTCGGTTTCCAGTTCAGACCAGGTTCAACGATTTGGTAAAATTTACCAAAACGAGTCACAACGCCTTGTTCTGCCTCTTTGATGGTATAAAAACCACTTGCAGCCCAAACTACGACAACCGCACCTAATGCAAGAGAAATCAAAAGATTTCCAGCATTACTACGAGGACCGCCATTTTGCCCAGAAGAGGAGTTTCCACCTTTTTTACCGCCGAAACCACCAAGTTTTTCACTCAGTTTACGGAACATATCATCGAGATCTGATGCTCCACGATTCCGACCTCCTTGATTACCGTTGGAGTTACCGTTGCCATCGCCATTATTATTGCCGCTGTTTCGGTTACCCCACGGGTCGCGGTCTTGTCCGTTGTTACCGGGCTGATTCCACGCCATGTTCTAGCTCCATTATTATGATTAGATTTATCAGGCTTAAGAGCCGATTTCGTCGCCAGCTCTCAGTTAATGTTCATTATTATGGCCGAATATCAGACCACGTAATCCAATAAATTTGGTTCCTGCTTGCAAAGGCGACGCCAGTCTACCATAGGCATACGTATGATTAGCCCAACTTTACCGTCTTTTTCAATCCATTCACGTTCTATTGACTGTAATTGATAAAAACGACTACGTAAGCGCCCTGTATTCTCTGGCGGTAAACGTAATTCAAAGTGTGCGATCTCACCTGAAAGACGTTCTGTCAACGCCTGATACAACAGAGGAATACCTTCGCCTGTTTGTGCAGAAACCCAAACCCTAACGGGTAAGTTTTCTTCATTTCGATCAATTCTTGGAGTGAAGTCTTCAAGAAGATCAATTTTGTTCATGACATGCAGTGTTGGTATTTCTTGAGCATCAATCTCTTCTAATACGCTTTCAACTGCATGAATATTTTCCTCAAAACGGCTATCTGCTGCATCAATCACATGAAGAAGTAAGGTAGCTTCTCGTGTTTCTTGCAAAGTGGCTTTAAAAGCAGCAACAAGATCATGAGGTAAATGTCGAATAAATCCAACAGTATCGGCTAATACAACGGTTCCCACATCATCGACTTGAATACGTCTTAATGTCGGATCTAATGTTGCAAAGAGCTGATCTGCTGCATACACATCAGAACAGGTAATATGATTAAATAAACTCGATTTCCCTGCATTTGTGTAACCAACAAGGGATAATGTTGGAATATCAGCTTTACTCCGCGCTTGCCGTCCTTGTTCACGCTGACGCTCAACCCTACCCAATCGCATTAGAATTTGACTAATTTTACCTCGGAGTAAGCGGCGGTCTGTTTCTAGCTGAGTTTCACCTGGTCCTCGTAACCCGATCCCCCCTTTTTGTCTTTCAAGGTGAGTCCACCCTCTGACTAAACGAGTTGATAAGTGACGTAACTGGGCGAGTTCTACCTGTAGCTTTCCTTCATGGGTTCTTGCTCTTTGAGCAAAAATATCAAGGATAACTCCCGTGCGATCAACCACACGGCATTCACAAAGTCTTTCCAGATTTCGTTCTTGTGCAGGTGTCAGTGCATGATTAAATAAAACAACATCTGCACCACTTGCTTTTACAGCTTCGGCAATTTCTTCTGCCTTACCTTCACCCACATAATATTTAGGATGAGGCGCTTTACGATTTCCTGTAATAATCTGAACTGGTTTAACACCCGCAGATGTCACCAAAGATTCAAATTCTTGCAAATCATCAACGTCCTTTTCTTGAGAAAAGAAGACGTGCACTAAAACGGCTAATTCGCCACCTTCATAACGATCAAACAAAGGCGAAACCTCTTGGACTTTATAAAAACAGGAAAAAACATAGGTAAAGTCTCCCTACCTATGTTTTTCTTATATCAAGAATAATATTGGATTATTATTCTGCAACATCATCCTGCTGAGCAGCGCCACCATTGTAGCCTGTACCAGTTTGGTTCGTGCCTGTGTTGCTATGATGAGAAACAGGACGCGAAGGTACCACGGTAGAGATAGCATGTTTGTATACCATCTGACTTACTGTGTTTTTCAGCAAAATAACAAATTGGTCAAAAGATTCGATCTGACCCTGCAATTTAATGCCGTTTACCAAATAGATAGAAACGGGAACCCTTTCACGACGTAATGCGTTCAGGAAAGGATCTTGCAAAGATTGCCCCTTAGCCATTCTATGTTTTCCTTATTTTGTTGTTTTATATTAGAACCCAATTGGTTCGAAAAATGAACTACTCAAAAATTGCGCTTTGGCAACTATCAATTTTACACAAACCTACCATCTATGCACTAACTACCTGCAAAACAGTGTCAAGAGATTGTTTTGGATCTTCACTATCAAGCCAGTGAATGTCATTCCAACCTCTTAACCAGGTGATTTGTCGCTTCGCTAATTGCCGGGTAGCGCAGATCCCTCGATAAACCATCTCATCATAATCTATTTCGCCTGATAAATATGACCACATCTGGCGATAACCGACACAACGTACAGAAGGTAAATCTTCATGCAGATCGCCCCGTTCATATAATGATTTTACTTCATCTTCAAATCCACACGTTAACATCTGTTTAAAACGGGCTTCAATGCGTTGGTGAAGAACATTTCTATCTTTCGGAGCAATCGCAAACTGATAAACATCATAGGGCAAAGACTCGCCTGATATTTTTGTCAATTCCGTCATTGTCTTACCTGAAATCAGGTAAACTTCTAGCGCACGAGAAAGTCGTTGAGGATCATTAGGGTGGATCCGTTGTGCGGCAACGGGATCAACCAATGCTAACTCTTTATGTATTGCCTCCCACCCTTGCTCTGCTGCTTTTTTTTCTATTTCAGCACGAACATCCGAATTGGCACTGGGTAAAGGCGATAGACCTTCAAGTAACGCTTTAAAATATAGCATAGTCCCACCCACTAATAGTGGAATTCGCCCAGCCGCAGTAATTTCTTCCATTGCATTTAATGCATCACGTCGAAAATCCGCAGCGGAATAGGGAAATGCGGGATCTAGAATATCAATTAATCGATGTGGAGCAAGCGATTGCTCATTCGCATCCGGCTTCGCTGTACCGATATCCATACCACGATAGATAAGAGCTGAATCCACGCTAATAATATCTACAGGCAGTTTTTGTCTCAGTGCAATTGCTAATGCTGTTTTACCTGACGCTGTAGGTCCCATTAGAAAAATTGCTTTAGGTTTTATTTGCGTGTTCACATCGCTCATTATTTAATGCCACTACCACCGGTTGTAAATCAATTAATTGTAATAAGTTTTTTGCTGGCTGTCTGACATATTGAGGGCAAAGTCTTTCAATATCAGCCAATAATCCTACTGCTTGAGCTTGCGACCATTGCGCCGGCTCTGCCCCTAATTGTCTTGCAAGCCATTGTCCAAGTTGTTGCTCGGTACAAGATTGTTCTGCTGACAAATAGGCTAATAATGCGGTCAGTAACACAGGTAAATTTTGCTGACGCAAAGGTAACGACACCGCATGTATTGTTGCTTTACCGTGAGAAATTTCGATAACGATCCCGAAATGACTGATTAGCGTTTGAAACTGATTAAATACACTAATTTCTTCTTTGCTCAATGCCAATTTTAAAGGCACTAACAAAGGTTGTGGCTTCAATGTTTCATCTTTAGGCAGTAATTGCGCACATTTTAACAGAAAATCAGCTTCTTCCAATGATAACAGCCCAAGACCTTGTGAAGATTCTATTAACGCATATTTCTGCTGATAAATTGCCAATACTCGCCCAAAAGTATAATCAGTTTGCCCATCTTTCGCATTGACGGAACGAGGCATCACCGAAATAACATCTTCTTCGATATTATTAGTTGTATGAACGATTTCACCTAAATTCAATGGGGCACGGTCAGGAAATAGGGGTATTTTTTCTTTATCTTTTGATGTAGATACACTTTCTTCCATCATTTTTTGATAAAGCGCACCTTGTGTCCGTTGATAACTTTCACCAAACTGGCGACTACCTCCAAATTGAGAGGCCTGTTTTTGATGAGAGTTATTATTGTGCTCTCGTTCATTAGAGTGGTGTGATGATGTATTTTGCGGGGTTTGAGCCGCTGGTGCTTGATAAGGCTGAGAAAATACGTTTTCACCTGCAACTTGACGATTTTCAGGAAAATTTAACGCTATTTCGTGTTCTTCTTCGTCATCTGAAGTCAATGATAAAGGCTCTTGCGTTGCTTGTCGTAAAACACTCAACACGCCTTGATAAATAAAATCGTGAACCAAACGAGATTCATGAAAACGAACTTCATGTTTCGCAGGATGCACGTTTACATCGACTTGGTGAGGATCAACGCTTAAATACAAGATATAAGAAGGTTGCTGCTCTCCTTGCAAATATCCTTCATAAGCTTGGCGAATAGCATGATTAATCAACCTATCACGCATCATTCGTCCATTCACATAGCAATACTGAAGTTCACTACTTTGCACTGGTGATAAAGGATGTTCTACCCAACCTTTTATTGCTAAATCACCATGTTCCCACGATAAATGCATTGATTGATTGACAAAATTATTACCACAAATCGCACTCAAACGGCGATTTTGCTGACTTTCATCTTTCACAGCACGATATTGTCGAACTCGTTTACCGTTATGGGTAAGATTTATAGAGATATCAAAACGTGATAACGCAATGCGACGTACCACTTCATCAATATGTGCAAATTCTGTTTTTTCAGTACGTAAGAATTTACGTCTTGCTGGCGTGTTATAAAAGAGATCGAGTACTTCAACTGTACTTCCGACAGGATGAGCGGCAGGTTTAACAGTCACTGCCATATCTCTACCTTCAGCGTAAGCTTGCCATGCTTCTTCTTGATCTTGAGTACGCGATGTCAGTGTTAAACGGGAAACTGAGCTAATACTCGCTAAGGCTTCACCACGAAACCCCATACTCATTATGGCTTCGAGATCGTCAAGACTTGATATTTTGCTAGTTGCATGGCGAGCAAGTGCTAACTTCAAATCATCACGATTAATACCACACCCATTATCACGAATGCGAATAAGCTTGGCACCACCTTTATCGATATCAATATCAATTGAGGTCGCGCCTGCGTCTAAACTATTTTCCAGCAACTCTTTAACGACAGAGGCTGGTCTTTCAACAACTTCCCCTGCGGCAATTTGGTTTGCAAGCTGAGGAGGTAATAAATTTATCGCCATTACCTTTATTCCATTTTACTCAATCAATTAGGCGCGTTTTGTAAAGGATGAGCCAGAAAATAATTTCTTAAACCCGCGTGAATTGACGCCGCAAGTTTCTCTTGATAAGCATCAGAAATCAGTAATTGCTCTTCTGACGCGTGGCTGATAAAGCCTGTTTCAACTAAAATTGAAGGGATATCAGGTGAACGTAAAACACCTAAACTCGCATGCTCTGGTGTTTTCTTATGTAGTGAGCCCACTTTTCTTAGTTCAGACAATACGGCAACAGCAACGTCATAACCTACTCGCTGTGAGTTGCCAAACTGCAAATCAAGTACTGTTTGACTTAAATAAGGATCAGCGCCATCAGATAAAGCATCACCTGCACCACCAAGTAATTCAGATTGCTTCTCGCTTTGTTCAAGCCACTTACCTAATTCACTGTTTGCACGACGATTAGAAAGCACCCACACAGATGCGCCTCTAGCACTACGATTTGGTGCTGAGTCTGCATGAATAGACACTAACATATTCGCACTTTGCTTACGGGCAACTTCAGAGCGCCCAGCAACTGAGATAAAATAATCGCCACTACGTGTTAGAACAGGTTTAAACATAGGATCATTACGTAAGCGTGCTTCCAACTTCCTTGCCACACTTAGCGTTACGTCTTTTTCACGATTACCTTTCTGACCAATCGCGCCCGGATCTTGTCCACCATGACCCGCGTCTATCGCAATTATAATTTGGCGAGAACCCGCTTGTGGTTTTGAAGGTGTGGTGCGTGGTTTTACAATAGGAATAACGGGCGCAACCTCAGGTGTCGGCTTGGTAATTAAAGGTGCCATTTCCCTATTTGTGTTTGAATTTGTATTTGCAGTTGATGTAGTCGTGGTTGCTGCTGGTGATAACGCAACGACACTTACTGTCGATTGAGCATTACTATTTTGTCGGCTATTCATAGCTTTGATAGTAAGCACTAACTTATAGCCACCACTCACATTCATCAAACTTTCAGTTACCACAACAGGCTGAGCAAGCTCAACAACCATACTTTGGTATTGGCTATCTTTTGATTGTGTTGAGCGAATTTTATGAACTAACTGCCCATTGCCTAATGTTGCCGGTAATCCCGTGATTTTTGTGCTCTGTTTAAAATCCATCACTAAACGATCAGGACTTTTTAATGAGTAATATCGATAACTTGGCTTCCCATCACTAAAAGTGAATGTGAGAGTTGTTGCTGAAATACCGTTTTCTGCTTTTACTTCTGTCACAGTAGCGGCTTGTGCTATTTGCACAAAAAATAAAGACAAAACAACCAACAGAAAGGCAACAACATAGCGCTGACTTTGACTCACAATAGTGATGAGACTCGACATAATCAATATTCCTTTATGCAGACTGAATACGGGATAAAACAGTATTCCCTCTTTGTGAAAGGGCAACAAAACGCGCTTTTCGACCTTCATCTTCGTAGCTTAAATGAAGTTCTAAATCCGCGTTAGGTAAAAAACCTTCGCCTTGCGATGGCCATTCAATAAGGCATAACGCGTCTTGCTCAAAATAGTCGCGTATTCCCATAAATTCTAGCTCTTCAGCAGAAGCTAAACGATAAAGATCAAAATGATAAACAGGATTTGGCGAAAGCATATAGGGCTCAACTAATGTATATGTTGGGCTTTTGACATGCCCTTGATGACCAAGCGCTTGCAAAAAGCCTCGGCTAAAGGTTGTTTTTCCAGCACCAAGATCGCCATATAAATAAATGATCAATCCGCTATGATTAGTCGCCATTGCAACAGTACGCCCGAGTTTAACTGTCGCCGCTTCATCTTCTAATGTAACAACCCATTCTTTCATATTTAATATAATCTATTGTTAAGTTATAACGGCTTAATAAAGAGAGATCGTCGGAGAACATCCAATACTAAGCTTTATATGTTTTCTTAAGGCAAATAGTTATCGAAATCACTATCAAATAACCATACCATAAATCTATTTATTGCGAGGATTTTTCCTACTGCCTCACTATGATACACTGCGCGCTCTTAGGACTCACCTCTTACCTATTGATTCGGTTTATTCATGTCATCACTCGATCTTAATCTTCTCGCTCAAAACATTAAATTATGGGGTTCTGAGCTAGGTTTTCAACAAACAGGAATATGTGATACTGACTTATCACTTGAAGAACCTCGCCTGCAAGCGTGGCTAGATAAGCAATATCACGGTGAAATGGCATGGATGGAAAAGTATGGAATGACACGAGCCAGACCTCATGAACTGGTTCCGGGTACATTACGTGTTATCAGTGTGAGAATGAATTATCTCCCTACGGATGCAGCTTTTGCACGAACTTTAAATAATCCAGAGCAAGGCTATATCAGCCGTTATGCGCTTGGTCGGGATTATCACAAAGTATTAAGACAACGTCTTAAAAAACTCGGCGAAAGAATTTCACAATATTGTCAGCAATTCGAATATCAAGGGGTAGTCAACTTTCGTCCTTTCGTTGATTCAGCACCTATTATGGAGAGACCATTAGCCGTTAAGGCAGGACTTGGTTGGGTTGGTAAACACTCACTTGTTATTAATAATCAAGCTGGCTCTTGGTTTTTCCTTGGTGAACTTCTGATTGATTTGCCATTACCTACGGATAGCCCAGTTGAAGAGCAATGTGGTAAATGTGTCGCCTGTATGACAACCTGCCCGACAGGTGCCATTGTTGAACCTTATACTATTGATGCCCGTCGCTGCATTTCTTATCTCACTATCGAGCTCGATGGTGCTATTCCTGAAGAATTTCGCCCTCTAATGGGTAATCGCATTTATGGCTGTGATGATTGCCAGCTTATCTGCCCTTGGAATCGTTTTTCATCACTGACTGACGAAGAAGATTTCTCTCCGAGAAGAGCACTTCATACCCCAGAATTACTCGATCTTTTTCAATGGAATGAAGATAAATTTCTGCGTATTACAGAGGGATCACCGATCCGTCGTATTGGCTATTTACGTTGGCTTAGAAATATTAGCGTGGCGTTAGGAAATGCACCTTATCAAGATAAAATTATACTTGCCTTGCAAGAACGCTTTGGATTGAGTGATGTTTTAGATGAACATTTAAACTGGGCGATTGCACAACAGACAGCGAAGAGAAATGAAAAAGAAGTAAAAATACAGACTTCACAACAAAAACGCTTAGTAAGGGCGATAACTAAAGGCTTACCTCGCGACGCTTAATTTTTAACAGAATAAACGCATTACGAGTAACCATTAATTTCCTCTGTGAATAAAATAAAAATCCCTTGCCTATCAACATGAACAAAAAATTCAAGCGAACTAAGACCCAAAATTTAAAAAAATTAAAATAAACTTAGTTATCAATTAGATATAAAATCCAATCAATTTATTGAAGAGAATAATATCCTTATCACTTAATGATACGTGCTTGTGGATAACTCTGTGCAGTAAAAAAATAAATAGTGCTTAGATGCGGTGGTTATTAGCATCTCACTGTGGATAAATCGATTTGGGAAGATTTTAAGAATAGTAGAATATATATCACGTTTTTTTAAAGAAAAGCCTGAAAAACCCTTTTCTTTTTCTAAAATACTATTCAATGCATGTTTAACAGAATAAAGGCCTAAAACCTAAAAAATGATCTTGCCTCTCGTTTCCCCTCTAAATGAGGAAAGGCGCACATTCTAGTGCTGTCAAAATAGAAATGCAAGCAAAGATCAAAGATAGATCACAAAAAAATAGCTTGATCTTACATGCAGTAATGACATTTTCTTTTTTGAGCAAAAATCCCACACACTCTCTTTGCGTGTATTAAGTAAAATCCCTTAACTTGCACCCTAAAACAGTGTAGTCGATATTTAAAAAAGCGAGAGAAAAAACTTAAAATTTTCTTTATGAGGATTAAAAAATGAGATTTGATAAAGCAGAAGAGAAAAAACTTGGAGCGGGAAACGAGACTCGAACTCGCGACCCCAACCTTGGCAAGGTTGTGCTCTACCAACTGAGCTATTCCCGCGTCGCATAACACTACTCATAACTGTCTAAGAAAGATTGGAGCGGGAAACGAGACTCGAACTCGCGACCCCAACCTTGGCAAGGTTGTGCTCTACCAACTGAGCTATTCC
>NZ_JBEEWD010000008.1:143940-198960 GCF_040140245.1 Proteus sp. fly-1013 | reverse complement strand
AAACTATAAAACGCCCGATGAAGTACATCGAGCGTTTTATGCCTGAAAAGTTGTCAACCTATATCAGGACTAGTCACTTTTTGTTGGGACTAGCATTGCTTAATGAAGGGAAATATTAGTGATTAGCTATTTTTGTCGTTTATTTAATCGCAAATTTCGCTTTAGTGCTAATTTGGGAATGAAAAAAACTATAAAAAGTGTGGTTATTAACCAAAATCTTGGTTAAAAGTCCCTGTTATATATTTTGTTTAAGTGTTTTAATCTGAATAAGTGGATATTTGAATCTGATTAATGTTACTTTTATGTGAACGAATTAACATCGTGTTGAAGATTTGCTATGCTGATAGCCCTTAGCTGGGCATAATTTTACAACCTCTTATGTTTTATGCGAGCAAAAGATCCTCTGACCTGGCATCCTTCAACAGACAGGGTGCAGACAGCCGGGTTATACAAAATGACAAAGAAGCGAGGAGACAGTCGTGCTAGAAGAATACCGTAAGCACGTAGCAGAGCGTGCAGCTGAAGGTGTCGTTCCAAAACCTCTCGATGCCACACAAACAGCCGCACTTGTTGAGCTATTAAAAAATCCCCCTAAAGGTGAAGAAGAATTTCTTCTTGATTTAATTGTTAACCGCGTTCCACCCGGAGTTGATGAAGCTGCCTATGTTAAGGCGGGTTTTTTAACTGCCCTCGCGAAAGGCGAAACCACATCACCTCTTATCACTCCAGAAAAAGCAGTTGAATTATTAGGCACCATGCAAGGTGGCTATAATATCCACGCTTTAATTGACGCTCTGGACAACGATAAATTAGCTCCAATAGCAGCTAAAGCGCTTTCTCACACATTACTGATGTTTGATAACTTCTATGATGTTGAAGAAAAGGCGAAAGCAGGTAACGTCTATGCTAAGCAAATCATGCAATCTTGGGCTGATGCACAGTGGTTTACTGAACGTCCAGCATTAGCAGAAAAAATTACTGTTACCGTATTTAAAGTCACTGGTGAAACCAATACCGATGACTTATCTCCAGCACCTGATGCTTGGTCTCGTCCTGATATCCCATTACATGCTTTAGCAATGCTGAAAAATGCGCGCGAAGGCATTGAACCAGATCAACCGGGTAGTGTAGGTCCTATCAAACAAATCGAAGCATTAAATAAAAAAGGCTTCCCTCTGGCTTATGTTGGTGATGTTGTAGGTACTGGCTCATCACGTAAATCAGCAACTAACTCTGTTCTTTGGTTTATGGGAGACGACATTCCTTTCGTTCCTAATAAACGCGGTGGCGGTGTTGTTCTTGGCGGTAAAATCGCACCTATCTTCTTTAATACTATGGAAGATGCAGGCGCACTCCCTATCGAAGTTGATGTTTCTAAATTAAATATGGGTGATGTCATTGATATTTACCCATACAAAGGTGAAATTCGTAACCATGAAACGAATGAGTTACTGGAAACCTTTGAGCTGAAAACCGAAGTATTAATTGATGAAGTTCGTGCTGGTGGTCGTATTCCATTGATCATCGGTCGTGGGTTAACATCAAAAGCGCGTGAATCACTGGGTTTACCAGCTAGCACACTGTTCCGTCATGCTAAACCTGTTGCAGAAAGCAATCGTGGTTTCTCACTAGCTCAGAAAATGGTAGGTCGTGCTTGTGGCCGTACAGGTATTCGCCCAGGCGAATATTGCGAGCCAAAAATGACCTCAGTAGGTTCACAAGATACAACAGGCCCAATGACTCGTGATGAGCTAAAAGACTTGGCGTGCCTTGGTTTCTCTGCTGATTTAGTGATGCAATCATTCTGTCATACCGCGGCTTATCCAAAACCGGTAGACGTTACAACGCATCACACTTTGCCTGACTTTATTATGAATCGTGGTGGTGTTTCACTGCGTCCGGGCGATGGTATTATCCACTCATGGTTAAACCGTATGTTACTACCTGATACTGTCGGTACAGGCGGTGACTCGCATACTCGTTTCCCTATTGGTATCTCATTCCCAGCAGGTTCTGGCCTAGTGGCTTTTGCTGCGGCAACTGGGGTTATGCCATTAGATATGCCAGAATCTGTTCTGGTGCGTTTTAAAGGCAAAATGCAACCGGGTGTGACACTGCGTGATTTAGTTCATGCTATTCCTTATTACGCAATTCAAGACGGTTTACTGACAGTTGAGAAAAAAGGTAAGAAGAACATTTTCTCTGGTCGTATTCTTGAGATTGAAGGCTTACCAGAACTGAAAGTAGAACAAGCATTTGAGCTTGCTGATGCATCAGCAGAACGTTCAGCGGCGGGTTGTACTATTAAACTGGATAAAGCGCCAATTATTGAGTACCTGCAATCTAACATTATCTTACTGAAATGGATGATTGCTGAAGGTTATGGTGATCGTCGTACTATTGAACGTCGTATCACTTCAATGGAAAACTGGTTGAAAGATCCGCAATTACTTGAAGCTGATGCAGATGCAGAATATGCAGCAGTGATCGAAATTGATTTAAATGAGATCAAAGAGCCTATTCTATGTGCGCCTAATGATCCAGATGATGCTCGCCTGTTATCTGAAGTGGCAAACAGCAAAATTGATGAAGTATTTATTGGCTCTTGCATGACCAATATTGGTCACTTCCGTGCTGCTGGTAAACTGCTTGATCAACACAAAGGTCAATTACCAACACGTTTATGGGTTGCTCCACCAACAAAAATGGATGCTGCTCAATTAACGGAAGAGGGCTATTATAGCGTCTTTGGTAAGAGTGGAGCACGTATCGAAGTACCGGGTTGTTCACTATGTATGGGTAACCAAGCGCGTGTTGCTGATGGTGCAACTGTTGTTTCAACCTCAACACGTAACTTCCCTAACCGCTTAGGTACAGGTGCTAATGTATATCTTGCCTCTGCGGAGCTTGCAGCGGTTGCTTCATTACTAGGTCGTTTACCAGAGCCACAAGAGTATCTGGATTTCATGAATAAAGTGGATGAAACCGCAGAAGATACTTATCGCTATCTAAACTTTGACCAACTAGAGCAGTATACCGATAAAGCAGACCAAGTTATTTTCCAAACAACGGTATAACGGTTAATTTATTGCTTTAAAGTATTTAATATGAACAAACGGGAGGCAAATGCCTCCCGTTTTTTGTTATTTTTGTCATAATAAGAATAAGATATTTTTTTATTAAAAAAGCGAGAGCTTTATAAGGGGCGTACACCATGGATTATGAATTTCAGCGAGATCTCACTGGCGGTATACTAGCCCGTTTTTCGATGGATCATGAAGCAATAGGCTATTGGCTGAATGATGAAATTCAGGGCGACATTAGTCTTATCGATCAAATTCTTGAAGAAATGGAAGGTATTAAAGGTAGTGAAAGACAGTGGGAACTTATCGGTAAAGAATACAGTCTTTCTATTGATGACGAAGAAGTAATGATAAGAGCCAATACCTTGCATTTTGAAACAGATGAAATGGAAGAGGGGATGAGCTATTACGATAACGAAAGCATCTCTTTCTGTGGTTTAGATGATTTTGCTACCATGCTACAAAAATATCGGTTATTTATTCTGGAAAATAGAGGAAATTAACAATTCCTATATATTTTTGGAATAAATCTGCCACAATATACTATTGAATTACTATTCTTTTCATTACGTTTTTAAGTTTAAAAGGTGGTCTAATGAATGAATTACCCGCTAGTTTAGATGAAGCAACAGGTTGGTTTGTGGCAAATCAGGATCTCTTTATTCAATATGCTGTGAATATTATTGCGGCATTTTTGATCCTGTTTGTTGGTCTTTTTGTGGCAAAAATGATTGGTAAAGGTGTCGCAAGAGTTTTAACGTTGCGCCACATTGATGCCACTGTTGTCACATTTCTGTCAGTTCTTGTTCGTTATACCGTTGTTGCTTTTACCTTAATTGCGGTATTAGGACGATTAGGGGTTCAAACTGCTTCTGTTATCGCCGTACTCGGTGCTGCTGGTTTAGCCGTTGGTTTAGCATTACAAGGCTCGCTGTCTAACTTTGCTGCTGGTGTGCTGATTGTTATTTTCCGTCCGATCCGCACAGATGAATATGTGATGATTGGCTCTGTTGAAGGTACAGTGAGAGATGTGCAGATTTTCTCAACCACATTACGTTCAGCTGATGACAGAATTATCGTTATTCCAAATAGCAAAATTATCAGTAGCGAAGTTATCAACTTAACGCGTGAGCCTAATCGCCGTACACAAATTATGGTTGGCGTGGCTTATGATGCTGATATTGATAAAGTGAAACAAGTGCTGGGTGATGTTGTTGCTAAAGACAAACGTATTCAACATGATAAAGGCGTGACTATCCGTTTACATGAAATGGCACCGTCTTCATTAAACTTTGTAGTACGTGTTTGGACAACGAATGGTGATGCATGGCCTGTTTATTGGGATTTAATGGAAGATTTTAAACGCGCATTAGATGCGAATAATATCGGTATTCCATTCCCTCAAATGGATGTTTATATGCATCAAACATCAAGTGCGACAGCGAAAGCAGAATAGTCTCATAAAAATAAATGATATAGAGCCACGTTAATAACGTGGCTTTTTTGTATGATAAGACAGGAGAAATAATAAGATAACACAGATGGTAAAAGGGATTGGATACTAAAGATGGAGATAATCTTAAGGAGTTTCTTTTTCGTTTTTCATTATTTTGATAGTTATATTATATTTGCTTTGGCGCTCTTATTGTTATGGTATTCCCACAAAGCAGAGAAAAAGCGTACACGTATTATCTTATTTATTACTGCATTAATTGTGGTAACACCTCATGTTACTATCTGTTCTAATTTTGTTTTTATGTTATTAATGAATATGGCTATTTCATCCTATTAATCCTACTGACACTTTATTTTTCCTATTTTATTGCCATTAGTTTTTCTTATTATCAATAAGAATGATTCATTTCCTCTAATATCAAAATCCCTCTATTATTCATCTGATATTAAGTGAATAATTATTAAGGTATTTTGCATGTTTACAACTTTTTTTCAGGGGTTCTTGTTAAGTGCAGCAATGATTTTGCCAATTGGTGCCCAAAACGCCTTTGTTTTACAGCAAGGAAGTAAAAAACAATTTCACTTGATGAGTGCGTTTTTATGCGCTTTAAGTGATGTTATTTTAATTACGGCAGGTGTCTTTGGTGGAAGTGCTTTGCTCAGCCAATCAGAAATACTTTTATTATTGATCACTTGGGGAGGCGTGGCGTTCTTACTATGGTATGGCTGGAGTGCATTTAAAACTGCATTTTCAAAAGATATTGAATTATCACAAAGTGAAAATCAGGTAAAAAGTCGTTGGCGAGTGATTGTGACATTAGTTGCCGTGACTTGGCTTAACCCTCATGTTTATTTAGACACCTTTGTTGTGATAGGTAGCATTGGCGGACAATTAACATCAGAACTGCGTCCTTGGTTTACATTTGGTGCAGTATTTGCCTCTATAAGCTGGTTTTTTGCGTTATCACTATTAGCAGCTTGGTTTTCTCCAATATTAAGTAAAGCACGCTCTCAACGTATTATTAATCTGTTTGTTGGATGTGTAATGTGGTTTATTGCTGTTCAATTAGCAGCGCAAGGATGGAAAACTCTCTTTTAATCTTAAAGAACTTTACATCAGATATGCTAAGGTTCTTCTTAGCCATAAAAAGATGGTCTTAAAATTTATTATGTCGGGGGTTTTTGTGAAATTAAAAGCAATTGTATTAGCATCCGTGTTTACGCTGGGATTACCTTCATTTGCATTAGCGGCGTCTGAGCCAGAAGGACCACATATTACAACATCGGGTAATGCGACAATTAAAGCCGCTCCTGATATGGCGACACTATATATTCAGGTTAGTGAAAGAGCGAAAGATGCAGCCCTTGCTAAGAAGCAAGCAGATGAACGAGTCGCAAAATATTTTGCTTTCTTAAAAGAAAATGGTGTTGTGAAAGAAGATATTGATGCTGCTAATATCCGTACTCAACCAAACTATGAGTATGATAAAAAAGCAGAGCGTTCAGTCATTAATGGCTATACCGCAACACGTACTGTGAATGTCAAAATTAAGAAACTAGAGCAGCTTAATACATTACTTGATGGTGCATTAGCAGCTGGTTTAAATGAAATTAATAACGTTGAGTTTGGCGTAAATAATCCAGAACAATACAAATCAAAAGCACGTGAAGTTGCGATTAAAAATGCTATTGATCAAGCAACATCTGTCGCAAAAGGTTTTGGTGCTGATTTAGGTGCGGTTTATAGTGTGAGCTATCGTGCTCCAGAAGCCACACCTTATACTCTTGGACAAGTTCGTATGGATTCAATGGCATTAAAAGCGCAAGCACCTGCTGCTGTGCAAGAAACCTATGAACAGCAAAGTATCGAATTTAAAGATTATGTTGATGTGGTTTTTGAATTAAAACGCACTAAATAATCATGCTGTGGTGAAATTAAAATAGGCTTCAATATGAAGCCTATTTTTTTGAGTTAATTAAGATGAAACCACGTATTATTCTTCATCTTGTTTTAAAACTTTACGACCAAAATCAATGAGTGCGTCTGTCACTTTTCTCATAGTTCTACTTTCTGGTGCAAATCGGTGCCAATAGAGCATACGTCGCTGGCAAAGTCCCGGTGTCAAATCAACCAATTCTCCGCTTTTTAGTTCATTAGCAATTTGCAGATGAGGGATCATACAACAAGTTGAACCTTGTTTAGCTAATTGCACAAAGGCTTCAGAGGAGTTCACGATATGGCACGGTACACTGCCCGGAGATAAACCGAAGTTCTGTTGTAAAAATGCCTGATGCATATCATCAAGATGGTCGAATGCCACTGCCGGTGCTTTTAATAATGAAGATTTAGTTACACCGTTGGAAAAGTAGCGTTGAGCAAAATCAGGAGAAGCAACAAATAGGTAATCGAGAGCACCTAATTGATCGACAAGGCAACTTGGTAGTGCTTGTGGCTGAATACTAATTGCGCCAACGACTTCGCCTCGTCTTAATCGTTCTTGAGTGCGAGTTTCATCTTCAACTTGAATATTGAGACGAATAGGCAATTGCGTTAAAACTGGATGTAACGCGGGTAATAACCATGTTGCTAAACTGTCCGCATTCACCGCTAAAGAGAGTAAAAGAGGTGTGGAACCGCTATTTTCATCACCTAACCATTGCTCTTCAAGTAATTCTACTTGATGCAATAGTGCTAATAATTTTTGCCCTTGCTCTGTCGGTTGAGGTGGAACAGTCCTGACTAATAGCGGTTGTCCAAATAAATTTTCTAACTGTTTGATACGCTGAGAAACGGCAGATTGTGTAATACATAACTTTTGCGCAGCTCGTTCAAAGCCACGTTCTCGAATGACGGCATCAAGGGCTTGTAATGCTCGATAATCAGGGCGTTTCATTAACAGACTCTCTTCGATTTTATATTCTATTGCTTACTATGCCATATTTTTCGTTGCAATGAGTTAAAATGTTGCTTCTCAGTTTTTGATGTGTCTCGTGCTAGTTTTGAATGCAATATGCTATTCTTAGTCCATTAACGTGATAAATAAGGTTTTTTTAAATGACTCAGGATGAATTGAAAAAAGCAGTAGGTTGGGCAGCGCTTGAATATGTAAAACCAGGCATGATTGTTGGTGTCGGTACTGGCTCTACGGCTTCTCATTTTATTGATGCATTAGCAACAATGAAAGGTCAAATCGAAGGCACAGTTTCAAGTTCAGAAGCATCAACTGCAAAATTAAAGAGTTACGGCATTCCAGTTTTCGACTGTAACGAAGTCGATTCTTTAGATATCTATGTTGATGGTGCTGATGAAATTAACCATCAAATGCAGATGATCAAAGGTGGTGGTGCTGCATTAACGCGTGAAAAAATCATTGCAG
This sequence comes from Proteus sp. fly-1013, assembly GCF_040140245.1. NCBI lineage: Bacteria > Pseudomonadati > Pseudomonadota > Gammaproteobacteria > Enterobacterales > Morganellaceae > Proteus > Proteus sp. fly-1013. The sequence goes on along the minus strand of NZ_JBEEWD010000008.1, from coordinate 191,045 downwards.
GTGTAGCGAAAACTTTTATCTGTATCGTTGATGAATCTAAACAAGTCGATGTGTTAGGTAAATTTCCACTACCCGTAGAAGTTATTCCAATGGCGCGCTCTTATGTTGCGCGTGAACTCGTTAAACTGGGTGGTTTACCAGAATATCGTGAAAACGTGGTAACTGATAACGGTAACGTTATTTTAGACGTTCATAATTTAACAATTCTTAACCCTATTGAACTGGAAAACAAAATTAACAGTATTCCGGGTGTTGTAACTGTAGGATTATTTGCTAACCGTGGCGCGAATGTTGTTTTAATGGGGACCTCTGAAGGTGTGAAAACCATTAAGTAATTCTTTTTAAGATAGGTAGCTATGGCTACCTATTTTTTAAATTATTTTAGAAACTGCAAATTCAGTGATATATATCACACGATAGTTATATCTCTCTTTAAAATCCTGCCATTTTCAAAGTCAAAATCATTTTACTCGGTAGAAAATCACTTTATTTACCGCTTATTCTGTCATCACTGCAATCGGTTGTATTGCCACAAAATCTATTTTTGTTATGTTGATGAGACAGGATTTTGTTTTTCATTAAATGTAATAACGATAGGGCAGGGTAAATGGTCAAAGTATCTTTGGAAAAAGAAAAGATAAAGTTTCTACTCCTTGAAGGTGTGCACCAAAGTGCAGTAGAAAATTTAAGAGCTGCGGGTTATACCAATATTGAATATCACAAAGGCGCATTATCGGACGAAGAATTAAAAGAAGCTATCCGTGATGCACGTTTTGTTGGTCTTCGTTCCCGCACTCACTTAACAGAAGAAATTTTTGCAGCCGCTGAAAAATTAGTTGCTGTGGGATGCTTCTGTATCGGTACTAATCAGGTTGATTTAGACGCCGCTGCTCGTCGCGGTATTCCTGTATTTAACGCTCCTTTCTCAAACACCCGTTCCGTGGCTGAGATGGTGCTTGGTGAATTACTGTTATTACTGCGTCGTATTCCTGAAGCAAATGCGAAAGCGCATCGTGGAGTTTGGGATAAACAAGCCAAAGGCTGTTTTGAAGCGCGTGGTAAAAAACTGGGTATTATTGGTTATGGTCACATTGGTACACAGTTAGGTATTTTGGCAGAAAGCGTGGGTTTAGATGTCTATTTTTACGATATTGAAAACAAACTGCCATTAGGTAATGCAACACAAATTCGTCATCTCTCTGAACTGTTGAATATGTGTGACATTGTCAGTTTACATGTGCCAGAAACACCATCAACCAAAAATATGATTGGGCATGAAGAAATTCAGCGCATGAAACCAGGCTCAATTCTTATCAATGCTTCTCGTGGTACTGTGGTTGATATTCCTGCGTTATCACAAGCGCTAGAATCTAAACATTTATCAGGCGCAGCAGTTGACGTATTCCCAACAGAGCCGGGTGCAAATAACGATCCTAACGATCCATTTGTTTCTGAACTTATCAAGTTTGACAATGTGATATTAACACCGCACATCGGTGGTTCAACTCAAGAAGCACAAGAAAACATCGGTTATGAAGTTGCGGGTAAATTAGCGAAATATTCAGATAACGGCTCTACATTATCTGCTGTTAACTTCCCTGAAGTATCACTGCCAAGCCACGGTGATGATGTAAACCGCTTACTGCATATTCATGAAAACCGCCCGGGTATGATGAACAGTATCAACAAAGTGTTTACTGAAGAAAACATCAACGTAGCTGCACAGTATTTACGTACATCAGGTAACGTAGGTTATGTTGTGATTGATATTACAACACAAACGAAAGCTCAAGCTGAATTAGTGTTACAAAAAATCAAAGCATTACCGGGAACAATCCGTGCTCGTATGCTTTACTAATTATTGATACATTATCGGTAATATATTGAAGGCTCGAAATATCGAGCCTTTTTTGTTTTTATTAAATCTTTATTAAATTTTAATTATTGAATTTGTTGCTGCCATAATTGGTAATAGAGCGCTTGATTTTCTATTAAATGAGTATGTGTTCCCTCTTCTAATACCCTACCTTTATCTATTACATAGATATAATCTGAATGCACTAATGTATTTAGACGATGTGCAATACTAATTACGGTTCTGTTTTTACAAATCTGAGGTAAGTTCGCTAAAATTTGTGCTTCTGATCTGTAATCTAATGCTGATGTTGCTTCATCTAAAATAAGAATACGCGGATCGGTTAACAAGGCTCTAGCAAGCGCAATACGTTGACGCTGTCCTCCTGATAAGTTGTGACCTCTTTCTCCAACTTGAGTGTTAAAACCTAAAGGGAGTTGCTCAATAAAGTCTAAAGCGCCTGCAAGTTGAGAAGCTTCTATTATCTCTCTTTCACTCGCACTGGGTTTTGATAAACGAATATTCTCAATAATCGAGCCACTAAATAAATAACTCTCTTGTAAAACGAGACTAATACTTTGGCGTAAAGAGAGCGGATCGGCGATAGCGAGATCCATTCCATCAATATAAATTTGTCCTTGTTGAGGAGTATAAAGGCGTTGGATCAAACGTGTAAGAGTGCTCTTTCCTGAACCAGAACGACCTGTAATACCAATAAACTTACCGGCAGGAATAGATAAAGAGAGTGCTTCTATGATATCTGGTGTGTTATTGGCGTAACGGAAATAAACATTTGAAAAAACAATGCTTCCTTTGATTTTAGGAACGGTTGCTGTTCCATAAGATTGATGTTCGGTAGGTGTGTTTAAAATATCGCCAACACGACGTAAAGAAATGGTTGCTTGCTGAAAATCTTGCCAGCATTGCGCTAAGCGTAAAATAGGTTGTGTAATATGTGCAGCAAAAAGATTAAAAGCAATAAGCTCACCTACACTCATTTGTGCTTTGATAATTAAATTAGCGCCTTGCCATAAAATAGTGGCTATCGCGATTTTATGGATGATAGAGATAAGCTGTTGTGCAAATAACGCTTTTTTAGCACCAGAGAAACGCTTATTAATATGATCTGTAAGTTTGTATTGCCATCTTTCTATAAATTTATTTTCTGTTGCTGTTATTTTTATGGTTTCAATACCGTTTATTGCTTCTGTTAGTAGACTGGTATTATCCGCATTAGCTTGATATTCCTGCTCAACCCAATAGCGAATAAAAGGGCCACAAATAAGCCAAAGTAGGAAGTAGAGTGTTAATGAACCTAAGGTTATCCATGTTAAAAGTGACGAATACGTAAACATGACAGAGATAAATATGATAATAAAAATCAAGTCAAGTAATAGCATAAATGCAGAGCTAGTAATAAATTGTCGAATATGTGAAAGCTCTTGAATACGAGTAATGATTTGCCCTGATTGGCGTTGATTAAAAAAATGGCTAGGCAAGCGGATAAGATGTTGAAATACTTTTCCTGATAACTCAGCGCTTAACTGACAAGAAATAAAAACATATAGCTTATCGCGCAAATAAAGATAGAGGGGTTCGGTAATAGCAATCAGAATCAATAAATAACCCAAAAGATGTAGGTTAGATAGATCCCTTCCTGTTAGCACTTTATCAATCATAATTTCAAAAATTAAAGGACTGATTAATGCAAATAGTTGACAGCAACAAACTAAAATAAAGATAAAAAACAATGCGTTTTTTTGTTTTAATAGAGAAGGAATAAACCAGCGAAAATCAAACTTAGCTGATAATGGTGAAGGCTCTTTAGTAATAAGTAATAGTGTATTAATCTTCTTTTTTTTATCAATAATAAACTCAATTTCAATACTATTCTTAGGATCAAAAACAATAAGTTTTTCCTTTTTTATCTCCTTTAAGATATACCAATGCTTATCTATTTCGATAATTGTGCTAATCATAGCGCTGTTTTTTTTGTCATAATCCAAGATATCAAATTGACATTTTAAATTGAGTAATTTAGCTGATTCAAAAACATTCCACTTATTAAGATGGTTGTCACAACCAAGAAAATGAATGATCTGTTCTTTTTTTATATTTCCTTTGCCTTTTTTAGAAAAATAAAGTAATCCATCAATAATAGAGTGGTGATATTGGTTTTCTTCCATATTAATTATATTTTCCATAATATAAGGGATCTTATTTTTATTTTTCAGTGAGTGCATTATGACGATAAGCTTCTATTGGGCTTAAAATATAATCAATGACACGACGTTGTTCAGTGATTATTTCGGCAGTTAAAGACATACCCGGAATGAGTCGATATTCCCTTTGGCTATTTTTAATTGTCTGTCTGTTTAATCTAATAGTTGCTGGATAAACTAAGCCTAATTGATCGTGCTGAACAGCATCTTTAGCAATATTAATAACTTCGCCTTCAATGGTGCCATAGCGTGTATAAGGAAAAGCATCTATTTTTATCATTGCTTTTTGTCCTAGATGAACAAAACCAATATCTTTATTGAGCAAATTAACTTCTGCAATATTATCTTGGTTATCAGGTACTATTATCATCACACCTTGTGATGGTTGTAATACACTACCTAGTGTATGAGTTGAAATTTGTTGAACTGTACCTGTTATGGGAGAGCGTACTTTTTTTAGTTGTTGTTTCTTTTGAAGATGGCTAAGATTTTGATTGTAAATAATCAATTCACTTTCATACTGTTTATATTTATCATGCCATTCTAGATATTTTTGTTTCTCTAATTGATTTAGATTTTGTTTTTTCTGTTCTTCTTGGCTTTTTAATAGGTTATATTCTGAATCTTTCGTTTTTATCAGTCTGTTTATTTCTAGTAACTCTTTTTGATTTTCTAGATACTCTATCTTACTAATAAATTTTTTTATATACAGTGTTTGTTTCAATGTGAATCGTTGTTCAATGTTTTCTTTTAATGCTTTTAATGCTTTTAATGATAATAAATCATTGTGAGTCATTAATTGATTTTTATTATTTACTTCAATCTCTGTCTCGATTACTTTTATATTACTATCAAATTCCTCCTTTTCTTTTTGATAACTAATTAAAACATTTCTTTTTGCTTTTTTATCTAACGTATTAAAATGATAAAGATTTTGAGGCGATGTTTCTTGGCTTAATGCTTGATAGCGTATTTTAAACTGCAAAATATTATCAATTTTTTTTCTTACTCCTATTATTTCTTCATCAATACCTAATATATCAAGTGTGAGTAATATATCGCCTTGATTGACTTTTTGTCCTTCCTTTACATGAAGTGTTGCTAATCGACTATGTTCATATATTTGAATAAGTTGAGAATGTCCAATAACAATAAGTTTACCTGTTGCAGGGGATTGTATATTCAATTTACCGAAATAAGCCCATAGAAGAAAGACAATAACATTTAATGAAATAAGTATCGCAATATAACGACTATAAGGTGTGATGGGTTTTTCGATAAGAGCGATATGGTTAGGGTAAAAATCGTAATTTTTTGCTTTATCTTTACGCTGAAAAATAGAGGATATATTTAGTTTCATTTTCAACATCCTTGTTGAAGTTGCCAAAGTTTTTTGTAATAACCACTGTTTGCAATTAATTCTTCATGGTTTCCATCTTCAATAATTTGCCCTTTATTTAACACAATAATACGAGAACAATTTCGAATAGTTGAAAGGCGATGAGCAATGATAATAACGGTTTTATCTTTAGCAATAAGGGGGAGGTTATTTTGAATTATGGCTTGGGAGTTATCATCTAAAGCACTGGTGGCTTCATCGAAAATTAGAATTTTAGGTGAGGATAATAAGGCTCTGGCAATCGCAATACGTTGGCGTTGACCTCCTGATAATGATGTTCCTCCTTCTGTAATAAGCGTGTCATATCCTAAGGGAAGCTTTAAAATAAATTCGTGAGCACCTGCTATTTTAGCAACATGAATAACTTCTTCTAAAGAAGCATGTTGATGAGTTAATCGAATATTATCAAAGACACTTAAATTAAATAAAAAGTTCTCTTGTAATACAAAACCGATTTGTTGGCGTAGGTTAGTTAAATGAAATTGTGTAAGTGGAATACCGTCAATTTTTATACAGCCTGATTGTGGAATATAAAGACCTGAGATCATTCGCACTAAGGTGCTTTTCCCCGAGCCTGAAGTACCAACAATACCAATAACTTCATGTTTTTTAATATGTAATGAAATATTATTTAAAATAACAGGAGTATTGCTTTGATAATAAAAACTCACCTTATTAAAGGTAATTTCACCTTTGATATTGGATTGTCGTGTTGCAGTATCCTGCTCTTTAGGAAGATTAAGAATATCTTGTAAGTTATAGATAGCGTTTTTTGTTCTGATATATTTACCCCAAACATCAATTGCCGTCGCAAAGGGTTTTAAACAGAATCTAAGGAGCATCATGAACGCAATAAGTTGACCTATTGTTATCGAAAGAGAAATGACTTCATAGGCACCTAGCCATAACAGTAATGCCATTGTTGTTTTATTAAGAAATAACACAATAAAGCGCGAGAAATTATCAATATTTTGAAGTGATAAGCTTTTAGAGGTGACCTGATGAATTTGTGTATACCACTGTTGTGTAAATCGAGGCTCAAGCGAAAGGCTTTTAATTGTTTCAATCCCCCCTAAACTTTCGGTAAGAAATCCAGTATTAATTGCCGCTTTTTGATAAAGCTGTTGAACAGCAAGCTCTATTTTAGGTGCGAGAAATTTAGCTAAAATAAAGTAAAAAGGGATCGTGGTAATAAAAAATAAAGTGAGTTTTAACGAAAACATTGCCATTGCAACGATAAATATAAAGATAAAAGAAAAATCGACAATTAGCATCAATAACGTATTAGTAATAAATTCTCTAATAATATCTAATTCTTTTACTCGAGTGACAATGGCACCAGTTTGCCGAGATTTAAAATAACTAATCGGTAATCTAAATAAGTGTTCGGTCAGTTTTAAGCTTAGAGTGATATCAATTTTATTTGCTGTGTGGTGATAGATGTACTCTCTAATTCCTTTTAGTACACCTTCATAAATAGCAATAAAAACCAAAGTAATAACTAATAAATTAAGTGTTAATAGGGCTTGATGAACAATTATCTTATCCATAATAATTTGTGTAACTAAAGGAGTAGCCAATAGTAATAATTGCAAAATTAATGAATAAAACAAGATGCTATAAAAAATGGTTTTATGTTTTTTAAATACAGGGAAAAACCAAGCAATGCTGAATTCATTATTTGATTTGAAATCAAGGTAATAGATGGTTTTTATTTCAAATAAACTATCTCTACTAATAGTTTCTGTTTTATCTGTTTGAGTATTATAAATAAGAATGTTGTTGTTATTGTTTTTTAGTAAAATAAATGAATTATCATTGTTATCTATAATAATTAACTTATGGTTTATTTGTTTTTTTAATAAAGTTGATTTTTTTATTTTCTTTAATTTAAAGTCGTGCTCTTTTTCTAATGAATTTACTGTGTGATTGTGTTCTGTTTTTATTTCTTTATTTTTAATTAGGCTGATAATAATGTTAATGCATTTAATTAAATGAATGTCTTTATTATTCATTAGAGTAAATACCTTTTTATAGAGGGAATATAAAAGGTATTTAAGAGTGTTTTTTTTATAAAAAATATAAAAAAACACAGATAACTATTGATACTAAAAAATAGAATAGCCTAAAAATGCCATCTTTTTTCAGGAGTAATAATTTCAGGTAATGGAATATCCCAATCAGCGGTAGGGAGATAATCAACTTGTTGGCAAGTATGAGCAAGCCCCATTGGGTAAAATGATTTTTGTTGCCAGTTTTCTAATGTTCTATCGTAAAAACCGCCTCCCATACCTAATCGTTGACCTTGTGCATCAAAAGCGACTAATGGTGTAAAGATAATATCAATATTAGAGATGGGAATAACCATGTTCACATTTAAAGGAGGTTCAGAAATATTAAAGCGATTTTTTACTAACGGAGTAGAGGGTGTGTAACGTAAGAAAAGGAGATGATGGCGATGAAATGGGTGTAATACGGGTAAGCAAACTTGTTTATTTAATGTCCATAACTGGGAGATCAAAGGTGATGTATCAATTTCACCGTCAAAAGAAAGAAACAGTGCAATAGTCTGTGCTTGTTTAATTTTAGGATGAGCAAGAACTTGCTCGCATAATTTATCAGCTGCTTGTTGTTGCTCTTCTAATGTGAGTAAACGACGTTTTTGGCGAATAGCTTTGCGGATCTCATCTCTTTGTTGAAAAAGTGAAGTGTGCGTCATTCATCAATCCATCAATAAGCGGTTGGTATTAAGTAGAAACCATCATTTTAATCAATTTATCACACTTTAGAGGTAAGAAAGCGAAGAAGTTGAAGATATGAGAATGAAAGCATAAAAAAAGTTCTAAACATTAAGTAGTTATAAAATACTTAGTGTTTAGAACTTTAGTAGGAGGTCTCCAAGATGCCGCCGCAAGCTGTAACCCTTGAACCCATGGTCCAAGGTGAACATAGTGTTGCTGCCATTAGGCTGCCTGAACGAATCGGGTATGCTCACAAGCAACAGATCACCACGTTCTATGTGTTTCGAATATCGGCTCAGGGGACTGGCCCGCTGGCAAACATCTCAGAGAAATTTGGTGGGTGCGCTAAGCACCTTATCTATGAACTATTGTATTATTTTAATTGTAGAAAGCAACCTATTATCTATGAATTTCGTGGTGTACGCATGCTTTCTGAACAAATCTACTTCGCAGTTGAAAAAGTGCGATCATGGTGCTTGCCTTGATCGTGTAAAGCTTGTTCAATGGATTGTTGTAGCATTTTTATTTTCTCTTCCATGTTGTAGGCATAGTCTCTGGTTTTTAACTTTTCTTCTGCCAACTCATGACTCATATTTAATGCCACGATAAAAATTAAGTGCTCTGTATTGGAAACACCACTGCGTTCTTTGAGATCTTGTAATCGTTGTTCCAGTTCAGCAGCAGAAGCCAGTAAAGCATCTCTTTGTTCTGGTGGGCAATTGACACGTAATGAACGCCCAAAAATTTGAAGATCAACGGGTTGTGCGGACATGATTCCTTCCTGACATAAAATCTGTGCTACGTGTTTAGTAGTGTATACGGTTATAACGCTGTATTAAACGCTATTACTGCAAAAATTCCAATGATTAACATGGCTTAACTGGTACAGCGACTTCTATTGATGGTAGCATATCTTGAACTATTCCCCTAAATGCGACGTTTATTCTTATGTCAAAACAGAACACATTACCGAATTATCAAACTATTGATGCATTATTACAGCAACATACAGTACCTTTAACCGCGGCTGAAATGCATGGTTTGATTACAGGATTTATTTGCGGTGCAGTGCGCGATAGCAGTTGGAAAACCTTATTACACGATCTGACCAATGAAGGTTTAGCTTTTCCTAAAACGCTATCAGAGCCACTTGAAGAGCTTTATCACATCACCTACGAACAGCTCGATGACAGTGTGTTCAATTTCTCGATGTTAGTACCTGACGAATCTGAATCTGTTTTTCCAAGAGCCGATGCCCTTGCAGGTTGGGTTAATCATTTTCTTTTAGGTCTGGGGGTTGCTCAACCTAAGTTGTCTGATCATAAAGAATTGACCGAAGTGATTACTGATTTACGTAATATTGGTGCGCTAGGTTACGAAGAAGACGAAAACCAAGAAGAGCTTGAAGATGCACTTGAAGAAGTCAGTGAATATGTAAAAGTATCCGTTCAACTTTGTTATATCACTTTTGTCGCACCAAAAGACAAAGGAAATGACGAACAAAATGAGCAACGTGTCTTACATTAATTGCATCATTAATTTCATCATTAATTAGATAACCATAAAGATAAATGAAAGACAGGAGTGGGTATGAATAAGCAAGAATTTTTATCCCGTCGTCAGGCATTATTAGCACAAATGAAGCCTGCGAGTGCAGCTATCTTTTTTGCCGCACCACCAGCGCAACGTAATGCTGATAGTGAGTATCCTTATCGTCAACATAGTGATTTCCTTTATCTAACTGGTTTCAGCGAGCCTGAAGCTATTCTTGTGCTGATTAAAAGTGATGAAACACATAACCATAGTGTGCTTTTTAATCGTGTTAGAGATTTAACCGCTGAAATTTGGTTTGGTCGTCGCCTTGGACAAGAAGCAGCACCTGAAAAATTGGGTGTTGATAAGGCGCTACCTTATGAAGATGTGGGTGAACAACTTTACCAATTATTAAACGGGTTAGATGTTGTTTATCATGCTCAAGGTGAATACGCGTTTGCTGATGAGATAGTCTTTAGTGCATTAGAAATGTTAAGAAAAGGCTCTCGCCGTAACTTAAAAGCGCCGCAAACCATTATTGATTGGCGTCCAATGGTTCATGAACAACGTCTGTTTAAATCTGATTTTGAACTTGAATTACTGCGTAAAGCCGGAAAAATCACTGCATTAGCACATACGCGTGCGATGCAAAAATGTCAGCCGGGTATGTACGAATATCAACTTCAAGGTGAGATTGAACATGAGTTTGTTTCTCATGGTGCGCGTTTCCCTTCTTATAACAGTATTGTCGGTAGTGGTGAAAATGGTTGTATTCTTCATTACACCGAAAATGAAACCAAAATGCGCGATGGAGATTTAGTTCTCATTGATGCAGGCTGTGAATATGAAGGTTATGCTAGTGATATCACCCGTACTTTTCCTGTTAATGGTAAATTTAGCCGTCAACAACGCGAAATTTATGACATCGTTTTAAAATCCATCAATGTTTCTTTGGAATTGTACAAACCTGGTACAAGTATCAAAGAAGTCACAGAGCATGTCGTGTATATCATGGTTGAAGGACTGGTTAAACTGGGCATTATGCACGGTGAAATCGATCATCTTATTGAGACAAAAGCCTATCAGCGTTTCTTTATGCATAGCTTAAGCCACTGGTTAGGTCTTGATGTTCATGATGTTGGACATTATGGCACTGAGCGTGACCGTATTTTAGAACCAGGTATGGTACTGACCATTGAACCGGGGCTTTACATTGCACCAGATGCAGACGTGCCACAAGAGTATCGCGGTATCGGTATTCGTATTGAAGATGACATTGTTATCACGGAAACAGGCAATGAGAATTTAACGGCATCTGTCGTTAAAGATCCTGATGAAATTGAAGCTCTGATGGCAGGAAAAATTTAAGGCTAAAATCAGCATGAATGTGATTATTGTGGGTGGTGGAATGGCAGGTGCGACATTAGCACTTGCACTCTCTGCATTAAATAAAGGTAAGATTTCAATTTCGTTAATTGAAGCAAGAGAGCCTGACAATGGGCATCCTGGGTTTGATGCAAGAGCGATTGCATTAGCACATGGAACAGCAAAACGGTTAGAGCAAATCGGGCTTTGGTCAACATTAAAACCTTTTGTTACCCCCATTAATCACGTTCATGTCTCTGATAGAGGGCATTGTGGTTTTGTTAATATTCATGCACAAGACTATGATATATCAGCACTGGGTTATGTTGTTGAATTACATGATGCAGGGCGTCAGCTTTTTGCCAAGTTGAAAAAACAATCTAATATCACACTTTATTGCCCTGCTAAAGTTGAACAAGTTCAACGTAATATCGATTCTGTTGAGGTAACACTTGATGATGGTACGCAATTATCGAGTGACTTACTGATTGCCGCTGATGGTACGAACTCACCTATTGGTCACCAGTGCCATATTCAATGGCAACGAGAGCCTTATAACCAAGTGGCTGTGATCGCTAATGTCAAAACGCAAATCGATCCTCAAGGTAAAGCTTTCGAGCGCTTTACGGAATTTGGTCCATTAGCCATGTTACCAATGAGTGAAGGGCGCAGCTCATTAGTGTGGTGCCATCCGATTGAAAAGCTGGATGAAGTTTCACAGTGGGATGATGAAACAACTATCGCACATTTACAGCGTGATTTTGGCTGGCGTTTAGGAAAGATAGAGCATATTGGCAAGCGAAATTGTTACCCTTTAGCACTACAAAAAGCCAATCAAATTATTGGTCATCGTTTAGCGTTAGTTGGAAATGCCTCACAAACACTTCATCCTATTGCAGGACAAGGTTTTAACCTTGGTTTACGTGATGTTATGGCGCTCGCCAATACGATCACCCAAGCGATTAATGCCAATATTGATATTGGTAGTTATCGAGTGCTCTCTCAATATCAACAACTTCGCCAACAAGATAGAGAAAAAACAATCTCTATTACCGATGGGTTGGTGAAAGTGTTTGCAAATCGTTGTGTGCCACTGATTATTTCTCGCAACTTAGGGTTAATGACGATGGAATTGCTTCCAATGATGAGAGATAAATTGGCGCATCAAACATTGGGCTGGACAGACTAGACAAGCAGAAAAGAACAGCGCGCTCTAAAATAATCGCTTTTTAGGATACTTTTATTATGAAATCATTTGATGTTGTTATTGCTGGTGGTGGAATGGTTGGGCTTGCATTAGCCAGCGGATTACACGGGTGTGGATTACGTATAGCGATAATAGAGAATCACCCTGTAACGAAGCTTTTTCACCCACAGGATGATTTTTCATTACGGGTATCCGCTATTAATACAGCCAGTGAAATGTTGCTGAAAAAATTAGGTGTTTGGGAAAACTTACAAGCACTACGAACCGCACCTTATCAAGGTATGGAGGTTTGGGATCAAGATAGTTTTGGTCGTATTGAATTTTCAGCACAAAAAGAAGGGTTCAGCCATTTAGGCTCTATCATCGAAAATAACCTTATTCGTGAAGTGCTTTGGCAAAAATGTGAAAGCCACAGTGATATTACCTTCTATTCATCAACGCAGATTGAGCGTGTGGTGTGGGGGGAAAATGATGCATTTATTACCCTGAATGATGGTGAGATGTTGACGGCAAGATTAGTTGTCGGAGCCGATGGTGCTAATTCATGGTTACGCAAACACGCAGATATTCCCCTGACTTTTTGGGATTATGAACATCATGCCTTAGTTGCCACTATTCGTACCGAACAGCCTCATGATAATGTCGCACGCCAAGTCTTTCATGGTGAAGGCATTTTGGCGTTTTTACCGCTTTCTGATCCTCATACTTGTTCTATTGTTTGGTCTTTACCAAGCAACCTTGCTGAAAGTTATAAAAACGCAGAAAAAACCTTATTTGAACGCACATTAGGTGTGACCTTTGATATGCGTTTAGGTCAATGTGAGTTGATAAGTGATCGCATGACCATACCATTAACAGGTCGTTATGCCCGTCAATTTGCCGCTCCTCGTTTAGCACTATTAGGTGATGCTGCACATACTATCCACCCTTTAGCTGGACAAGGCGTTAACCTCGGTTTTATGGATGTTGCAGAGTTAATCGGTGAGATCCGCCGCTTAAAAGCAGAAGGTAAAGATTTTGGTGAATATCTCTATTTGAGACGATTCGAGCGTCGTCGCAAACATGCCGCAGCCGTCATGCTGGCAAGTATGCAAGGATTCCGCGAACTTTTTGCTGGCAACAACCCAGTTAAAAAACTGGTTCGGGATATCGGCCTTTCGTTAGCAGATAGTTTACCGGGGGTAAAACCTAAGTTACTTGAGCAAGCAATGGGACTTTCTGATTTACCTGAATGGTTAAGTGATAAAAATTTCACTTCAGTTGAAAAAATCTAATTCCTCGCTTATTTCACATTACTTTTATTTATATCTGACTGAAGAAATAGAACTAAAAAAATCTATTTTTTCAGTCTATTCTTTGCACTAATTCCTTTTTTTCAGTAATTCCTCGCTAAAAATGAGCGCTGATACGCATAATTGCAATCATTAGTTCTGCATACCCATATGTCTACATTATGATTAAGAGACACTATACCCTATTTTAACTTATGGTTTATTTTTTCTCACAATGCTAAGTTCAAGGGGATGGTATCGTTTGCGTTGTACGTTAATTGCTCGTATTTGTTAAATCTATGTTTAAAAATAAACTTAAGCTTAAGATTAACACTATGATTTCAAATCAAGTTTAATTTTATATTTAACAAATACGTTCTCTGAATAATCTAAAGTAAAAGTAGAAAGAGGGAAGAATGGCAAAACAGACTCCGTTGTATGATGAGCATGTAGCCTGCGGTGCTCGTATGGTCGATTTTCATGGTTGGATGATGCCCTTGCACTATGGCTCCCAAATAGATGAACATCATATTGTACGTCGTGATGCAGGTATGTTTGATGTTTCTCATATGACCATTGTTGACTTACATGGCTCACAAGTTAAAGATTTTCTACGTTATTTATTAGCGAATGATATCGCTAAACTCACCGAAAAAGGTAAGGCGCTTTATACCGGTATGCTAAATGCGTCAGGTGGTGTAATTGATGATCTTATCGTTTATTACTTTGATGACTCTTTCTATCGTCTCGTTGTGAACTCTGCTACCCGCGAAAAAGATCTGGCATGGATTGAACAACATGCTTCAGATTATGTTGTGGATATCACTGTACGCGACGATTTGGCATTAATCGCTGTTCAAGGTCCTCATGCACAAGAGAAAGTACAAAGCTTATTAACCGAAGCGCAACGCCAAGTTATTTCTGCTATGAAGCCTTTTTATGGCGTAGAGCTTGGAGACCTGTTTGTTGCAACAACAGGCTATACCGGTGAAGCTGGTTATGAAATCGCAATGCCAAAAGAGCAAGCAGTCGATTTTTGGAAAAAATTATTAGCTGTGGGGGTTAAACCCGCAGGATTAGGTGCGAGAGATACATTACGTTTAGAAGCGGGAATGAACCTCTATAGCCAAGAGATGGATGAAACTATTAATCCACTTGAAGCGAATATGGGATGGACGATTGCATGGGCACCGGAAGATCGTCAATTTATTGGTCGAGAAGCATTAGAAAAATTACGCGCAACAGGCACAGATAAACTTGTTGGTCTTGTGATGCGAGAGAAAGGTGTGTTGCGTGCAGGTACTGCCGTACACTTTACTGATGATTTAGGTGAATTAAGAGAAGGTATTATTACAAGTGGTACTTTTTCGCCTACATTAGGCTTTAGTATTGCATTAGCAAGAGTTCCAGCAGGTATAAAAGATAGCGCAATTGTATTAATGCGTAATCGTGAGATGCCAGTAGAAGTGGTAAAACCTGGTTTTGTTCGTTCAGGTAAAGCATTGGTATAACACGCACAATAATTTTAAATGGAGAGTAAGGTCAATGAGTCAAATACCTAGTGAATTAAAATACGCACAATCTCATGAGTGGATCCGTTCAGAAGGCAATGGTGAATACACTATCGGTATTACTGAACATGCACAGGAATTATTAGGTGACATGGTGTTTGTTGATCTACCAGAAGTGGGTAGAGAAGTGGCTGCTGGTGATGATTGTGCCGTTGCGGAATCAGTAAAAGCGGCATCAGATATCTATGCACCATTATCAGGTGAAATTATCGCAGTAAATGAAGAGTTAGATGGTTCTCCAGAGCTGGTAAACAGCGCACCTTACGGAGAAGGTTGGCTATTTCGCATTAAAGCAAATAATGAAAGCGAATTAGATGACTTACTTGATGCAGCAGGTTATCAAGAGCTGGTAGATAGCGAAGAGTAAAACGAAGCGCCCCGTCAAATTAATGCCGGGGCGTTTTTATTTGTTAGCTTGTTATCGTAATGCTATCTCAACACGCTTTAAGCCGTGTGCTATTTACCTATCCATTCATAGTGAATTCAGGAAATTACTTGCAATGACACAGACTTTAAATCAGTTAGAGTATCGCGATGAATTTATTCGTCGCCATATTGGTTCATCACCAGAACAGATTAAAGAGATGCTCAGTGCTGTTGGCGTCTCCTCATTAAATGAATTAACTCAAAAAATTGTTCCAGATAATATTCAATTAGAGACACCACCAAATGTGGGTGCCGGAGCAACAGAGCAAGAAGCCTTGGCTGAACTGAAAGCGATCGCCAGCCAAAATAAACGTTTTACTTCTTACATTGGAATGGGTTACGCGCCTTCTGTATTACCTCCTGTGATTTTGCGTAATTTATTAGAAAATCCGGGCTGGTATACCGCTTATACACCGTATCAGCCAGAAGTTTCTCAAGGTCGTCTAGAATCACTACTGAATTTCCAACAAGTTACAATTGATTACACAGGAATGGATCTCGCTTCTGCATCACTGCTAGATGAAGCAACGGCAGCAGCTGAAGCAATGGCAATGGCAAAACGTGTAAGCAAATTAAAAAATGCGGATCGTTTCTTTGTTGCTGATGATATTCACCCTCAAACCTTAGATGTTGTCAGAACCCGCGCTGATACCTTTGGTTTTGAAGTGGTTGTTGATAAGGCTGAAAAAGTATTAGAGCTCGAAGGTGTCTTTGGCGTGCTATTACAACAAGTCGGCACAACAGGCGAAGTCCATGATCACAGCAAATTATTAGCAGCATTAAAAGAACGCAAAATTATTACCAGTGTAGCTGCTGATTTAATGGCGCTGGTGGTACTCACAGCACCGGGTCATCAAGGTGCTGATATCGTATTAGGCTCAGCGCAACGTTTTGGTGTTCCAATGGGCTACGGTGGTCCACATGCGGCATTCTTTGCTTGTCGTGATGAATATAAACGTGCGATGCCGGGACGTATTATTGGTGTTTCTCGTGATGCTGCGGGTAATCGTGCATTACGTATGGCGATGCAAACACGTGAGCAACATATTCGTCGTGAAAAAGCGAACTCCAATATTTGTACATCCCAAGTCTTACTTGCCAATATAGCGGCTATGTATGCGGTTTATCATGGACCTGAAGGATTAAAAACCATCGCTCAACGTATTCATCGTTTAACGGATATTTTAGCAGCGGGTTTACAACAAAACGGTATGGTATTACGCCATAAAACTTGGTTTGATACCTTAACGATTGATACTGCAGATAAAGCGGCTGTATTACAACGTGCTAAAGATGCTGAAATTAACTTACGTACCGATATTGTGGGTGCCGTGGGTGTAACACTAAGCGAAATTACAACACGTGAAGATGTATTAAAGCTTGTTGAAATTATCAGTGGTAAAGCATTAGCTGGTGATATTGATGCACTTGATAGACAAGTGGCTTCTGCGTCAGCATCAATCCCTGCTTCTATGCAACGTAAAGACACTGTGCTGACACATGAAAACTTTCATCATTATCACAGTGAAACAGAAATGATGCGCTATATGCATCGTTTAGAAAATAAAGACTTAGCATTGAATCAAGCGATGATCCCATTAGGTTCATGCACAATGAAACTAAATGCAGCCGCTGAAATGATCCCAATCACATGGCCTGAATTTACAGAGTTACATCCATTCTGCCCAGCTTATCAAGCGAAAGGCTACCAAGTGATGATTGGACAACTCTCTAGTTGGCTTGCTGCATTAACGGGTTATGATGCGATGTGTATGCAACCAAACTCAGGTGCCCAAGGTGAATATGCCGGTTTATTAGCTATTCGTCGTTATCACCAAAGTCGTGGAGAAGGTGCGCGACATATCTGCTTGATCCCAAGTTCAGCACACGGTACTAACCCTGCTTCTGCTCATATGGCAGGAATGACAGTGGTTGTTGTCGGTTGTGATGATAACGGTAATATCGATATTGCGGACTTAAAAGCTAAAGCAGAAAAACATCAAGCTGAACTCTCTTGTGTGATGGTGACATATCCATCAACGCATGGTGTTTATGAAGAAGGTATTCGTGAAGTTTGCGAGATCATTCATCAATATGGCGGACAGGTTTATCTTGATGGCGCAAATATGAATGCGCAAGTGGGGATCACCACACCGGGCTTTATTGGCTCTGATGTTTCTCACTTAAACTTACATAAAACCTTCTGTATCCCTCATGGCGGTGGTGGCCCAGGTATGGGACCTATTGGTGTGAAATCACACTTAGCACCGTTTGTGCCAGGGCACTCTGTTGTTGAAATGGAGAATGTTACTACACAAGGCGCGGTTTCTGCGGCTCAATTTGGTAGCGCTTCAATACTACCAATTAGTTGGATGTATATTCGTATGATGGGCGCACAAGGGCTTAAACAAGCAAGCCAAGTGGCTATCTTAAATGCGAACTATATCGCGCAACGCCTGAAAAATGACTATGACATTCTTTATGCTGGCGCTGATGGTTATGTTGCACATGAATGTATTATCGATATTCGTCCATTAAAAGCGAATTACGGTATCAGTGAAATGGATGTGGCTAAGCGTCTAATTGATTATGGATTCCACGCTCCAACTATGTCATTCCCTGTTGCGGGGACATTAATGATTGAGCCAACAGAATCCGAAAGTAAAGTTGAAATTGATCGCTTTATAGAGGCTCTGCTTTCTATTCGTGCTGAAATTGCACAGGTAGATAAAGGTGTATGGCCAATTGACGATAACCCATTAGTTAATGCGCCTCATACACAATATGAATTAGTGCAAGAGTGGCCACATAGTTATAGCCGTGAATGTGCGGTGTTCCCAAGTGAAGCAACGAAACAAAGTAAATATTGGCCAGCGGTTAAACGTCTTGATGATGTGTATGGCGACCGCCATTTACATTGTTCATGCGCACCAATCAGTGATTATGAATAAGCTTTAATCTAACAATATTCCTAAATAAAATACCGATGGTTAAGTTAGCCATCGGTATTTTTTTATTAACAAATTCAGCATTGAATATATTACTTCAGCCAGCCTTTTTTCTGCGCCTCTAATAATTGAGGGTAGAGATATTGCCAAAATTCTGGCCACTGTTTTTCAATAAACAGATTACGCGCTAATACTTGCTCTAAGCGGATATTATTTTCAACCCAGCTTTGACCTTCGTTATGCAAATTCATCAGCATTGGCATGGTGCGATCAAGAATATTGGCAAACTGAGATTCTGGTGTTTCTGCCGCATCATATTCCAACCATAAATTGAGAAAATATTCACTTTGTGGCGAAGGTAATAAAGCAAAAATACGTTTTGCAGCTTTTTGCTCGTGCTCTTTAATTGCTTCACGAGCAGCAACCTCATACACCATCACATCGCCAGCATCTATTTCAACGATATCGTGAACAAGCGCTAACTGAATAGCACGTCCCATATCAATATCACCTGCATATGGCTGAAAACTCATTGCTGCAACAGCAAAGTGCCAGCTATGTTCTGCAGTATTTTCAGAACGACTATTGTCTAATACATTATTTTTACGATAAACACGTTTTAGTTTATCTAACTCCATAATAAAGTTAATCGTATCAGAGAAGGGGCCAAATGCCTCTTTAGGTAATTGTGTCATAAAAATCCGTATTGGTATGATAAATAAAAATTACTCTTCTTCTAAAGAATAAGGCAGTGGTTTAATGGATAGACGGCTGATGTTATCGCCTTGAACTCTAAATACACTATCGAGCTCCATATCGTTATTCATAACAACTTCAGCCAAAATAGTATTATCAGCCATACGTACAGCACTTAATACCGTTCCTGTTTTACGCCATTTATCTTCGCCTAATTGCCATTCAACGCTACCGCCAATTTCAGGTAATTCAGTACCACCACCTGATAATAGGTACATTGCACGTTTGTTGGCACCTCTGAATTTTGCGCGAGATACCATCTCTTGTCCGGTATAACAGCCTTTTTTAAAGCAGATGCTCAGCGGTAATGCTTGCAGATTTGTTGCTTGAGGTAAGAATTGCTCAATATTTGGAGTATCAATAATAGGATATCCAGCCTCGATATCTAAGGCTAACCATTGCTCGCTATTACTGGTTTCTGCTTTTAATGTTGTTGCAAGATTTTTGGCTGTTTCTTCATCTGTAACGATTAAAAAACGTTCGGTAGGTAAAGGTAGCTGAAGAATATAAGTATTATCGTGATTAACAACTTCATTTGCTTTACGAGGGATATCTGGGAAGTAATCGGCTAATGCAAGAGCAGCACCTTGTCCGGCTAATCCTAATAAAACGCTATCTGTATTTTCAGCTAAAGTTACTTTTGAAAATACGGCATATTTTTTTAATTCAGCAAGTTGTTTTTGCGCGACATTTTTACGCAGAATATAAGCAAAACCTTCTTGCTGGTGGAATAAGCGAAGCGTACTCCACATTTTACCTTTTGCTTCACAGTGTGCAGACAATGTATGTGTCGTTGTTGGAAGGGCTGCAATATCCGTAGTTAGTTGACCTTGTAGATATTTTTCACTGTCAGCACCTGTTGCTGTTATCAGTGACCATTCATCTAAAGAAACCAGTGTTAATGGCAAATTGATTGCTGCATGAGGGCGTTTAGCCTGAGTAGAATTTTGAGTCATGATGTCACCAGCTATTAAATTAATCAGATACACCAGTTATGGTAAAAGAGTGACAAGACAATGCAAGTCATTATTATTTTTAACGCACAGAAAATGAACCTGATAAATAACAAATGAAAGCGTGTTCAATAGGTTGTCTATGAGACTAAACCTGCAAACTGTGATCATTTTGATGTTAAAAATTTTGCGATAAGACTATCATCAGGGCTAGGAAGAAATAGTGGTATTTCTTGATTTGAACAATGTAAAGAGCAGAGTATGACTATCGATATAGAGAATAAAGCACGAATTAACTGGGCATGTCGTCGCGGAATGCGTGAACTGGATATTTCTATCATGCCTTTTTTCGAGAATGAGTACGATACGCTATCTGATAACGATAAAGCGCTTTTTGTTCGTTTACTAGAGTGTGCAGATCCTGATTTATTTAACTGGTTAATGAATCATGGACGCCCTGATGATGATGCTCTCTATTATATGGTGAAGTTAATCCAAGAGCGCAATAAAGCGAGAATGGCGGAGATCGTTGATAAATATTAATAAAATAGATTATCAAATCAGCGATAGATTAAATAGTAATTAAGATTGATTAAAAATGACGCTTTTATTTTCTTATCAAATAAAGGCGTTTTTATTTTTATATAAAAAATTAATAGTACTCTAAAATTTACTGAAATAAAAAATGCAGTTGCGTTAAATTTGCGTACTATCTCTAAAAATGATCGCTTAAATCGCCTTTTTTCGATGTTTTTCTCTTTATACTTAATAAATCAGGTATGCTGGCTTTATTAAAACAACGATTAAAAAAAGAATAGAAATTACGTAATTATTATTAAGCTATATTTTTTAAACACATATTTAATAGAAAAAGTAACAATAAATAATTGAGCTAAAATGTAAGATAAACTATTTGCAAGGCTAAGAAAGAAGTTACATTATAAATAGGTTGGTCTTTATTATCTTTAACTTATTTATATCCGTATAGAATTACAGCAGGAGTTAATATAACTCGTGGTTTTATGGAAATCGCACCTCACAGTATCATGGTTCACTCAACTCTTCTCAACGGTTGCTTATGTTGCCTTTGTGATAGGTTTACTGTTGTATCCGTGGCCTCCTGATTTTATTTATGTTTGGGTGCCATTGTTACTGTTCCTGATCGGCAGTTGGTATTTCACACAAAAGAATATTAGCCGTATCAAGGGGGATTTTGTTTTACTGAATGGAAATCGAATTCAATGGAAACTGCATGAATGGCAAATAACAAAACACCCTTGGATCAGCCGTTTTGGTACTCGAATAACGTTGACTTCTATTTTAAATAAAAAACAAATCACGTTATGGGTTGCTTTTGATAGTATGACAGAAAATGAGTGGCGTAACTTCTCTCAGTTATTAATGCAATATCCAGATATTTAATACCTGGATATTATATTTATAGGTTTTCTTCTACTTCACGTAGAATTTGCATACACCATTGTGATAAACGTTCATCAGTTTCTTCAAACTGGTTAACGTCATCTAATGCAAGACCAACAAAATGCTTACCATCATCTGATAAAGGTTTTGGGCTGACAAATTCATACCCATCAACAGGCCAGAATCCAATAAACTTAACACCACTTGGTAATAAATGATGATAAAGCATACCAAGTGCATCAAGAAACCATTCGCTGTAATCAACTTGATCGCCCATTCCATACATTGCAATAAGCTTATTTTTTAAATTTAATGTTGGCAATGTATCCCAAATATTGAGCCAATCTTCTTGGATCTCACCAAAATCCCAAGTTGGAATACCTAAAATAAGGATGTCATATTGTTCCATAAGCGTGATATCACACTCTTGAACATTATGAAGATCAACAAACTCTTCACCGAGAATATCACGAATTTTTTCTGCTGCCATTTCGGTGTAACAGGTGCTAGAACCGTAAAATAGACCAATTTTCATAAAGGTTTTTAGGATATTTTTGCCAATAAAGGTCACTATTGTACCAGAAAATTTTTTTTATAAGGCATAATGTAAAGGCGATAAGCTAAAGAGAGGGAGAGCAAGACTGTGTCACAAACCAAATTATCGACAAAAAAGGCAACTCATACCAATGAAGATACTGATATTATCATTGAACAATTTCTCGACAATATTTGGTTAGAGCAAGGCTTATCTGCTAATACACTCAGCTCTTATCGTTTAGATTTACAAGCATTAGGGCAATGGCTTGCACATCACCAATTAGATTGGTTATCGGTTACTACCTTGGATTTACAATCTTTTCTCGCAACGCGTTTAGATGAAGGTTATAAAGCCAGCAGTGCAGCCCGGTTACTCAGTACAATGCGTCGGTTATTCCAATATTTATATCGTGAAAAATTACGTTTAGACGATCCTAGTGCATTGCTTTCAACCCCTAAGCTTCCCAAACGTTTACCAAAAGATTTAAGTGAACGACAAGTTGATGATCTACTCAATGCTCCTTGTATTGATGAACCACTTGAATTACGTGATAAAGCGATGCTTGAAGTCCTTTATGCGTGTGGGCTTCGTGTTTCTGAATTAGTGGGATTATCTCTCTCTGATATTAGTTTACGACAAGGCGTGCTACGCGTTATTGGTAAGGGCGATAAAGAACGATTAGTTCCTTTAGGTGAAGAAGCTATTTACTGGCTAGAGCAATATCTGCAATATGGAAGACCCACTTTAATGCAAGGCAAAACGGACGATGTTGTTTTTCCTAGCTTAAGAGGGCAAAAAATGACACGACAAACGTTTTGGCATCGGATAAAACATTATGCCGTGATAGCAGGAATAGACACTGAAAAACTATCACCCCATGTGTTGCGTCATGCATTTGCAACACATCTCTTAAATCATGGAGCAGACTTGCGTGTTGTACAGATGTTATTGGGGCACAGTGACCTCTCTACAACACAGATTTATACCCATGTTGCAACAGAGCGCTTGAAAGCGCTTCATCAGCAACATCACCCAAGGGGATAGCCGCTAAATAGCCGGCGTTAAATAGGAATTCAAATGAAAAAGAAATTATTCTGGTTGCCAATATTATTAAGTATGGTGTCAATGCCAGTGCTTGCTGACAATGCTTCTATTGAAGCGCAATTGGCTAAAATGCAGATTAAAGCAGAGAGTATTCAACCAACGCCGATTGTTGGATTAAATGCAGTGTTATCAGATAAAGGCATTTTTTATATTACAGATGATAGTAAATATCTGACTGCAGGGCCTATTTATAACATTAGTAGTGGTGAGCCAGTTAGTATCGCTAATCAAGTTATTATGAAAAAAGTAGACTCACTTAAAAATGAAATGATTGTTTATAAAGCGCGTAATGAGCGCCATATGATCACCATTTTTACCGATATCAGCTGCCCTTATTGTCAAAAACTTCACCAAGAAGTGCCTGAACTGAATAAACAGGGTGTAACAGTGCGTTATTTGGCATTTCCTCGTAACGGTGTTGGCAATAATATTGTGAGTAAAGAAATGAATGCTGTGTGGTGTAGTGGTTTTCCTAATAAATCATTAGACAGTGCATTTAAAGGTGACAAAATTATCCCCATTGATGAATGTGCAAAAATCAATATCAATGAGCACTTTAAATTAGGCACCATGATGGGTATTCAGGGCACTCCTGCTATTGTATTACCTAATGCCAGTATTTACGGTGGATATATTTCTGCTCAAAACCTTGTTGAATTATTAGATAAAAAAGAGAAGTAATTACGTTTTATGGTCACTATTGAACCGACACTGCGTCGTCGAATTGCACAGGCAACTCAATTACCGGATAACTTAGATCCCTTATTACGACAAATTTATGCTAATCGTGGAATAACATCTGAAGTTCAACTAGAACGATCGTTAAAAGGCTTACTTCATTATCAAGCATTAACAGGAATAGAAACGGCAATTTCATTACTGATTGAGGCGTTACAGCAACAATCTCGCATTGTTATTGTTGGTGATTTTGATGCTGATGGCGCAACAAGTACCGCACTTGCGATTAAAGCATTACGCCAAATGGGATTTAAGCAAGTTAGCTATCATATTCCTAATCGCTTTGATGATGGTTATGGTTTAAGCCCTCAAGTTGTTCATGACGTTGCTAAAAAAGGGGTTGATCTCATTATCACCGTTGATAATGGAATTTCCTCTTTTGAAGGTGTGGATACAGCTCATGAATATGGTATTCGTGTCCTTGTTACGGATCACCATTTACCCGGACAAACCTTACCTGCTGCTGATGCGATTATTAATCCTAACCTGACAGATTGCTCTTTTTTATCTAAATCATTAGCGGGTGTTGGTGTTACTTTTTATTTAATGACGGCATTAAGAGCTGAATTAGAAAAACAAGGTTGGTTCGAGCAACAAAACTTAGCTCGTCCTAATATGGCTGATTTTCTTGATTTAGTTGCACTAGGCACAGTGGCAGACGTTGTTCCTCTTGATGAAAATAACCGTATTTTTGTTTATGAAGGATTACGCCGAATTAGAGCGGGTCGTTGTTGTGTCGGAATAAAAGCACTAACAGAAGTCTCTCGAAAAGAACTCGCTCAATTGGTCAGTAGTGACTTAGGTTTCTCTTTAGGCCCTCGCTTAAACGCAGCCGGACGTCTTGATGATATGTCTGTGGGCGTTGCTTTACTTTTAACCGACAATATTGGCTCTGCGCGTGAGATTGCTAATGAACTTGATGGATTAAATCAAACCCGACGTGAAATTGAAGCAGGTATGCAAGAAGAAGCTTCAACCATTTTCCGTCAATTTATGGGAACACAACATGATTTACCGAATGGTTTAGCGATCTATCATCCTGAATGGCATCAAGGTGTTGTGGGTATTTTAGCTTCTCGTATTAAAGAAAAATTGCATCGTCCTGTTATTGCTTTTGCACCTAGCGGTGATGGTCTGTTAAAAGGCTCTGGTCGCTCAATTAGCGGTGTACATCTTCGAGATGCTTTAGAACGATTAAATACGTTAAATCCGGGGTTGATGGTGAAATTTGGCGGGCATGCAATGGCGGCAGGGCTTTCACTTGAAGAAGATAAATTCCCGCTGTTTCAGCGTCATTTTTCGTCTTTAATGGCGGAGTTGGTTTCTGATGAACAGTTGCAAGGCGTAATTTTATCGGATGGTGAGTTGAGCGAAAATCAATTATCTCTACCTATCGCCGAAATGCTCAGAGAAGCCGGGCCTTGGGGACAGGCGTTTCCTGAACCTCTATTTGACGGTAAATTTACGCTGTTACAACAACGTATTGTGGGCAGTAAACATTTAAAAATGATGCTTCAGCCTGTAAATAGCCATCTAATGATTGATGCGATTGCATTCAATGTTGATATCAATATGTGGCCTGATAATAGTATTAAAACGGTTGAATTAGCCTATCGATTGGATGTAAATGAGTTTAGAGGGCAGCGTAATGCGCAACTGCTTGTTGAGCACATTTGGCCTTGTTAACACGAATAATTAAATCATTTATCGTGATATAAAGGGTAACGTTGTTATGGCAATAACTATCTGATAGACAATTGTATATAAATGCTATAAACCCGCTGATATATCCGTTACAATATGCGGTTCAAAATTTATTCCAATTGTTTTTGAAAACAACATAAAGACGAAAAAGTATGTTTGAAATCAACCCCGTAAAACACCAAATAGAAGAAGTCTCTGAAAGAACAAATGTTCTCAGGGGGTATCTTTGACTATGATGCCAAGAAAGAGCGTTTAGAAGAAGTTAACGCTGAATTAGAACAACCTGATGTATGGAATGAGCCAGAAAGGGCACAAGCATTAGGGAAAGAGCGTTCATCTCTTGAGGCTATCGTAGAAACAATCGACCAGTTAGATCAAGGACTAGAAGATGTTTCTGGTTTACTTGAATTAGCAGTTGAAGCTGATGACGAAGAAACATTTAACGAAGCTATTGCTGAATTAGATGTATTAAATAAAAAGCTTGAGCAATTAGAATTCCGTCGCATGTTCTCTGGTGAATATGACAGTGCGGATTGCTACCTTGATTTACAAGCAGGCTCTGGTGGTACAGAAGCGCAAGATTGGGCAAGTATGCTGATGCGCATGTATTTACGTTGGGCTGAATCAAGAGGCTTTAAAACAGAAATTATTGAAGAATCTGACGGTGATGTTGCAGGATTAAAATCAGCGACAATCAAAATTATTGGTGAGTACGCTTATGGTTGGTTACGTACAGAAACAGGTGTTCATCGCTTAGTTCGTAAAAGCCCATTTGACTCAGGTGGCCGTCGCCATACCTCATTTAGCTCTGCCTTTATTTATCCTGAAGTTGATGACAATATTGATATTGAAATCAACCCAGCGGATTTACGTATTGACGTTTATCGTGCTTCAGGTGCGGGTGGACAGCACGTTAACAAAACAGAATCTGCGGTGCGTATTACCCACGTTCCAACAGGTCTTGTCACTCAATGCCAAAACGATCGCTCTCAGCATAAGAACAAAGATCAGGCAATGAAGCAGATGAAAGCGAAATTATACGAGCTGGAAATGCAGAAGAAAAATGCAGACAAGCAAGTAATGGAAGATAACAAGTCCGATATTGGCTGGGGTAGTCAAATTCGTTCTTATGTTCTTGATGATTCACGTATTAAAGATTTACGTACTGGTGTGGAAACGCGTAATACACAAGCAGTATTAGACGGTGATCTTGATAAATTTATTGAAGCTAGCTTAAAAGCGGGCCTGTGAGGAAAAACATGTCGCAACAGCAACAAGGTGCGGAGCAGGCACCTGATTTAAATAACGAACTGCAAACACGCCGCGAAAAATTATCCGCTTTACGCGATAATGGTAACGCATTCCCAAATGATTTCCGCAGAGACGCTCTGTCTGACGAATTACATCAAAAGTATGATGCAATGAGTGCAGAAGAGTTAGAAGCAGCGAATGTGGAAGTTTCTATTGCAGGTCGTATGATGACTCGCCGTATTATGGGCAAGGCATCTTTCGCTACATTGCAAGACATGGGTGGCCGTATTCAACTTTATGTTTCTCGTGATGATTTACCAGAAGGTATCTATAACGAGCAATTTAAAAAATGGGATCTGGGCGATATCTTAGGTGCTCGCGGCCGTGTTTTCAAAACGAAAACAGGTGAATTAAGTGTTCACTGTACAGAAGTGCGTTTATTAACTAAAGCACTGCGCCCGTTACCAGATAAATTCCACGGTTTAGCTGACCAAGAAATGCGTTATCGTCAGCGTTATTTAGATCTGATTTCTAACGAAGAGTCGCGCAAAACTTTCCAAATTCGTTCACAAGTTATGGCGGGTATCCGTCAATTTATGGTGAACAAAGGTTTTATGGAAGTTGAAACGCCGATGATGCAAACTATCCCTGGTGGAGCAAGTGCGCGTCCGTTTATTACTCACCATAATGCGTTAGATATCGATATGTATCTGCGTATTGCACCTGAGTTATATTTAAAACGTTTAGTTGTTGGTGGTTTCGATCGCGTATTCGAAATTAACCGTAACTTCCGTAACGAAGGTGTATCACCACGTCATAACCCAGAGTTCACTATGATGGAACTCTATATGGCGTATGCAGATTATCGTGACCTGATTGAATTAACTGAAGAATTATTCCGTACATTAACTGAAAATGTACTGGGCTCTTCATTAGTAAAATATGGTGATCAAGAGTTTGATTTTGGTAAGCCATTTGCCAAATTAACCATGAAAGAAGCTATCTGCAAATATCGTCCAGAAACCGTAATGGCTGATCTTGATGATATGGATAAAGCAGTCGCTATTGCTCAGTCTATTGGTATTAAGATTGAGAAAAGCTGGGGCTTAGGTCGTGTTCAATGTGAAATTTTTGAAGAAGTTGCAGAAAGCCACTTAATTCAACCAACTTTCATCATTGAATACCCAGCAGAAGTTTCTCCACTGGCTCGTCGTAACGATGATAATCCATTTATCACTGACCGCTTTGAATTCTTTATTGGTGGTCGTGAAATTGGTAATGGCTTCTCAGAACTTAATGATGCACAAGACCAAGCAGAGCGTTTTGAAGATCAAGTTCGCCAAAAAGAAGCGGGTGATGCAGAAGCGATGTTCTTTGACCATGACTACATCACGGCATTAGAACACGGCTTACCACCAACAGCGGGTTTAGGTATTGGTATTGACCGTATGGTGATGTTATTTACTGACAGCCATACCATTCGTGATGTTATTTTATTCCCAGCAATGCGCCCTAATAAATAATTGTTATTTTAAATAAATCCTTAATTTAACAATAGCATTAATGAAGAACAATATAGTTATAAGGCCACCGAAAGGTGGCTTTTTTTGTTTTTAAAAACAATTGGTTATCTTTTTTGCGATGATTAAATAATCATTTGAATAAGAAGGGGGATTGTCGTTCAATTAGGGAAGCGTATAATCAGAAAAATCAATTGCGGGCGTAGTTCAATGGTAGAACGAGAGCTTCCCAAGCTCTATACGAGGGTTCGATTCCCTTCGCCCGCTCCAAACAAACCGCAAACTCATCTCTAATCTCTCAACTTATTGTAAATCAACTAGTTTATTAACTCATCATCTTCAAAATTTGTGACTGCTTTGGAAGTTTATATAATTCACTACTTAGCATTTTTTATGCCATTTAGTCTATACAGTAAATTGATTTACATGGGTTTATTTTTAGAGGTAGGATTAAAAATATAATAAGATGATATGATTTAGTGAGTTTTAATAAGCATAACCTTAGTATATTGGCATTCACATTTAACATATTATGTATTTAGGAAATTATATGCATTTAGAGTTCAAAAAACTCTCACAGATAGAACCCTCACATATTGTAGAACTCAATAATCATCCTGCGGTTTTACGACAAATGCCTTTGGGCAGCCCTAATTTTGATATCGAAAAAAGTATTTTATGGGCAAAAGATAAAGACTCTCAATGGGATGATAATGGGTATGGTCCTTGGGCATTTGTTATTGACGGTGTGTTTGCGGGATGGGGGGGACTTCAAAAAGAAGGAGATGATGCTGATCTTGCATTAGTTCTTCATCCCAATTATTGGGGAGTAGGTAAAATAATTTATGCTGAAATTATTCGTAGAGCATTTGATGAAATGAATATTGAAAGCATCACAATTTTGCTTCCTCACTCAAGAAAAGTAACAAAAACAGTTTCTCGTTATGGATTTAAACCTGATGGGGAAGTTTGTTTTGACGATATTAGTTTTCAGCGCTTCAGATTATTTGCAGATAAAAATAGAACCATTTAATTTGGTTTATATCAATAGGCGAGTTAGTTCGTATCGCCTTATGTATATCCATCCCATCCTATAAATGTGATTCATTAATCACAAAATAGTTCTATTTAGCTGTTATTTCGCATTTCTTGCATATTTTTTAATAAGAATTTTTTAATAAATCAAAGGGGTTGAGTGCCATTAAGTCACCTCTTATGTGTATAAATAACTTGGTTTAAAAGATTAAGAACACCTTAAAATTTATTTTCTCTTCAAATATTCTTTCTTTAACTATCCTTATTTATTTTTATCGCAATCATTATATCAACATTATGATTTTAAATGATTTTTTTATTTTTTATTTAAGATTGTAAAAAATGATACATAAGTAACATTTTTGCTTCTTTCACCTAACTCTTTTTATGTATAGAAAATTAAAAACCAATTTATAAAAAACTTTAGTAAAAAATTAAAATAAATTGAAAAAGTGTCGATAAGAGTACATTACGCCCTATTGGGCTTACTTTATCTTGTTAGTTGAGAAATTCGATGCAGAAACTTCGTAACATTACTATTCGTCTGATGATGATAATCATTCTGGGGACATTATGTGTGTTATTTGGCGGTGTCAGTCTTTATAGCGCATGGTCACTATCACAAATATCTGAAGGCAATCAATCTGATAATCAAATAATAAAACAAATGGCTGCACTCAGTCAGGGAAATGATCAGTACTTTCGATTCACTTCTCGATTAAATCGTCTCGTTGAGGAGAAAGCAAAAGGCAAAGAAGTCGATTTTACACAAGCACGACTGGCGATGGAAAATATGGAAAAGCAGATTACGTATATGAAATCTGTTTCTCCAGGGGCGATGGATGCAAAAGTATCAAAAGAGCTAATGGATGTATGGCAAGCGCTTTTTGAGCAAGGAGTAAAAAAACAAATGGAATTAGCGCTCAATGGCACCATTGAGCAATATGAACATCATGCAAAAAATGTGACACCTGCATTGAGTCGTGAATTAGGTAATGTGAGTGAAAACTTTAATAATGCTGCAAATATAAAAATTGATAGCACTATTGAAGAAGTGGATGAGCTTATTGAAGTGACACAAATTGTTATTATTATTAGTGCCATTTTAGGGGGAGTTATTCTGATCCTCACTGACCGTTATTTAGTGACAATGTTACAAAAACCACTTGAAAGTATTCGCCAACATTTTGTGAAAATTACAGAAGGCGATCTGAGTCAGTCCCTTGAGCCTTTTGGTAATAACTGTGCTGGGCGATTAATACCGTTATTAAATGATATGCAAAATAGTTTACATGAAGCGGTAAGTACAATCCGAATGGGAAGTGAAAGTATTTATCGTGGTGCATCTGAAATTGCCAAAGGGAATAACGATTTGGCTTCTCGTACAGAAGAGCAAGCAACGGCATTAGAGCAAACTGCCGCAAGTATGGAAGAGATAACAGCTGCCGTTAATCAAAACATGGAGCACGCTTATCAGGCGAGAGAATTGGCTGAAGTTGCATCAGTGACCGTTGAAAAAGGCAATGAATTAGCTGAATCTGTTGTAACAACAATGGATGGGATCTCTGATAGCTCAAGTAAAATTGCAGATATCATCAATGTTATTAATAACATTGCGTTTCAAACGAATATACTTGCTTTAAATGCATCAGTAGAAGCAGCAAGAGCTGGATCTCATGGACGAGGATTTATGGTCGTCGCCAATGAAGTGCGTAATTTAGCAGGAGATAGTGCCAAAGCGGCTAAAGAGATTGAAGTACTTATTGCTGACTCCACTACGCGAGTAAGAAAAGGGGCTAGCTTAGTCAGCGATATGGAAAAAACAATGGAAGACATTTTGACGGGAGTTAAACAGGTAACGTCAATAATGAAAGAAATCACTATTGCATCTGAAGAGCAAAGTAAAGGTATTGGTCAAGTGAGTGTGGCTATTACTCAAATGGATGGCGTAACACAACAGAATGCCTCTTTAGTTGAACAAGTTTCAGCAGCAGCCATTTCATTAGAAAGACAAACCGAAGAATTACAGCAATCGGTACAAAAATTCAATCTAGCTCATCGTTGATATAGAAAAAATTTATAAAATATGTGTCTAATGTGGTAAGTTTTTACTCGTTAGGCGCAAAAATATTATAAATATAAAGGTTACATTCTTATTATTCTTGCTTTTATTTAACAGTATCAATGGGCTTAACTTGCTCATTGATTGAGTATTTAAGTCGCCATGTTTTATTATTTTTATCATGTGAAACAGAAAATTATTATCCAAATTAAACGATCTATAAATAATAATATTATTTGGTTTATACTCAATCAATCAAAAAATACGTTCTATTTTAAGTTTCATAATCAATCAATCAGTGATTATGTTAAAGCTTGAGGCGATTTGATTTTTTAAAGATGTAGATATAAATCCTCTCTAATATAAATAATAATAAAGAGAGGGTGATGAAGAATATTGCCTTATGCTTAGATTATTTTTTTTATATATTGTTCTGTCTTGCTTATAACATCTTGGTATTGAGGATGATCGATATAAGCATCATTGACGGTCTTATTTATATCTTGGATCACTATTTCTTTTTGTTTATCTGTCAAAGTCAATAATAAGGCTTTCAAAACTACTTTTACTGCTGCAATTTCATACTCTATATTGACAACTTTTTTTTCCATAAGATCCTCAAAGAAACGACAATTTATTGCTGTGTGATAAATTATTTTTCATATTAATTAATTGTTTAAATAAATCCAAGAAAAAATTAAATTGATAAAAAAATATACGATTTTATCGTATTTTTTCATTAGAACAGTAAATATGAGGATATTTTAGATGTGTGAAATAGACACTCAGTAAATTTAACTTAGTGTTGTATTAATGAAGGGGTAATCACGGTATATCCTATATAAAATAATCAATAGGATGCTATTAGCACCCTATAAAATTAGGGTATAAATTTAATAGCAATAGCAAATATCGTTTTCATTAGGCTTGAGTAAGTTTCTTTACATATTGCTCAGTTAAGTTAATAACTTCATTGAGCTGAGGGTATTTGTTTGATGTATCCTCAAGCACTATAGATATATTGCCTAACATATCCCTTCGTTGTTTATCACTTAGCGTGGAAAGTAAAGATTTGATAACAATTTTTAGAGCAGCAATTTCGCATTCAATTTCTTTTAAATTTTTATCCATGATTTACCTGCCAGTATTTAATGGATGAGTAATATAGGTAATTTTTTTGTTTATCACAATTATAGAAGCATATTATTTAGAGATGTATCGCACATTATGGCTAATGTTCTAGCCTAATATAAATTATTAAAAATAATTATCAAATTATAAATTTTATATGTGGCAGTAAGTTGAAGCCTTATTGATATTCTCTGACTTTAGGGCGAATAAGATAAATGATTAAAATTGATCTCGGGTCTAGTTCTATTTAAATTCCTTTATTTTTGATTATATAATAAACAATTCTTAATAGTGATAATAAAAAACATATCTTTTAAAGATAATCTATTTTTGTCTTTTGTTGTTTAATAGGAAGTGAACAAGAATAGTGTTACTTTTTACCTATGAAATACCAAAACTTTTATTTTTTAGTAGAGATATTATAACCAAATAAATTACATTAACCTTGATGATAAAAAAGAAAAAGAGCTTATGTTTTTTACATGAAGCTCTTTTTAGTTTGTTTGATTATTGGTTATTTTGCTTAACAAAAGCAACGTAGGCATCAACCCAGTTTTGCATAAAAGTTGCTGTTTTCTCTGAAAACTGTCCATTCTCAACCATTCCGTCATACCATTTTAGATAACATTCTGGTTGATTTAGGGTCGGCATATTCAAGAAGGCTAACGAATTACGTAAATGTTGTTGAGCTATTGCTGTACTAATATTACCCGTTGAAACCCCAATAATACCTGCTGGAATTTTATCCCAAGCATTCGTTCCATAAGGGCGAGAAGCTTGGTCAATAGCATTTTTAAGTGCCCCAGGTATTGAACGATTATATTCTGGGGTGATAAAGATGATGCCTTGACACGCTTTTATTTGTTGTTTGAAATCTACAACAGAAGAGGGGGTATGACTGTCATCGTCTTGGTTATAGAGAGGAAGAGTACTAATATCGATAAACTGACAGGTAAATTCTTGAGGAAATAGCTTAATTAAGGCATGTGCTGTTTGTTTATTAAACGAATCTTTTCTTAAACTACCGACAACGATACCAATTTTAAAATGACTCATCTTAGTTCTCCTATTTTGAAGGATAAAATGAATATCAAAGCCTATATTAGATATTCATTTTTTGATTTTATCTCGGTATTAAAAAACAGCAACAAAATATAAGAGTATTTTTTACACGTAAATTACGTAAATAAATGATAAAATTAGTATTATTATTTTTATTATTATCTGGTATTATTTCATCAATATAAAAAACGATCAGTTTATATGACAACATTTTTACTAAATAAATCCGATATTCAAGATTTGATGTATTTAGTGTGATGTAAGTAGTATTTTAAGAAAAAATAAATGAAATGATAGGAACACTCATTGCAACCAAGGGTGTTAGCCTATTTATTTAGTATGCAGTAGGTAATAGAAAATTATAATAAAATGGCTTAAAATGCGACAACTCATATGCTCTTATTTAAGTCTGATCGGAATTAAGGAAAAATGATGTCCTTATTACAAAATAAAAAGAATGTCCTTGCTGTATTTATGGCAACCAGCGTCCTCGCCCTATCAGGGTGTGCGTGGACTGATCACACTCGTCCAATTGAAACGCCAGCGCCAGCGCCAGCACAAATCACACAGCCTGTAGCAACTACTCAACCAGTAGCTGTTGCACAACCGCTTTCTATGACACCAGCTGCAGAGCCTGCTGATAGTGGTGTAGATGCAAGAAAATTGGGACTAGCACCGCAAAGTGCTTGTATCAAACAACTTGATTCTTTGAAAACTTTTTCTCCATCTGATTATCAATCTATGATGAGCTCATTTAAAGAAATTAGCGAAATCAATGCGATGTACCGTAGTGTTCAAGGTACAGCAAGTAAAGATAGTTTAGATTTATTAAAAATGAGTATTGAATCAAAAACAGAAGTTTTATGTGCAAAAGTTCGCTATTTGTCGATTATGTCAGTTAATTCGACATTAAAAAAATTAGGTGAATAATTACTATGAAATTAAAGCAGAGTGTTTGTCTCGCTTTTATGCTGTTTCCAACACTATCGTTTGCCAATAATGAGTTTAATTCTGTTATTGAAGATTTTGACCGTTATTTTGAAACGCAAGAGCCAATTAAAATTGAGCCTAAAACATCTGCTACAATTTCATCGTCAACGAGAACCGGTCAGGCTACTCGTGGAGTAAACCGCACCACAGCGACTCAACAAACAAAACCAGAGCAACGGGTTAAACCTTCTACGCCAGCTAAAACAGATAATCAGGCAGTCGAACCTGTTAAGACTCCTGATATCACGCTGGCAGAAAATTGCCCTGTGTTACCTGCTGATTATTCGAAATTAAAGAGCGACTACACCCGCTATTTAACCCCATTGCTTTCATTTATTCCGATTAAACCGCAATTTACACCAGAGGATCTTAATCGTTATAGCTACAGAAATAATGCAACGGTTTATAACCCATTAGCTCTGTATTCAAAAGAGAGTTATGCAAAGCCTCAACGTAATGACAATTTCTTGTTAGATATTATCCCAGGAACGTTTTATTCTGTTACGGCGATCCCTTTCCACTTTGCATATCAGTTCAATCGCTCTGTACTTGATCATAAACAACCTCTTTTTAATAAAGAGCTATTAAATCGTTTAGCAGATACGAGAAGTAAATACCAAACTCTGTATCAAAAATACACAGAGCAGGCAGCTATAACAAAAGAGCATTTAGAAAAACTTCAAAATGCAAATAGCCAAATTAAACAACTCGAATTAACGCTGGCTGAAACAGAAGAAAAATTAGCTACGGCGAATACCTTACTTACTGATGACACGTTAAAACAGGCTGTTGCTAAGCTACAAAATGATTTAGAAACAATAAAAAAAGAACGTGACTTGTTAGTTAAGCAACTAGCCGAAAAAGAGAATGTATTACAGGCAACAACAGTAAAAAATACAGAGTTAGCAAAACAGCAACAAGATTTTGAGAAACAAGCGGGAATACTTAAAACCTTAGAGGCGAAATATACTCAGCTTGAGCAAGAAAAAGAGCAATTACAGTCTCAGTATCAACAGGCTCAGGCTCTATTAAAAGATGATAGTGCTAAAAAAGAGATTGATAAATTACAAAGTTCACTTGAGAGCATAAAAGTAGAGCAAGAGAAGTTAATTAGTCAATTGAATGAAAAACAGACACTACTTGCGAAAATTGAACAAGAAAAAGAAGTTATACAGGCTCAGTATATCGAATCTCAGCAATTACTAAGTGGTAACAGTAAGCAAAAAGAGCAAGAGTTAGCTAAATTAGAAACTGCTAAAAATAAAGAGATAGCAACATTAGAAAATTCGTTATCAACAATAACGACTGAGCAAGAAAAATTAACTAAACAACTTTCAGATGTACAAACTCAATTAGCAGCAATAAAGAAAGATAAAGAAGATGTGCAGGCTCAATTTGCACAGGCTCAACTATTGCTAAAAGATGACTCTGCGAAAAAAGAGATAGATAAATTACAAAGCACATTATTGAAGATCACATCAGAACGTGAAGATTTATCTAAAGAGCTTGCATTAAAAGTTGCGGAAGCAGAAAAGCAGCAAGATGCTAATAGCAAACTTGTTGAGGATCAGCGCAAAGAAATAGCACAACTGAAAACACAAGTTGAAAAAAGTAATCAGGAACAATCTCAACTTAATAAATCGCTTTTAGCTGTTCAACAGCAAAAAGAGCAAGTAGATGAAAAATTAAAAGCGATCCCAGAATTAAAAGCACAGTTAGATAACAAGGTCACGGAACTAGCTGACTTGAAGAAGAGTTTATCAGCTGGTGAAAAAGCCGTTGATAATTTAATTGCTGATAAAAATAATCTGATAGCTAAGTTAGAGAAAGCGCAAAGTGAGCTATCGAATAAATATCAAACATTAGATACACAATTTAAAGAAAATAATATCGCATTAGCTCAAGTCACCACGAGCAAAAAAGAAAGTGAGAAAACGTTAGCATTGTTAGAAAAACAACTCACTGAAAAGCAAAATACAACGGATAAATTGAGTGCTCAATTAGCTGAAGCAAAAGTACAATTAGAAAAACAAAATACAGAAAATGCACAGCAAGTTAGCACGTTAAAGCAACAACAAACAGAATCTATTGCTAAATTAAATGAGCAAATTAAAGCAAAAGATGCTGAATTAGCGAAAGTTAATACAGACACTAGTAATATCTTAAAAGAAAATAAAACGCTAAAAGAGCAGCTGGAGAAAATGGCTGGTGAAGGGCAAATGATCGCAGGGCAACTTGCTTATGCTTATTCGATTATTGGAAAAGATAATGCCCAGCGCAATAAATCTATTTTAGCTGAGATCCAAAAACAGAATTACGTACAATATGACGATAATACCTACTTTAAAATATTAAAGCAGGGTAAACCTGAGCCTTCAATTGCAGGTAAAACGGTTGTATTTACAATGCATGAAGAGTTGACTGATGGTACTGTAACTCTTAATTATGATAAAGCTAAGCCACTTATTTTACCTTACCGACAATTGCCGTTACCACTGAATACCTTTATTGCAAAAGCTGGTATCAATGGTAAAGCCAAAATTTATATAAAACCCGGTGGCGGTTATGGAAAAAATGGTGTGCCAGGACAAGTACCACCAGAATCTATGTCTATTGTGACAATTGAGATCTTAGATATTAAATAGAATAATTAAAAGTTAACATCAGCTCTTCTCTTTTTATTTAGAGAAGAGCTGAAATTTTATTATCGCCATAAAAATTCATCGTTCTTCAAGCAAAGCTCTCTTTCTAGCAGCCAATCTTTTAATTTTTGACAGTTTTCAGGATGTTCTGGAATGCTATTTAAAATCTTCCATAATGGTTTTATTAATTCAGAATTTGGTGTTATTTTTTGGATGTAATCTAAAGTATTACTAATTTCAACATTAAAGATAGGTTCATTTTTCCAATTATCGAGAAGTAATTGGATATCTTTCTGTAATAAATCATCAATAACAATTAGTCTGACTTTATCCGCATTAAGTTTAATATTGATATCATCTAAAGATAAAAAAGAATCACTTTTATTTGATAGTTGTTTTCCTTCAAATGACTTAATATTTTCACACTGCTTAATTTGAAGCTCAAGCTCTCTTTTTGTGTCATAAAGCGTGAAAAGCTGAGGAGTAATATGTTGAGCCCACCAAATAAAAAGTGGCTTTATTACGGCTTGAATTAAGCGCATATGCTCATTGATATTGACCGTTGCTTTTAATGATTTATCCCAATCTGCGGGTGTTATTGTGGAATGTGACTGTTCTGTATGAAACGAATGTGCGAAACCAATAACATCACGTATTTCTTCTTTAGATATCACAACAAAGCAGTATTTTTTTCGTAAAAACCAGGTGGATTGTAATAAACTGTCTAAGCTTTCACGGCATAAAACCCGAGACAGTATTTTTATTTGTTGTTCATTAACATCACATGCAGTAGTAATACTTTCATTAGAACGGAAAGAAAACTGTAGATCAAACAAGTCATCTACAGTTTTTTCATTGTTGGGTGCCATTATTTTTTTTAGTAAGGTTAAATGGTCATAATAATGGGCTTTGGTGCTATATATATTTTCTTTTATCACGATATACAACTCACTCATAAGAACAAATTTCAAGTATTCTAACTATGAATGGCTTTTAGATATTATGATATTCGGTCGGATTTTTTATAATTTTGATCTGATATTTCTCGCTTTACTTGGTGTCATATTAAAACGACGGTGGTAGCTTTGTGTAAAGTAAGATTGACTTGAAAAGCCAGACTCCATTGAAATGTCAACGATACTCATTTCAGTAGTGAGTAGCAGTTGATGCGCGTAAATAATTCGTCTTTCACAGATCCATGTTCTTGGTGAAGTGCCATAAACATGATTGAAAAGCTCTTTAAACGTAGTTAATCCCATTCCAAATTCACGAGCAAATTGTTTGAGCTTCCAATTTTTTAAATGATTTTTTTCCATAAAAATCTTTAAGCGATCAACTTGACGATGGCTAAGTTGGCGTAATAACGCCATTAAGTCAGAACCTTGTTCAGTTGAAAGTAATAGAATTAAAAGCTCTTCAATACGTAATTGTGTAAAGGTTTCAGGGCAAGATTGAACAGTAAGATACTCAAAGCCATTACTACAAAATTGAATAAGAGGCGAGTTTTGAAAACAAATAAAGGCACTGGAAAATTCTTCATCCCTTTCTATTTGACACAAGATATCATTGTACTTAGACATGAAATCTCTTAAGAAGTCATCAGAAAGGGGAATATAAATAACATCGGTAGGCTCTGCACCTTGTGTTTTTATGGTATAGCTACCTTGTTGTAGAAAAAGAACTTGGTTTTCATTAGTTATCACTGTGTCAGTACAATTTTGTAATGTAAGTGCATTCTTTCGGATAAGAAAGATCGCTTTTTGTTCATTTTCTAGTATTTGATATTGTGGATAAAAATAAGATCTTTTTTGAATTGCACAATTAGATCGCTCGGTTTTGTCACACTGTATTGTATTCATGTTTCGCCCAAAATTATTATATAAGTATCACTGTATTTTTATAAAAGTAAATATCAGAATATTTATAAAAACACTTCTTTATTATTGAGTGTTATTAAAAATAAAAAAGAGACTATTTTCTTTAATTTGATGTGGTTTTTTTTTAGATATTAGGCATTACACTTTGTTTTGCAAATTTAAGATAAGTCTATTTGTTAATTTAAAGACATTCCTTATAAATTGCAAAAAGAAATTGAATACGAATAAGTTTTTTCTGTGATATGTTCAGTAATAGTATGAGTATTAATGTAATTAATAATTTACGCTTTATGATGAGGTGAGTAAAACCCATATATTACAATTGGTTGCTTTTACTTCTTTCTTTACAGTGTAAAAAAACAATAAATGTATTTAAAATGCAAAATTTATTATAAATACCAATTCGTGATAAATATGAAAATTAATTGTTATGTAAATATTAAAAGAATTAAGTGTAAAATATAAATATAAAGAAGATTAAAATTGAAAAAGAAAGTTAGTAACTTGGGTTACATTAACCTTAGTTATGATAACATTATTTTTCTATATTATGAAATAATGTTATAAATCATAAAATCAAAAAAATAGTACACAAAAGATATATCATCTATCTGTTTGTTTTATTTTTTTACCTTTCATTTTTATTATTACCGTGATGAAGGCCTCGTATTTTTTTATTAAAACTCGGATGGATTAAATTCCAGATGCTGAATTTTTTTGAATGAAATTTTATAAAGATGTGGATTTAGGTATAAGATGTTAATTTTCAATGAAAAATATTTATCTAAAAAGACTGATAATCATCACTATTTATTCACATTAAGCGTAAATTATTAAAATAGTGATTCTACCTCTTAATTTAATTAAATCGTATTTCGCTCAAGGAACAAATCAAAAAACTAAAAGGTAATAATAGGCTTATTACTGGCATTATGCTTGCCATCTATTTATTAGAATGATGAATGCATAAGTGTATTTATTGTCAGGGAGGTAAGGATATAGCTAATTATGGAGAATAAGCGAACACTGCGAAATATGATATTCAGCGGGATATGGATAATTTGGACTCTCGCCTTAATTGCCTTTTGGCGTTATCAAATGGCAGGCGAGTTTTTGATTATTTTAATCCTAATTTTTAGCATTATTATTTATTCTATGACGTTGAGGTTAAAAAAAGCCGCTATGTTTAGTCGTAAAACTGAAACACCAAAAGCAGCAGAGCCTGTTGCACCAGTAATAACAGAAGAGAAAAAACCGATGCCAGAGCAAAAACTATACACGATTATTGCAAAAGGAACGGTATTCCAAGGCGATATTAATGTTGAAGGCGATATCCAAATTTGGGGTAAAGTAGCCGGCAATATTAATGTCAAAGATGGCGTTATTCGTGTTATGCATGCGGGGCAAGTTGAAGGTGAATTAACAGCACCTGATATTATTATTGATGGTTTTGTAAAAGGCATCTGTGCTGCAAATAATTTAGATATTTTAGAACACGGTGAGTTACGTGGTACTAGCCGTTGTGGCAGTATGTCTATTAAGCGTGGTGGTATTTTTACTGGGCAATCAGAGCAAGTTGAACATCAAGCAAAATCAGTTGCTCAACAACGTGTTGTTTCAATAAAAGAAAGCTCTAATGCAAATAAAGATAAAGTTGTTGCTCCAGTAGAAAATCAACTAAAAGAAAATAAAAAATAAAGTACCATTTTTCTTTTCATTGTTCGTTGCTTATCCTATTTTATCGCTATTGTCTTAATTTTATATAAATAGAGAATAACGATGAATTTAGATACTCCCAGACTACACCTAAGAGAATGGCGTGAGAGTGATAAAGCGCCATTTTTTTCTGAAATCAACTCTTCACCTGAAGTGATGCGCTATTTTCCTTGCACTTTATCCCAATTAGAAAGTGATAATATGGTTGAGACTATCCGTGAAAAATTTATTAAACAAAACGGATGGGGAATGTGGGCAGTTGAATTAAAAGAGACTCAAGAGTTTATTGGTTTTGTTGGATTAAATATTCCAGCCGCGTCTTTGCCATTTAATCCCTGCGTAGAAATTGGTTGGCGGATTGCACAAAAATTTTGGCGAAAAGGCTATACCTATGAAGCAGCTTTAGCTGTATTTAAATGTGCGTTTGAAACGCTGGGATTAGAAGAGGTTGTTGCTTTTACCGCAGTTTCAAATCTTCCATCTCAAGGTGTGATGCAAAAATTGGGTATGCGCCAGTCTGATAATTTCTTTCATCCCGCATTAGATAAAGCACATCCTTTAGCGGAGCATGTTTTATATCGATTGAATAAATCTGATTTTATTTTTCCGTCGAACGAATAGCTCGCTTTTTCTCGGGAAGAGGAGGAACGGGCTTTTTATCATCAATAAGATGACGTATTGCTAAGATCGGATGATAAATTAACATTCGAGGCCCTGCCCAGCGCATGATCTGTTTCATCGTTTCTCGTTTGGCGGGTTGATAACAGTGAATTGGACATTGTTTACACGCCGGTTTATCTTCACCATAACGACATTTATCTAATCGGTTATAGGAATAATTGATTAATTGTTGATAATAATCTGAGTCAGCTTCAGGATGTGAATGAGCATAAAGGCGAACCATTTTTTGAATGGTTTTTTTCTCACGATTTATTCTTTTTCCTGACATACCTTTCTCTCTTAGTAATATGTTGCATTTATTATGCATCTTATCATCAAGCCGATACAGACGCTAAAATATTATTTAATGCGTAATGATAAAAAATTT
Source organism: Proteus sp. fly-1013 (assembly GCF_040140245.1). Lineage (NCBI taxonomy): Bacteria > Pseudomonadati > Pseudomonadota > Gammaproteobacteria > Enterobacterales > Morganellaceae > Proteus > Proteus sp. fly-1013. The sequence goes on along the minus strand of NZ_JBEEWD010000008.1, from coordinate 148,958 downwards.
TGTCAAAAAGACTTTTCTTTTTTCTTAGAATATAATACTGTATTTATATACAGTTTATTTGCCTTTAAATGGTGAAACCAATGCGTGTGGAAATTTTATTTAATAAACAATCTAAGATAACCGACTCATTATTTCCGCTCTTAGAACACGAACTGAGAAAAAAGATCATTCCAGAATATCCAGATATGCAGTTTCGTATCGCCTTTAGTAGCATGAACTCGATTCAAGTCACAGGCATAAAAGATGAAACTAAGCATGAACACATAATGGAACTTATTCAAAGTGTTTGGGAAGATGATGGTTGGTTGCAAACAGACGATGAATAAAGTGCAGTAAAAATTTAGCAAATAAAGTAATTACGATTGTCAGAATGAATTGGCTTTTTACTTGTTTATATAAAAAGCCAATGACATAGAAAAGGAAATCGCTGGCAATCGGGTTTTAAAACTGTATATCTATCAATGATGACAAATCTTTTTTTCACTCGTTGTAAATCCACCCTCTGCTGGAATAAATTTACCTTTCCTTTCTAAGAAATCAACTAATTCAGTCGCTGTCATATTTTCAGCTGAGCACGTATGAAAACGTGAGTCATTACCGAATTGTTTATGGATAGCATCAATTAGCGATGTTTTAGTAAATGCAGTCTCTGAAGAAAGGATCATTTGCAAAACTTCATGACCATGTATTGATGACATATTGAGTACCCTAAAAAATAAAAGATACATTAATTATGCATCTTTATGAGAAGGTATCTTTGTTTTTAATCATAAAAAGCGATGACATTATATCATCGCTTAAAAAGAGCCTTATTTTTCACTTCGTTGAAGTATTTTTTGCATTTCATCTTTAAGATAAAGTTTTTCTTTTTTTAGTTTGGCAACTTCGTCGTTATAACCAGCCCCGTTAGGACCTTCTAGTTTTGCAATTTCTTGATCGAGTCGATGATGTTTATCGTAGAGAGCTTCAAAGCGGGGATCACTATTTCTTAATTGAGAAACAAGGGCTTGTTGATCTGAGAACATATAACCTCCTATGAAAAGAAATCGGGTCTCTATTTCAGTATAATCATAGATTGGCTATCTGCATGGTAGAGCATCACAAATTTACATTTCATGAAAAAACGTGATTTTTCTTTTTAAAACATTCAGAATTATCCACTCATAGTACTATTTACTAAGATGTTAGCATTCAAGCACTAAAAATATTAGTATTCAGATAATGAGCAATAAAAACATCTGACTAATTTTGTTAACGGCGAAGTGTTCGCTGTAAATATGGAGAGAGTGATGAACAAAGTAATATTATCTTTAGTAGCGGCAATGTCTTTATCTGCGTGTGCACAAGCTACCGACAGTTTAGATAAAGTTGCACCTTATCCTAAGGCTCAAGAAAATCAAGTTCGTCATGTTATCGAGTTAGAGAAAAAAGATAATGAAAGCAATTACCAAGTTGAATTAATTATTGGTAAAGAACTTAAAGTAGATTGTAACCATCAGTGGTTTGGTGCGGATCTAGATGAAAAGAATTTAGAAGGTTGGGGTTATAGCTATTATGTTGTTGGCGATTTGAATGGCCCAATGTCAACAATGATGGGATGTGCTGACAATACGAAAAAAGATGCCTTTGTACAGGCAAATATGGGATCAGATGCCTTCATCCGTTATAACAGCAAATTACCAATTGTTGTTTACACACCAAAAGATGTTGATGTGAAATATCGTATTTGGTCTGCTGCTGAGACGACTCAAGATTCAGTTAAAAAATAACGACTAGCCTTATTTAGGACAGGCCATAGTGTACTAAAAAGCCCTTTGTTATTGAGACAAAGGGCTTTGTCGTTATTAAAACTAAATATTAGCGAATAACTAGAACTGACATTTTGGCATGGCGTACAATTGATGACGCTGTTGAGCCTAATAAATAAGAGGAAACATTAGGTCTATGTGACGCAATCGCAATCAAATCAGCATCAATATGGCGAGCATATTCTAAAATTTCATCTTTTGCGTTACCAACGCCAACATTACATATAATCTGCTCATCAGGAATTTTTGCATCTTTAATCATTTCTTGTAGCGCAACAAAAGCAAGACGAGTACGTTCTGACGAATCTTTGAATTTTTCAGGAATAGCAGCGAATTCGATACCAAAGAAAAGTTCAGCATTAGGAATAACGGTGAGGAAGTGGATCTCAGGTTTACCCACCTTTGCTATTTGTTCAATGTGAGCGATCAGTTCCTGAGAAAGTTCATCTTCTAAAATATCAATGGGAACTAGGATTTTCTTATACATTACAAACCTCACTTAGCGTTAGTTTAAAATATTTACCATTATCGCCTAATAGTAAAAAATAGCTGTGATCTGTGTTTTAAATAAGAGTGAGAATGATTATTTACTGCTTTACATTATTAAGCATTAAAAATTAAAAACAGTCTGAAATAATATTAACAATATAATGAAAAATAAGTTATATACCTTAACTTGTTGACAGAAAAGCACATTAATAATGTTGTATTAAAAATAAATTTCTTTTTTTCTCATTAAAAATAGAAAATGCATAAAAGAATGATTATCAATTATATTATTGTTCTGTATCTATAAGATTTTATTGATAAAAATAAGAGACAGAAAGATTTAAATATGGCATATTAATAGGCAATGACATCTCAATATGATGTCTGGACAGCAATCTTAGTCCCTAAACTGGATTGTTATTCAGAGTCGTCCTTTATCCTCACCAATGAGTTATGGAACCTGAAATAACCTATGGAACTCTATTTATCTATGGCAATAGAGTAGGCTATTTAAAACCAAATAAGATTATTATTATGACACATAATCACATTGATGATATTGAGTTGGTTCGGGCTGATAATAATCAGTCTGAAAAATTTAAGGCAGCCAAAAAAAGTACGTTAGTGAGTGTTTTTGTCAATATCGTTTTATCCATTTGGCAAATTACAGTGGGCTTTTTCTCACACTCTCAAGGTTTAATTGCTGATGGTATTCACTCGCTTTCTGATCTTATTGCTGACTTTGTTGTTTTAATTGCCAATAAAGGTAGTCAGAAACAACCTGATGCGGATCACCCTTATGGGCATTTTCGCTATGAAAATGCGGCATCACTTATTCTTGGAACTATTTTATTAATTGTTGGTTTGGGAATGGTATTTTCTGCCATTCATAAAATTTTAGATCCATCTACTATTCCTGAAGTTCATAGTGTTGCTTTATATGTGGCTTTACTTGCATTAGCGGCTAAAGAAGGATTATTTCGCTATATGCTTGCGGTTGCAAAAAAAGTGGACTCAAATATGTTAGTCGCGAATGCTTGGCATGCGCGTTCTGACGCAGCTTCTTCATTAGTTGTTGCAATTGGTATTATCGGAAGTTTGGCTGGATTTAAATTTTTTGACCCATTAGCAGCATTAATTGTCGGACTATTTGTCGGTCGTATGGGATGGCGTTTTACTTATCAAGCTCTGCAAGATTTAATGGACAGAGGGGCAGATGAAGAAACGCTAGAAGAGATTAAACAAATGCTGGTTTCAACACCGGGCGTGCAAGGCGTTCATGATTTAAAGACACGTCGTTCAGGTGATTATTTACTCGTAGATGTACACCTTGAAATCAAAGGTGATCTCACGGTCAGTGAAAGCCACGAGATTGTTGTAAATGCACGTAATAAGGTTTTGCAAAATAAACAGATCTTGAGTGTGATGGCGCACGTTGATCCCGCTTAAACTTATTTGAATACTTAATAAAAAAGGTAATGATGGATTTTCATTACCTTTTTTTGTACCTCAAAAAGCGCCATTTACCACTTTAGAAATTGACGCAGTTTTCTTTTACATTATTACTCAGTGCTGCAATTAGATTATCTACTGCACATTCAGCCATCGCATAGCGAGTCTCTTTTGTTGCAGAGCCAATATGTGGAACAGCGACGACGTTTTTCATCGTTAATAAAGGTGAAGATGAAGATAGAGGCTCTTTTTCAAAAACATCCAGTCCAGCGCCCGCGATCTCTTTTTGTTCTAATGCATTGATAAGCGCCAATTCGTCCACCACAGCTCCACGCCCTGCGTTAATTAAATAAGCATCAGGTTTCATCATCGAAAATTGTTTTTGCCCCATTAGATGATGCGTTTCTGGTGTTAATGGTAACGTGATACATACGAAATCAGATTGCTGTAATAAGGCTTCTAAAGAGCAATGCTTTGCAGAAAATTTATCGTTCACTTCTGTATATTCTGTCCGTGAGTGATAAAGAATATTCATATTAAAACCAAAGTGTGCTCGTTGTGCCAAAGCCTTTCCTATTCGACCCATACCAATAATACCCATGGTTTTATGATGAACATCAGTACCGTACCAATCAGGTGTGATACCTTTAACCCATAAACCTTGTTTAACATTATCAGCAAGTTCAGGAATACGTCTTGCAACGGCAAGGACTAATGCCATCATGGTATCTGCAACGGTGTCTGTTAATACGGTTGGAGTATGCATTAGTCTGATATTACGTTTAGTGAGTGCATTAACATCAACATTGTCATAGCCAACAGAAACCGTTGAAACGGCTTTTAAATGAGGTGCTAGGTTAATAAAGTTTTCATCGATATTACCACCAGCACCTAGTAGTCCAGAAGCATTGGCGAGCGCGGAACGAAAATCATCAGATTCTAAAGAGAGCGTTTTAAATTGTTTGATATCAGCAAAATCAGATAGTTTTTTGTACAGTTTTTCAGGAAGATCTTGGTAGAGCAAGACAGTCGGTTTCATTATGTTCTCCATTCGATACTCGTCATACTTCAAGCCACAGCGTTGTTGGCTACGTTCATTCGCACTAGTCACATACTATTGTATGCTCCTAGCGACTCATTCACTTGCCGCCTAGCTGTAACTTGAACTATTTAGAGTATCTATACAATAAAACACTTATTAAGTTGTAAGTATCTATACAATAAAACACTTATTAAGTTGTAAGTATCTATACAATAAAACACTTATTA
>NZ_JBEEWD010000008.1:0-143840 GCF_040140245.1 Proteus sp. fly-1013 | reverse complement strand
TGTAAGTATCTATACAATAAAACACTTATTAAGTTGTAAGTATCTATACAATAAAACACTTATTAAGTTGTAAGTATTTATACAATAAAGCACTTATTAAACAGTAAGCATTTTATTGAGAGTGTTCTTACTCCGCTTAAACATATTAGCGGGGATGTTAATAAGGTATGATAAAACGTATTGAATGTCAGTTTTATCATGTAATTAACTGATTGATCGAGATGTAACCGTTTACTTTGAATGGGTACTATTTTTAGTAGTGAAGAGGTGGGATGTATTACGTATTTTATTAACTTACTGTAATACAATTCTAAACTAAGATTTTTATAAAAATTAAGTGTGTGCGAAAAGAGTGTAAACGTTTACACTAAATGTCGGTTTGATCACGAAATAATTCTGTTGATCTTGTTAAACTCTGTCTCAGTGAACAGAAACCGTCTTGCGCTTTTCCTTTGAATTGAATCAAAAGAGGTGAATGTGGAAATATTAGTAACAGGTGGTATGGGATATATCGGTAGTCATACATGCGTACAAATGATTGAAGCAGGCATGACACCGATTGTTTTAGATAACCTTAGCAACGCCAATGAAGAAGTCCTTAATCGTGTTGAAGCTCTAACAGGTAAACGCCCTCTGTTTTATAACGGTGATATTCGTGATGACCAGCTATTAGCATCAATCTTTGCTAAGCATTCTATTCAGTCTGTTATTCATTTTGCGGGATTGAAAGCGGTTGGTGAATCTGTTCAGAAACCAATTGAATATTATGACAACAATGTTAATGGCACATTGGTGCTAGTGCGTTGTATGCGTGATGCGGGCGTAAAAAGCATTATTTTTAGCTCATCTGCAACAGTTTATGGTGATCCTCAAGTTGTTCCTATTACTGAAGATTCACCAGTAGGGGGTACAACTAACCCTTACGGCACCAGTAAATATATGGTTGAGCGCATTTTATCTGACTTATTTGTTGCGGATGAAAGTTGGTCTATTAGTTTGCTGCGTTACTTTAACCCAGTAGGGGCGCATCCATCAGGAACGATGGGGGAAGATCCTAAAGGTATTCCAAATAACTTAACCCCTTATATTTCTCAGGTGGCAATTGGTCGTCGTGAACAAGTGGCTGTCTTTGGTGATGATTACCCAACAAAAGACGGTACAGGTGTTCGTGATTATATCCATGTTATGGATCTGGCTGATGGTCATATAGCAGCATTAAATGCGTTAGGTAAAAAAGCGGGCTTACATATTTATAATCTGGGAACCGGTAACGGGACTAGTGTAATTGAAATGATTGAAGCATTTCGTAAAGCTAGTGGTAAACCTATCCCTTATCAATTACAAGCTCGTCGTCCGGGTGATATTGCAGAATGTTGGTCAAGCCCTGCAAAAGCAGAGAAAGATTTACATTGGAAAGCTATTCGTTCAATTGATGATATGGCAGCGGACGCTTGGCGTTGGCAGTTACAAAATCCAAATGGTTATTTGAAATAAGATTTAAAATATTCAGATAATCTTGAATAAATAAGAGAGAAGGTTATGTCGAAACTGATTTTTGATCCTGTTGAACATCCTCATCGTCGTTATAATCCGTTAACTGGTCAGTGGATTTTAGTTTCCCCACATAGAGCGAAACGACCTTGGAATGGCAAAGATGAAAAGCCTCAGATTGCGACACTTCCCTCTTATGATCCTCACTGCTATTTGTGTCCGAATAACACTCGTGTCTCTGGTGATAAAAATCCAGATTACACAGGAACGTATGTCTTTAATAATGACCACTCTGCATTGTTGCAAGACGAATATCATGTTGAACCTTCATCGAATCCTTTATTTCAAACTCAAGCCGTAAGAGGAATTAGTCGAGTCATCTGTTTCTCTCCTGATCATGGAAAAACCATTCCTGAATTACCCGTCAGTAGTTTACGTAAAATCGTTGATACTTGGGATAATCAAATAGAAGAACTCAGCAAAGAATATCTTTGGGTTCAAGTGTTTGAGAATAAAGGTGAAACGATGGGGTGCTCTCAACCTCATCCTCATGGACAAATTTGGGCGAGTGATTTCTTACCTAATGAATTAGCGCGAAAAGATACGCAATTAAAAGCTTATTTTGAAAAATACGGGCGTAATCTATTAATCGATTATGTTGATGCTGAATGTAAAGATACAAGTCGTACCGTAGTTGAAACAGAGCATTGGCTGGCGGTAGTGCCTTATTGGGCTTCTTGGCCTTATGAAACGATGTTATTGCCTAAAACGCATATTCGCAGAATGAGTGAATTAAATAGTGCTCAGCGAGATGATCTTGCCATAGCAATGAAAAAATTAACAAGTCGTTATGATAATTTATTCCATTGTTCTTTCCCTTATTCTATGGGATGGCATTTTGCGCCTTCTTTTAAAGACAATAGAAATATCGATCACTGGCAATTACATGCGCTTTACTATCCGCCATTATTACGTTCAGCCACTGTGCGCAAATTTATGGTGGGATATGAAATGCTGGCGGAATCGCAAAGAGATCTAACACCAGAACAAGCCGCGAATAATTTACGTCAATTAAGTGACATTCATTATAAAGAGCAACGTTAATAACCAGCAATATGGCACGGTATTTTAATTAATCTGCTTTTTGCGCACGAAATAAATTAAATCAAACATCTCATTATTTACATAATGTTGTGGTGGGATTTTTATTACTTAATTTTAAGCTAAGGATTTATTATGCAGGCACTTATTAATAATGTGACTCGTTCATTTTCATCTATTTTTGGTTACGCACCTACACATTTTATTCAAGCGCCTGGTAGGGTAAATCTTATTGGTGAACACACTGATTATAATGATGGGTTTGTTTTACCTTGCGCCATTAATTATCAAATGGTCGTTGCCGCAGCAAAACGAGAAGATAACATTATTCGTGTCATTGCGGTTGATTACCAAAATGAAGTTGATGAATTTAACCTCGATAACAGTATTGAGTTTGTACCTAATAAAATGTGGGCTAACTATGTTCGAGGTGTTATTCATTTTCTACAAAAAGATAACTACTCTTTTCATGGTATGGATATCGCGATATCCGGAAATGTCCCTCAAGGTGCAGGGTTAAGTTCTTCTGCTGCGTTAGAAGTTGCCATTGGTCAAACGCTTAAAACACTTTATCAATTACCTATTAGCCAAAAAGAGATCGCATTAAATGGCCAAAAAGCAGAAAACCAATTTGTTGGTTGTAACTGTGGCATTATGGATCAGCTTATTTCGGCTTGTGGTGAAGAAAATCATGCACTATTAATCGATTGCCGTTCATTAGAAACGTCAGCCGTAACAATGCCTGAAAATATGGTTGTGATGATTATCAATACCAATAAAAAGCGCGGTTTAGTTGATAGTGAGTACAATACCCGCCGTCAACAGTGTGAAGAAGCTGCTCATATTTTAAATGTGGCGGCATTAAGAGACGCCTCATTAGAGGATTTACTTGCTAAAAAAGCATTAATGAGTGAAGTGGTTTATCGTCGGGCACGCCATGTTATTACTGAAAATAGCCGTACATTAGATGCCGCAGAAGCCTTACGCCGTGGTGATCTAACCACGTTGAGTCAGCTAATGATGCAATCACATCACTCTATGCGTGATGATTTTGAAATCACTGTTAAAGAGGTTGATTCATTAGTTGAAATCGTGAAATCAGTGATTGGTGATCGTGGTGGTGTGAGAATGACTGGTGGTGGATTTGGTGGTTGTGTCGTAGCATTAGTAACACCAGATTTAGTGGATAAAGTCGTTGACTCTGTTAAAGCACAATACGAAGCTAAAACAGGATTAAAAGAAACTATCTATGTCTGCTCTGCAAGCCAAGGAGCGGGCTATTCGGAGGCAAAATAATGGCGACTAATGAGCTTCGTTTTCTTGAACCTGAGCAAATGACAGCACAACCTGCATCAGATGGAAAACCTGCACAAATAGTGGTGCTTAAAAATCGTTTTGGTATGTCTATCTCTTTAATGGATATTGGCGCAACTTGGTTAACTTGTATTGTGCCGGTTAATGGATATCGTCGAGATGTGTTATTAGGCTCTGCGGATATGAATGCCCATAAACAACAAACTGCGTATTTAGGTGCAACGGTTGGGCGTTTTGCTAATCGCATTGCAGGGGCTAAGTTTGTAGTCGAGGGGCAGGAATATAAAATTAGTGCGAATGAAGGTAAAAATACCTTACATGGTGGTAAGCAAAACTTTAGTCATCTCCGCTGGGGGATCACTGCACAATCCTCTCAATCTGTCACTTTTTCACTGATCTCTAATGATGGCGACCAAGGTTTTCCCGGTACGGTGAAGGTAAGTGTGACCTATACACTGACAGACAATAATGAAGTATGTATTGATTATCACGCGATGAGCGATAAAACAACGCCATTAAGCTTAACTAACCATGCTTATTTTAATCTTGCTGGCGAACATACTGAACGCACTGCACTTGAACATGATTTAAGAATTTGTGCGACTCATTATTTAAAAAATGGTGAAGGCAACATTCCTACGGGGGAGTTTGCAAGTGTAATAGGAACAGGGTTTGATTTTCGTAAATTAAAACGTATTGGTCTGGATTTTATGGTAGATGAGTGCCAAAAAGCCGCAAATGGCTACGATCATGCGTTTATTTTAGATAAGAAAGCGATTGAAGATAAAACCCCTGTCGCAACCGTTATTGCACCTGAAGGCGAGCTCAAAATGGATGTCTTTACAACCATGCCTTCTGTTCAGTTCTATACAGGCAACTTTTTGGTAGGAACAAGAGGAAAGAGTCGTCATTACGGTAATTACTCAGGTTTAGCATTAGAAACACAATATTTCCCAGATGGCCCTAATCATCCAGAATGGCATGAAAACCAAGGTATTTTACCTGCAAATACAGCGTGGAATAGCCAAACAATCTATAAGTTTTACTCGTAACAATAAAAGGAAAGTGTAAACGCTTTCCTTTTCACTATTTATTTGATCTTTTTACTTTTTAAATTTCACTTCTTCGCTGATAATCAAGCCACTTAAATTCTATTACTCCCTTTTTTCTTTGTTTGTAGATTAACGGCTCGTTATTTCTTAACCATGAATAAAGGTGATCCATAAGGGGTGGATATGGCGACTATCAAAGATGTAGCAAAAGAAGCAGGAGTTTCTGTTGCTACTGTGTCTAGAGTCATTAATAACTCGCCGAAAGCAAGCCAAGCATCTATCGAAACCGTTAATGCAGCGATGCAAAAATTAGGCTATCGACCTAATGCGGCAGCAAGGGCTTTGGTTAGTCAGAGTACGCAAACCTTGGGTGTTTTAGTGCATGATGTTTCCGACCCCTTTTTTGGCACTCTTGTGAAAGCGGTTGATAACGTTGCAAGACAATCAGGCAAGCACATCTTGGTTTGTAATGGTTATCATGATGCTCAAGATGAACGCCAATCTATCGAGTTATTGATTAATAGTCGCTGTGATGGTCTTGTGATCCACTCAAAAGCACTCTCTGATGAAGAGTTGCTAGCTTATGCTCATGAAGTTAAAAGCATGGTGTTGATTAACCGCTTTATTCCTGAAATTGCTGAACGTTGTGTCGCTTTAGATAATTATAAAGGGGCATGGATGGCAACCGAGCATCTGATCCGTCAAGGTCATACCAAAATCGCTTATATTTCATCTACTCATCATATTGAAGATACAACACAGCGTCTTGCTGGTTATAAAGCTGCATTGGAAGCCAATAATATCAAGTTACCTGAAAGTTATATCGAATATGGTGAGCCCGAAGGTGAAGGGGGTGAAAAGGCAATGATGCATCTGCTAACCAAATCAATCGATTTTACAGCTGTAGTGACTTACAACGATTTTATGGCTGCGGGGGCTTTATCTGTTCTTGATGAAAATGAAATCCCTGTTCCTGAAAAAATTTCCGTTATTGGCTTTGATGACGTATTAATTGCACGCTATATTCACCCTCGTTTAACCACAGTGCGTTATCCTGTACAAATGATGGCAGAACAGGCAGCAGCACTGGCCATCAGGCTTTCTAAAGGTGAAATGCTCGAACAAAAACAACGTATTTTTTCGCCAACATTAGTTCAACGTAATTCTGTTTTTAATCTTAGCCACCTCTCTTAATCTTAATTACCTCATTTATTATTCAGCCAAGTTGATCCTCTTAATGAGCTTTATGAGATTAAGAGGTTATTCTTACTTGAGCTGTGTAATCGTTATCATTTTTTGGCTTTTTAACGATTGTTTAGATATCTGAATTTTATTAAATAAAATATCCATCGTGTTTTAGGCATTAAATAATGCTTTACTCGTCATGGTAATCGTTTGTTTTCCTGTTTTATGATCCATTTACGTAACATAAGCGATAAATTTGTGAACAGAGTAACGGAAAAGGATTGTGAAAACGTTTACATTAAAATTCTATTCTCTCTATGGGTCTGAAAGGAAAATATTATGCATACAGAAGGTGTTGGGTTAAGCACAATAGATTATGCAATTTTTGCCCTCTATGTCGTGATCATTATTAGTCTAGGATTATGGGTTTCTCGTTCTAAGGATGGCGAGAAAAAAGGAACAAAGGATTATTTTCTTGCAGGTAAAACCCTTCCTTGGTGGGCAATTGGTTCTTCGCTTATTGCAGCTAATATTTCAGCAGAACAATTCATTGGTATGTCTGGTTCTGGTTTCTCCATTGGTCTTGCTATCGCATCTTATGAATGGATGGCAGCACTGACATTAATTATTGTTGCTAAATACTTTTTACCTATCTTTATCGAAAAAGGTATTTATACCATTCCTGAATTTGTCGAGAATCGTTTTAAAAGTCGTAACTTAAAAACCATTCTTGCGGTGTTCTGGTTAGCGTTATTTATCTTTGTTAACTTAACATCGGTCCTTTATTTAGGTTCATTGGCATTAGAAACCATCCTTGGTGTACCAATGATGTATGCCATTGTTGGTTTAGCATTATTTGCTGTTATCTATTCACTTTATGGTGGGCTATCTGCTGTTGCGTGGACAGACGTGGTACAAGTGTTCTTCCTTATCCTTGGTGGTCTGTTTACCACAGTATTAGCCGTCAGCTATATCGGTGGAGATGGTGGGATCATGGAAGGTTTGAGCAAAATGACACAAGCTGCGCCAGATCACTTTAAAATGATCTTAGAGAAAGATAACCCACAATTTATGAACTTACCGGGTATCGCGGTGCTGATTGGTGGTTTATGGGTTGCTAATCTCTATTATTGGGGCTTTAACCAATACATTATCCAACGTGCTTTAGCCGCTAAATCTATCAATGAAGCACAAAAAGGGCTCGTGTTTGCTGCATTCTTAAAACTAATTGTGCCTGTTCTTGTCGTTGTGCCGGGTATTGCTGCATTTGTTATTACCACTAACCCTGAATTAATGGCAGGTTTAGGGACTATGGCACAAGAGCATATTCCAACGTTATCACAAGCAGATAAAGCCTATCCTTGGTTAACTCAGTTCTTACCAGTAGGTGCAAAAGGTGTTGTTTTTGCTGCACTTGCCGCTGCAATCGTTTCATCTTTGGCATCTATGCTTAACTCTATCGCGACTATTTTCACGATGGATATCTATAAAGAATATATTGGACCAAAAGCTTCTGAAACACGTTTAGTGAATGTGGGTCGTATTAGTGCGGTTGTTGCTTTAATTATTGCTTGTTTTATTGCGCCATTATTAGGTGGTATCGATCAGGCATTCCAATATATTCAGGAATATACAGGATTAGTGAGCCCAGGGATTTTAGCGGTATTCCTATTAGGTTTGTTCTGGAAAAAAACGAATGCAAAAGGTGCAATCATTGGTGTGGTTTTATCTATACCGTTTGCGTTGTTCCTAAAGTTAATGCCGTTAGGTATGCCATTCCTTGATCAAATGATGTACACCTTTATGTTTACTACGGTTGTAATCGGTTTAGTCAGTTTAACTTCGACTAAAACAGATGACAGCATAGGGGCGATTGCATTAACAGATAAAACCTTTAAAACACAAAGCGGATTCAATATTGCTTCCTACGCCATTATGGTCGTCTTGTGTGTGCTTTACGCCGTATTCTGGTAATAACAAGACTGTAATTTGTTAATTTTCTAAATCTAAAAATACCCTACAAAACGAGACAAAGCAGATGGTTATGCCATCTGCTTTTTTTGTGTTTGAGATCTGCTATTTCTGCACTTAATCGGAATGGCTCTAATTTGCTTTGATACAGATTAAAAAAAAACACTAAATATGAAAAGAAAATCATTCTCATGATTATTTGATTAAGATAATATCAATCATTCTCATTATTATAAACGTTATAAATTCAGGGGATCTTTATGAACTTTAAAATGGGCGTATTAACAGCCTGTATTTTATCTGCCTCTTACCCGCTGTATGCACAAGAAAACAAAGAAGAAAAACTTGTTGTATCAGCATCAGGGTTTGCTCAACAAATTACAGATGCACCAGCAAGTATCACCGTGATCAGCAAAGAACAACTGGCGAAGAAACCAGTTCATGATTTAGCCGATGCAGTAAAAGGCGTTGAAGGCGTTAGCATTAATGGTAATGCCAATAAACAAGAAATCACGATGCGTGGTCTACCGGGTGAATACACACTTATTCTTGTGGATGGCCGTCGCCAAAATAGCCGTGAATCACGTCCGAATGGGAGTGGTGGTTATGAAGGCGGCTTTATTCCACCAGCAGATGCGATTGAACGTATAGAAGTTATTCGTGGACCAATGTCATCTCTGTATGGTTCAGACGCAATGGGTGGTGTTATCAATATCATCACGAAACCAGTAACAAAAGAGTGGCACGGCTCTGTTGCACTTGGCGGTACACTGCAACACAACCGTGATGCTGGTGATTCTATTAATGGTGATTTTTATCTTTCAGGGCCATTAATTGAAGATAAATTAGGCTTACAGCTTTACGGTAGTAGCTACTTACGCGCAGAAGATAAAATCACTTATGGTCAAGGTCGTAATGACAATAAAAATATTACGGCGAAATTGGCATTCACACCGACTGATAATCAAACCATTTTATTAGAAGCGGGTCGTAATACGTTACAGCGTACAACGACACCGGGTAAATCCATGAGTGAAGCTGGAAAGAATGGCCCTAATAAGTTTTTAGAGACAAATAATGACCGTAATCATTGGGCATTAACCTATAAAAACCAATTTGATATTCTGCACTCAGAATTAAGCGTTTATCAAGAACAAACTAAGCGTATTCAAAAAACAGAATCCATCGATAAAATTACCAATATCAGTCATAGGTATTATGAAGATCGCCGCCCTGAAATCACCAATACTGTTTTTGATGCCAAATTTACCGCTTTTTTACCTGATAACGTGATGACTTTTGGCGGACAATATCAATATGCACGTTTAAAAGATGAATCTTCTATTGGTGGAAAAGAAGTTAAGCAATCTACTATTACTGCGGATCAAAAAGCGCTATTCCTTGAAGATGAATATAGCGTAACAGATAATCTAGCACTAACAGGTGGTGTACGTCTTGATGACCACGAATATTACGGTAATCACTGGAGCCCAAGAGCGTATGCTGTTTATCATTTAACGGATGAATTCACTTTAAAAGGCGGTGTGGCGAAAGCCTTTAAAGCCCCAAGTTTACGTGAAATCAGTCCTGAATACGGCACTTCAACAGAGAAAGGTAAGGCGATTATGTACGGTAATCGTGACTTAAAACCTGAAACCTCTGTCAGCCAAGAAATTGGTATTGGTTATGATAATGGAGATGGTGTTACCGCAAGTGTGACTTTCTTTAATACTGATTTTAAAGATAAATTAACTAGCTATGACACTGGCGAAATAGATCCAATTACAGGTTTAAAACTGTATCAATACGATAATGTGGGCAAAGCAAACATTAAAGGGATTGAAACAACGGTAGGATTCCCGATTGCTGAAAGCTGGCATGTCAATGCGAACTACACCTATATCGATTCAGAACGTAAAAGTGATGATGAAAAACTGAGTTCTGGTGAATCCTTAAAAGGCTATCCATTAGATATGACTCCAAAGCACAGCGCCAATGCGCGAGTTGATTGGCAGTTTGATGAAGCGACCAGTTTTTATGCCAATACGGCTTATACTGGGAAACAAATCTGGGCTGCACAAAGAAATAATAGCGATGGAGCGCGTTATCGTAGTGGGTATACAACCTTTGATTTAGGAATGACCTACAACTTTAATAAAAATACCATGTTTAACTTTGCGGTATTAAATATTACAGATGAAACAGGTCCTGCTGTAAATGATAAAGGTGGTAACTGGGTTGTCGATGAAGGTCGTCGTTATTGGGCGAACATTAAATATAGCTTCTAATCGAGCCTAAATTTAAATTAAACCCCGTATTAAATATGGGGTTTATTTTTTATTTTTATTTTTATTTTTATTTTTATTTTTATTTTTATTTTTATTTTTTATGGCTCTCTATTATTTTCATCTTAATGGTTCACTTTTTAAAATTACTGACAGAGTATCTGATTTATGCGAATACTAATGTTATGTGGAATGATTATGTTATCTGCGGTTGCTCAAGCTAGACCTAACCAAGAAGTGCCTGAAATAGAATCTCAGGCTCACTCTTATTATCAAATTACAAATAAAGAAGTGGCGTATGAAGGAAAACAATATCGCCTCTTTCTTGCTATTCCTAAAAATACCACTAAGACAGCGTTAATTTATAGTGTTGATGGAAATGCTCAGTTTCCATTGATGATAAATGAAGCCATAAAGCAGAAAAATAAACCGCTACCTGCCATTATCAGTGTGGGATATGTAGGTGATAAAGCTTACTTTATTACAGAGAGAACGCATGACTACACACCAAGTGTAAAAGGTGAAGCATTTAGCCGAGGCGGAAACGCAGAGAATTTTTATCAATTTTTCTTAACGCAAGTAAGACCTTATGCGTTAGAGCAACTTGCCAAAGAACACGTTTCTATTACTCAGCAATCCTTGTTTGGTCACTCTTTTGGCGGTGTATTTACCCTCTATGTTCTATTCAATCATCCAGAAACATTTCAACGCTATATCGCAGCAAGTCCATCATTATGGTGGGGAAAAGGCGAATGGGTGAAAAAAGAGCAATGGCAATCTATTCCTAATGATATTTATATTGCAATAGCCTTAGGTGAAAAAGAAGAAACCCCAGATCTAAGTCGATTAAGTGAAGAGCAACAGAAAAATTATCAAGAGCGTAGTAGTTGGTTAACGCAACGTCAGCTATGCCAATATCTATCGGAAGCAGGAAAACAGTGTGAGTTTTATCTGTTTGAAGGTAAAGGTCATGGGGGTTCAATTCCCGATGCGATTAATATTGCTTTAGAAAAAAGCATAGAATAAACAAAAGCATCTCTTTATTTTTAGCTATCCTATTGGCTAACGATAGGATAGTAATGAATATTTATTATTTTGGTTTTGTTTTATACGTATTTATTCGTAATTTTCTTAATAAAAAATACTTATCTTTTAATAAAAATAAATATCAGGTTAGAGCTATTTCTTTTTGGTAGAAAAAGACGATAATCATGATTGATATAAATAAAATTGTTTTCTGACATTAGATTTTATAATTTTATTTATCATCATTTAAACGCTATATTCGCGTCTCCTGAATTTAGGGACGCCATCCACTGTTTTCACCTTTGTTTCTTTTATCTTTCCTAGATAAAAGAACCGCCTCTATCAGGCATCGAGAAAACAGCGCATCATCAACCGTTTTGATTGTGGAGACGAGGGTAGTGAAACAGAACACTACTTTGGTACGCAAAGGCGACAGTACATTAGTACCTGTGGCTGGGTTAACGGTATTTGCTATCGCGTCAGGCTATTTAATGAGTTTAATTCCACTGTCTATGAGTAGTTTTGGAATGGATACGCTCTATGCCAGCTGGTTAGCAAGTATTTATTTTATTGGATTATTAATAGGTTCAGTCATGATAGAGCCTATTATTGCAAGAATAGGGCATCGTCTTTCTTTCGTTGTGTTTTTATTATTGCTGGCAGTGACTGTCGGTGTATTGCCTTTAATGCCTTATTTATCAGCATGGATGGTTTTCCGTTTTATTGGTGGTATGGCGGTTGCAGGTATATTTGTTGTTGTCGAGTCATGGCTATTAATTGGTGATAATCCTAAAGAGCGAGCTAAACGCTTAGGTTTTTATATGACCTCGCTTTATGGTGGCACAACATTAGGACAATTGGCGATTGGTGCAATTGGTACACAAGGCGCTATCCCATTTATGGCGATATTAGTTTTATTATTAATCGCCGTATTACCGCCTCTGCTTTTTAAACAAGGGCAGCCACAAGGGCACGATCATAAAAGTTTGTCACTTAAGCAGATGAGCCGATTAAATAAAGCAGCTCTAGTGGGCTGTATGGTGTCAGGCGTTGTGATGGGCAGTATTTATGGCATGATGCCATTAGCTTTAAATCAAGGGCAATTTACAACAGACCAAATAGGTGTGTTGATGGCTGCGATTATTTTAGGCGGTATGGTGGTTCAGCCTATTATTAGCAAATTGTCTGTGATGATAAGCAAAACACTGTTATTAGCGATGATGTGTTTAGTGGGCGTGTTTGCTATGGGACTGACATATCTTTCTAGCGATTATATGGTGCTTATTATTGCACTGGCGCTATTGGGAATGTCTTCTTTTGCACTTTATCCTATCGCTATTACATTGGCATGTGATCATGTGAATGCGAGCTATATTGTCGCTATTACACAAGTAATGCTATTAAGTTATAGCATTGGTTCTGCTATCGGGCCTTTAGGGGCGGGGATGTTTATGGCGCAAGCCAATAACGGCATTATGAATTTCTTCTTTGTGGTGTTATTAGTGACGGCAATTTACATGCTCTTTGCAAGTTTACGTCGTAAAAGCCATATTGTGTTGAACTAAACCGTTTTCTCTTACTTGTTCTCTTTCTTATTCTCTTTCTCTTATTTATCAGCCGAGCTTACCGTAAAGGTGGCTCGGTTTTTTATATCTATTCTAAAAACGAATTAAGACTTCCCTTATATTTTTATGTTGTGCTTTATCAGTATAAACAGATAACGTCATTCCTTTCTTAAATAATGGATTTAACTTTTTCATGGAGAACATACAGTGAATATAATGAAAATTAGCGTTTTACTCTTACTCACTATGCCTTTTTCAAGTGTCCAAGCGATAACTTCAGAACAAAATAAAAAGCTGGTGGAGTACGCTACTGATTTACCAAGAGCCGTATTTTACGACTCTGATTATCGTAAAATAGATTACCCAATGGGAGATGTACCCGCCTATAAAGGGGTATGTAGTGATGTGATCATTCGTAGCTATCGTGGCATTGATATCGATTTACAAAAATTATTGCATGAAGATATTAAAGCAAATTTTTCAGCTTATCCAAGTAAACGGATGTGGGGATTAAATAAACCTGATACGAATATAGATCACCGTAGAGTTCCTAATTTAGAAGTCTTTTTCACACGAAAAGGAAAAGTAAAACCGATTACAAAAAATGCAGAAGATTATGTTCCAGGCGATATTGTTAGCTGGCGCTTAGATAATGGACGGCCTCATATTGGGATTGTAGTAAATAAGAAAAGCGGAGATAACCAACGCTATCTAGTTATGCATAATATTGGATTTGGACAAGTTGCTGAAGACGTTTTATTTTCATGGAAAATAACGGGTCATTTTACCTACTAAATAGGCGAATGAGGAAAAATTGAAGCGTTTAGTCTTTTATGGAAAATAAAATAGAAGTAACAACAGTAAAATAAATCTGAAACTTATACGATAAGTAAAATAATGCCCATACTGATTTTATCTAAAGTATGGGCATTATTTCTGGGGAAGAATATTTTCATTAGAAATATTCATAATTATTCCTCTAAGCCACCGAGTAACATACTAACGACAGCAGTAGAACAGATAAAAGAAAGGAAAAGGATAAAAAAAGAGCTACTGATCATAATGCCCTCCAAATTTATGACTATTTTTAAATAAAAAACCTCACTAAATACACATTATTAATTCATTACCTTATATACTAGGTCATTTAAAAATAAAGTCAAACTAACGTATTATTTAATAATGATTTTTTGTTTTTTAATTTTATTTTTTATAAAAATAAATATATTGGATGGTATTAAATGATCAGGAGGGGCTTAACCCCTCTGATGTCTTACGCGGTGTGAGGCAAGATGGTGTGAGTTAATGGAGGCAAACCATAAGCCGCTCTTGCACGATCACAAGCTTCATTAGGAATGCCATTTACCCAAGATTGTTGAAACTCACGACAAGGAGAAGGGCGTTGTTCGTAGATGGAACAGCTTACACACTCTCCCACTTCACCAATCAGTTTGTCACAACGTGGTTTTTTAGAGTTGGTTCCTTTCATGCAAGAAAGAAAAGGTGTTAACGGTTCTGTTAATTCATCAGGAACCACACCTCCACCACTTACCATTTCTGCCCAATAGAACGAAACTCTAAAATAGGCGCAACAAGCACCACAATGCATACAGGGATTATCCTGCATATAAATAAAATCGTTAGAATGTTTGCTCATACCAGATACCATTTTATCTGACGTTAAAGTGACAAAACACACCTTTTAAGGGTGCGGTAGCTTAAGAGAGGCAAAAAAAAGATAGAGAAACGATGCTTCTCTTAGAGCAACCATTATGCGCCGAATGAAAAATATTTTTCAAGAGAAATGTTTCTGCATATAGAATATATTTATCACAAAACAGACTATTATTTTGGAAAATAAATCTAGATAGACTATATGACTTAATGGTAAGCGGTGATGCTATTTTATCCTCTGTAAAAACCACAATATAAATAGTATTAAAAATAATCAAAAGATCAGATTTTAGATAAATAAAAGCCTTATCAAACTTGATAAGGCGATAATAAAAGAAGTGTAGATGAGATGCTGAAAAAACGAGCTGGAGATATCTACTAATAAGCTTTTCTAAAATGGTCCTTTAAAAATAAATAAGGCACCAGCACCAATCAAAAGAAAACCAATAAAGTGATTTAAAGTGAAATTTTCGCCTAAGTAAGTCACCGAAAAAATAGCAAAAATAGTTAATGTGATTACTTCTTGTATGGTTTTTAATTCTGCTGCACTGTAGTAATTATGACCAATCCGATTTGCGGGTACAGCAAAACAATATTCAACAAATGCAATCAACCAGCTTAAAATAATGACAACAATAAGAGGTTTATTGCCATATTTTAGATGGCCATACCAAGCAAATGTCATAAAAACGTTGGAAATAATGAGAAGAATAATAGGCGTAAATTTATAGAACATATTGGTGATACCACTGGTCGTTTTTAGGCAAAAATTTGCCAATAAGAATGGTATGAGATTACTGCAAAAAAAGTTGATTTTCTATTGCGATGATAAGAAAAAAATAGCCAAAATTAAAAGGGTAGTTTTTTTCTCTATAAGAAATTTTGCAATTTTATCAACAAAAAACAAAGTTGAAGTAATAAACCTCTATTTTAAAAGCTATTGGCTGAGTTTTAATCTATTGATGTTGTGTTAAATAACATTTTTGCAATAAAAAAATAAGCAAAATAGATTTAAATAAAAAAGACATTAATAATATTTTCTTATTATTGCTCGATTGAAATTTAAATTTATCGAGTAAGATACGATATATCCTAAAATGATGTCGTTCGCACTAATAGATGTGATATTAGTTATTTTATACATTATGTTGAATATAAATTTTATTATAAATTCCTATAAGGAGTTCGCGTGAAGATAAGTTTATTTCTGATCTCTTGTAGCTTACTTACAGTTAGCTTTTTTTCTTCGGCACAAGGCAAATACGATCCTTTGGCAAAATGTTATGAAGTGACAGCAAACGAGCCGAGAACAGCCGTACAAGCTTGTTTACTGGATGAACTAAAACTGACAGAACAGCAGATGAATGTCATTTATGACAAAAGTAAGAGTGATCTTGAAGATACTGATTCTGTTGCAGCCAAAAGTGCCATTGATGCATTAGCCAGTTCTCAACAGCATTTTATTCAATTTAGAAGCGCTGAATGTCAACGACAATCCGCATTATTAATGGGCGGATCAGGGGCTGGAGATGTTTTACTCGCATGCGAAATAAAATTAAATCAATGGAGAGCAAAAATTTTATTGAATAATTAATTAGCGAATAATAGAGAAAAACCCAAAAGCAATTAACTTATCTTTTGGGTTTAATTTAGGAGTCAATGATTGACTCTGACTGTTAGTTATTTTGTTATCGTTTTAACGTTATTTTATCTTGAATTAGCAATCTTCAATAATAAGATAAGCCGCATGAACAGGGCCATGAACCCCCCATACTTTAATCAATTCAATATCAGCGGTAGAACTTGCACCACCAATTAAATTGATACAAGACGGCATTCTTACGCCTTCTTGCGCCATTTTATGTAAACGTTCAGCAATTTGAGCCACTCGAGGCAAGATATCGCTTTTACGCAGGATAACAATTGAGGTTTCCGGTAATAAACTAACGGCACGCCCTTTTTCTGGAGACGAAAATAAAACAATCCCACCAGATTCCGTTAAGCCTGCTTCAGCATAAACAATCCCGATTTGCGAGCGTTCAGCATGAACAATGTTTTCACGTCCAAGAGCTGGGTCCCAAATATAGGTTTCGTATTTTTCGCTAACTGCTTTTGTGACTCCTAGCGCATCTAAACGCTCATCACCACTGATTACCACCGAACCTTTACAATCATAACTTTCACAGAGTTCAATTAGGCTATTAATAACTTCATCAGGTTTGCTAACAACACATTTCACCATTTGAGTCTGTGCAAAGTCAGTAAACTCTTTGCATAGTTCATCTTGAGTTAAATGAGTTAAGCGAGTTTTCGCTAAATCATTAATCGGCGTAGGTTGTGGTTGTGGCTTATGCGCGATAGGACGCCCTAATTTTTCAGCAATAGTTTGCAGAAATTCATTACGGTTTTGTTCGTTTAACATATTATTTTTTTCCTTCTGCTTTATGGCGTTTAAACCAACTACGGAAGCTATAACCATCCGGTTTAGGGAGATCACGAGACTCCATCCAATCATTCAGAACACTGATTTTGATTGGTGTAGAGCCATTTTTGATCATTAATCCCGCCATTTTCGCACCGACATTCATACCCACTTTCCAAAGGGCAGGGTGTGAATTGAGGTAGTTAAACATACCCGTGACTCGACGCTCCGCTTTTGGTGTAAGGCCTGTTTCTGCCATCACTCGGCGATGTTTTAAAATCAGTTGAGCTAAAGGAATTTTAACTGGGCAAACCACATTACAAGCGTTACATAATGAACATGCATAAGGGAGATCGTGGAAATCTTTATAACCCCCTAATAGTGGAGAAATTACTGCTCCAATTGGACCTGGATAAATTGAGCCATAAGCATGGCCACCAATATTACGATAAGCAGGACATGTATTTAGGCAAGCACCACAACGAATACAACGCAAAATATCTTTAAATTGTGAGCCTAAAATTTCAGAACGCCCATTATCCACAATCACTAAATGGAACTCTTCAGGGCCATCAACATTGCCTGCTTCACGAGGCCCTGTCACCCAAGTGTTATAACTGGTTAAACGTGAGCCAACGGCACTACGACATAACATGGTTATCAGTGGATCGACTTCTTCAAAAGTAGGAGCTACACGTTCCATACCCATAACGGCTATATGGGTTTTAGGTAATGTTGTGGTCATCCTTGCATTACCTTCATTAGTGACTAAACAGACAGTGCCTGTTTCAGCTACGGCAAAGTTACAGCCGGTGACACCAATATCAGCAGAAAGGAAATCTTGTCTTATGCGTTGTCTAATGAAAAGTGTCATATCTTCAGGCGTTTCACTGCCTTCATAATTGAGTTTTTCATTTAACACTTTGCGAATTTGATAACGGTCTTTGTGGATCGCCGGAACCACAATATGAGACGGTGGATCGTTATCTAATTGAAGAATATATTCGCCGAGGTCAGTCTCGATGATCTCAATGCCTTCATTTTGTAAGGCTTTATTCATCCCAATTTCTTCGGTGACCATGGATTTAGATTTTACAATCTTCTTCGCATTTTTCTTCTTGGCAACTTCACAGATATAACGAGAGGCATCTTCTGCTGTTTTAGCAAAATAGACATGGCCTCCATTTTCAGTCACTTTTTCAGACAATTGATAGAGATAAGCATCTAAGTTTTCAAGAACATGGTTACGGATTTGTTCAGCGCGATCACGCCACTCTTCCCAATTACCCAGCTCCTTCACCATGATTTGACGGTTAGCCCCAATACGTTCTTGCGCCATAACAACCGCATTACGCATGATCGTGTCTTTCATTTCATGTTCTAGACGAGGTCTGAAATCTATATCACTGGTTTTGATAGACATAAGCAGGCTCCCTTATTGGCTCATTAAAACTTGTGCAATATGCAACACTTTTACAGGACGCTTTTCACGACTTAAACGACCTTGAATGTTGATCAAGCAGCTTGTATCGGCACCAATGACATAATCAGGGCTCACATCCATAATATGTTTTACTTTTTCAGTCACCATTTCGCCTGAAATTTCAGACATCTTCACGGAGAAGGTACCCCCAAAGCCGCAGCAGGTTTCTGAATTTGCAAAAGGCAACATTTCAAGACCTTCAACATGTTTTAACAGCGTTAAAGGCTCACTTACGACACCCAGCTTTCTGGTTAAACTGCATGATGGGTGATAAACCGCTTTACCCGGAAGGCGAGCGCCAACATCAACAACGCCAAGGGTGTTAACAATAAAACTGGTTAAATCAATAAGGCGATCGGCAACACTTTGTGCCCGTAATGCCCATTGCGGTTCATCAGCAAGATAAGTTGGATAACCTTTAATGGCATAAGTACAAGAGCCGGCGGGTGAAATAATGGGATAGTCGTTTACTTCCAATGTTTCAATTAACGATTTCATGGCAGGTTTTGCGTTATTGACATAACCGCTATTAAGCGCTGGCTGACCACAGCAACCTTGGCGTTCTTGAAATAAGACTTCACAGCCTAATTTTTCAAGTAACAAGACGGTGTCTCGAGCTGAATCTGCTTTCAGCACATCACCAAGACAGGTCGCATAAAAATTAACTTTCATTAATCGAACTCCAAAACATCGCTCAGATGTTGTCATTTTTACTAAAGATAAAATTCTTTTATTGCTTCGTTATAAGAGGAAAGGGGAGTGGAGTAAGCACGCCCCCATTTCCTTATTAATTAGTTCATTAGGTGATAAATAATGCCGATCTTCGCCCCAAGAATAACGATATAGGCGATACAGTATTTTAAAGTTTCACGCATAATGGCACTGCTTTGACCGTCCATTTTTGTCGCTGAAACAGCAATGGCGATACTTTGAGGTGAGATCATCTTACCGCCCGTTGCACCAGAGGTATTGGCAGCCGCCAGAATGAATGGATCAATATTAAGTTTAGCTGCTGCGCTGGTTTGTAACTTACCAAACAGCACGTTAGAGTTGGTGTCACTACCTGTTACAAAGGTTCCTAATGCACCGATCACCGGAGCAATAAAGATAAATCCTGCACCCGTGAAATCGACTAAGGTTTCAGCGATACTGCCAATCATGCCACTGAAATCCATAACAGTTGCCATCGCTACGATTGCCGTGATAGCAATAATGGAATTTTTCAGTTGGATAGTGGTTTTAACCAAAACAGAGATAAGTGTTGAAACACTTGCACCTTGAATGGTGCCACCCACAAAGCTTGCGAGAATAATCAATACACCCGGAGTACTTAACCAAGCAATAGTTTGATATTCCGTTTGTGTTTCACTTAATACAAATGGGATCTTTGTGGAAATCGCGCCCGCCATACTTTGGATCGCAGGGAATAAAGGTGAGCACGCTAAGATAAAGATAAAGGTAAACAGATAAATAGAACTTGCTACTAACAACTCTTTCCCAGTGTGCTTTTTGACATTTTTTTGTTTGTCACCACTGTTTTTCATGCGTTTAGCAAGAAAAATCACCACAATTAAGCTGACTAAACTACCTGCAAACGCTGGTAATTCAGCACCTAAATTAGCAGCAACGATATATTGAGGGATTAGTGTACTGATACCACACATTAAGGTAATAAATCCGACACCTTTAATCGCTTTAATTCCGCCACCCGCAATGGCAACAATAACGAAAGGCAACAGGATATTGAATAATCCCAACTGAATAATAATGGTTTTACTCAGTACTAATACATCAAGCCCTGTGTTTTGAGCCAAAATAGAAACTGGAATACCTACAGCACCAAAAGCAGTAGGAACAGTATTGGCAACTAAAGAGGCAACGGCGGCTTTAAAAGGATCAAATCCAAGCGCAATTAAAATACCGATAGGAATGGCAACGGCAGTACCATAACCCGCAACCGCTTCAAGAAAACCACCAAAACACCATGAGATAAGCAGAACTTGCACTCGCTTATCATCACTAATGCCAGCCAGTACATCTTTAAGTACATCCATGCCACCTGTTTTTAGCATTAGGTTATAACTATAAATAGCAGCAAGAATAACAATGATTATCGGCCACAATCCTTTAACTGCACCATAAAGGACAGAGACCGAAGCAAATTGAATGGTGTTGTTCCAATGGAAAATAGCAAGTGCAACAGTTATCACTAAAGACACAAGCACTGCATGGTGAACGGCTGATTTCATTTTTAAGATCATAAAAATCAAAACCGCTAAAGGCACAATGCCTAATAAGAATGATAGATAGTCTGACATGATTATTTTTATCCTTAAGTTTGCAATTTTTATCGTTTATAACTGCGTTGGCAAACCTATAAGTTGGTCATTATATAATTGTGTAGGGTACTAGGTTTTATTAATGCTCTACTTTGCTGAAACGATAAATCATAAATTAAAAAAGATAGTTACTAACCTAAACAATGAAAAATATCATCACTTAGGAAATTGTCAGGTTAGATTAGTTGGCTATTGTAGGGAATATTTATTGAGATGTAATAGAATAAAATCAATTGTGTGACAAATATAAAAAAATTCCTTTTTTCTCATTATTTGCTTGTTAATTGTCGTGTTTTTTGATGTTTGTCAATGTAATTGGATTGCTAATGTTGTTATCAGATTGGTTTTTGATGAAAAAAAGAGCGATATTAATGGTTTTAGCTATGTAATAAAAAAATGAACTTAAGTCTAAAATGCCATTTTTGATGATAAAAATAGCTATCAATGATTAAAATATACATTAATTAAATTAATGAATTATTTTGGTGCTCATTCTATTAACAAACAGACTGAAAATTTTTTATTTTAATATTTAAGTATTCTAAAATTTATTTTTTTAATTGATTTTAGTTTTTATTGTTTTATTTCTTTTGTTTTTTCTTTCTTATTTTTAATTTTTAGTTTTATTTTATTTTTAATATCTATCATTGGTTTTTTTTGTGGTTTTTTACATTTTAGTTTATTTTGTTTTTTTTCTGCTTTTCATTTTTCATCGATTTTTTTTAATCTTTAAAATATCATGGTTTTTCTTTATTTTAGTCAGTAGATATTTTTGTTTTCTATGGAAATATAATTCTTTAATATTTATTTTTTTATTTAAAATTTAATTAAATAATTTTAATTATACAAATTTGATATTTTTATAATAAATGTTTAAATAAATTAAAATATGTTTTTATCATCAATGATTGACTTCTTTTCAGCTCTATAGTCGTGCAGTTGCTAGGTTTTTCACTAATATTAATTGTAATACAAATCAGCTAGATAATGAAAATATAATGAGTGAGATAAATAGTAGATGAGAATAGTTCTTTCTAACTTTATGTAACTAAAGGTATAGGTAAAGTGATCTTGATCGTATCGGTAAAAGTGAAAATCTTATTTTTGTTCTTTTTTACATTTCAGAAATGTATGAAATAAATTATTTCTAATAATAGAAAAATATTTATTTAAGGATATTTTTTGTTTTTTTTAAAGTGTTTAAATTGACTGTTATAGAACAAAGGTAGGAAGTGAAATATTTTTGAAGTTATTGCCTCATTTTTCGATGAGGTATTAATTTCACCTTGATAATTGTCATACAAATATAGAAGGGAAAATAGGTGACTAAAAAGTGAGTTTGTCGATAATTATTTTTGTTTTAACTACGTAATAATCTCTAGCGAAATGTTTTCTTTAGCGAGTGAGTGTATTGCTGTCTGTTTTAAGCTCTATAATCTTGTCTCACAATAAGTGATATTACCCTGAGATTATTATGGGAACATAAATAGTGAAAAGATTATTTTCGTCATTAAATAGCCCTGTTTTGATAACGGAAATCAGCGATTATGTTAGCAATGTTTTAGGATTTAACATTTGACGCTGTCCATTACCTCTGAAATAAATTGGCAAATACAAACAGTTTGTCTGATATTGGTAAAATTGTTTACATTTTATTACCAGCGTTGTTACAGATAAAAAAAAGAACCAAAGTGTGAGCTAGGTTCCTTTTTTAGCCAGCAAGCGTTATTTTTAAGACCACTCTTTTATCTTATCGAGTGGCCTTGATATATAAGTTAATGCAAAAGTGAATTAGGGGCGACTGATCTGGAAGTAATTCACTAATTTATTCAGATTAAGCGCTTGTTCATTAAGTGAGCTTGCAGCGGCTACGGATTCTTCTACTAATCCCGCATTCTGCTGAGTTGTTGAATCAAGCTGACTAATAGCATTATTGATTTGCGATATACCATCGCTTTGCTCATTACTTGCTTGCCCAATTTCTCGTAATAATGCGCTGATCTCTTCAACATCCGTGATCATTTTTTGAATTTGTGAGCCAGCTTGCTCAACTAATTCCATTCCTTCTTGTGTTTGAGTTGATGAATTATCGATAAGAGTACGTATATCATTAGCGGAGTCTGCACTTTTTTGTGCCAAGAGTCTGACTTCGCCAGCAACAACAGCAAAACCTTTACCGTGTTCACCCGCTCTTGCGGCTTCTACAGCAGCATTTAGTGCAAGAATATTTGTTTGGAAAGCAATGGCATCAATTAAGTTAATGATATCTGTCATTTGAGATGATGAGCTATTAATTGCTCGCATTTTTTCAGTTAGCTGAAGCATCATTTCGCCATTATGGTGTACGGCAATTTCAGTTTTTTCAGCGACATTAATCGCATCATGTGTATGATCTGCGGTGTTTTTAACAGTTGAGGTCATTTGCTCCATTGAGCTTGCGGTTTCTTCTACTGATGTTGCTTGTTCTTCTGTTCTTGCCGCTAAGTTTTGGCTACCAGCAGTAATTTGCTCTGCCGCTGACGAAATATTTTCAGCGCCATTTTGTACATTTTGCACAACATCTAATAGATGCATTTTCATTTCTGCAAGGGCTTGTAATAATATCCCCGCTTCATCATGATAATCAGTATTCACTTCTTGTGTTAAATCCCCATTTGCAATGGCTTTTGCAAAGTTGATTGCTTTCTCTAATGGGAGAGTAATACCTTTAGTAATAAACCACCCCAAAATACTGCCGACAACAATACTGACAAGCGTTAATAATACTAAAAATATCCTTTTTTCAATAAAATCACGTTCAACAGCATCGCCTGCTTCTTCCATCTTTTGATTTTGTAATTCGATAAATTCTAATATCTTATCGCGATACTCTAACTGAATAGCGGAAGTTTTTGTGATCAGTTCATTGACTGCGGCGTGTCTGTTATTTTCATTAAATGCCTTCACCACAAAGTTTTGAGAGGTTATATATTGCTGACGAATATCATAAACTTCAGCTAAGATTTTTTTTGACTCAGCATCATGTGTGGTTTCGTCTAACTCTTTCAGCAATTGTGCAACTTTAGCGGTGATCTCTGCTTTTTTGCTCTCTTGCTCAGCCGCTAGGCTTCCTTGCTCATCAAGCATAGTGAGTTGCTGGAATATAATAAACTCATTGAAATTATTGATCAGCAAATTGGCTCTGACGGTGGCGGGGTAAATATCATCAACAACATCATGAATATCTTGATTCGCACTGTTTAAACCCATTAATGCGAAACTGGAACCCAACATAATTAACATCACAAAAGTTGTAAATGCGATAGTTAACTTTATACGAATTTTAAAGTTTTTAAAGAACATGTTTAACCCTGGATAAATAATAATTAATAAGTATTGGTAACTTATTTAAGAACAAACAGTATCGGTAAGCAGTGACAGAACTTTAGTCATTAAACTAAATAAAGGGAGATAAAAAGGCTTGCATTGATTTTTAACACACTATTTTTATTGTTAAAAAGAGATCTCCTCCCTTTTTTTATCTAAATGTGCTTAGTATTTAAGTTTCATTCAACTTTATAAAACTAGACGGAAAGTAATGAAAAATTAAAGAGATCCTTTATTTTCCGTTAACAATTGTTTGATTGATTTTAATATTTGTTAATTAATCTTGAGATGTTTAGAAGGTAGAATAAAGGTAAAGAGATTATAAGAGTGACTAGATGCACGCTATCTAAGACTCGCTCACCTCTGAAATACTTTTGGTTATGATAGACTGGGTGACTTAAAACAGGTGAGTTTATGGTTAATGTTAGATGTTTTTTAACATCCCATATTTCTTATACTCAATCGACTTAAAGGTAACGCTGTATGCGCAGTGTATTTATATTTTTGAGCATATTTATTTTAGGATTTAGTCATATGGCGTATTCCGATCAAACACTTGTCTTTATAAGACATGGTGAAAAACCTGATAATGATAGTGGGCAGTTGACCTGTAAAGGATTAAATAGAGCATTAGCCCTACCTGATGTGCTTATAAATCAATTTGGCAAACCTGATGCATTATTTGCAGCCGCACCTAAACAAAGTAAATTAGGTAATTCATTACGTTCACTTCAAACGATTTCGCCTCTCGCCATTAAAACCTCATTGCCTATCCATCTTCAATATCATGCTAAAGAGATAAAAGAGTTACGCGAAGATCTGCTCAGTCAGCAATATGAAAATTCAGTTATTTTTATTGCATGGGAGCACGACAACTTAGTCAAAGTTGCACGAGATATCATGAAACAAGAGGGTGGAGATCCTAAATTAATCCCTAAATGGAAAAGGAGTGATTTCGATAGTATCTATATCTTAAAGATTATCCGAGAGGGCGATAAGAAAAGCGTCATATTTGAACAAAGAGCGCAAGGGTTAGATAGCGTATCGGAAGTTTGCCCTAATTAATGGGTATCTTATCTAACACTAAAAAAACAAGATATTTAAATAGAGTTATATAAGATAGATTTAGAACACTCTATTTTTACACACAAATTTAATGCTATTTGAAGCAATGCGGGAAAAATATGCAAAATGCAGTTATACGCTCAGTAGAGCATGAGATCAAAGTACACCTTATAAACTCATTTACTCGAAACAATAAAGGTGGTAATCCTGCTGGCGTAGTACTTAATCCCCCTCAATTAAGTGATGAACAGAAAATTGCTATCGCTAAAGAAGTTGGCTTTTCTGAAACGGCATTTGTTTATCAAGGTGAAGAGACTGATTTTAAGGTTGATTTTTTTACTCCTGAAGGAGAAGTTGATTTCTGTGGTCATGCTACATTAGCGGTCTTTTTCACTTTATCTTCACTCAACTTATTGGCTTCCGGCAATTACACACAAAAAACGAAAGCAGGTATTTTAAGCGTAGCGATTGATACTGAAAATGTTGTTATGGAGCAAACACTACCTGTTTCACGACAAGCTCCAAGTGTCGATGCTGTGGCTGCTGCGCTGGGAATAAATCGCGAAGTTATCTTAGAAACAGGCTTACCCATTGAGATATTTTCAACAGGACTACCCGATATTCTGATCCCTGTGCCATTTGGGCAATTAGATACGCTAAAACCTAATTTTGATGCAATAGCAAATCTAAGTCGTGAATTTAATACTATCGGCTTTCATGTTTTTGAGCTTAGCCAAGATAAGGAAATTACCGCTCATTGTCGCAACTTTGCGCCTTTATATGGTATCAATGAAGAGTCTGCAACAGGGAGTTCTAGTGGCGCTTTAGGCTGTTATCTTGTTAAGCATGTTTTCCCTCATAAAACACATTTTCTATTAGAGCAAGGGCGTGCAATGCAATGCTCCTCTCTTATTCACGTTATTATTGATTCAACAGAAAATACAATTAGCCGAGTGAGAGTGGGTGGAAAAGCAACAACGATAGGCTTAAAGATTATTACTCTTTAAATCACTTGCGGTATTTTATATCAAGTTATTCTTAATAGGCTCTAGTGTAAAAGTTAGAGCTTTAATGCTTTAAAATATTTATATAAAAACAATGCATCCATTGTCTCTTAGTTTTCTATTCTTCATTAAATAGATTTCACGAGCATTGCTTAAATTTGATATAACACCTGATATATTAGTAACTTTGTTATTATAAAGCCGTAATTCTTTTATCGATTTTAAAGCAATATAGCTTTTAAGGATTTATTTTAAGTTATTATCAGTTGCATTTAAATATAATAGATTGCTGAGTTCTGATAATGCATATTGTAATTTCTCAAGGTTATTATCATTGAGATAAAGAAATTGTAATTCTTTTAATTTTCCTATCTCATCAATAATATGGTTGATTTTATTATTCCCTAAATCAAGCATCTGAAGCTGAGAGAGTTTTTCTATTTCGATAGGAATATGGGCTAATTGGTTATTATAAGCACTAATTACAGTATAAAGAGAAGGTGATGTAATAAAAGAGTCTATTTCTTTATGGTCAGCTGAGTCTAAGTTTAATTCTGATTTTGATGTTGAGTGCTGATGTAACATTTATATTCTCATTATCTTAAGCCGTTTACGTGCAGTGATTGGTTAGTTTGTTTTTTTATCATCACATTGTCATTTTAAAGAAAATGGACAATAGAATGAAGATAAATAAATTATAAATGATGACTCATTTTCTGATTTATCTCTTCGTTAAAATATTTTTGATTATGGAGATGGCGGAATTTAAAATTACGTATTTTATAGTATTTAATAAGTGTTATTTATTTTTAGGATTTAGTCATATGGCGTACTCAGATTAAATGACTAGTATGTTATAGGTAGGTATTCGCTTATAAAATTAATAATTTTTGATTTGAATAAAAGGATTTTCTCTATGTTTAAAAGGTACAATATCAAATTAACCATGGTTAGATTAATAAGTATTTCACTTATTTGTTCTATACTATCAGGCTGTTTCTCATTTGGTTTATTATATACTACTGGCCGTGATCCGGAATATCAGAAATCTAATTGGGGTTCAGATACTATTATCGCTCTTTCGTTAGCGAATGATATTAATGGAAATACTGGGTGGGTATTTGTTGGGGAAAATTTTGACTACTTACTGAGTAGTGGCGTTGATAATATGGTAAGTATGTTGAAAGATCCGGTTATATTCCGAGACAGAATTATCGTTGAACAACAAGCTCAATTTGTTATTGATCCAAAAAGAAAAGAGTTTTCGGGAAGAATGGAACTTAATTATCATTGCACTGAAGAAAAGGATAAAATGGCAATCATAAAATACGGTTTTTCATGTAATGATAATACAAAGATGTGTTCAATATTAATACAAAATTTAGTCGGTACTATACATAAAAAAAATAAAGAGCAAGATATAACCTATTTAATGCAATTCTATCACCCATTCAAAGTTGAGTTTTACCAATATAAGCAGAATTTTTTTGGTCCAAGATCTGCTCGAGTATTACTGCCAGTAACATTAGCGTTGGATATTGTGACATCACCTTTGCAGTACCTGTATTTTACAACTAAAAGATAATTGGGTAGGTAGTTATTGTGAATATAGCTTGAACGTCGAACTTTGGCTTTAAGCTAAGTATATTCAAAGGTTATACCCTTTATTTTTCTCTTTTTAAAAATTCCAATAAAAAAAATGGGTTATTTATTGGTATCTTTTATAAGGTAAAAGTGGTTAAACCTTGCTAGCACCTTGCTTTAGCTCATTTTTTTATAATAATGCTATTGTTCACTGCCGCATAGGCAGCTTAGAAAATCGTATATTTGCTCTTCATAGCCAACAAACAGTTCACTGCCACGTAGGCAGCTTAGAAATTCGGTAAAAAAGTACCTAAGATGACTGGATTTAATTAGGTGACATCAGACTACGCCAGCCCTGAAAAGCCCGCAACTCATTGAGTTAGCAGGTTTTTAGGTCTTCTTTGGACGTCCTTAGAAGATAATTTGGTGGGCTGGCGGAGTCTGAATTGGTTATGTAATTCATTGAATTTACTTTGGTAACTACTAGTTCAACTTTTCGCTGGTGCCTATATAGGTGCCTAAAAGTTTTTTCACCCTATTTTGATGAGTAAAAGGAAGAGAGATAGGGAAGGAGACTGACACTATTTAAGTGCTCATTATCCCTGTAGCTCGCCTTGCTCTGAGAATATCGGTAACGCTGAGGAATGGCGTATGATCCTGCCATGAAATTCACTTCCGGTCGATGCGTACCAGTTCATAACGTTTCACTAGAAAATTCACCGCATCGGCAAGCGTTATTCCTGCGTCGATATACTCCTCAATGGCCGTGTTGTCATGGAATGGCGTGTCGTTAAGCGTCAGTCCGTAATGGTGCTCCAGCAGATACGTTAGCAGTTGCTGCCAAATCTGCACAGGAGACAGACGTGACGAAACCGGCACCGTGGCCGGTACAGTTGAAATGTGCATAAATGACTCCTGATAAAAGTAGAAAAGAGAAGGTGTTAATCGGTTGGATAAACAGTGAGGTAAACGTAGCCGCAGCTGCCACGAGTATCAGCTATGCAGGTTAAACCCGTAAGATGAATGATCACCTGATGTTGCTGCTGTGGATTTAGCTCACCGGAACGCAGCATTGATTCCAGTTGATCTATAAACAGCGGGAAAGTCTGATCCAATTTCTGCAGTTGCTCCGGGGTAAAGCCCCCCGTCAACCCAGCCCTGTCAGCCAGGTAATGCAGCCGATTACCCTCCTGAATCAACCTTGCTCCAAACCGTGGGGTGATATCGCTTTGTAGCCCCCATTCCTGAGATGGTGTTAATGACATGAATACCCCCGTTTAAAGCAAACCCTGCTCGGCAAAAGAGACCACTTCGTTTCCAACAACGAGATGATCCAGCACGCGCACTTCCACCAGTGCCAAGGCTTTCACGATCCGCTGAGTAATATGTTTGTCCTGCTGGCTGATTTCCGTCGTACCGGACGGATGGTTATGAGCAAGGATGACCGCTGCGGCATTGTACTTGAGGGCCAATTTAACAACTTCGCGGGGATGTACCTCTGTATGGCTGAGCGTGCCAGTAAAAAGTATTTCTCGCTCCAGCAAACAGTGCTGGTTGTCGAGATACATCACGATAAAAACTTCACGCTCCTGATGAGCCATCTGTAACTGAAGCCAGGTTTGGGTGAAGCTGGTGGAGGTAAATGGCTTACTCGGCTGACGCTGGTATTTTTCCAGCAATCGTAATGCTCGCCGAATAACTTGCTGCTCATTTGCAGGAAATACCGGGGATAAATTGAATACAGACATATTTGCTCCTTAAAACAAAAAGCCTCGCCGGTTTATTGGCAAGGCCTGAGGGAAGGGATAATAAAAAGGTTCATGAGGCAAGCTGCAGCATATTTTCAGCCATCACCCATAGAGCGCGATTGAGCTTTACATCTCCGTCGATACCTTTTACCGCACGGGTTTGAGCACGCTTACCTTTCGTCGTTCGTCCCGATATCAAGCATTGCTGTAGCCGACGGTACTGGCTCATAGCCAGTATCAACATAAATAGCTACTGTCCGGTCAAGCGCATCCGTTCCAACAGTATCATCAAAGAGCGCCTGAACGATTCGAGTCTTCCCAACACCAGACAATCCTGTAATACGAACAGCCTTATTCGTCGAACGGATCAGTGCTCGCATTGGGTTAATTGCTTCATCAATTTTGAGTTTTTGCCCCTTTCCCGATGGTAAAGTAGTGGTTACGCCTGGGGCTGAGATTAAAGTGTCTGTAACACCTTGTGGTGGATTGCTCCAGGCTCCGTAGGGTTGCCAACCGGAATACCCTTGCCCAAGCTTTGCTTTTACCCACAGCATGACTGATGGATGTTGGCGCAACCATTGGATGAGTTTGGAGCGGTCGTAGAAATCAAGATGAAGATAACTTTCGTTAGGAGCATCTTTTACTGCATCCCTCATCGCTTTGAGACGATCCTTCTTTCCTGACGGCGAGCAATCATCACCCAGGCTGACAATGATGTAACTGCCTTGGTTTCTGGCTTGTTCAGAAATGATGGGAGAAAGTGCTTTGCTGGTGCCAATTTCCCTCTCAATTGCAGCCTTAGGCATCTTATGTTTCTTTGCCTGAAAGACTGTATCAGGTCTTACAAGAAAGCCTGCTTTCAGTTGATCAACTGGAACCTGAACATGGATGTCAATTCCTCCGTCAGGGGCTGTAATTGAACCAGACCAATTTACACATGCAGGGCTATGACCATGTATTGCCACTTCAGCTTCTGCTAGCCGAGCTATCAGCTCTTCTAACTGAGTATCGGAGAGCCGAAGTAATTCGTCCTTTTCAATGTCAAAGATTGCCACGCCTTCACCTTAGTAAAAAATTTTTGTCCTGGTTCTTACACTATGGATACACATTCGTGCGCCTCGCACGCTTCAAAGCAAGCTCTGTTTGAGTTTGGGGAGAAACTTGGTGAATAAATGAACCTGCCCCAATATATGCTACAGAAGGCCTTTATCGAACTCGATATTTCACCTTTGAGAAAAGCTTGTTCAAAATAATGTATCGCCGAGCGTATCTGAATTTGTCTTGAGGAAGAGAGACCTAGATTTGAATTCACCGAAAACCGGGTTACTTCCATCTGTACTCCTGAAAAATTGATTGTGTATTAGGTTCGCTTTCGCTGATACACCGAGTAAACCTATCCACTATCAACCGCCTCTCGATAATTGTGGACAAAGAGAACCGGACTAGCGCATTGAATTTTATAATTTTTCGGCATTCAAAGCTGACGCATCTACTTCAAATAACGAATACGGTCTTCAATCTTCTGGATCGCGTTGAGTGCTTCATGACCTAGCTCCTCTTCGTCGCAAAGGCTGCGTAAACGTTGCAGGTCATCGGCGTCACCAAATTGCCCAATCACTTGAATGGAAAAGGAAGCTATGCTCGCCCGATCATTCATTAACCCGTGTTCGTGGTACGTTTTCTGCGACTTATGGTTGGTCAATGCATCACGGCAGATAGCCAGGGCTGTTTTCGGATAGCGCGTTGCAACGTTAACTCTTGCACCATCCGTAGACAACATTCGTGATGTTGAAGACCATAGTGCTCCGGCACTTGCCGTAGCTGAGTAAGTCAGTAACGTAGTCCGCGCATTAAGAGTCTGAGGCGAGGACTCGAGTTCACTATTGTTCAGCTTGTAAGCCCAGTAAGTTAACTCCCCGCAGGCCTGCATAGCTTCATCGATATCGACAGGTGATGTCGTATTGGTAGGAAGTGGAAGGCCCAAAATCCCCATCGCTTCGTGCGCTGCAAAAAAAACTTCGACAGCATCTTGCGGCATGACCGACCTTTTGGCTGGCAACGTAAGCCATGGTTCAATAGCCTCGGAAACTGCTGGGTCACCGAATTTTGCGAGCTGACTAATTAGAGTACTGACAAACAAAACATACTCGGTACTCGCCCCTTTGAGTGACTTGAAGAGGAACTCCTGTTTCTGATCCCTGGCGAGATTGTTTATCTCTTCCCAATAAATGCTGTCATAGGGGTGATCGAATTGTCGAGAGAAGATATTCCATGCTCGCGTCTCGGACTGCGTTCCTGACTCGGAGAACACACTTTCGAGCTCTTTTAAGACCACCGCTCTGTAGTTTTCCTCTTCGGCATCTAGTCCACCTAAACCCTTAAGCGCATCCAAAATCAAAGAGTTCATAAATATGCCCAATTTGTCTATGGAATCTTCTAGTGCCAAGATCATCTTTGCCTTGACGGAATCATCCACATTATTTAAGTGGACACAAAAGTCTATCGTGTCTAGCTGGAGGTGGTAGGGCAAGCTTTTCAGATGTTTAAGAAGATTCAACACACATGGCGCTGCCCATGATGCTTGCTTCGTGAACTTGGTGATTCCGAGAATGACGTAGAGTTCGCTATGCGTGCTCGCTTCCTTCCATGATTTTTTCAAAGCTTCACTAAATTTACCCCCTGGGCTATGGCGAAAACTAAGGCCGCCACTATGGACGAAGGACACAAGCTGCGAAAGCGCTATCTTACGATTAAACACATAGGCTTGGCTAAATGTCTCGTGCCGAAGTTGCACCTTTTTGGCTATTGCTTCTTCATAGAGATCTCGATTGGCTTCGGCAATTTTCTCGTCCATGACGCGACATGCTGTCATGATTTGCTCTAAGTAGACACCCTGCATTAAAAGCCAGCCGATAGCGGGAAGAAAAACTTCGAATTTCGAGAGGATTGGCCGATTAACTCCAGTTTCAATTGAACAGCTATGCCATCCCTCGCCATTTAGTAGGAAGCGCAGTTCAGAAATCTCTGCGATCATTTCGGCAATTATCACATCGAGCTTTGCTTTTACAATACGTCTCGCGGTATCTCCACACTCTCCCCGCACGCAAGACTCGAGGATGCCCCGATCAGTTGTCTTCTCCAAAATATCCCTCAGCGTCGAATCGTCTTCCATCGCGCCGACAATAAGAGTCTTAGAACCAGTGAATCGTGGAGATCGTAGAAAAGCTTGCACACGCTCAGAGTCTGTGCAAGCTACACGAATCGCAGATTCCGCTATGAAGGCATAGAAAAACATTTCATGAGAGAAACTAAGTCTGTGACCGCGCTGTAGCACAAGCCGTGAGTCAAGGATCGCGTGCCGAGTTGTGTCTGTCACGCTTGTTGCATCGCAAAATCTGTCGAACTCTCGAATGGACATACTAAACGCAGTTTGAGAGATTAGTTCTTCTGCAAACCCGGAAAGAGCCCTAATTCCCGCAGTTGCGAAACTGCCTAGGCGCATCCTGGCGACCGTGTCGAATAGAACAAACGTACTTGCCCCGGCAGGCAAAGATGTGGCCGCCTGCCCAATGAGTTCCGCTTCAAGCCCAGAGAGTGCTATCTTAAGTAGGGCTTGGCAGTTCATGAAGTTTTCATCTTCTTGGCTAAGTTTTGCGATCTGTGACTTCAGTGCATGTTGCGGCGGGCGGACTTGAATCTCTTCGACGGGCAAAAGCTCTTGTCTAGCCAATGCACCTTGTGAGGTGATAACGACGCCGGCACCATAGCGTAGTGAAAACGCTTGAATACTGCGTGTCAAAGCAATTTGCAAATGCTCTGGGCATTCGTTGTAGCCATCAATAAACAGGACAATATGCCTTACAAGGAGACGACTTGCTCTCAGCACATCGCGCACGGAAGCGCCGAGTAACATAAGCTCGGCATCAATTATTTTCTGAAGCTTGCACTCGAAGTCTTTGCCTTGGATGTGGATTGGCAGTAAACCAGCCTGCATACATTCTGTGGCGATACGTGCACTCAGCAAGGACTTTCCACATCCTGATGGCCCCCTGATCAGAAGCGCAGATTGCGATGACATCGCCTTCTTTAGAATATTTGATGCCGAAATCAGTTTGTCATCAAGGAGGTATTGGTCTTGTAACAGTCGTGCACCAGTTGGCCCATGATACTCCAAGAAAGCGGATTCATAACAAGCCACTGTTCGCTCCGATATGAGCACAGTTTCATCAATTGCTGCATCTATTCCCGATACGCCTTCAAGGTTTAAATGGGCTGCGAGTGCTTGGCATTGATCTTCACTTAGCAAGGCTCCTGATATTGAACCGAGAGCAATCTTGATCGCATCCAGTCCGCCAGATTTCACCTTGAAGTCACTCGGTGGTAATGAGGAGCCAGATGGAATCGCTGGCGTAATGGCTAATAAGGCGTTGGGATACCCGGAAAGAGTGCCGAATAACTCGACCATTGAATCACGCAATGCATTTTTGGCATCCAACGCTTGAGTGTACCCGTTGCGTAGCTTTCGGCTACCGTACGGTCCGACTTGCGTCCAGCGGCCGTTCACACCTCCCTTGATGGGCAGTGTGTATCCCTTAGCTTCAATAACGAGAGTAGTTGTGGCGGAAAAGACTGCAACATCAACCTGACGCCCGTTAACGTTGAAGTTGGCGAATATGTAGGCCCATCCAGTGCCCTTTTCTAGAATATCGCAAACGGTGACCAAGACATCGCGATCCGAGGCGTGTTCTATCCGTTCCCCGATAAATAGTCGAATGCCGTTCCCATAGTGACGTGCTGTACTCATAAGGTTGAATTACCTGTACGACGCGCTAAATATCGACATAGCACTCCACTCACCCCAACCATCAATTCCGCTTCTTCAAGCTCAGGGGGCTTTTTTTCCATGAGATGCCTGCCGAAGTTGGAGGAGTAGGCCCATGCCTTCTCTACGATCTGATCTACAGGCTTGGGAAAAAGCCCGGGATTTCGCTGGATCAATTGACCAAGCGTGTTCTTACTCCCTATAACGTTTCGCGCCACGCATTCCAGAGTAGCCATCGCATGCTGGATCGCTCCACTAATTTCAGGTTGAGGCCTGCGTGATAGATCCTGCAGAGCCTTGTGTAGCTCATATGCTGCGGTCGTGCGATGCTGCTGGGAGAGTAGTAGTTGTCCTTCTTTCACTGCTATCTCGAAGGCTTCAGTACCTCGCATTTGAATCTTTTGATCGAGAAGCTGCCAACCGATGCCGGCCACCCTAAAATAGCTGTTAACTTCTCCCGAAAAGTCACCGCCCTTGTAAAGAGACTTTTCAGCTAAATGCTCAATGAAATCGTAGACCTCGAACCATTCAAGCTCGTCCATCAGGATTCTGACTTCGTCATCAATATTCGGATACTCTGCCCAGTTGCTCTTATCTGGAGTTTTATAAAGGATGCCGCACAACCTATGATGAAGTTCGCTGGGGGCGAAGCCAGATCGGTAGGCGATAGGCACGATCGTCGCTCTGAGCGATTCTGGCGCTTCGTGTCTGATGCTGATTTCTGCGTCAGGTCTTGAATAACCCTGTCGCCTGGAAAACGAGTCCATAGTTCCTCCTTAACTGTAGCCCCCAAGCTACCATATTCCCATTTAAATTTCTTAGCTGCTGAATCTGGTTTTCGCCGTATTCGGCTGATAATCATGCTGTTAACATTACTATCAAGCTAAGGACATTTTGTGACCTAGCATGATTTTCGCGACTCGCTGTTTGGTGCGCGTTGAGATGTTCGTCCTCGCCACACGCCTTAATTTACAGAGCAGAGTTCGAGGACGGATTTCAGCTTGATGTGTTAGGCAAAAGTCGGTATCACGTTTTCATTCTTGGCTAGCGAATATTGTGCAAAGCGATTCGCGTGGCAGAGACACAAGGAAGTATTTCGTTTATTATATTTTTGTATTGACTTGTGGCTTTGGTTGCAAGATCGATTGGTGCAGCTACACCAAGGTGATCGGATGCAATTAAAAAGCCAGTTTTCCTTACGTAAGCATTTTGAATCAAACATGTTTTCATAAAAATTTCTCATGCTGAAATTATAATTAATTACTTCTATTGCAGGTGAAAAAATAGGATGCCAATAACCTTCAATCAGGCCTTAACTGCAGAGTGCGAGTTTTCAGAATGGACAATCAGTAATAAAAGTCGAGCTAAGCTGATTGAAGTGATTGCCTATTTATATTTACGGCAGGAAGAAAATGCTCAGAGAGTAATTGATGCTCTAGAGCCGCGACGGCGGATTTCGAAAGGCAGGGTGGCTGAGAATGTCGTGAGAAAACTGACGGCTCCGCGTGCTGAAGACGTCGAGCTACTTCAGTCAGGAACCGAAGCACAGAAGGAGGCAGCAAGAAAGCGGATTAACACATCTATTATTCACCGGGATGGACTTCTATTTCAGCATATTTCCTGGATTGCCGCTCGGCTAGAACTTTCGGACGGCTATATGACGTCACCTCACGTTCGACAGGCGGATAAAGGCTTTGACGGTTTTATCATCGAGCTAGATGAGAAAGTGTGTGAGATCAAACGAATTGTGCTCTGTGAGGACAAGGCTTCGAAAACACCGCGCAATCTTATAACCTCTAGCGTGTGGCCTGAAATAAGAACAATTCGGAGCGGCGATCGCGATGATGAGATCCTCGCCGACCTCGTAACTTTGCTTAGGAGTGTTCCAAGTATCGACGCAGAAGAGGCTGTGGATAAAATTTTCTGGGAAGGCGCTCGCGAGTTCAGAGTTGCTGTAGCGACTGGTGAAGATCAGCGCAGAGCTGGGAATTTTTTGCATATCATAGCCGGTTTCAAAACTGCGGCTGGTGGTGAACTTGAAGCTCGCACGGCTGGTGTGTTGGCCTTCGAAGATGTGCGTATGGGTTTGGATCTTCTCGCCGGAGAGGTGGCTGCCAAAGTCGAGGAGATCGCCAATGTTTGACCCTAGTTCCCGCGCGCTCCTGCGACAGGCCCCTGATTTGCCCGGCCTCGCTCCTGAAACTCTAGACGAACTGTTGACGGCTGCACACATAGAACTAGCGACTGTACGGCTTCTGTCTCGCGAAGGCGAACCTGAGGCCATAAGCGATGTACTCGACCAGGTTCGACGCCTTGCTTCGACCTTCGAAGCCTATGTTGTACTCAATCTTCGACCAGAGCAAACGCGCGCCACGGCTTTTGTCGCCGCGAGCGCTCATCAAATATTGAGCCGCGTTCGC
Source organism: Proteus sp. fly-1013 (assembly GCF_040140245.1). Lineage (NCBI taxonomy): Bacteria > Pseudomonadati > Pseudomonadota > Gammaproteobacteria > Enterobacterales > Morganellaceae > Proteus > Proteus sp. fly-1013. The sequence continues at coordinate 106,923 of NZ_JBEEWD010000008.1, read as the reverse complement.
GAGACCGCAATGGATCGCCCAACCGTTGTTTCAAGTGATGCAATAGGATCGTCAATTTCAGCGACGCTTTTATTCCTGGTTGCTGGTCGGGCAGCAGACGCAGCGGAAGTCGCTAGTCAGCTCCGGGCGAAGGGTGAACGTCGGGCAGTACGACGTTCACTGATCCTGAGCCTTCGGGAATTGGCAACTGGTAATCTCACGACATTGATAGAGCGTGATCTTGGCGAAGACACCATCGCAACGCGTGATAGCCGAGAAGTAGCCACTGACCTTCTTTTAAGGGAATGTGCTTATGTAGTTCAGGGGCTTGGACAGGAGGCGCGTGGAAGCGCTGTGCCCGACACTGATATTCGTTCAAGACTCAAGCGTGTTCTTCACCTGTCGGAGGCCTCAGAGGTAGAGATCAACGCAGCGTTGGAAGGGAAAGTTCATCATCAGTTTGCCGGTCCGCATCATTTGGCCACTTTGTTGAGCCGGCTTGTTGATGGAGTGCAGGCTGCGATGCTGATTCGCCTGCCAGCACCATCAGGTGCGCAACCGAAGACATGGGCTGACTGGCTCCTGTCTCAGACACATTCCCGTCCATTTCTGTGGATCAATCATTTAAAAGCTATCGGGACAGGATATCTGAACCGTGGCAGGTCTATGGTGATGACGTCACCGACTGGTTCGGGCAAAACTACGCTATCCGTACTAAAAATCGCAGCAACTTTATGTTCGGGTGAGAGCGTTGTTTATCTAGCTCCTACTCACGCGCTCGTCGATCAAGTCGAGACCGATCTCTCCGCACAAATCGGCGAGTTAGAGGTGGTGAGCGTCGTTGAAGACGTTGCGCTCGAAGAGCTTGGGGAAAAGCTGCCACCATTCTCTGTCATGACTCCTGAACGTTGCCTTGCCCTCCTTGGTTTCGCACCTGAGCTTTTTGACAAGGTCGGTCTCCTTGTCTTCGATGAGTTTCATCTCATTAGTGCAGATGATCCCGCTACTTCATCGAAAATTAGTACACGAGCCATTGATTCGATGTTGGCACTCCTGACGTTTCTCCGCCATCGTAAGAGAGCTGATCTACTACTGCTGTCAGCTATGGTCTCTAACGGCGCAGAAATCGCACGTTGGTTGCGGTCTGTAACGGGAAGGGAGGTTGAGTCGTTCGACGATCCTTGGAAGCCAACGCGACAGCTTCGTTCTTGCGTCATCTATGACCGCTCTGACGTGCGTGAGGCCGTACAAGTTGCATCAAAGGCAAAGACCAAAGCAGCAAGGAATCGGGTTCCCGCACAACCTCTTGGACTCTTTTCCCTGATTTCTGGATGGCATCCTAAAAGGCCAGAGAAGCTAGTAATACAGGCCCTCACGGATCAAAAACCGTCGCTTCTTAAAAATGTCAAAGGAAAATTGACATCAAACAGAAATGAAGTCGCTGCGCGAATCGCGGCAGACTATGCGGCCATAGGAAAGCGGGTGATCGTCTTCTGCAACGATTCCAAAGCGTGCGGGAGCGTTGCAGGCCAGATCAATGAACTACTGGCACCAGCCACCATCGCTCTGGATGTGGCGCAGGAGGAAATGCGTAAATCAGTTATTAGGGATATTGGAGCGGCCGAAGCTACATTTGACCCTATGGGGTGCAGAGCTGCAGTTCATCATGGTGACTTGCTACCATTGGAACGACGGCTGACTGAAAGCCTTTTTCGGGCTCGTAGGGACACTGATAGCGAGGACCAGGGACTTGATGTGGTCGCCGCAACATCCACAATTGCGCAGGGACTTAATCTGCCGTGTGATGTTGTGATTCTTGCTGGAACCGATAGAAGTGCGGTTGATGATCCCAGCGGGAACCCTCGTGCGGACTTACGTCCTCACGAGATACTTAATGCGCTCGGGAGGGCTGGTCGCGCGGCGTATGCCGCAACCGGCTTGGCAATCGTTGTTCCTGCAACACCTATCTGTGTGGAAATGGATAACCTCTCCCTTCCGTCGGATGGAATTATGAAGATCATTTTCTCGGAACAGGATGCCTGTGAAGAGATATATGATCCGATAGAGTTACTTCTTGACCGGATCGAAATATCCGCTAATTCGGATCCTAAAGTGCAGTCAATTATCCGGCGTATGTCTGCTGTCACCACAACAGGAGAGAGCGGCTTCGACGATATCGTTTGCCGCTCATTAGGTTTTTTTCGGCGTAGGGAAACTAATGCTTTGCGAGCTGACCAGTGGCTCGAACATCGTCGAATAGCTCTCAAGGCTGCTGAGGAACAACTGGAAGACCCCCTCGTTCTCGATTGGCAACGGGAAATTGCTATCCGTAATGGTGTTCCACCAAAGCTGATTGAAAGATTGGTTGCGGCGTTTGATACAGCGCCAGTTGAAAAGACGGCGACAGAGCACTGGATCAACTGGCTACTGGATATAGTTGCTGACCATCCCTTAGATTTAACAATTTTCGTCAGACAAACAGCTCTTGAGTCCGTTTTTGGTCGTTCTTACACGAATACAACAAAACCTAGGGCTTCTTCTAAAAGAATATTGAGAGCACTCAAAACATTGGTTTCAATGTGGTGCACAGGGCGAACACTTATCGAAATCGAGCATTGGCTCCTGGCGTTCATTCGAAAGCACGAGGGAGAGGTTAAGCAGCAAGCAAACCAATCCACTACAGCACAACGGGCCCGCCGATTTGCTATACGCATTGCGCCTGATATCGGCTTTCTCTGCGGTGTGCTTGGACAGATAGCCGCTTACAAAGCCGCTGAACAAGGCGTGCCTATGTCTCCTGTGATTGAAATGCTTCCGCAGATGGTGAGAGCCGGTGACTATGATCGTCATCATATGGCTTTAAGGCAAATGACCAAAATTGCCTCGCGAGTGGGAACCTTTGAAACGCATATCTCACTTCGTGACTCATTCAAAGCTGGAGCTTCCGCAGAAATGGATGTTGTTAGAGAGGAGGTTCAAGCCGCAATCTTGCTCCAAGTATTTACGGATTTGGATGAAGAAGAGTAGAACTACTTTTCTGAGATTGGGGGGGTAGGCCCCCCAATCTCAGATTAGAACACATTGAGCAAAGAACGTAGTGCCTCTGCTGGCAACAATAACGTTACCCTACCAGTGCCAACGCCTTCTTGACGATCTTGCGCATATACACCGAGGCAGTATCGATGTTGTACCGAATGACAATTTATGAATACTGAAACTTAAAGTTGGTTTTTTATACCCAGCAAGAGCTAGAGCAGTACCTGCTCCGAATGCTGAATAAAAATGAACAGATTACCGCTTAGCGGTAAGTGTTTCGCAGGGTGAAAATAGTCAAATGTGAGGTCTTCTTTAGACACTTACTGAATGAAATATAAAGTTTATTTAGATTATCCCAAAATCTTGGTCTAATTTCCGTTCACATAAGTTATCCCACCAGCCGCATACTTTTTATTCCCCCTTCAATCATACTTCCATTATCAGCAGCTTTAACAAAATCAGCCCACCACTGCATCATCGGGCGTCTCTGCTCAAGATAATCGCTGTGGTTATAAGCACGCCGAACTTCATTCTTATCCACATGAGCGAGTGCTGCCTCAATAACATCAGGCGGAAAGCCTTGTTCATTAAGAGCCGTACTGGCAATTGATCTCAGCCCATGCGAAACGAGCACTCCACCAAAACCTGCACGTTTTAGCGATGCGTTAACGGTCTGGCTATTCATTAGCTGATTGGGCTTGATACGGCTAGGAAAGATAAATTCTCGGTTCCCGCTTAACGGATTCATCATTTCCAGAACAGCCATTACCTCATCTGATAAAGGAATAGTATGGTCACGGTTCATTTTCATATGTGATGCAGGGATCTTCCAGTCCTGTGTTTTGGGCGTAGATCATGACCTCATTAATGCGTTGGCACAGGCGACGAGCAGTTTCTAATGCGCCTCTTGCTTGAACGGGTTGTATTGCTTTAACCAATATATGCGCTTTGATATCAGTAACACTGATGTCACCAATGGCAGGGAACACATCTCGCTCAAGTGAACGCCAAATATCATTACCGTAGTCTTCTGTTACAGTGGACTTCTTCACTTCCCACCAACGTTCAGCAACAAGTTGAAAGGTATTTGTCTTTGCTTCTAAGGTGTTACGGACTTGCTCTTTATGGTGATCTTGAGGGTCTATCTGTTTCGCGAGCAATGTTCTTGCTTCAAGTCGGTAACTGCGTGCCTCAGCAAGACTGACCGCAGGATAAGCGCCAAGACTTTTCTTAGCGCGCTTTTTGGTGAGGGGGCGAATATAACGAAATGACCACAGTTTGCTGCCATTGGATTTAACCAATAACTCTAATCCATCTCCATCATAGAGGACATAATCACTCTGTTTTGGTTTCGCTGCATCGATCTCTTTTACCGATAAAGGTTTGGTTTGTCTTGCCATTTGTGATGTTCCATTATTTTAGGCACCTCAAAAACTATAAAGGTTAATGAGGTGCCTAAGATGATTGGATTTAATTAGGTGACATCAGACTGCGCAGGACATAAAAAAGCCCGCAATTCATTGAGTTAGCGGGCTTTTCAGTCTTCTTTGGACGTCCTTAGAAGATAATTTGGTGGAGCTGGCGGGAGTTGAACCCGCGTCCGAAATTTCTACATCCTCGGTACTACATGCTTAGTCTATCTTTAATTTCACTTACCCACTGCGGACAGACGCGCCATGAATAAGCTAGCTTGATTAAGTTTAACGCTTTGACCCCAAGCTAGGTCTCCACGCGATCTCTTTTGGGTTTGACCTCTCTTGATCCCCGTCTTAAGAGCGGAAGCTAGGGAGAGAGGGCTCTAAGCAGGTTATTAAGCTGCTAGTGCTTCGTACTGATTGTCGTTTGCGACTATCTTTTTTGCGGCTTTTTACGAGGCCAACCGCCCCTCGGCATGCACCTTGGGTTTCGCAAATCCCGTCGAATCCAGAATCAGCCCCAAGTTGTTGAAAGCGAGTATATCAGAAAAATACTTGTAATTGCTAGTACTTAACGCAATTTAGCGGTTAGCATTTTTCATGATACGTGCTTTGTCTAATTTCCACTCACGATCTTTAATGGTATCGCGTTTATCGTGATCTTTCTTACCCTTCGCAACGCCAATTTTGATTTTGCACCAAGCGTTTTTCCAATAAAGAGAAAGAGCAACAACGGTGTAACCATCACGGTTGATTTGACCGTAAAGTGAATCTAATTCGCGTTGCTTTAATAATAGTTTACGGGTACGAGTCGGGTCACAAACGACATGGCTTGATGCAACATTTAAAGGAGTAATGGTTGCACCAAAAAGATAAGCTTCGCCATCACGCATGATAACATAGCTATCACTGATGTTTGCTTTACCGGCACGCAGTGATTTAACTTCCCAGCCTTGGAGCGCCAAGCCCGCTTCTATCTCATCTTCGATGAAATATTCATGGCGAGCACGTTTGTTTAACGCAATGGTCGCAGAACCAGGTTTGTGTGATTTTTTCTTTGTCATAATGTCCACATTATACTGTATGAGCAATAGAAAGAAATCATTTAACCGACTGTTTTCTTTTCAATTGCATAAAACTTAAGCTATATTCCATTAGATTTTTAATTAGTCACTGTTCAATGATATGATCACACACAGTGTTGTCGTACAGGAATAACTATGCCTCAGATTAGTCGATCTGCTCTTGTCCCTTTTAGCACAGAGCAAATGTTTAAACTGGTTAATGATGTTCTTACTTATCCTGATTTTCTACCAGGATGCGTTGGAAGTAAACTGATCAAAAGCACACCAGAAGAAATGATTGCATCAATAAATGTCTCTAAAGCGGGAATTAGTAAAACATTTACTACCCATAACTTTTTAAAGACTAATGAACGTGTTGATATGCGTCTTGTTGATGGTCCCTTTCGTAAATTAACTGGGGGATGGGTGTTTACCGCACTTGATGATAATGCGTGTAAGATAGAGTTTCAGCTAGACTTTGAGTTCACTAATAAATTAATTGAGTTGGCTTTTGGACGTATTTTTAAAGAGTTAACAAATAATATGGTTCAGGCGTTTACTCACAGAGCGAAAGAGATCTATCGTGACTAAAATATGGGTAGAGGTAACCTATGCGTTACCCGATAAGCAGTATCTTATCCCTGTTGAACTAACGTTAGGGGACACGGTTGAACAAGCCATTATTGCTTCAAATATCTTAACGATTTGTAATGATATTGATTTGACTAAGAATAAAGTGGGTATTTATAGTCGACCAGCAAAGTTAAGTGATAATGTGCGAGAAGGGGATAGAGTTGAAATTTATCGACCTTTAATTGCTGATCCTAAAGAAATGCGTCGTAAACGCGCTGAAAAAGCACGACAAAAAGCGGATTGATATATTGTATAAAACGCGCCCTATTTAAGACCATTTCTGAGATTATGTGGAAAATGAAGATTAAGTCCTTGCAAAATTAAGCGAGGACTTTTATCTGATCCAGATGTTTATACGGGTATCTTTACAACGACTTTTTTAATTACGTCAGATGTTTTTGCACCTATACACATTGGTTTATGTACTTCACTAGGAAAGAAAACAGCAAAATCACCTTCAAATAAAGTCACTTTTTGGTTGTTATCATGATTAGGTAAGAAAAAAAGATCTGGACCTTTTTCAATAATATCCATTTTATCAATTTCATTGAGACTATAATAAATATCTTCACATCCACTAATCACCATCTGTATATCAATATATTTATGGTGAAATTCTGCGATTTTTTCTTCTGGTTTTCCTGGCTTTTCTGAGGTTATCATATAAAACCAATCTTTGTTTTCTGGTCTATATGTTCCTGTATTAGCTAATTTTAATGACTCCATTGATAATGAATTTTCGCTTAAAATATTAAAAAGTATTTTATTTAAGTTTTTAATTTTGCTTATATTTCCAATAATCATAAGAAACCTTAGAAAAATAAATTATCTAGTAAATGGTAAATTTTAATTAGTGCTAATTTAGGCAATAAAATACCATTGAAATAATAAAAAGTTATTTCATTAATCTAACTTAGCACTGAATTTAAAGGTTAGTTATTTTCTATTAAGCTTTATTCTTACCGTCTTTAAATGTTTTCATAAAATAAGCTGTATGCTCGCTTAATTTATCCCATTCGCCTGATGCAATAAGATCTTTTCTAACAAGTTCACTACCAACACCAACACCAACACCAACACCAACAGCAATTGCACCTGCAGCGGCGAATTCGGCTGCATTATGTAGTGATATTCCACCTACTGGAATAATTGCGAGTTCATTTAAAGGCCCCATAATTTCTTTTAGATAATCGACTCCCAATCTATTTGCTGGGAATAGTTTTAATAAATCAATACCCATACGATAAGCTTGTAACATTTCAGAAGGCGTTACGACAGCTGGGATCATTAGGCGTTGTTTTTCATGAACTATTTTAACAACTTCAGGATTAAAATCGGGTGCTAAAACGAAAGTAGCTCCAGCATCAATAACTAACTGAGCCATTATTGGATTAATGACTGTTCCTGCTCCAATCCACATTTTATCGCCAAGAGCTTTACTTAAACGAGAGATACTTTCTAAGTAATTACTGCTATTGCAAGTCACTTCAATGACTCGCACACCACCTTCATATAAAGCTTGCGCTATTGGTAAAATTTCATCAGATGAATATCCTCGAATAATTGCAATCATCCCTGTTTCATCTATAGCTTGAATAACGCGCTACTTAATCATTTTAACCTCTTTTCTTTGAAAATAGTTTGTAATGCTTTGTTTTAAAATAAAATTCTATAAATCTTTTACAGGAGTTATTGGTTCTTTCACAATAAACCAATAACAAAGTGCTGCACAACCAGCAATAATTCCACCACTTACAAAAGCAAGAGTATATGAGCCTGTCGCATCAGCAATAAGTCCAGTGACGAGTGGTGATAATGATCCTGCAAAATAACCTCCGAAATTTTGAATACTACCAACAGAACCAACCATTGATGTTGGAGCCACATCACCTGGTAATGCCCATCCTGTTGCAGATACAGCTGAAAGTAATACCATCGCAATAACTAACAACACCATTGTTGACATTAAGCTGGTTGCAAAAGGAACAGCAACAACTGTGGCACCCGCTAATAATGCTGCAATACTGATTGTTGCTCTTTTAGCAATAAGTGAATCTTTAAATATTTGACGATCAATTAACCATTTAGAAATATATCCACCTGCAATTGCACCGACAATTCCACCGAAATAAGGAACACTGGCTAAAATACCTAATGACTTTAATTCAACGTTTTGAGTTTTCATTAAATAAAGTGGCAAGAAGGTAGTGAAAATATTCATCATCCATACATAACAGAACCAACCTAAAATCATTCCCCAAATACAGCGAAATTTAAATAATGAAGCCCATTTTATTTTGATTTCAGTTTCACTATTTTTTTCTTCAGTGCCACCGCCACCTTCTTTAATATAATCTAATTCTTCTTTACTAATTGTTGGATGTTTTTCTGGTTGATGATAAAGGTATAAAAATAGTAATACGAAAACTAAACCTATTAATCCCGCGATATAAAATAAGCCACGCCAGCCGAAAGGAACTATGATCGCGACTAGAATTGGAGGCGCTATAGCAGGACCCCATTTAGAAGCAGCATCCCAAAAACCAGTTGCAAGTGCTCTTTCTTTTTTAGGGAACCAAGTTGCTGTTATTTTTGCAGCTGCGGGCCAGCATGGTGCTTCCGTTACGCCTAAAATGCCTCTTGCAAATAGCAATGTTGCTAAGCTACTACAAGCGCCAGTCAGCATTGTGGCACCACTCCATAGTCCAATAGCCCAAGCGTATATTTTTTTAGGACCAAAACGATCAACTAACCAGCCTGAAGGCAATTGGCACATAGCATAAATTAATGCAAATACTGAGCCCATTAAACCAATATCAGTATTTGTTAAATTGAGATCTTTCATCATATCTGGTGCGGCAATAGATAAACTTGCCCTGTCGATATAATTAATAATTCCGCCTATTAATAATAGAAAAACAACAAACCATCTTTTATTGCTTCTCTTTTTTGTTACTGTATTTTTATTATTCATCATTCAATACCTGCAATTATTAATTTTTGTAGGGTATAAATATCTAAATGATATTTTTGTGTTTAGCGATAGCTAAAGCACCATGTAGGGAAAGTGGTGTTTGTGTACTATCAATAGTAATAACGTCTCCGGTGAAATAAGGATCGTGTTTAATTAACTCAGCTAATCCATCTCTTAATATTGATTTTCCACAAATCACTATTTTGGTCTGTTTAGTTAAGTTGAGTGCTTTGCTATTTTTTATTGCTTGCAGATCTTCTTGTAAAATAGAGCCAAGTAAGATATTTGCTTTTTGATTTATTGTTAAATCTGTTAAATCGCCAAACATATCTAGTACTCTAATTGAAAAACAACTACGTGCTAATCCAACTTGCAGGTTATTTTTTGCTCCAAGTAAAAGGGCTTCTTTATCTATTTCATTAGCAAATTGGTCGTGTAGCGACAATGCCAGATGAAAGTATAAAAAATATTATTACGCGTATGGGGGGATTAAAACCGATTACACCTTATACCATTACTGATGAGAAACAATTCTTTAAAATTATTATGGAATCTCGTCAACGAGGTTATGTTATTGATGATCGTGAACATAACATGGATGTATTTTGCGTGGCTGCACCAATTTATAATGCTTATGGTAAAGCGCAAGCCGCAATTAGCATTGCTAGTCTGTTTACAAAAATAAAAGATAATCCAGAGAGGATCACTTTTTTGGGGGAATTAATTTCTGCAGCAGCCCTTGATTTATCTTGCCATATTGGGTATCGAGGTAAAAAACTTTATAGTGAATTCTAGTAATAAAAGCACACTTCTTTGTATTGCTGCGGTTAATCAATAGATAAAAACACACCCCAACGTCAGATTTAACGTATGGGGTGCAATTCGTTTTTGCCAATCTTATACAAAACTAAGTTTTCTTAGCACTGTAATCGCATTACGATTTTGTCGCTGGTGCTGAGAAGTTAGGCATATTGCCTTGCTTATCAATCTTAGTCAGTATGCCATTGCTATCAAAAGTCAGAGTAAGAGTCTCTTGACGTACTTCTTGATGACCAGGCTCTTCGCGGAAAACATAATACCAAGTTTGGCTTCCGAAAGGATCTTTAAGCATTGGCGTACCAAGGGCAAATTGAACTTGCTGCTGTGTCATTCCTTGCTGAACTTTTGCGACTTCGGCTGGCGTTAAATAATTTCCCTGATTGATATCTGGGTGATAAACCAGTCTCTCGAACATAGAGCAACCTGAAGTCATTACGACTAAAGATAAGGCGGCAACTTTTAACAGTTTAAAACGCATGGTTATTACATTCCTTTTAGGGTCATAGTGACGATGATAATCGACAACGCAGCAATTGAAAACCTTTCACGCTCTGCCTATGACCCTAAATATCAATAAAAGTTTGTTAATCGTTATGCAGCCAACAAATCTTTTGCATTTGCTAAGGTATTTTTGGTGACTTCACTACCTGCTAATAAACGAGCGAGCTCTTGTAGGCGTTCTTTTTTCGATAACAGCTTCATGGTTGTTTCTGTTTCTTCACCATTTGTCTCTTTATTGACGAAATAGTGTTGGTGACCACAACCTGCAACTTGAGGCAAGTGAGTGACACACATAACTTGAGTAGACTCCCCTAACTCACGTAGTAATTTACCCACAATAGCTGCCGTTGGACCGCTGATACCCACATCAACTTCATCAAAAATAAGTGCTGGAGTATCCATTTTTTTTGCTGTGATCACTTGGATTGCGAGTGCAATACGTGATAACTCACCGCCTGAAGCTACTTTAGAAAGTGCTTGATGAGGTTGCCCCGGATTTGTGGTGACATTAAATTCAACTTTTGTGGCACCATCGATTTGTAGTGAGCTGTCATCAAAATGGGTATCAACAGTAAAATAACCATGAGGCATTGATAACTGATGCATACTGTTAGTGATAAGTTGACTTAATTCATTCGCATATTGTTGGCGAACTTGGTGCAGTTGTTTTGCGATATCTAATGCAATTAAATGGTCAGCTTTGACTTGTTCTATTAAAGCATCACAATCATCATTTTGACGAAGTAGGGCATTTTTCTCTTCAATTAATTGCTGATGAAGATCATAGAGCTCTTCAGGTGCGACGCGATGCTTACGTGATAAACTAATGTACTTAGACATGCGTTTTTCTACTTCAAATAAGCGATTAGGGTCCATCTCTAAGCGATCACTATAGTGACGAAGTTCATCACTTACTTCACTAATTTGGATAGTGGCTTCTTCTAGCATCTCTAATAATGAATTGAACTGGCTTTCCATTGAGGTTAGTTCAGTAATTTCATGTTTAGCCACATTGAGCATACTTAAAATATTTTGCTCTTCGTTGTCACTTAAAATTTGTAAACTATTTTGGCTTAGCGTTAAAAACTGGCCGCAGTTAGAAAGGCGTTTATATTCTTGATCTAATTCTGGGTACTCACCTTGTACTGGTTGAAATTCATTGAGCTCTTTTAAATGGTAATCAACCAGTTGCTGCCTTGCTTCTCGTTCTAAAGAGAGTTGTTGAAAAGCAGCTAAAGTTTGGCAACTTTGATGCCATGTTTGATAAGCTGACTTCATGTTTTTTAATAAAGCAGGTTCATGGGCATAGATATCAAGCAGCTGTTTTTGATAGCGAGGCTCTAGAAGTTGCTGGTGAGCATGTTGCCCATGAATTTGAATAAGTAATGAACCAAGCTCTCTTAATTGTGAAAGTGGCACGGAAGTACCGTTGATAAAACCACGAGAACGCCCATCAGTAGAGATAGTTCTTCTTAATAGGCATTCGTTATGATCATCAAGATGATGTTCTTCAAGCCAGCGTTGTGCTGATGGCGTATCAGAGAGTGAGAATCGTGCACATAAATCGGCTCTAGTTGCACCTGGGCGCACCATATTGGCATCACCACGGTTACCTAAGCATAAACCTAGAGCATCAATTGCAATAGACTTACCTGCGCCAGTTTCGCCTGTAATGGTGGTCATGCCACCAGAAAAATCGATTTCAAGTTCACGGACTATGGCAAAATGACTAATGGTTAATTGAGTCAGCATAGTGCCTCTCCTGTGCATAAAAACATATCTGTAATTACATACAGTATAAACTGGTTTTTTATACAGTAAAGTAGGGAGGCACAAAAATTAGAACATTTTTTTCGACCAACCTAATTTTGAGCTGAGTGTATTAAAATAGTTGTAATCAGTTGGGTGAACTAAATTGAGCTTTTGACGACTTCTCTTAATAATAACTTCATCACCTTCTTTAATCGGTAACACTAATTGGCTATCGCAGCTGACTTCGTAATCGATATTTGTTTGTGAGAATTTTAAGCGGATTTGGCTATCACTGCTGATAACTAAAGGACGCGCTGATAAGGTATGTGGGAACATAGGCACAAGCGCAATAGCATCAAGGTTTGGCGTTAAAATAGGGCCACCCGCAGAAAGTGAGTAGGCGGTTGATCCCGTTGGTGTTGCGATAATTAAGCCATCAGAACGTTGAGAGAAAGCAAAACGATCATCAATGTAAACTTCAAACTCAATCATATGAGCGACTTTACCGGGATGAAGTACGACTTCATTGATTGCTGTACCAATGCGTGTTCTTTGACCTTCAGCGCAGACTCGAGCTTCAAGTAAGAACCGTTTTTCTTCGCGATAGTGCCCAGCCAACACATTAGTTAATTGCTGTAAGGCATTATCAGGATCAAGATCAGTAAGAAAGCCTAAATTTCCCCGGTTAACACCAATTACTTTGATATTATAACGAGATAAAACGCGCGCGGCGCCAAGCATATTGCCATCACCACCAACAACAATAACAAGATCGGCGACTTTGCCAACTTGTGTTAAATCACCTGTTTGTGCATTTTCTAGTTTTAGTTCTTGAGCAACCTGTGTGTCAATAATAACGTCATAGCCTTGAGCCAATAGCCAATGATAGAGCATTTCATGAGTTGAAATTGCTTCAGGGTGGCGTGGATGACCAACAATGCCAATGCATTTAAAGTGTTTTTCTTCCGTTACGGTATTATCTGGCATTTTTTTACCCTCGTTTTGCGCCAATTCCTTGAAACCCGTTTATTGATCCCCATAATAAACTAAATATGAAGATGAATACCAAAACTACGCGGAGATGTTCATGAGTAGTAAAAAACAAAATGTACATGAAGAGCAAGTCTCAAAAGAAAAAGAAGGAATGGAATCTGCAATGAATGAGTCTCAAGAGCCAACAATGACCGAAGAAGCACAAGCGGACTTTAATGCTCAAGCTGAATTAGTGGAAGCATTAGCGCGTGTTGATTCTCTTGAAAAACAACTTGAGCAATCTCAAAAGACAGAGCGTGAAGCCATGATCCGTGCTCAAGCTGAAATTGAGAACATTCGTCGCCGTACTCAACAAGATGTAGAGAAAGCACATAAATTTGCGCTTGAGAAGTTTTCTAATGAGTTATTGCCTGTACTCGATAATTTAGAGCGTGCTTTATCTGCGGCTGATCATGAAAATGAATCATTAAAGCCAATGATTGAAGGGTTAGAATTAACTCTGAAATCATTCTTAGATGCTGTTCGTAAATTTGGTATCGAAGTGGTTGAAGAAAAAAATGTGGTATTCAACCCTGAAGTTCACCAAGCGATGACTTTAATTGATAGCCCAGCACATGAGTCTAATCATGTTGTTGATATTATGCAAAAAGGATATACCTTAAACGGTCGTTTATTACGCCCAGCTATGGTTATCGTTTCTAAATAATATCGATAAAACATTCGTTATCACATGAGTTATTACATGTAGATAAAGTAAACCGCACAATACGAAGATTATTTAATATTCTTGTTATTGTGCGGTTTTATGTTTTATAAGGCGATATTATTCAATAAGATCAAGATGCCAATTGATCGGTGTGCGACCTTGCTGTTGTAAAATATCATTGGCTTGTTTGAAATGACCACAACCTAAAAAGCCTCTATGGGCAGAGAGTGGTGATGGATGAGGTGCTTTTAAAATAACGTGTTTATTGGTATCAATAAAACGTCCTTTTTTCTGGGCATGAGCGCCCCAAAGTAAGAATATAACCCCGTCTCTACGCTGATTGATCTGTTCAATTACTGCATCAGTAAAGATTTCCCAACCATAGTTGGCATGAGAGTGTGCTTGGCCTTTCTCAACTGTTAATACTGTATTAAGTAATAAAACACCTTGTTTTGCCCAGCTTTCTAAATAGCCGTGGTTAGGGCGTTTAAAATCAGGGTATTCTTTTTCAAGCTCTTTATACATATTGACTAACGAAGGAGGCGCTGGCACGCCCGGTCGTACTGAAAAAGAGAGTCCATGTGCTTGATTAGGGCCGTGATAAGGATCTTGCCCTAAAATAACTACATTCACATTATCAAAAGGCGTAAAACGAAAGGCATTAAAAATATCTTCTTGAGGTGGATAAACGATTTTACCTGCGGCTCTTTGTTGTGCGACTTGAGACATAATTTGATGAAAGTAAGGCTTTTCTTTTTCTGTGCCTATCACATCATGCCAAGTTAATGGTGTAGTCATAACCTAAAATCCTTGTTGATATCTTATAGTGTCTAAGCTTACCGATTTCATCAGGGGAATGAAAATATTACGACCTAAAAATAAGAATTAATTGATTTCTCAACTTTTATTTGAAAATTTACAAAAAAAATTGCAAATCAGTGATAAATGATTGTTGATTTAAAACAACACTTTGCACCTTATGGGCTAAAGTGCTTATGAATTTTATTGATATTTATCAAAGAATGGCGCCATTTATACTGGTATATAAGTAGACAGAAACATTGGTTAGACCAAATACCCAAGTTCTGATATGAGATTGGAATTTGATTTTGCGCCCAAATTGGAGGTCGAAATGATTACTGGTATCCAAATTACTAAAGCTGATAACGACGATTTATTACATTCTTTCTGGTTATTAGATGATGAAAACGGCGAAGCTCGTTGCATCTGTGCTAAAAAAGGCTTTGAAGAAGGCCAAGTGATTAACCGTAAAGAGTTAGGCAATATCGAATACCGCGAAGTGCCTGTAGAATCTAAACCGGTTGTTCGTGTAGAAGGTGGTCAACACCTTAACGTTAACGTATTAAGCCGTGAAACACTGGAAGATGCTGTTAACAATCCTGAGAAATATCCTCAATTAACTATTCGTGTTTCTGGCTATGCAGTGCGTTTTAACTCACTGACTCCAGAACAGCAACGTGATGTTATTACTCGTACTTTCACTGAAAGTTTGTAATTTTCACTAAAGTAATAAGTTAATAATAAGCTCGATATGAAGATATCGGGCTTTTTTTCTATTTATCTATTTTTTTATTTTTCTATATAAAATAAGAAAAAAGAGAGAATAACAAAAAACCGTAACTATGTTATATAGCTACGGTTTTTTATAAGATCAAAAAGAGTACAGATTATTCGTTATCAGTATTCGTTTCTTTTGCTGGTGCAGTAGGAGCCACTTTCTTTTCTGTATGCTCAGTAACAGCTTTGCGACGTTTACCGATATTTTTACGATCGCGAGTCCGTACTTTTTCTTTAACCGCTTTTTTCTCTTCTTCTTTCTTCGCCTTGCGTTTAGCTAGCACTTTTTTAGAAGGTTTGAATGTTGCTTTCAGGCTTGGTGCTTTGGTTTCTGGACGTAGTTCAGCAACAACGCGATATTTAATAGGCTCTTGAACGTAACGACCAATTTTCCCTAATAATGGGTGATCGTGAGCTTCAACTAATGAAATTGCGATACCTTTGCGGCCTGCGCGTCCTGTACGACCAATGCGGTGTAAGTAAACATCCGCAGTACGAGGTAAGTCAAAGTTGAAAACGTGTGTAATGTCATCTAGATCAAGGCCTCGAGAAGCAACGTCTGTGGCAACAAGTACATTCATTTTGCCTGATTCTAAACGTTTGATTGCATCATTACGCTGTGTTTGCGCCATTTCACCTTCAAGGTAGCTACATTTAATACCTTGTTTTTCTAGCGCAGTGACAAGCTCTCTTACACGCTCTCTTTTGCGAACAAAGACAATCGATTTTTTAACATCGTCTTGCTTCAGTAATGCAGCAAGCAACGCTGTTTTATGTTCGAGATTATCAGCATGATAATAGAACTGCTGAATTTTTTTACGTTCACGGCGAGATGGATCAGCATTAAGTTCAACTGGTTCGTTGAGGATGCGCTGTGCAAAATCAATAACTGCGTTACCTTCCAGTGTCGCAGAGAACAGTAATGTCTGTTTGCGCCAGCGAGTTTCGCCTGCAATCGTTTCGATATCGTTAGCAAAACCCATATCTAACATACGGTCTGCTTCATCTAAAATAAGCATTTCTACCGCACGGCAGTCAAAGTTTTCTTCTTTGATGTACTGTAATAAACGACCTGTTGTTGCAACAACGATATCTTGGTTCTCGCTGAAGACTTCAGCGTGATTCATATAAGCAACACCGCCCGTGATAGTGGCGATATCTAAATGTGTATGCGCACATAATTCTTTTGCCTGCTCTGCAACTTGCATAGCAAGTTCGCGAGTTGGTGTCAGGATAAGAATACGTGGCGGGCCTGATTTTTTACGTGGATAATCAAGCAAGTGTTGAATTGCTGGAAGCAAAAAAGCCGCAGTTTTCCCTGTGCCTGTTGGCGCAGAGCCTAAAATATCGCGTCCATCCATTGCTGCAGGAATTGCATCTGCTTGAATAGCTGTAGGACGTTGATATCCTTTTTCTTCTAATGCGGTCAATAAACTTTCATCAAGTTCAAGACTGGAAAATGTCGTGGCTGTCATTGTATACCTCTGTTTAGGGCGCGGATTTTGACATTATCCCCCGCTAAAAGCCAGAGGATTTACCGCTATCACATTATATATTACCGATAGACGAAGGTATTCGTTGTTTTTAGGCTTAATCTAAATAAGCGTGCATCGTATACAAATAGTTTAATGTTAAGATAGGGGTTGCAGAAGCGTTATCATACCATATATCTCTTTTCCAATGACATGAATGATAAGTAATAAAAAAGAGATAGTAATACGAATCAATAGAGCCAATAAATGAATCAAAAGAAAGTGAAAAAAGCGGGATTACGCAAAGGTGGTTTTACATTTAAACAATTTTTTGTAGCTCATGATAAGTGTGAAATGAAAGTGGGTACAGATGGTGTTTTATTAGGGGCTTGGGCACCTATCAATAATGTAAAAAGAGCGCTTGATATTGGTACGGGTAGTGGATTAATTGCATTAATGCTGGCTCAACGAGCGAATCAAATTGAGTGTATTGATGGTATTGAACTTGATGAAAAAGCAGCATCACAAGCTACGGAGAATGCTCAAGAGTCACAATGGCATTCATTTATTCATATCCATCATGATGATATTTATCATTATGCTGAACGAGCGCAAAATAAGTATGATTTGATTGTTAGTAATCCTCCTTATTTTGAACCCGCAATTGCTTGTCGTAATGATGTTCGTGAGCAAGCGCGTTATACCAAAACCTTAACGCATGAGGGATTGCTGGATAGTGCGCAATCACTTATCACTGAAGATGGTTTGTTCTGTGTTGTATTACCTTACTCTATTGGTGAGCAATTTATTGAAATCGCAGAAAAAAAAGAGTGGAATATTGCAAAACGCGTTAATATTAAAGACAGTACAGATAAACCTTACCATCGAATTTTGTTAGCCTTTCAAAAACAAAATCAAAGCAGTGTTGAATGTAGTATAGATGAACTTATTATTCGTAATAATGAAGGGCATTATACTGACAAGTTTCGCTCTTGGGTGACTGACTTTTATTTATATTATTAAATCTATATTTAATAATACATTGTTTAAGATAATATATATTGTTGTAAGTAATCGTATATATTTAAATAATATCATTGTGTTATCGTTTTTTTATTGGCAAATTGCATTTTGGGTGGATGATCACCATGATGATTTTTTTGTGATTCATCTCTTAAAATAATGATTGAATTGAACTTCATACTATTTTTGCACTCTAAGTCTTGTAGCTCATAAAACGAGAAGGAATAACGAGAGTAAATATGACGGAGTCATTTAAAAATAGTGCGAAGCTTGACTTCGGGAGAGTCCATCTCTAATGAGCGAGCAGTTAACGGACCAAATGTTGGTTGAAAAGGTACAAAATGGTGACCAGAAAGCCTTTAATTTGCTGGTTATCCGCTATCAACACAAGGTAGCAAGCCTGATTTCCCGTTATGTACCACAGGGCGATGTGCCAGATGTTTCGCAAGAAGCCTTTATTAAAGCTTATCGTGCCATCGGTTCTTTCCGTGGAGATAGTGCTTTTTATACATGGCTTTATCGCATTGCTGTGAATACAGCAAAAAATTATCTGGTTGCACAGGGGCGACGTCCGCCTTCGAATGATTTAGATGCGAGTGATGTTGAAAACTTCGAATCACCAAATGCACTAAAAGAAATTTCGAACCCTGAGAATTTAATGTTGTCAGAAGAGTTACGGAGAGTGGTTTTTCACACCATAGAGTCATTACCTGAAGATTTAAGGGTTGCTATTACACTTCGGGAACTTGACGGACTAAGCTATGAAGAGATAGCGGTCATTATGGATTGCCCTGTCGGAACAGTACGTTCACGTATTTTTAGGGCACGAGAAGCTATTGATAATAAGGTTCAACCATTAATACAAGAGTTTTAATTGTGGGTGAACCATCATTGACTGAAGGGTACTTTTACATGCAAAAAGAAAAACTTTCTGCATTTATGGATGGCGAAGTTCTTGATAAAGAATTAATGGGTACAATTGCTCGTGATGACTCTATGAAAGAGACATGGCAACGCTACCATTTAATTCGTGACACAATGCGTGGTGATGTAGGTGAAGTAGTCCACTTCGATATCGCAAGTCGCGTTGCGCTCGCTTTAGAGAATGAACCTGTTCGCATAAGTCCTGAACAACAACGAGAGCAGCAACCTGCGCCATCACAATGGCGTCAGCACTCTTTCTTACAAACGTTACGTCCTTGGGCAAGTCAGTTAACTCAAATCGGTGTCGCGGCTTGTGTTTCATTAGCTGTTATTGTTGGTGTTCAGCAATATAATGGAAAAAGTGGTTCTGAAGATTTCCAAGTAGATACACCAGTATTTAATACTCAACCTATTATGGGTTCAGGTTCGCCTGTAAGCTTAAATCTTCAAAACGATACTTTAGGTAAAGACCAGCAAACACGTTTACAAGAGCGCAATCAACGCCTTGGATTAATGTTGCAACAGTATGAGTTAGATCGTCGTATCTATAATGCACCACAAAATGAAGCGCCAATCAGCGCTCAAGGTGAAACTCAACCTGTAGCAGCACAGTAATAATAGATGTGAATGTATAAATAACGTGTGGGAATAAAACAGTCGTAATGAAAAAATCATGGTTATCCACCTTATTGCTGGTGGGCAGCCTGTCAATGCCGATACAAGCCTTGGCGCAACCTCAAACAGGTAGTGTCGAGGCTTTGTTGCAAAAGATGGGTCAGACAAGTCAAAGCTCTACCTATGAATTATCTTTTATCAATATCAATTCTCAAGGTATTGTTCCTATTCGCTACCGTCACACTCTTATTGATGGCAAACCACTTGCACAATTAATGCAAATGGATAGTACTCGCCGTGAAATTGTTCAACGTGGCAATGAAATCAGCTATTTTGAACCCGGTTTAGATGCCTTCAGCTTAAGAAATGATCATATCGTTGATTATATCCCTTCTATCATTTACCAAGATTTCAAGGAATTATCGGGTTATTATAATTTTATTGATGCGGGTAGAACGCATATTGGTGATATTCCAAGCCGAGTTGTTCGTGTGTTATCAAAAAATAATGACCGCTATGATTATGTTTTGTTTATTGATGAAGAAAGATATCTACCTTTAAGAGTCGATCTTTTAGATAAAAACAATGACATCATTGAACAATTTAGAGTGATCACAGTTAATGAAGGAAGCGAGGTCGAAACTGAGCTTAATTCTCTACGTACCGTCAATATGCCACCTTTATTACTTGTACCTAAAGCTAAACCGTTGGTTTATAACTGGTCGGTCAGCCAATTGCCTGAGGGTTTTAAAGAGGTAAAACGTAGTAACCATCAAATTTCTGAAACTGAATTTAGTCAGTCGATTTTATTTAGTGATGGTTTATTTGACTTTTCTATTTATGTTAATAAAAGTGGCCAGCAGGTTAATTCGCCCGAACGCGATAAAATGTTAAGGTATGGTCGTAATACAATTTATACCTATGACAAAGAAGGTAATGAAATTACCTTTATTGGTCAGTTACCGTTTCCTACGGCACAAGCAATAGTTAATAGTGTTGTATTTACGAAAAAGTAAAAGGGTATAAGTTATGGTTAAAGAGTGGGCAACAGTTATACATTGGCATGAAGGACGTGCGTTATTACGCTACGGCTCTTCTTCTGGCTGTGGTAGTTGCCAAGCTCGCGCTGCCTGTGGCTCTTATTTATTGAATAAAATAGGGCCAGAGACAGTTCATCAACTTGAACTTCCCGTTGCACAACCTTTAGTTGAAGGGCAAAAAGTGGAAGTGGGTATTCCTGAAAATAGTCTACTTCTTTCTGCAATGTTGGTGTATTTAACACCACTTATCGGCTTATTTATTGTCGCAGGCATTGCGAGTCTTTGGTTTTCGAGTGAATTTGCTATTTTTTGCAGTGGGCTTGTGGGCGGTGCCCTTGGTTTTTTATTTGCAAAAAAAGTAGCGACTTGGTGGAGCAAAGATGAAGGTTTTGAACCTATTGTATTGCAAATAGGGCTTCCACCTCATGAACTTAAAGTTCAATTTCAAGAATAATGAGTTGATTAAAGAGATGGGGCATTTGCCCCATTATTTTTATCATGCTGCTTTTGTAATAATATCTATCTTAAATTAACACGTTTCTATATCTGGAAATTACCCGCAAAAAATTACAAATAAATGCAAGTCTTAGCATAAATGTTTGTGTTTGATGAACGTTTCTTTGAGTATAATGTCTCTAGTGTGTAGAATGCGTCATCAATAATAACTCCTGCAATATAGAGTTTTCGCTTTGTGTCCATGAATGACTCCAAAGCCAGATTTATAGAGCAAAGCAATAGAGAAAAATAATTTCAGAATGAAAAACATACGTAACTTTTCCATTATCGCACATATTGACCACGGTAAATCGACGTTATCAGATCGAATTATTCAAATTTGTGGTGGCTTATCAGATCGTGAAATGGCTGCGCAGGTTCTTGATTCTATGGATCTTGAGCGTGAACGTGGTATTACAATCAAAGCGCAAAGCGTAACCTTGAATTACACCGCTGATGACGGTGAAGTTTATCAGCTTAACTTTATCGATACCCCAGGACACGTTGACTTCTCTTATGAAGTATCTCGTTCACTCGCTGCGTGTGAAGGCGCTTTATTGGTCGTAGATGCTGGGCAAGGGGTTGAAGCGCAAACATTAGCAAACTGCTATACAGCGATGGATATGGATCTCACCGTCGTTCCTGTTTTAAATAAAATAGATTTACCAGCAGCAGAGCCTGAGCGTGTTGCTGAAGAGATTGAAGATATTGTGGGGATTGATGCCACAGATGCAGTGCGTTGCTCTGCAAAAACAGGTATTGGTGTTAAAGAAGTTATCGAACGCCTTGTTAAAGAAATTCCAGCACCTGAAGGTGATGCAGATGCTCCATTACAAGCTCTGATTATTGACTCTTGGTTTGATAACTACCTTGGTGTTGTTTCACTGATCCGTGTTAAAAACGGTAAAGTCAGCAAAGGCGATAAAATCAAGGTAATGAGCACTGGTCAGATTTATAACATTGATCGTATTGGTATTTTTACACCAAAACAAATTGATACGACATCATTAAATTGTGGCGAAGTAGGCTGGGTTGTTTGTGGTATTAAAGATATTTTAGGTGCGCCTGTTGGGGATACCTTAACAGCAGCACAAAAACCAGCAGATAAACCATTGCCTGGTTTTAAAAAAGTTAAGCCACAGGTTTATGCAGGTTTATTCCCAATTAGCTCTGACGACTATGAATCATTCCGTGATGCATTAGGTAAATTAAGTCTGAATGATGCTTCATTATTCTATGAGCCAGAAAGCTCAACCGCGTTAGGTTTTGGTTTCCGTTGTGGTTTCTTGGGTCTTCTGCACATGGAGATCATTCAAGAACGTTTAGAACGTGAATATGACCTTGACCTGATTACAACCGCTCCAACCGTAGTTTATGAAGTTGAAATGACTAACGGTGATATTGTACTAGTGGATAGTCCGTCTAAATTACCACCGCTGAATAACATTGAAGAAATCAGAGAGCCTATTGCTGAATGTCATATGTTATTACCGCAAGAATACTTAGGTAATGTCATTACTTTATGTATCGAAAAACGCGGTGTTCAAACCAATATGGTCTATCATGGTAATCAGGTTTCATTGACTTATGAAATTCCGATGGCTGAAGTGGTATTAGATTTCTTTGACCGTTTAAAATCAACATCACGCGGTTATGCTTCTTTAGACTATAACTTTATCCGCTTCCAAGGCTCTAACATGGTACGTGTAGATGTCTTGATTAATGGTGATCGCGTTGATGCTTTAGCATTGATTACACATAACGATAATGCACCTTATCGTGGTCGTGAGCTGGTGGAAAAAATGAAAGAATTTATTCCACGCCAACAGTTTGATATCGCCATCCAAGCGGCAATTGGCAACCATATTATTGCTCGTTCAACTGTTAAACAGTTACGTAAAAACGTATTAGCCAAATGTTATGGTGGTGACGTTAGCCGTAAGAAGAAACTGTTACAGAAACAGAAAGATGGTAAAAAACGTATGAAGCAAATTGGTAACGTAGAGCTACCACAAGAAGCGTTTTTAGCCATTCTTCATGTTGGTAAAGATAAATAATTTAAGGAGAAAACATGGCTAACACGTTTGCCTTGATCCTAACGCTGGCAACGCTAATAACGGGAGTTTTTTGGGGAATTGAGCGCTTTAAACTCAAGCCAGCCCGAAAAGCAAAACTAAAGCGTCTTCAAGAGATGACGCAAGGGACCGAGGATCAGCAAGAGTTAGCAAAATCAATTAATAAACCAAGTTGGGCGGAGACATTAGGCTCTTTATTCCCAGTCTTGATTATTGTTTTGATTCTGCGTTCATTTGTGTATGAGCCGTTTCAAATACCTTCTCGCTCCATGATGCCAACCTTGTTGGTTGGCGATTTTATCTTGGTTGAAAAGTTTGCTTATGGATTAAAAGATCCAATTACACAGACAACGTTAATTAATACAGGGAAGCCAAAACGAGGCGATATCGCAGTATTTAAATATCCTCGTGATCCTTCTACTGATTTTATTAAACGTGTTATTGGATTACCGGGCGATAAAATTGTTTATGATATGATGTCGAAAAAACTTCATGTCTATCCAAATTGTGATAAAGCCATTTGTAATGAAGAAATTTCAGTAACTTATGGTACAGCTTACCCAAGTGAATGGACGTTGTTATTACAAAATGTACCGGGTGGTCAGCGTATTAATGGTATGAAATCTATTCCAATTGAGGAGCCTATTTCAACAGCAACTCAATTACGTGAAGAAGAAAGGGTAGAAACGATTGATAAAGTCTCTCACCGTATTATGACAATACCCGGTGATATGACGATGCCAGAGTTTATTCAACCCGGATTACCTGTCGGTACGTGGATTGTTCCTGAAGGTCATTACTTTATGATGGGTGACAATCGAGACGGTAGCTCTGATAGTCGCTTCTGGGGCTTTGTTCCAGAGAAGAACTTAGTCGGTAAAGCGACAACGATCTGGATGAGCTTTGAAAAAGTAGAGAATGAATGGCCAACAGGTGTTCGTTTTAGCCGCATCGGTAGCATTAAGTAATAATTAACAAAATAGCGACAGCATTCCTTCTTATCTAAGTGTAGAATATGTCGCTTCTTTAAATATGATTGGCTCCTGTTATTGACAGGAGTCAGTGCAAACGCAACAGTTCTGTTATCCAACTCGATAATTTCTCGTTGTCTTAAACAGATTTGTTGCGTGTGCTTCAAATTAAGTTATGGAAATTGATCGCACATGAATACTTTATTAGTAAACCAGTTACAAAAGAAACTGGGCTATACTTTTACGCAAAATGAATTATTACTACAGGCTTTAACGCATCGTAGTGCCAGCAGTAAACATAATGAACGTTTAGAATTTTTAGGTGATTCAATTCTAAGCTATGTGATTGCTAACGCACTTTATCATCGCTTTCCTCGTGTTGATGAAGGTGATATGAGCCGAATGAGAGCAACGCTTGTTCGTGGAAATACACTCGCTGAATTAGCGCGTGAATTTGAACTCGGCGAATGTCTACGTTTAGGGCCGGGAGAATTAAAAAGCGGCGGTTTTCGTCGTGAATCAATTTTAGCGGATACGGTGGAAGCTTTAATTGGTGCTATTTTCCTCGATAGTGATATTCAAAATATCGAAAAAATTATTTTAAATTGGTATGAGAATCGTTTGGCTGAAATCAGCCCAGGCGATAAGCAAAAAGATCCTAAAACTCGTTTGCAAGAGTATCTGCAAGGCCGTCATTTACCATTACCTTCTTATATTGTGGTACAGGTTCGTGGCGAAGCCCATGATCAAGAGTTTACGATCCATTGTCAGATAAGCGGTATCGAACAACCTGTCAAAGGGATGGGTACAAGCCGTCGTAAAGCTGAACAGGCCGCTGCTGAACAGGCATTAATACAACTGGAGCTTGAATGAGCGAAGAACAAACCTATTGCGGATTTATTGCGATAGTCGGTCGCCCAAATGTGGGAAAATCAACACTACTGAACCAATTACTGGGGCAGAAAGTTTCTATTACATCACGTAAACCGCAAACTACGCGTCACCGTATCATGGGTATTGATACAGATGGTGCTTACCAAGCAATTTATGTGGATACACCGGGCTTGCATATTGAAGAAAAGCGAGCCATCAACAGACTGATGAACCGTGCAGCAAGTAGTTCAATTGGTGATGTTGAACTGGTTATTTTCGTTGTTGAAGGCACCAACTGGACGCCTGACGACGAAATGGTATTAAATAAATTAAAATCATTACGTTGCCCTGTTTTATTAGCAATTAATAAAGTGGATAACGTGACTGATAAAACCAAGTTACTTCCACACATTGGCTTTTTAAGCCAACAAATGGATTTTCTTGATGTTGTACCAATCAGTGCTGAAAAAGACATGAATATCGATACGATTGCGAAAATCGTACGTAAATGTTTACCAGAAGCAACTCATCATTTCCCTGAAGATTATATTACTGATCGTTCTCAGCGTTTTATGGCATCAGAAATTATTCGTGAGAAACTGATGCGCTTTTTAGGTGAAGAATTACCTTATTCTGTCACTGTTGAAATTGAGCAATTCGTTACCAATGAGCGTGGTGGTTATGATATCCACGGATTAATTCTGGTTGAGCGTGAAGGCCAGAAGAAAATGGTTATTGGTAATAAAGGTGCGAAAATCAAGAAAATTGGTACCGAAGCCCGTATGGATATGGAAGACTTATTTGAAAACAAAGTTCACTTAGAACTTTGGGTGAAAGTCAAAGCGGGTTGGGCTGATGATGAACGTGCTTTACGTAGCCTTGGCTATGTGGACGATTTAAAGTAGGTAACTGAAGTGGATGGCTGGCAACGTGCATTCGTTATCCATGCTCGACCTTACAGTGAAACGAGTCTGTTACTCGATTTTTTCACTGAAAATGAAGGGCGAGTACGCATATTGTCAAAAGGTGCGCGAGGCCGTCGTTCACCCTTAAAAGGGGCACTTCAACCTTTTACTCCTTTGCTCATTCGTTGGAGTGGGCGAGGAGAAGTTAAAACACTTCGTGATGCTGAACCTATCTCTTTAGCATTACCACTGACAGGCTCTGTACTCTACAGTGGCTTGTATCTCAATGAGTTATTATCTCGCGTTTTAGAAAATGGTACTTCTTATAGTGTACTTTTTTTTGAATACCTTTCCTGTTTGCAAATTCTTGCTGCTAGCGATACTACACCTGAAGCTGCACTGAGACGCTTTGAACTCGCGCTATTAACACAACTGGGTTATGGTTTAGATTTTCTGCATTGTGCGGGAAGTGGAGAGCCAGTTTCAGATTCGATGACCTATCGTTATCGAGAAGAAAAAGGTTTTATTGCGAGTTTAGTGGTTGATCATAATAGTTTTACTGGATTTGAATTAAAATCCTTAGCCAGTCGCGAATTTCCTACTGTTGAAACATTAAAAGCGGCAAAAAGGTTTACTCGAATGGCATTGAAGCCCTATTTAGGCGGAAAACCATTAAAAAGTAGAGAACTTTTTAGACAATTTGCCATTAAAAAAGCCCCAAAGAAAAGAGCATTGATGGTAGAACAGTAATATTGTCTTTTTCTTCTCTATGGAATGTGTAAACTAAGGTAATGCAACGTTATTTTTCAGGAGAAGAGCATGTCTGATATTCTACTTGGCGTTAATATTGACCATATCGCCACCCTTCGTAATGCCCGTGGCACAACTTATCCCGATCCTGTTCAAGCGGCTTTCATTGCAGAACAAGCTGGTGCTGATGGTATTACTATCCATTTACGTGAAGATAGACGTCATATCACTGATCGCGATTTAATGCTGATAAGCCAAACGGTTCAGACAAGATTAAATCTGGAAATGGCAGTTACTGAAGAGATGATCGAGATCGCTTGTCAAACTCAGCCTGATTTTTGCTGTTTAGTACCTGAAAAACGCCAAGAAGTGACAACAGAAGGTGGTTTAGACGTTGTTGGCAATGAAGAAAAAGTTGCTGATGCAATTAAACGCTTATCTTTAGCAGGTATCAAAGTTTCTCTATTTATTGATCCTGACCATGAGCAAATTAACGCAGCCGACCGTGTTGGTGCGCCTTTTATTGAGATCCACACTGGCGCTTATGCTGACGCTGAAGATGAAATGGCTCAAGAAAAAGAGTTTGTCCGTATTCGTGATGCAGTCACTTATGCTGCATCTAAAGGTTTAAAAGTGAATGCAGGACATGGTCTGCATTATCACAACGTACAACGTATTGCGGCATTACCTGAACTGTATGAACTGAATATTGGTCACGCTATTATTGGTAGAGCCGTATTTAGTGGATTAGCGCCAGCGGTTGAAGAAATGAAACGCTTAATGCGAGAAGCGCGTCGCTAATGGCTATTGTTGGTTTAGGTATGGATATCGTCGAGATATCACGTATCGAAGATATTATAGGGCGTTCTGGTGAACGCCTTGCTCGTCGCATTCTTACTGATACTGAATGGGAAATTTATCAATCCCATAAACAGCCAATACGTTTTTTAGCTAAGCGATTTGCAGTAAAAGAGGCGGCGGCAAAAGCATTAGGAACAGGTATACGTTTAGGATTGGCTTTCAACCATTTTGAAGTGCGTAATGATGAGTTAGGCAAACCCACCTTGCATTTTTTAGCGGTTGCCAAAGAGATGGCAGAGAAAGCGGGGATAAACTCTATTCACGTAACACTTGCTGATGAACAGCGTTATGCTTGTGCGACAGTTATTTTAGAAAAATAGCTCTCTTAGATTTATCACCCACAAAATCATCGATTAAGGTTTAGATCTTATCTGCGTGGTGGATCAACACAAATTTTTCCCATAATTCATCTTGAGATTCAGTATGAGCAGGATCAGTGATGATCGTGTTAGTAATCGGACAAACCGATTGGCAAGTTGGTTTATCGTAATGTCCTACACATTCAGTGCAAAGATCAGGATTAATTTCATAAATTTCATCCCCCATTGAAATCGCATCATTTGGACACTCTGGTTCACACATATCGCAGTTGATGCATTTCTTCGTAATTAGTAAAGCCATATCAGTCACTTAATATATAAATTATTAAATTTCAGTAACTTATATCTTGCACTTATATGTTACCATCTATCAGTTTTGTGTCGCTATATCCGATAAAGTAGTGTTTTATCATTCAAATAGGAATATTACCCCAATCTTTTTGCTTAATAGGCACTAAGTAAGGGGGAGTAAGGTTACCATTTATAGTGAATTTCCTAAAGTGGCATCGCTCAAATGGTTTATTAGAATGTATAAATAAAAGATTAAATACTTGCTAATGAAGAGAAATGAAAGCCAGTTGCACTAATAACATTTCGCAATGTTTTTAATGTTGGGTTTCCTGTTGGTGATAATGTTCGATAAAGCGTTTCTCGAGATACTCCTGCTTTTTTGGCAATTTTTGCCATACCGCCCCGAGCTTCTACGACATGGCGTAATGCCATAAGAAAAGCTTCTTGCCCACCATCTTCATCAATATCAAGGAAGGCTTGGTGTAAATATGCTTTTGCAAAACTAGGATCTTCACGCAAAAGCTCAATCATTGCGTCATCGTGTAAACGAGATTTTGGCATAATCTACCTCTTTAAATAATCTTTTAGACATAGGATGGCTTTATTGATGTCAGCATCCTGAGTTCGTTTATCTCCTGCTAGAAGTAGCAATATAATTTCGCCATTGATTAAACTATAGTAGACGCGATAACCCACACCTTGATCAATTCGTAGCTCCCAAATGCTTTCACGACAAGGTTTATGATCACCAAAACACGCACTTGCCATTCTATTTACTCTCGATGCAATTTTGGCTTTAGCAACAGGATCACGTATCTTTCTGAAGTAGTCGGCATATAAGTCTTTGCCATCTATTGTTAGGTAATGTTTGATAGTTTTCATTGGCAAAATGTAGCTTATAAGCTACGTTAACACAACTATTTTTGTAGCTTATAAGCTACGAAAATATATCAGTAATATATATTTAAAGCAAAACTATCTAATTAAAAAACAAAAACGAATAACAAAAAATAGTATTTTTTGTGGTATCCCGCACACCTAACACTCTGTTATTGATGTTAAATAATGCAATAAATAAGGGGTATACTATGCCAACACTGTTCAATATGTGGACATTTGCGCTTTTGTCCTTGGGTTTGGTGCTAACACCAGGTCCTAATATGATTTACCTGATTTCACGCTCAATCTCTCAAGGGAAAAAAGCCGGATTTATTTCATTAATCGGTGTGGCTGTTGGCTATATTTTTTATATGTTATTAGCTGCATTTGGTATTACGGCTATTTTTATGGCGGTACCTTATGCTTACGATACATTAAAAATTTGTGGTGCTATTTACCTTTTTTATATTGCTAGGCAATCTATTAAACCCGGTGGTCGTTCTATCTTTCATCCCAAAAAATTGCTTTCAGGCAATACGACAAAGCTCTTTGTTATGGGCTTTATCACTAATCTGCTCAATCCTAAAATCGCATTAATGTACTTATCACTGTTACCTCAATTTATTAGCCTTCAAAATGGCAGCGTTTTAAATCAATCATTAGTGTTAGGTAGTATTCAAATTATTATTAGCATTGCAGTAAATGCATTGATTGTTATTGCCGCTGGCTCTATTGCTGGGTTCTTTATACAAAGGCCTCGCTGGGCATTGGTTCAACGTTGGTTTATGGCGACAATCTTAGGCGCTTTAGCAATCAAATTAGCCACTGAAGCGCGCGTAAACTAAAGTTTTATCTTGTTATCTTTGTCATAAACAATTCAAGACAATTTCTTTAGTTATCAATAGAAAACAGGGTACAATATCCCGCTATATGATAATGAAGAGATATCCTTGTGAATAAAGTTAAAGATGATATTTATTGGATGCATAAAGCGATTGAGCAAGCGCAAAAAGCACAAGAAATCGGTGAAATACCGGTGGGCGCAGTATTAGTCGTTGATAATAAAATCATTGCTAAAGGATGGAATCATTCAATTATCGATAACGATCCCACTGCACACGCAGAGATTATGGCATTACGCAAAGGGGGAAAGCATTTACAAAACTATCGCCTACTTGATGCGACTCTTTATATTACCCTTGAACCTTGTGTGATGTGTGCCGGAGCAATTGTGCATAGTCGGGTAAAACGCGTGGTTTATGGTGCCTCAGATTTAAAAACAGGTGCGGCGGGTTCATTTATTGATATCTTACAGCATCCCGGAATGAACCATAAAGTTGAGATAACTTCAGGTGTATTAGGTGAAGAGTGCTCACAGCTTTTAAGTCAGTTTTTTAAAATGAGAAGGGCTGAAAAGAAACAGCTTAAAAAGCAAAAAGCCAGTCCAGCCATAATCAATACTGAACCAGCAATAAAAGAATAATATTTATTTACTGATAATTAAGGGTATATGTTGCTTGGGCTTGGAAAGGGCCTGTTAGCAAAGTTTGATTTTTTAGTGCAGAGGGTGATGCCTCAACATACGTCATAAAATTAAATTGAATACGTTTATTATTAAGAAGTCGAGTTGAGCTCGGCTTTTTTAATTGGATCATATTGCGTTGCACATCAGTAAATACAATCCCGATACTTTTAGGATCTTCAGATCCAGTGCCGACGACAGCAAGGTGATTGGGCATTGTAGGATGCTCTTTCCCATCTAGCGTGATTGTGACGCTTTTATAAATATCCTGACTGCAATTTTCTAAACTAATACTAAAAGCAACAGGTTCACTTTTTTGAAAAGAATAGAGATCACTTGCTGATATTTGTTTGAAATCGATGACTTTATTTTCATCGCCAGCAACAATAGTACAACCATGTGCAACCACAACACCTTTAAATTCCATATCGCCGCCAATAAGCTCTGTCACAGCAAAGGCAGAAGGTGAAAGTAATAATAAAAGAAAAATCGCCGATTTTATTATTGGGTTTTTCATTACATAAACTCCGCAACTAATGTGGCATGTGCTGAAAACTCACCTTCAGGAATTTTACTGCCTTCTTTGGCTATTGGCGCTGCTGTTACTTCCCAGTTACCTTTAAAATTGTTTAGTTTACCGACAGAGAAGTATTGATTAGGTGGTACGACTGTTCCTGATTTATCTTTTAAAACAATACCTAAGTTGCTTCTATCGACAGATCCCGTTGTACCAAGGTAATTTGGATTAAAATTTGCCACACCAGAACTTCCTGTTTGAATTTTAAACATTATTCTGCTGTTTGGATTAGTGAAACTTCCGCCTTCACATTGAATTGGAATATTACGAGTAATTTTATAATTTTGACCATTTAGATAGTCAGAAGTATTACCCACATTACCAAAATCAAAGGTAATTGGAGCACCATTATTGAATGTACATTTATCTTCGGTGGTTAATATGCCAGAACTAATAACTAACTTAGAAATTGGCTCAGGACCATAAACTTCATATAAACCATTACCCACACGAGCATACATCTGAGCGACAGAATGACCTGTTAATGAGACGCCATTGACAATAGGTTTTTTGAGCCTAAAAACCAGAACACCACTTCCCCCTGAATACATATTAGGTTTAGGTGATTCAGGAACTCGACACCCTTGTTGCCAGTTCACATGGTTAGGTTTTTCAATAAAAGGTACGGTAGGAAGAGAATCAGGTCCCCAAATCGAGAACTTAATTTGTACGTCAACATACTCATTTAATTCGTAATAGTTACGTCCTAAATAACGAAGATCAGAGGTCGCTTTGAAATAAGTTCTTGATTGAGGAACTAAAGGATCTTTAGGACAATAAACGGTTGCTACATAAAGATCAGGTAAAGAGAATTTTACGGTTGCTGTTTCACCTACTCGATTACGAGGAAACATGGTGGTATCTAAATCAACTCTAAAGATATTAGGGCCGCCAACGGTACGAACCTCACCATGAATGTATGCAGAAGCAACAATTGGAGTACATAACATTGCGCCAGTAAAGAGTAATTTTAGCGTATTGAAATAAAAATTTGCTGTTGTTAATTTCATTTTATTCCTACCGGCGTCAAGTTAATTAATATTTTGGCTGTTGTTCTTTCGGTGCCGCTGTACAGCTATTTTGTTGGCAAACAAATTTTAATTCTGGATGTCCACCGTAGTCATTTACATACATCATGTAAAATTGATTGACGCTATTGGTTTTAACTGGAATTTCCAGTGATGATTTAGGTGCAACCATTAAACCAGGGAATGTGGTTAATTTGTCGCTATCTTCACCATTCAATTTATTGGAAAGTCCAATAATGGTGATGTAGTAAGGTGTTGGGTTTTCAGCAATAAATTGATTACCTTGTTTTTTAAACACCAACTGATCTTGCCAAATCATGCCTGGCTTTTCAGGAATAATGGCAGTTGGGCGGTAGAATAATTTAATGCGAGACTGCATTGCCATTTGTAACACGTTAGCTTGTTTTGGTGCTGGTGGAATTTCACGCACATTTAAATAGAATAGTGATTCTCTATCTTGTGGTAAAAGTCCAACTTCTGCTGTTTTGGTTATTCTGACAACCCCTTTTTGGTCACCATCAAGACGCTGTAAAGGTGGCAATGCCACTAAAGGAGATGCAATTTTTTGCCCGTGTTCATTTTCAACCCATGATTGAGCTAAAAAAGGAATGTCAGGGCTAGTATTTTTTAGGTTTACGCTAGCCGAATTCTCGTTGCCTGTTAATACAATACGAGTTCTATCTAATGACACGCCCGCTTGAGTTGTACTCACCATGCTGAGTGCAATTAATGAGCTACAAAAAAGCGCTTTGAGTGTGTTGAATGAGTTCATACAATTATCTCTAGTAATTCATTTTGTTCATTAAAATCCCTGACATAATAACAATTCACGTTTTAGAGGATCGTTAATTGCGGCTGGAATTGTAATCGTACACTGGGTTTTACCACCCCAGATCACGTTTAAAGATTCATTAAGGTTAACACCGGCGATATAAACTAAACCATCTTCCATCACCATTCCCATATTTTCACCGTTTTTATTGGTGACTTCGGCACCAAATGGCGGATATTTTTGATCGACAGTTTGTAAGATAGCCATTAAGCGCTCACCTTGGCGAACAGGGAATTTATAGTAGCCAATCGCACCTTCAGTTAATGTTGCAGAAGTAATGGCTTTGTGTGTTTCAATATCTGAATCCATTTTATCAACATCAATACGAGCATCAACATTGTTATAACTAGTTAAGTCAGTTAATACCCCAATACCAAATAGATTTGTAGTCGTACTTTGGTTATTAAATGGCACACCTGCAACACCATCAGTATCAACCATCATGCGGGCAGTGCTTGATGTCATGCTACTACTATGTAATGCAGCACCATGGCGTGTCGCAGTAAATCTACCTTTAACTGTTGCGCCTACTGCAACGTAATTATCTTGTTGATAGCTTGCATTGGCGTTAATTTCTGCATATTGCGAACGGTGTTGATAATAACCATCAGTATTGGCTTTATTGTCTGAGCTTAAACCTGCACGGACACGCCATAGATTATTATAATTGCTATTATCAGAATAAGAGGCCATTTGGTTCACTTTACCGTTACTGTCTTGCAAGCTATAACCAATGCTTTTGCCGCTTCCTAATGGCACTGAAATGTTGAAAGAAATACTATCATCAGTATTTCCCTTATACTGAGTACGGAATGCAGATAAGTTAGTATTAATCTGCTCTATACCCATAATAGAAAAATTACGGCTTACCGTAGCACCATATTGTTCTTGTGTATTTTTATCCCAATAGTTTTGGTGTCGATAAGAGAGGTAAAGTGTTGTCGATTTTTCAATATCATCAGCCCAAAAAGTTTTGTTACCTGTAATGGTATACATCTCTTTTTCATAACCATTGTTATTAATATCGTTATAACGCTCATCTATATATTGAGAGAAAGATCGGAATGTTTTCTCTGAAAAACGGTAGCCCGCAAAAGTAATCGTACTATGGTATTCATCGAATGTTTTAGCGTAGTTCAGTTTGAATGACATCCCGTTGATATTATCATTATCATAAGTTTTGCTATAAGACTGGGTAATATCACCGGAAAGCGTACCTAAACGGCCCATATCGTGACCTAAACCTAATGACCACGCATTGTAATCTTTAGCTGTCAATAAAACCCCACCATACAGTGACCATGTGTTGTTCATACCCCATGAAAAATCACCTTGATAAAAAACAGGGCCTTGCATTTTATGGTTGTTGAGCGATGACTGACCCATTGATGTGTTATAACGCACAGAGCCAGGACGAGTCATATAAGGTAGGTTGGCGGTCTGTACTTGGAATTCATTTACCTTACCGTTTTGCTCTTCGACTCTAACATTTAATTGACCTTGTACTGTGTCTTGTAAATGTTTAATAGCAAAAGGACCCGCAGGTACTGTAGTTTCATAAATTAAGCGGCCATTTTGCGTTACAGTCACTTTGGCATTGGTGTTTGCGATACCGTGGATTTCAGGTGCATAACCTTGCAAAGAAGGAGGCAACATTCTTTCATCACTTTGTATATTGGCACCTGTAAAACGAAAGCTATCAAAAACTTGAGAGTTTAAATAAGTTTCACCAAGCGTTAGTTTTGCTGCTTGGTTAGGTAATGGTTTATAGGCGTAAATCTGATTCCAATCAAAGCTATTATTTGATGAATATTCAGATGAATAGTTTCCTTGATATTCGGCACGTAGTCGCCATTCACCAACGTTAATTCCAGCCTGTCCATAACCTGTCAATGAGTTGTTATTATTGCCTTTATTCGGGCGAGTTGATGTACCTGTCAAGGTATAGTCAACTAATAACCCAGATACACCCGGATCCCATAATTCAGGTGGTGTCCAATCTGTATCTTCATATTTCATTAATGAGCGAGGCATAACAATATCAAGGATACCGCCATCATTTTTGATAGAGATACCTGGCAATTGACTAATATCGAAACATTCTGGCGAGATTTCTTCGATAAATTTTTGATTTTCTTCGTTAACTGTTAACTTTTTTAGAAGAGTAGGGTCAATACAAGCGATAGAGTAATTAGGTTTCACTTCAACATAATTAATGTTTTGGCGAGGAAAGTCACGACCATTTATACGGATATCTAAGTAGTACATACCCGGAATAATGTAATTAGAAGTTGCAAAACGAGATAAATCGACATTATCTCTGTCTTCGGCATCTAGCATGTGAATGTTAAATTCCACAGAATCATCTTGCTCGGCTTGAGCGAAAAACGCTAAGCACAATAGCAAAATGGCACAAATGTTTTTCCATATTGTGCTGTGAAAAAAAGAAATTAACATGAATAAACGCCTAATTATTAATTAAATAAAAACTAATTAAATAATGAATATTTATTTAATTAGTTTTTATTTTATTCTTATTAAATTGAAGTGTTTTATCAAATTTAACGCAGAGGAAGTCCTCTGCGTTAATGCAGTAATTAATCTATTATTTAATTAATTTAAATAAATAAAACGATTACTGATAATCAACTTGGAAGTTGATAACGGCTTGGAATTCACCTGGAGTTACAGTAGCGTCTGCTGATTCAGCTTGAACGTAAGCAACGAATGGGATCTTAGAAACACCATTAACTAATTGTACAGGTGTTGTTGCTGTGTTCCATTTTACTGACTTGCTGCCAGCATCCATTAAGCCAATACCTGCGCCAGAAGCTGAGCC
This sequence comes from Proteus sp. fly-1013, assembly GCF_040140245.1. Classification (NCBI taxonomy): domain Bacteria; kingdom Pseudomonadati; phylum Pseudomonadota; class Gammaproteobacteria; order Enterobacterales; family Morganellaceae; genus Proteus; species Proteus sp. fly-1013. The sequence continues at coordinate 71,181 of NZ_JBEEWD010000008.1, read as the reverse complement.
AGATACGAAAGATGCTAAGTCTTTATTTGTTGCATTAACAACGCTTGGTGTATAGCTAACAGTAGCTGTTTTTGCTACGGTAGTATCGCAGTCTTGTAATTCGATATCTTTTTTAACGTTACCTGCTTTCTGCATATTTGCTAATGCAGAAGTTGGGATTTCACTGAAATCAACAATAACAGGACTTGAAGAAGCTGCTAATCCACAAGCTGAATTAACAATTTCACCTTTTAATTGAATTTCGCCTTTAGTTGCGCCAACTTTTGGTGCAGGAGTTTCAGCAGTTGCAACAGAATTAATACCAAATACTAAAGCAGCAGCTAAAGCAATTTTACTCAGTTTCATTATAGATAATCCCTTGAAGATCGTGCGTATTATTATTTATAGAAAAATAATATTAATGTCGGAATATAAAAATTGATTTGCATTATATTTCGAGTTGTTTCGAATAATGACTGGTTTATATGATATCAACAAAGACGTTCTATTTGATATAACGTTTTGTTGATTTACTCAATTTTCATATTTAATCTTGCCTATTCCATATTAATAGAGTTTTGTATAGATTTATTCTTTTTATTACTCAGTTTATGGGTGAAAAAGTTTATCAGGCAGATAAATTTAATAGACAATATAATTAACATTGTTTTAACTTTACGAAAAGTAATGTTATTAACATTCAGTTAAGAAAATTAATGAAATCAATTATAGATTATCATAATATATATAATTCAATAGGTTAGATGTTAATAAAGGCATGCTCAGGTTAATTTTTGTTGCAAAAAAAGTTTCTCAGAAAATAATAATCATAAAATGAATAATAACTAATGAGATAATTCCTACGTATTTAAGTTAATTTTTTCTTATATTTCGCTTATTCTGATAGTCTTAAAATGACTAATCGGATCATTTTAAATACAATTTACTCATTAGTTGAGTGTTTTAACTAATGAGTGTTACATTTTTTAACACATGTATTTTTCCTATTTTGGGTAAAAAATGGGATGAAAAAATGTAACAATTTTTAATATTAAGAAAATATTAATTTAGGGATTGCTTTTAATGGTTGGAATGATTATTGAATAGTAGAAGGGAAATAAATAAGCCTCTGTAAAAGAGGCTATGTTGTTTAATAGACTGTTTTTAATTACAAAAATTATTGATAAGCCATATCTTGAGTTAATGACAATGATGATCTTTCTTGTTCTTCATCGTTATCACTCTCTTTATCTTTAGATAATATTTTATTTTTGCTCTCTTTGGCTTGAAGGTAACCGACAAGGCTGAGCTGATATCGTCGAATGTTTTCAACGTAGCGATAAGCCTCATGGCCTCTGGCATAGCCGTAAGGGAGGTCAGCATAATATTTCTTTTGGCTAAGTAGAGGTAATCTTGATTTTACATCTAGCCAACTATCAGGATCGGCATTTTGTTGCTCAGTAAGCCTTCTGGCATCAAGCATATGACCAAATCCCATATTATATGCTGCTAATGCAAACCAAATTCTTTCATCTTCAGGGATAGAATCGGGTAAACGCGAAAGAAGATGTTTAAGATATTGCGCTCCCCCTCGAACACTTTCTTCAGGATCAAGCCTGTCAGTAACGCCCATACTTGATGCAGTAGGGCGAGTCAACATCATCAATCCTCTAACACCCGTTGGTGATGTAGCATGAGGGTCCCAATGTGATTCTTGCCATGCCATCGCTGCCAATAATCGCCAATCGAAGGTATCTGCATACTTTTCAAAAAGAGGTTGATAGTTTGGCAAGATAGAATCTATTGCAGTAATAAAAGAGATAGTATCGAAGTAATCAAACGAACCTACATGGCCAAAATACTTTTCTTCAAGTCTTGCTAATACATCTTCTTGAGATAATTGATTAAAGTAATCGAGCATTGCTGCATATAAGCTATTATCTTCACCATCTGGCAGATACCATGTTAGTGGTCGGCTTTCAGTAACTTCAAAACCCACGGCAACATTAGGATGAATGCGCTGTTGTACAGCAACACTGATTGAGTCTGCTAATACATAGGTTATTTTACCTTCCGATAAGGCTTCTAGTAGTTGTGAGGTTGTCTGATTATCTGATTCTTCCCATTCAAGCTCGGGATATTGCGTCTCTTTTAGTGTTCGCAATAAGCTTGCATGAGCAGAGCCAGCAGTGACAACAAGACGCCCATCTAACGCATCAAAGCTACGTGGTCTTAATGTCCCTTTACGATAAATAAGCTGTTGAGAAACTGAAAAGTAAGCAGGACCACTGCGTGTCGTTCCTAATCTCTCTTTATTGTAAAGTAATCCGGCAGTGATAAAGTCAGCTTTATTATTCTCCAAATCATCAAACATTTGGTTGATATTTGTCCGCATATTAACGACAAGTTTCACGCCTAGGTAATCTGCAAAGCGTTTCACTAATTCATAATCGAAACCTACGGGGTCCTTTTTATCGTTCATCGTTATCAATGGTGAAGGTATCGTACTAATTCTTAACTCACCACGAGATAAAATCTTATTTATCTGCGCTTTTTGCCTATCTGGCCATGTAATATTCAACGCGATAATAGCCGCTGAAAAGAGCGCTATGATAACGATAACGAAATAGTTTATCCTTATATTATTCAATAGGTTGGTTCTCGTTAACGTTGTTTATTGTTGTGTGTAAAATTGTCATTTTAACATGGATAAATTTCCAGTAATCGAGCATTTTGCTTAACATATTGGCAAGACGCAACTTGATTACACCAATTAATCATTAAAACACTCTAAGTTAAATGCCGTTATTTTGTTCACGCAAACGGTTTCGTCTGAGCGGTTATTCTATTATACTAGGCGCGTTTCCCCTGAATGATTGATCAGGCTAGCTGCTAAAAGAGAGAACTCAATACTATGGAAATCCTGCGTGGCTCCCCCGCTTTATCCGCGTTTCGTATTAATAAATTACTCACTCTATGTCAGGAAAGTGATCTTCCTGTACAAGGTATATACGCAGAATTTGTCCATTTCGCGAAAGTGGAAGGGCAGTTATCTGAAGATGATCAAATTAAATTACGTCAACTACTGCATTATGGGCCTTCATTAACAGAACATGAGCCTGTTGGGGAAATGCGAGTTGTTACGCCTCGCCCGGGAACAATTTCACCTTGGTCTTCTAAAGCGACAGATATTGCACATAACTGTGGTTTAGCCAAGGTTGTTAGAATTGAACGTGGTATCGCTTACTTTATTGAGTGCGGTACGATGACAGACACTCAGTGGCAACAACTTTATGGTTTTATTCATGATCGAATGATGGAAACCATCTTCTTAAATTATCAAGATGTAAATGCACTTTTTGCCGAGCAAACGCCAACACCACTAAAAACTATTGATGTGCTTACAAAAGGCAAAGATGCATTAGTAAAAGCGAATATCGAAATGGGGTTAGCACTTGCAGACGATGAAGTTGATTACTTAGTCGATGCGTTTAGCCGCTTACAACGTAATCCAACAGATGTTGAGCTTTACATGTTTGCACAAGCTAACTCTGAACACTGTCGCCACAAAATATTTAATGCTGATTGGATTATTGATGGTAAGGCTCAAGATAAATCATTATTTAAAATGATTAAAAATACGTTTGAGCAAACACCTGATTATGTCATGTCAGCTTATAAAGATAATGCAGCAGTAATGGAAGGCTCTGTGGCGGGGCGTTTTTATCCTGATACAGAAAAGGGACATTATCACTATCATCAAGAGCCTGTACATATCTTGATGAAAGTAGAAACACACAACCATCCAACGGCTATTTCACCTTGGCCGGGAGCAGCAACAGGCTCTGGTGGTGAAATTCGAGATGAAGGTGCAACTGGACGTGGTGCAAAACCTAAAGCAGGTCTAGTTGGATTTTCAGTTTCTAACCTACGTATTCCCGGATTTGAGCAGCCTTGGGAAGAAGATTTTGGTAAGCCAGAGCGCATTGTTAATGCATTAGACATCATGACTGAAGGTCCATTAGGTGGTGCAGCATTTAATAATGAGTTCGGTCGCCCTGCATTACTAGGCTATTTCAGAACCTATGAAGAACAAGTTAATAGCCACAATGGTGTTGAAATTCGCGGTTACCATAAACCCATAATGCTAGCAGGTGGTATTGGTAATATTCGTGAAGATCACGTACAAAAAGGTGAAATCACAGTTGGTGCTAAGTTGATTGTACTTGGCGGACCTTCAATGAATATCGGTCTTGGTGGGGGTGCTGCTTCTTCTATGACATCCGGTCAATCAGATGCGGATTTAGATTTTGCCTCTGTTCAGCGTGATAACCCAGAAATGGAACGCCGTTGCCAAGAAGTTATCGACCGCTGTTGGCAATTAGGTGACGATAACCCGATCTTATTTATTCATGACGTTGGTGCTGGTGGTCTTTCTAATGCAATGCCTGAATTAGTCAATGATGGCGGTCGTGGTGGTCGTTTTGAATTACGTGATGTTCTTAATGATGAACCGGGTATGAGCCCACTTGAGATCTGGTGTAATGAGTCTCAAGAACGTTATGTGCTAGCGGTATCGCCAGAAAAAATGCCTCTATTTGATGCGTTATGTCAGCGTGAAAGAGCGCCTTATGCCGTGATTGGTGAAGCAACGCAAGAGCGTGAATTAGTATTAAACGATACACACTTTGATAATAAACCTATTGATATGCCATTAGACATATTATTAGGTAAAGCACCTAAAATGTTGCGTGATGTAAAATCACTGAAAACAGAAGGTGAGTATCTCTCTCGTAAAGATATTGATTTAAAAGATGCCGTTTATCGTGTTCTTCATTTACCTACCGTTGCTGAAAAAACCTTCTTAATTACTATTGGTGACCGCACTGTAACGGGTATGGTTGCGCGTGATCAGATGGTTGGCCCTTGGCAAATTCCTGTTGCTAACTGTGCTGTTACCACCGCAACATTAGATAGCTATTATGGCGAAGCGATGTCTATTGGTGAACGAGCACCTATCGCATTGTTAGATTTTGCAGCATCTGCACGTATGGCTGTCGGCGAAGCCTTAACAAATATGGCAGGTTGTGATGTAGAAGCGCTTAATCGTATTAAGCTTTCGGCTAACTGGATGTCAGCAGCAGGTCATCCTGGTGAAGATGCGGGTTTATATGACGCAGTGAAAGCCATTGGTGAAGAGTTATGCCCAGAATTAGGCATTACTATTCCTGTGGGCAAAGATTCGATGTCAATGAAGACGCGCTGGCAAGATAAAGATGGGAAAACCAAAGAGGTTACTTCTCCGTTGTCTTTAGTTATTACGGCATTCTCTCGTGTTGAAGATGTGCGTAAAACAGTGACACCTGAATTATCAACACAAGCAGGAAACCGCTTGTATTTGATTGATTTGGGTAATGGTCATAACGCATTAGGTGCAACGGCACTAGCACAAGTTTATCGTCAATTAGGCCAAAAGGCGGCAGATCTTCGTGATGTTGAGCAATTGAAGCAGTTCTTCAATGTGATGCAACAATTAGTCAATGATGGCAAATTGTTGGCTTATCACGATCGTTCTGATGGTGGATTATTTGTCACACTCGCTGAAATGGCATTTACAGGCCATTGTGGCTTGCACGTCGATATCAGTGCTTATGATGAAGATATTCTAGCGGGACTCTTTAATGAAGAGCTAGGCGGTGTGATCCAAATTAGTGCAGAACATCAAGAGGTTGTAGAAGCATTATTTGCTGAATATGGCTTGTCGGATTGTTTACACTATTTAGGTCAAGCAACAGAAAATGATGCCATTATTATCCAAAGCCGTGAAACCGAAGTTTACAATGAAAAGCGCAGCACATTGCGTCTTTGGTGGGCAGAAACAACATGGCAAATGCAACGCTTACGTGATAATCCAGAGTGTGCAGATGAAGAGCATCAGGCAAAACAAGATCTCAACGATCCGGGTTTAAATGTGAATTTAACCTTTGATCCAAATGAAGATATTGCAGCCCCTTATATTGCAACAGGAAGTCGCCCTCGAATTGCAGTATTAAGAGAGCAAGGTGTTAACTCTCATGTTGAAATGGCGGCGGCTTTTGATAGAGCTGGTTTTGATGCTATCGACGTTCATATGAGTGATTTGCATTCTGCACGACGTTCACTAAGTGATTTTGATGTGCTGGTGGCGTGTGGCGGATTTTCTTACGGTGACGTATTAGGTGCCGGCGAAGGTTGGGCGAAGTCTATTTTATTTAATTCTCGTTTACGTGATGAGTTTGCTCAATTCTTTGAGCGCCAAGATACTTTATCTCTTGGTGTCTGTAATGGTTGCCAAATGATGTCAACATTATCAGAGCTTATTCCAGGTGCAGATTTATGGCCTCGTTTTGTTCGCAACCGCTCTGAGCGTTTTGAAGCGCGTTTTAGTTTAGTGAAAGTGACAGAGAGTCCATCATTGTTGTTACAAGGTATGGTGGGTTCACAAATGCCTATTGCTGTTTCTCATGGTGAAGGTTTCGCTGAATTCCGTAATACTGAGCAATTAGCACAACTAGAAGCTCAAAATTTAGTGGGATTACGTTTTGTGGATCACTACGGTAATCCAACAGAACAATATCCATTAAATCCTAATGGCTCTGTAAAAGGGATCACCGCCGTCACTACAAAAGATGGTCGTTCAACCATTATGATGCCTCATCCAGAACGCGTGTTTAGAACTGTTAGTAATTCTTGGCATCCAGATAACTGGGGTGAAGACAGCCCTTGGATGCGTTTATTCCGCAATGCAAGAAAACAATTTGATTAATCAAATGTAAAACTATCTTAGTGATAAATACATAAAGCCTCTACATTGCTAGAGGCTTTATTTTATTGATAATAAAAGGATTATTTTTTGTTGTGTAAAAACGACGACACTCACTGTTTTTAATGTCTCTTTTTGGCGACATTTAATTGATTGAAATATAAGTAATTATTAAATTTAGGGTAACTCTGTCTGGATATGGAGACAGCTTGGTTGTTTTATAACTAGATAAAAAAGAGTTATAAATGAAATATTAGAGGCGTGTTTTTATTTTTAGTTATTTTTCAATTGGTTATATTTATTTTTTAAAAGTTGGCACGGCTTGTGCATTATATAAATCAGTTGCTCATTCAACTTTTTATGTCGGTCCACAATATGGGTGGGAACATACCACATAAGCCAGGAATGACGCCAGAGTAAGGTGCCTACCGTCCAACATCATGATACTCGTCTTCGGACCTTATCAAACACAGGGCGACACGTGGAGTGAGGCACCACCTTCATTCTCTTTTAGAGAAAAAAGAGATGAAATATTGACGAGCGGAATATCTCAATAAGATATTCCGCTCTCCCACTTCTAGAGCCTGTCAAATTTCCTCGTTTGTGTTTGTTCTCTATGCCTGATTTTCCCCATGTCGGACTTTTTTCTTGTTATCAAGTCATGTAGCATCGCATTACTCTAATAGGTGTTGAGATGATTTCATTGAAAAAGTGGCGTATTTTTCCTCGTTCTTTAAGACAGCTCGTGATAATGGCATTTTGGATGGTGCTATTACCTTTACTTGTACTTGCTTATCAGGCCTATCAAAGTCTTGATCAACTAAGTAATCAGGCGGCTATTACTAATAAAAATGCACTTGCAGATACTGAACGCAGTGAAGTGATGCGAAATCTAGCGATTGAAATGGAAGGAAACTATCGTCGGTATTGTGTTTTACGGGATAAAACCGATGATGATATGTATCAGCAACGCTACCAGCAATACACCAAACTCTTCTCGACATTACAACAAACCATTATTCCTCTTTCTGCCTCTAAAGAAGCGAATGTGCTTAATACCTCTCTTGAAAAACTAAAATCCATTCAATGCGAAAGCAGCGAACCCACAAAAGAGATGCAACAAGCCCTAGAACAGTTCTCTTATGCCAATAACCGTATTGTTGTATTAACTAAAGAGATTATTTTTAGCCGTGGCGAACAACTTCAGATGGCAATCGCTGAGAAAGGGCGCTATTTCGGCTGGCAAAGTCTTATCGTTTTTGTTTTCAGCTTGATCCTCATTGCGCTATTTACTCGAATGATTATCGGCCCAGTTAAAGGGATCGAAAAGATGATCAATCGATTAGGCGAAGGTCGAACACTCAGTAATAATCTAGATACTTTTCAAGGGCCAAGAGAGTTACGTTCATTAGCACAACGTATTATTTGGTTAAGTGAGCGTTTAGCATGGCTTGAATCACAACGACATGAATTTTTGCGTCATATTTCTCATGAGTTGAAAACACCGTTAGCCAGTATGCGAGAAGGTACGGAATTATTAGCTGATGAAGTTGCGGGTCCTTTAACTCTAGATCAAAAAGAAGTCGTTTCAATTCTCGATAATAGCAGCAAGCAGTTACAGTTATTAATTGAACAACTACTTGATTACAATCGTAAACTTTCTGAAGTTCCTCAACAAATCGAAGAAATTAACTTGACTCAATTAGTGAATGATGTGGTATTAGCCCACAGTTTACCTGCGAGAGCTAAAGATATTAAAACGATAATTTCACTTAATCTAACCACTTGTCGAGCAGAGGCAACATTATTATCACGAGTTATCGACAATCTCTACTCGAATGCGGTGCACTATGGTGCTGAATCAGGTAATATCTGGATCTCTAGTTATCAAGTTGAACAGAAAATAGTTATTGATATAGCCAATAAAGGAACACCTATCCCTGAATCTGAACAAAAAATGATTTTTGAACCCTTTTTCCAAGGATCTTTGCTACGCAAAGGGGCTGTAAAAGGAAGTGGTTTAGGTTTAAGTATTGCTCATGACTGTATCAAGAGAATGGAAGGTGAATTAAGTGTTGTTCCTTCTGACTATGCCGATGTCTGTTTTCGTATTGAATTACCGCTACTTTCTGAGATTAAATAATGCAAATCAGGTCACAAAAACAAGCATCTCCTCATCATGAGTATAAAAAAATAAATAAGAAGATGCTTGGTATTGAATTGTTATCTATGGCCCCTGCATCGACTAGAAAAATCGCATTAAATTGGAAACAGTGTTTCTTGTTTATTATGTTCCCACTGGTTCTTTCAGGGTGTACACCAAAGTCGCTAACTGAGGCACAAGAGCCAGAGCCAGAAATCCCCGTTGTTAAACAAAAAACGATTGATTATCGCTGGGCTGAATGTAAAACATTGAGCTCATTTTATGATGAAGGCATCAATAACGCGCTTTATTGGTTACGTGCCATTGAATGTACAAACCGCATAATGACGACGGAAGCACAGCGCCAAGCAAACAGTGTTGTTGTTACTGGATGGGATGATGCATTTTATAAAAGTATTTTATTAGAGCGTGCAGGAATGACGATCGCCGATCGTCGAACACAATTAGTGTTATTAGAAAGCTATAAATTACAATTTCCGAGTTCTATGCGAGTTCTATTATCGACATGGATTGAGAACCAAACGCTTATTCTCTCTTTAGCGGAAGAAAAGAATCGTTATCGTCGTTTAACCACTGAAACAGATAATAGAATTGATGCGCTAAGAAAAGAGAATAATGCGTTACAGCATGAACTAAGTGTCACATTGAAAAAGCTTGAAAGCCTTACCCAAATTGAACGGCAGTTATCGAATAGAAAACAGAGTGGCTCTGTTGATTCGCTATCCCAAAATGAAGATTTAGCGGAAAGTGCAGCAACAGCATCTACGGAAACAGAAAACGTGAATGTAGAGAAACCTGTTACCGAAAAAACAACTGTTGAAAAACCAGCTGAAAAACCCGTTTCGACGCAATCGATAACAGAGAAGCCAAAGGGTGAGGAAAAACAACCTTCTGCAACAGCGGTTAAACCAGAGCCTTCAAAACCAGAATCTACGAAACCTGAGGCGGTAAAACCAGAGCCAGTCAAAACTGACACACAAGACTCAAAACCGACTGAAGCAGGATCTAAATAAGGAGAATGTGCATGGCTGGCCATAAATCAGCAAATCTTTTACTTGTCGATGACGATCCTGGGTTATTAAAGTTACTTGGTATGCGATTAACAAGTGAAGGTTTTCATATCTTCACCGCTGAAAGTGGACAAGAAGCACTAAAACTTCTCTTAAAAGAAAAAATAGACCTTGTTATCAGCGATCTCCGAATGGATGAAATGGATGGGATGGCGTTGTTTGCTGAGATACAACGGCAACAACCTGGCATGCCAGTGATCATTCTTACGGCTCATGGCTCTATTCCTGATGCCGTAGCTGCAACACAGCAAGGTGTATTTAGTTTCTTAACTAAACCCGTTGATAGAGACGCACTTTATAAAGCGATTGATGAAGCGCTGGAACTTGTCACTATTGTTTCAGATGAAGAGTGGTCAAAAGATATCGTGACACGTAGCCCGCAAATGCTACGTTTATTAGAGCAAGCAAAACTAGTCGCTCAATCAGATGTCAGTGTGCTTATCAATGGTCAAAGCGGTACGGGTAAAGAAGTTCTTGCTCAAGCCATTCATCGCGCAAGCCCTAGAGCGAAAAAACCTTTTATTGCCATTAACTGTGGTGCCTTACCTGAGCAACTTTTAGAATCTGAACTATTTGGTCATGCGAAAGGTGCTTTTACAGGAGCTGTGAGTAGTCGTGAAGGATTATTTCAGGCAGCCGAAGGGGGCACTCTATTTTTAGATGAAATTGGCGACATGCCAATGGCATTGCAAGTTAAATTATTACGTGTTTTACAAGAGCGAAAAGTTCGCCCATTAGGCAGTAATCGCGATATTGATATTGATGTACGTATCCTTTCTGCAACGCATCGTGATTTACCTAAAGCGATGGAACGTAATGAATTTCGTGAAGATCTGTTCTATCGTTTAAATGTGGTTAATTTACGTATTCCGACATTAAGTGAGAGAGCTGAAGATATTCCTATTCTTGCTAATCACTTATTGAGAGAGTCAGCGAAACGCCATAAACCTTTTGTCCGAAGCTTTTCAACCGATGCGATGAAATGCTTAATGACAGCAAGTTGGCCGGGTAATGTGCGTCAATTAGTTAACGTTATTGAGCAATGTGTTGCATTAACAACAGCCCCCGTGATTAGTGAAGCGCTTGTAACACAGGCCTTACAAGGTGAAAATACAGCGCTGCCCACATTTGCAGAAGCAAGAGGTCATTTTGAAATGACCTATTTGAGAAAGCTTTTGCAAATGACAAAAGGCAATGTGACTCAAGCTGCACGTATGGCTGGGCGCAATCGAACTGAGTTTTATAAATTGTTATCTCGTCATGAGCTAGATGCGAATGATTTTAAAGAATAACCTTTTCAGATAACGAATATATTTTTAAACTAACTTTCCTTTTATGCGGAAGATAGCGGAGAGACTAATTTTTATGAGTCGTAAACTAAAACTCGCCATGGCTCAACTTAATTGGGTTGTTGGTGATATTGAAGGTAACTGCGAACGCATGTTATCTACCGTTAAAGCACAAGAAGATGCCGATCTGGTCATGTTTTCTGAGCTGGCTTTATGCGGTTACTCTCCTGAAGATCTGCTATTTCGTCCTGATTTCCAACAGCGTTGTGAAACACAACTTACGCGTTTAGAACAAGCAAGCAAAAAAATAGCGATTGTTGTTGGACATCCTTGGTGGCAAAACGGCAAAATTTATAACGCACTTTCATTTTTCTATAAAGGTGAATTACAAGCGCGTTATTTCAAACAGCAATTACCTAATTATGGTGTGTTTGATGAGAAGCGTTATTTCCAACAAGGAAATGAGCGTTGTGTGGTTCCGTTTAAAGGTTATCACTTAGGTTTGTTAATTTGTGAAGATATCTGGATCAATGAACCGATTGATGCATTAAAACAAGCGGGAGCTGATCTCGTTCTATCTATTAATGCTTCACCTTATAATCGTGAAAAACCGCATGTTCGTACACAGCTCATTAAAGAACATTGCCAAAGAACACACCTTCCAGTGATCTATCTTAACCAAATTGGTGGTCAGGATGAGTTGGTATTTGATGGTTGTTCAAAAGTATTTGATGAACGGGGTGCTATTACACATCGTTTAGCTGCATTTGATGAACAGACTGCTATTGTTGAATTCGACGAATTAAACATTATCCCAATGGCAGATCCTGCTCCGGAACTTTCACCTTTAGCGCAAGTTTATCAAGCATTAGTACTTGCAACGCGTGATTACGTCACTAAGAACGGTTTTAAAGGGGCTATTCTAGGGTTATCTGGTGGTATTGACTCTGGATTAACCGTTGCTATCGCCGCTGATGCTTTAGGCAAAGAGAGTGTTCAGGCTGTTATGATGCCATTTCGTTATACTTCAGAAATGAGTATTCATGACGCTAAAGAGCAAGCAGATTTATTAGGTGTTGAGTTTGATACGGTTTCTATTGAACCTATGTTTGATGCTTTTATGGCGCAGCTTGCACCTATGTTTAAAGATACTGCCGCAGATACTACTGAGGAAAACCTACAAGCACGTTGTCGCGCTGTTATTTTAATGGCAATGTCGAATAAACGCCGTCGTTTAGTATTAACTACAAGCAATAAAAGTGAATCAGCTGTGGGGTATTCCACATTGTATGGTGATATGGCTGGTGGTTTTGATGTACTAAAAGATGTACCTAAAACATTAGTATTCGAGCTTTCTAAATATCGTAATACACTTTCACCTGCTATTCCTCAGCGTGTTATTGATAGACCACCATCAGCAGAACTTGCACCGGGACAAACAGACCAAGATAATCTACCTCCTTATGATATTTTGGATGCCATTCTTGAAGGCTATGTTGAGCAAGATAAATCTGTATCTGATTTAGTTGCGGCTGGATTTGATGAAGCGACTGTCCGTAAAGTGATAAAATTAGTCGATATTAATGAATACAAGCGACGTCAAGCCCCTGTTGGGCCACGTATTACAAGTCGTAATTTTGGTAAAGATCGCAGATACCCAATTACAAGCGGTTTTGGTCGCCACAACTGGTAATAGCAGGATAATACGATGAAAAAAATTGAAGCGATAATTAAGCCGTTTAAATTAGATGATGTAAGAGAAGCACTCGGCGAAGTGGGTATCACGGGAATGACCGTAACAGAAGTGAAAGGTTTTGGTCGCCAAAAAGGGCATACTGAGCTTTACCGCGGTGCTGAATACATGGTCGATTTTTTACCTAAAGTGAAAATTGAAATTGTTGTCTCTGATGAAATTGTTGAAACTTGTGTAGATACAATTATGACAACGGCACAAACAGGTAAAATTGGTGATGGTAAGATTTTTGTCTTCGATGTGAGTCGTGTTATTCGTATTCGTACTGGCGAACAAGACGAAGAGGCTATTTAGTTAAGCAATAATGTAGTTAAGCTATATAGTAATTAAACTTAAGCCAAATATTTATATTATTTATTTTTATTAAAGCCCGATATTTTTAATCAAAATATCGGGCTTTTTCTTTTTCTTGCGCATAATTCATTTTTTAATGTTTTGCCTATAATGCTATTTATATCTTATGCAAGTCTATTGAAGATACTGAACAATTTATTTTACTATTTTTTATGAACTTTAAGGCACAAAATGTTATTCAATAACTTTTGAGGAAAGTTATTATCATCATATTAAAAAATTATTAAGGTATGGGCAAAATAGTGTTTAATTATTTATTAAAGCGTCTCGCTTTATTTTTATGTGCAGCAGTGTTAATCGCTATCACAACGGGATTTATTTTTCTTGATATTTTAGTTCTTGATAATGGTATTTCTGAAACGTCAGTAACTGAATTAGGTCAAGAAATCATCGTCGCCATTATTTGCTTATTCTTTTTTATTAAAGCATGCCAGAACAGTGAACAACGGGGAGCGTTCACGCTTATTATGGGCTTTTTCTTGTGTATTTTAATTCGTGAGTTAGATGGTGTTTTTGATCAGATTGCACACGGATCTTGGGTTTGGTTTGCTCTAACGGTGACATTTATTTGTATTGCTATTGCAATTAGAGAAGGTAAAAGAACGTTAAAAGGCTTAATTCATTTCATTACTCACCCAAGCCATGGGATGTTAGTTGCTGGTTTATTATGTGTTTTATTGTTCTCTCGTCTATTTGGCATGGGAATACTTTGGCATAAATTATTGGGTGAGGATTATAACCGCGCCGTTAAAAATATGGTGGAAGAGGGCAGTGAATTATTTGGTTATACGCTCTGTTTAATTAGTGTTATTTGGTATGGTTTTTCTGCCAAAGATCATGTTATTCCCGCTGCGATTGAAAATAAATATCGACCATAAAAAGGTAGTGAAATAACCAAGAAAAGCGCTGATAAATATAACCAGCGCTTTTTTTATTCAATTTAAAATTGAACGTTAATGAAGGTATTTTTATTGTAAGTCTTGTGTAATAACAGCATGAGGACCAAAACATTCATAATGAAGCTTTTCACTATTAATACCCAGTTCCATAAGTTGTTTAGCAACAGATTGCATAAAAGGTAATGGGCCACAAAAATAGAAATGCATATCAGGAATAGCTAACCAATCTTCAACTTGTTTTAATGTCATTAAACCTTCGAATTGATAATCTTTATTTTGTACATCTTCAGTGCGTGGTGTGCGATACCATATCGCTTGTTGATAGTGTGAAAGTTGATTGCTGACTTGATTAACCTCATCTTTAAACGCATGAACGCCACCATGTTCAGCCGCATGTAACCAATTAATATTAGCTTGATGAGTTGAAAGTGTGTGCAACATAGACAACATTGGCGTTAAACCCACACCAGCTGAAATTAAGGTTACGGGTGTTGTTGGAGATACATCTAAATAGAAATCGCCCCCTGGTGCGGCAACTTGTAAAGTATCACCTTCTTGAATATGGTCATGAAGAAAATTCGATAAAATACCTTTATCTTCGCGTTTTACTGCAATGCGATAGGTTTTATTATTTGATGATTGAGTTAATGAATATTGACGTATTTCTTGATTTTCAAGGCGCTCATCACGGATATAAAGGCTTAAATATTGTCCAGCTTGATAAGGAGTCACAGAAAGTCCATCTTCTGGCTCTAATTCAAAACTGGTAATGACATCACTTTGTTTTACTTTATGTTTAACTTTAAAGTTTCGTAATCCTCTCCAACCGCCGCTTGTTTGTTCTTTTTGCTGATAAATTTGTTCTTCACGATTGATAAAGACATCAGCCAATACTTGATAAGCTGCTCCCCAAGCATCTAACACCTCTTGCCCAGGGCTAAACATCTCATCAATTGTTGCTAATAAATTTTCACCGACGATGGGATAGTGCTCAGGAAGAATATTTAAACTGACATGTTTTTGTGCAATTTTCTCAACGGCAGGCAAAATGGTGGCTAAGTTTTCAATGTTCGTTGCATAAGCGCATATCGCATTAAATAAGGCTTCGCGTTGTGCACCACTGCTTTGATGGCTCATGGTGAAAATATCTTTTAATTCTGGATGGCGAGAAAACATTCGGTCATAAAAGTGGGCGGTTAATGCAGGACCCGTTTTAGCAATGAGGGGAATGGTTGATTTAATTGTCGCGATAGTTTGTGCATCTAACATAATTGCTCCTGAAAGATTTTCAGTTTATTGTGAATTTTTATAAATTGCATTTTGTATGCAACTTATCTCTTTTTGATTATTTTGTAAATCTCTGTTTTTATTTTTTAACAAAAAATCTCAATTCTTAGAGAATGATGCGGGGTGTTTGCAAAATAAGGCGAGATGTGCCTCAAAAAGGGGAATAAGTACAGGATAAAATTGGGTTGTTAAAAAGTAATAATGTGCTGTTATAGTTGGATGGCAAACGATTGCGTATTTTTTCATTAGGGGCTATCTCAATGAAGAAAAAGAGTTTACACTGTATGCCATTCTTTCTCCCGCATGGGAGTTTGTCTTTAGTGAAGTTAGCTGAGTCAGGAGATGTGAATGTTAAAACGTGAAATGAATATTGCTGATTACGATCCAGAATTATGGAATGCAATGGAAGGTGAAGTGACTCGTCAAGAAGAGCACATCGAACTTATTGCTTCTGAAAACTATACCAGCCCTCGTGTTATGCAGGCGCAGGGATCTCAGCTGACAAATAAATATGCTGAAGGCTATCCGGGTAAACGTTACTACGGTGGTTGTGAGTATGTGGATGTTGTAGAGCAACTGGCTATTGATCGTGCAAAAGCATTATTTGGTGCAGATTACGCTAACGTACAGCCTCACTCAGGCTCTCAAGCGAATGCCGCTGTCTATATGGCATTGTTAAAACCAGGTGATACTGTTTTAGGTATGAACCTAGCACAAGGCGGTCACTTAACTCATGGTTCACCAGTTAACTTCTCTGGTAAACTGTATAACATCGTACCTTATGGTATTGATGAATCAGGTAAAATTGACTACGAAGATATCGCTATTCAAGCTAAAAAACATCAACCAAAAATGATCATTGGCGGATTCTCTGCTTATTCTGGTCTGGTTGATTGGGCTAAAATGCGCGAAATCGCAGACAGCATTGGTGCATTCTTATTTGTTGATATGGCTCACGTTGCAGGTATGGTTGCAGCAGGTGTTTATCCTAACCCTGTTCCTCATGCACATGTTGTTACAACAACAACCCATAAAACTTTAGCAGGTCCACGCGGTGGTCTTATCCTTGCTAAAGGTGGCGATGAAGAGTTTTATAAAAAACTGAACTCTGCTGTATTCCCTGGCTCTCAAGGTGGCCCTTTAATGCATGTTATTGCAGGTAAAGCGGTTGCATTAAAAGAAGCTATGGAGCCAGAATTTAAAGTTTATCAGCAACAAGTTGCTAAAAACTCGAAAGCAATGGTAGAAGTTTTCTTAGATCGCGGTTATAAAGTAGTGTCTGGCGGAACTGAAAACCACCTGTTTTTATTAGATTTAGTTGATAAAGATATTACAGGTAAAGATGCAGATGCTGCACTGGGTCGTGCAAATATCACTGTTAACAAAAACAGCGTACCAAATGATCCACGTAGCCCATTTGTAACTTCTGGTGTTCGTATCGGTTCTCCAGCGATTACACGTCGTGGTTTTAAAGAAGCGGAAGCTCGTGAATTAGCCGGTTGGATGTGTGATGTCCTTGATAATATCAATGATGAAGCGAACATTGAGAAAGTGAAACAAAAAGTCTTGGATATCTGCGCTAAATTTCCAGTTTACGCATAAGTTTGTAACGATATAATAAAACCCGTTGTACAAGCCCGCTTCGAGAACTTGTTCTTGGCGGGTTTTTTTGCATCTTAAAAATGGGGGATTGGATGGTTATTCCATCAACATTGTGGCTTGCCTTAGATTATTTTACCTATTTCTTTTCATACGGCATCTTTTTACCCTTTTGGTCCATATGGCTAAAAGGTGAGGGTGTCGATCCTGCAATGATAGGTCTGTTATTAGGTGTAGGTTTAACCGCACGTTTTGTTGGTAGCCTAATTTTAACGCCTGCGGTAAAGGATCCGTCAAAACTTATTACTGCATTGAGATTGTTTGCTTTTCTCTCATTACTTTTTACTGTTGCATTTATGATGGGTAGCCATTGGGCATGGTTATTCTTTGTAATGACAGGATTTAACGTTTTCTTTTCACCGATGGTGCCTTTAGGGGATTCTCTAGCTGGAACGTGGCAAAAACAGTTTCCTTTTGACTATGGGAAAATCCGCGTTTGGGGCTCAATCGCTTTTATTATTAGCTCATCATTGCTAGGTGTTTTAATTGATGCTTTTGGACATCCCATTATTCTTTATGGATTGATTGCCAGTACTTTAGCACTATTCCTGACATCTATGCTCCGCCCTAAAGTTATGCCACAGGGTAAAGTGAAAAAAGCAGAACACAACAATGTGTCTTTTATGAAACTCATTTCAGATGGGCCAGTTTGGCGTTTTCTGTTGTGTGTCTCTTTACTGCAAGGTGCGCACGCTGCTTATTATGGTTTTAGTGCACTTTATTGGGAAAAAGCAGGGTATGACACCGCAACAATCGGCTATCTTTGGTCATTAGGTGTGGTTTCAGAGGTGGTTGTTTTTATGCTCAGCCATCGTTTATTCCGCCGCTGGAGCGCAAGAAATCTACTCTTACTTTCTGCTTTTGCTGGGCTTTTACGTTGGGGGTTAATGGGGAGTTTTACCGCATTACCCGCACTTATTGTTGTTCAAATCTTACATAGTGGTACGTTTACGGTGTGCCATTTAGCGGCAATGCGCTTTATTAGTGCACGTCAAGAGCACGAAATTATTCGTCTACAAGCGGTGTATTCGGCTTTGGCGATGGGTGGAAGTATTGCGATCATGACCATTGTCTCTGGTTGGTTGTATGAAAAACTTCCTAATCAAGAGTCATTGATCTTCTGGTTAATGGCAGCATTAACGATCCCTGCTATGTTTATCAGACCAAGAGTACAACCTCAAAATACCTAATTTCTCTATTTTATAAAAATTAAGATCTGTAATGTCCCTTGATATTGCAGATCTTTTTATTTTCTCCTTTAAAAGCGCATTTTTTGATCAAGCGAATAATTGACCATTCTAAATATTAGGTTTAGATTTAATTCATTCAAATGAATGAATATGAAAAAGGTATTGTTATGAACAATAAATCAGTGATCCCAGCCAGTTTTTCTTTACAAGAAAGAGACAGACGCTGGCAGTTAGCTAGAGATATTATGAGAGATAATCAGTTAGATACATTGATTATCTATGGTGATAGAGAATCCGCCGCGCCGGCACCATTTTGTATTGATCACTATTTTACAAATGACCGACTAGGATCGGTTGTTATTTTTCATGAAGATAAAAAACCATTGATAGTCACTTTTGCACCAATGATGATCGCCGATCATATGCAAGCAAAGCTACGTGGTGATTTGCAGTGGATTGATGAAGATAATCTTGTTGTAGGAAAAACAGGGCGTAATATTGCTCAATTACTAAAAGAAATGGGTGTGCAGCAAAATGCACATATTGGTGTTATTGGCTTAGAGCCTTATCCTCCATTCTATTTTGATGGTGCAATGCCATTTAATACTCTAAACGGTATTAAGGATGCATTCCCTTATGCGAAATTTAGCTGTGTTTATCGTGATTTCTTTAAACGTGCATCCGTTAAAAGTGAAGAAGAACTGACACATGTAAGATATGCCGCCGCTATTGGTGAAGCAATGAGTGAAGCAATGCGCGTCACAACCAGACCTGGGGCGACAGAAGCTGATCTTGCGGCTGCTATTACTGCAACTTGCTTATCCAGAGGTGGGTTTACGGCTGAAATTCTAATGGGTTCAGGCTCTGAATATATCGGTTGGGGTCCTCCTGCTTGGCAATATCGCTCACAAGCACCTCGTGAAATTCAAATGGGTGATATTGTGTTATCAGAAATTTTCGCTTTATATGGAATGTATGAAACACAACACCAAGCTGCTGTTGCAGTGGGTAAAATTCATGAAAATTTAGAAAAAGCCGCTTTGGTTGCTCGCGAATGTTATGAAATAGGTGTTGAGCATTTAAAGGCGGGCGTTACTTTTGGTGAAGTGGTTGATTTAATGGAAAAACCATTATTACAATCAGGGGGATGGCATGTGCATCCACTTATCCATAGCATCAATCCTTATGGACCTATTGGTTTTGGTACTGCTCCGGGTATCGAATCATTACCATTGGCGAGTCGTTATAAACAAATTGAACGATTACCAAACCCGGGTCGAGAGCTTGTATTACAAGAGGGCATGACGTTTGCGTTTGAGCCTAACTGTGGCTTTGGTCATCACTTATGTAACTTAGGTGGTACGGTTGTAGTTGGTAAAAGTAAAGGGATTGAGTTAAATTCAAACTCAACACAATTAATGCGGGCTGATTTATAAGCCTAATAATAAATAGTTAATAAACAATGAAAAACACCAGTAAAACCGCGATAAGTACAGAACAGACTCAAGAAAAGTTAGTACAAGAAGGTATTAAGCTTTTTGCACTACACGGAATTAGTGGGTTGAGAACGAGACAACTTGCGCAGGATGCTGGTGTTAATCAATCAGCAATTCCTTATCATTTTGGTGGAAAACTAGGCGTTTATACTGCCGTTATTCAATATATTGCGACAGAATTAGCGTCAGAAATTCATTTTGACCAATTTGATAATAAGCTTCAGTTTTTATTAAAAGAAAATAAGTTAGATCGTGAATTACTTGCTTCTCTGATCCCTTTATTAGTCTCAGGATTAACGCGCGCTTTATTAGCACCTGAACGCCATTATTACAGTCAGTTGATTTTACGTGAGCAACTGGAACCAACTGAAAATTATGAGCTGATTTATCGTAATTTAATTGAGCCTTTTCATTTACGATTATCTCATCTTATCGAATTAATCGATAAAAAGAGTGACACATTAACGACTACTATTCGTGCTCATGCCGTTATTGGGCAAATACTTGGGTTTGTGATCGCGAGAAAAGCATTTTTATTACGTATTGATAAACAGGAAATGACATCGCAGTTATTAGATAAAATAGCCCAAGAAATTAGCCAATTATCAGTAAATGCACTATTAACAATAAATCAGTAGGTAATAAAAAAGACCATAATATTATGGTCTTTTTCTTTGTATATATTTTATTCGTATCAACGAAATTAACGTTTTAATGCATCTGTTAATTCACTACGAATTTCAGCTAATAATGCTCTGACAACACGTGGATTACCTGCAACAATATTACCTGTTTGTAGGTAGCCATGATTACCAGTAAAGTCAGAAACGATAGCACCTGCTTCACGAGCGATTAATTCGCCACCTAAGAAATCCCAAGGTTTTAAGCCAATCTCAAAGAAACCATCGACACGGCCAGCTGCAACATAAGCTAAATCTAAAGCTGCTGAACCAGTGCGACGGAAATCAGCACAAGGTACAAACAGTTTACCTAACATATTCATGTAAGCAGCTGAATGTTGTTTGCTTTTGAATGGGAAACCAGTCGCAAGAACTGCACCGTCTAAATCGCGAGCGTTAGAGCCACGTAGACGATAACCATTTAACTGTGCACCTTGACCACGAACGGCTGAGAATAATTCGTTACGCATAGGATCGTAAACAACAGCCACTTCAGTACGGCCTTTAATGCGTACAGCAATAGAAACAGAGAAGTGTGGAAGACGTTTAATGAAGTTAGTCGTGCCATCAAGTGGATCAATAACCCATTGTATGTCGTGATCTTCACCGAGTAACTCGCCACTTTCTTCCGTAATAATGGTGTGTTTTGGATAAGATTTACGGATGATTTCAATGATTGCTTGTTCTGCGTCACGGTCAACGTTAGTGACAAAATCATTGGTACCTTTCTGATTAGTTTCTACAGATTCAGGATTTTCGTAATTTTTGGCGATTAAATTACCAGCCTTACGTGCGGCACGTATGGCAATATTCAGCATCGGATGCATGGTTATCTTCCACAAGATGTTAAAGAACGGGGATAAAAAACGTGCGAGAGTATAACAGGCATTCGTGTTTCTGGCTACAATTGTGATAAAATAGATGGATCACAAAGCAATTAACAAGAAATCAATGTTAGAAAATATTCGCATCATCCTTGTAGAAACCTCGCATACAGGCAATATGGGCTCTACAGCTCGTGCTATGAAAACCATGGGATTAACCAATCTTTATTTTGTTAATCCAAAAGAAAAACCAGATTCACATTCTATTGCCCTATCAGCAGGTGCAAGTGATGTTATTGGCAATGCACATATTGTTAATAGTATCGATGAAGCGATTGAAGGCTGTGGTTTAGTCATAGGAACAAGCGCCCGTAGCCGTACACTTTCTTGGCCAATGCTTGCACCTCGTGAATGTGGTGAGCGTTGTGTTATGGAAGCTAAAAATAAGCCTGTTGCTGTTATTTTTGGCCGCGAACGCACAGGTTTAACTAATGAAGAATTACAAAAATGTGATTTTCATCTGTATGTTCCAACTAATCCAGAATATGGTTCTTTAAATTTAGCGATGGCTGTTCAGCTTGTTAGTTATGAAATTCGTATGGCAGCACTTGCCCAAGAAGAAAAACAAGAGGAAAATGGCCCATCAGAGATTGATTATCCACCAGCAGATGATATAGAACGTTTTTACGTTCATTTAGAGCAGGTGCTTAATGAATCTGGTTTTATTCGTCCTAAACATCCGGGACAAGTGATGAGCCGTTTACGCCGTCTATTTACGCGTGCGCGCCCAGAAACACAAGAGCTTCATATCTTACGTGGCATCCTGACGTCAGTTGAGAAATGGGCTAAGAAATAGAGGGCAAAGTTGATTAACTTAAGTCAACTTTTGGCTGAGTATAATACTTGACTAAAACACTCGGATAAATAGTTGACTAAATTACTCGGGAATGACACAATTTGATTATTGTTCACCACGGAGTATTTGTTATGAGACTGACATCAAAAGGGCGTTACGCAGTTACTGCAATGCTTGATGTTGCATTGCATTCACAGCAAGGCCCTGTCCCCCTCGCTGATATTTCAGAGCGTCAAGGGATTTCCCTTTCTTATCTTGAGCAGCTTTTCTCACGTTTGCGCAAAAATGAATTAGTCGCAAGTGTTCGTGGTCCTGGTGGCGGCTATTTATTAGGTCGTGATGCAGGACAAATTTTTGTTGCTCAAGTTATTTCTGCGGTTGATGAATCTGTCGATGCTACCCGTTGTCAGGGTAACAAAGAAGGTTGTCAAGGTGGCGATCGTTGCCTGACTCATACTTTGTGGCGTGATTTAAGTGATCGTATAACCAGTTTCCTAAGCAGTATCAGCCTTGAAGAGTTAGTAAATAACGAAGAGGTTATGGATGTCGCCGATCGTCAAGACAATGAAAAACGCCATGCTATTAATGGTCGTTTACAAGAAACCATTGTTAATATGCGAGTTTAACGGCGATCTCTAGGTAGGCAAAAACAAAATTATTAAAGAAGATCCGTCGTCTTTGGAGTTAGTGAGCAATGAAATTACCCATTTATCTAGATTATTCAGCAACCACTCCTGTTGATCCACGAGTTGCTGAAAAAATGATGCAATGCCTGACTATTGATGGCATTTTTGGTAACCCAGCCTCTCGTTCACACCGTTTTGGTTGGCAAGCAGAAGAAGCTATTGATATTGCACGTAATCAGATTGCTGATTTAATCGGTGCAGATCCTCGTGAAATCGTATTCACATCAGGCGCAACTGAAGCTGATAACCTCGCACTAAAAGGTGTTGCTAACTTTTACCAGAAAAAAGGTAAGCACATCATCACTTCAAAAACCGAACATAAAGCCATTTTAGACACTTGTCGTCAACTTGAGCGTGAAGGTTTTGAAGTCACTTATTTAGCACCAAAAAGTGATGGTCTAATTGACCTGAAAGAGCTTGAAGAAGCGATGCGTGAAGACACTATTTTAGTTTCTATCATGCATGTAAATAACGAAATTGGTGTTGTACAAGATATTGCTGCTATCGGTGAATTATGCCGTAGTAAAGGTATTATTTACCATGTAGACGCAACACAAAGCGTTGGTAAATTACCGATTGATCTTTCTAAGTTAAAAGTTGATTTACTTTCTCTTTCTGCGCATAAAGTTTACGGTCCTATGGGTATCGGTGCACTTTATGTTCGTCGTAAACCACGTATTCGTTTAGAAGCACAAATGCATGGTGGCGGACATGAGCGTGGTATGCGTTCAGGTACATTAGCCGTTCACCAAATTGTGGGTATGGGCGAAGCTTACCGTATTTTGAAAGAAGAAATGGCTGATGAAACTAAACGCTTAAACGAATTACGTTTGCGTTTATGGAATGGCATTAAAGATATCGAAGAAGTTTATATCAACGGTTCTTTAGAACACACTGCGCCAAACATTCTTAATGTGAGCTTCAACTATGTTGAAGGTGAATCATTAATGATGGCACTGAAAGATCTTGCTGTTTCTTCAGGCTCAGCCTGTACTTCAGCAAGTTTAGAACCTTCTTATGTACTGCGTGCGTTAGGTTTAACTGATGAACTTGCACACAGTTCTATTCGCTTCTCTCTGGGTCGTTTCACCACAGAAGAAGAAATAGATTATGCAATTGAACAAATCCACAGTGCAATTGGTCGCTTACGTGATCTTTCTCCACTTTGGGATATGCATAAACAAGGTGTTGATATCAACAGTATCGAATGGTCTCACCATTAATCAGACGTTTTCAGGAGTTAAATCATGGCTTATAGCGATAAAGTAATTGATCATTATGAAAACCCTCGTAATGTGGGATCATTTGATAATAATGACCCTACTGTAGGGAGTGGTATGGTTGGCGCACCTGCTTGTGGTGACGTTATGAAACTGCAAATCAAAGTTGACGATAATGGCGTAATTGAAGATGCGCGTTTTAAAACTTATGGTTGTGGTTCAGCAATTGCATCAAGTTCACTGGTAACAGAATGGATGAAAGGCAAAACATTAGATGAAGCCGAATCTATTAAGAACACAGCAATTGCCGAAGAATTAGAATTACCACCAGTGAAAATTCACTGTTCAATTCTTGCAGAAGATGCAATAAAAGCAGCGATTGCAGACTATAAAAGCAAACGCCAAGGCAAGTAATTGTCTTTTATAATAAAAAAATAAAATATTGGCGGATGCTGAAACTTTTTTTCAGTATCCGCTTTCGTTCTTTATGAGTGAGGTGTGCCATGTCAATTTCCCTTACAGAATCCGCCGCTAATCGTGTTCGCTCTTTCCTATCTAACCGTGGAAAAGGTGAAGGTTTACGTTTAGGCGTAAGAACATCCGGTTGTTCTGGAATGGCTTATGTTCTTGAGTTTGCTGATGTCATCAATGACGAAGATACTGTTTTTGAAGACAAAGGTGTGAAAGTTATCGTTGATGGTAAAAGCATGGTCTATTTAGATGGAACAGAGCTTGATTTCGTCAAAGAAGGATTAAACGAAGGCTTTAAATTTAACAACCCAAATGTATCGAATGAGTGTGGTTGTGGTGAAAGCTTCACTGTGTAATTTGTGTTAAAACACAGTATTAACGTTAATTAATCCAAGAGTAGATGTATGGACTATTTCACACTATTAGGCATGCCTAATCGTTTTGATATTGATAAACAGCAACTTGCTACACGTTATCAAGATATGCAGCGTCAATATCACCCAGATCGTTTTGCAGGTCAGTCTGAAAAAGAACAGGCTCAAGCAATCTCGCTTGCTTCAACCATCAATCAGGCTTATCAGACCTTAAAAAATCCACTCTCAAGAGCTGAATACATGCTCTCATTACACGGTATCGATATTGCTAATGAGCAACAAACGATGCACGATACTGCTTTTTTAATGGAGCAACTCACATTACGTGAAGAGCTGGATAACATCGAACACAGTGCTGAAGCCGAAAGTTTGTTAGCCGATTTTTCTGCGCGTTTAGAAAAAATGTACACAGTACGCCATGATGAAATGGTCAAAACGCTAGAGGATCAAACTTGGGATGTTGCTGCAGATAATGTGAGAAAATTACGTTTTCTCGCGAAATTAAAAGAGCAAGTAGAACAACTTGAAGAACGCTTGTTTGATGGTTTTTAAGGGAAATAGTTATGTCATTATTACAAATTAGTGAACCAGGTCAAACGCCTGCACCGCATCAGCGCCGGCTTGCAGCGGGTATTGATTTAGGTACGACACACTCATTAGTTGCCACTGTACGTAGTGGGCAAGCCGAAGCGCTTTCTGACAACGAAGGTCGCTATTTATTGCCATCTGTCGTGCAGTATCAAGTTGATAATATCAACGTTGGTTGGAATGCTAAAAAAGAAGCAGAAAAAGATCCTGCTAACACGATAAGCTCAATTAAAAGAATGGTGGGTCGCTCACTGAGTGATGTGACAAGCCGTTATCCAAACCTTCCTTATCATTTTCATGAAAATGACAATGGTTTACCGCTGATCAAAACAGCGGCAGGTATTGTTGATCCTATTCAAGTCTCTTCTGACATCTTAAAAACATTGGCTGAACGTGCAACACAATCATTAGGTGGCGAACTTGATGGTGTTGTTGTTACTGTACCCGCTTATTTTGATGATGCTCAACGTCAAGGCACAAAAGAAGCCGCTCGTCGTGCTGGTTTGCATGTTTTACGTTTATTAAACGAACCTACAGCAGCTGCTATTGCCTATGGTCTAGATTCAGGAAAAGAAGGCACCATCGTTGTTTATGACTTAGGTGGTGGTACTTTTGATATCTCTGTTCTTCGTTTAACTAAAGGTGTTTTTGAAGTCTTAGCGACTGGCGGTGATACCGCGTTAGGTGGCGATGATTTTGATATGATGCTGGCAGATTGGATAAGAGAACGTGCTGGTTTTGGACATCAAAAAGATGCTGTATTACAACGTCAATTACTGGATGTTGCGTCAGAAACTAAAATTGCATTGAGTGATAATGATGTTACGGATATCAACATTAATGGATGGAAAGGTGAGATCACTCGAGCTGAGTTTGAATCATTAATTCAATCATTAGTGAAGCGTACACTATTATCTGTTCGCCGCGCATTAAAAGACGCAGATGTTGAAATAGATGAAGTTTTAGAAGTGGTTATGGTTGGTGGTTCAACACGTGTACCATTGGTTCGTCAAATGGTTGGTGATTATTTTAAACGTGAACCTTTAACTTCAATTGATCCAGATAAAGTAGTTGCCATTGGTGCTTCAATCCAAGCTGATATTTTGGTGGGTAATAAACCGGATAGTGAAATGCTATTGCTGGATGTTATTCCTCTTTCTCTTGGCCTTGAAACAATGGGCGGATTAGTTGAGAAAGTGATCCCTCGCAATACCACTATTCCTGTTGCCAGAGCACAGGAATTTACGACATTCAAAGATGGTCAAACCGCAATGAGTGTTCACGTTGTCCAAGGTGAGCGTGAAATGGTGAGCGATTGTCGTTCTCTTGCTCGTTTTACACTGCGTGGAATTCCGCCAATGGCTGCGGGTGGCGCACATATTCGTGTCACATTCCAAGTTGATGCTGATGGCTTACTTAGTGTTAGTGCGATGGAAAAATCAACGGGTGTTGAAGCCTCAGTACAGGTCAAGCCTTCTTATGGTCTTAGTGATATTGAAATCGCTAAGATGATCCAATCTTCGATGGAAAATGCCCAAGAAGATTTACAAGCTCGTCGTTTAGCCGAGCAAAAAGTCGAAGCAGCTCGTGTGTTAGAAAGTTTAACCGCAGCATTAGAAGAAGATGCTCATCTGTTAAATGAAGATGAGAAAACGGCTATCGACAAAGTTGTAGATACCTTAATAGAGAGCGTTGAAGGAACAGATCCTGTTGCTATTGAAAACGCGATTAAACTACTGGATAAGCAAACTCAGGATTTTGCAGCGCGTCGTATGGATTCATCTATTCGACAAGCGTTGGCAGGTCATTCTGTGGATGAGATATAACTATGCCTAAAATTGTATTTTTACCCCATAGCACACTGTGCCCTGAAGGTGCTGTTGTTGACGCAACAGAAGGTGAGTCTATTCTAGATGTCGCATTACGCAACGGTATCGAGATTGAACATGCTTGTGAAATGTCTTGTGCATGTACAACTTGTCACTGTGTAGTGCGTGAAGGTTTTGATTCACTAGAAGAGAGCTCTGAGCTTGAAGACGACATGTTAGATAAAGCGTGGGGTTTAGAGCCTGAAAGCCGCTTAAGTTGCCAAGCAAAAGTGACTGACGAAGATTTAGTTGTTGAGATCCCTAAATATTCGATTAACCACGCAAGAGAGCATTAATTTTAGGAGTCGAGCATGAAATGGAGTGACACGCGTGAAATAGGGGAAGCGTTATTTGATCTTTACCCTGACACTGATCCTAAAACAGTACGCTTTACTGATATGCATCAGTGGATTTGTGATTTAGAAGATTTTGATGATGATCCACAGAAATCCAATGAAAAAATTCTTGAAGCTATTTTACTTGTTTGGCTTGATGAATTTGAATAATTGACGACACCGTAAACTTAAAAGACTGGCTTATTGCCGGTCTTTTTGCATTATGACCTTTTACATTCCACCTTGTCAGTGATTTAAAAATAACCATAAAGAGGGGAGTAGAGATATTTTGTTATGCGATCTTCTTCGAGGAATATCATGTAAATACGGAAGATCACTGGATGATAATGGTGACCTCTTGGTTTTTGCAGTAAATTGATCACGCTAAACGCTAAATATCTGGTAGTCTGAATAGGTTAACTGCCACCAGTAATAATAAGTGAGACAATAAATGAATAAACAAATTATGTCTATCATGCTGTCAAATGAACCTGCTGCTGCATGTTGGGGTGAAAAAGCACTAATTAGCACTAGCGAAACCGGCATGACAATCCACTTAACGGAAGAAAACCGTTTAGGCGCTATTCAGCGCGGTGGACGTAAAGTTGATAGTCAAGGCATTCGTAATGTTGCACTTGTTGGCGACGGCTGGGATTTAGAACGTAGTTGGGCTTTCTGGTTAGGTTTTAGAGCACCTAAAGGCGCTCGTTCAATCGAATGGCCACAATTAAATGATGCTGATAAACACGAACTAGAATCACGTATTCGCATCGTTGATTGGGTTAGAGATACCATCAATACACCAGCAGAAGAATTAGGACCAGAACAACTGGCACAACGCACGGTTGATCTTTTCTGTGGTCTTGATAAAGAAGATATTAGCTATAAGATCACCAAAGGCGTTGATCTACGCGATCAAAACTATGCAGGTATCTATACAGTTGGTCGCGGCTCTTCTCGTGACCCTGTCTATTTAGCATTAGATTTCAACCCAACCAAAGATAGTAATGCTCCTGTATTTGCTTGCTTAGTTGGTAAAGGTATTACTTTTGACTCAGGTGGTTATAGCATCAAACCTTCATCATCTATGAATTCAATGAAAGCCGATATGGGTGGTGCAGCAACGTTAGCGGGTGCTTTAGCATTAGCGGTTACTCGTGGTTTAAATAAACGCGTAAAACTACTGCTGTGCATTGCAGATAACATGGTCAGCGGTAATGCCTTTAAATTAGGTGATATTATCCGTTACCGTAATGGCAAATCAGTTGAAATCATGAATACCGATGCTGAAGGCCGTTTAGTTTTAGCGGATGGTTTAATTGATGCAAGCAATATTGCACCAGAGTTGATTATCGATGCAGCAACATTAACAGGTGCTGCTAAAGTTGCAGTAGGTAATGATTACCACTCTGTATTGAGCTTTGATGATAAATTAGCAGCAGAGTTACTGACTAGTGCTGAACAAGAAAATGAATTGTTCTGGCGTCTGCCATTAGCAGATTTCCATCGTAGCCAATTACCTTCTAGCTTCGCTGATTTAAACAATATTGCCGCACCTTCTCATACTGCGGGTGCAAGTACAGCTGCTGCATTCTTATCGCACTTTGTGACTGACTACAAAAAAGGTTGGGTACATATTGATTGTTCAGCAACGTACAGAAAATCTTCTGTAGAACAATGGGCAGCAGGTGCTACGGGTTACGGTGTGCGTTCTATCGCGAATCTGTTATTAGCAAAAGCAAAATAATAAACGTTATTTGATTTGGAGTTTGTAATGGGTGTATCTGAACAATTTGAGACACAAGAAATTGTTTCTGTTGAAGGTTCTTCTTTAAAGTTAAGCGTTCTAGAGCCACAACCTGAAGAATTAACAACCGCACTTAGCGAATTTTTTGGTGAACATAAACCGATCCGCCGTGCCTTTATTGTTAATGCTCAGGAGCAAGATAATGAAGAGTCGTTTTATCTTATTGGTTTAGAAATAACGGGTGAAGAAGAGGCGATTGCGCAAATACTCCCTCAAGCGGCTGAATCAGCTTTTGAATATTTAGAAGAAGGGCAATCACTAGATTTTTGCTTTGTGGATAAAGATGAAAAAGGTGTAAGTCATTTTATGATCCACCATGTATCACCTTTTTATCAACGCAAACTTGGAGGATTCTTAAGAAAAGGTATCCCGATAGTTAATCTGGATAGTTAATTCAGCCCTCTAAATTTAGGCGATATCTCATCAGATATCGCTTTTTTTTACCTTATAATAGAAAATTGACTAAATTAGCAAATCGTTTGCATTTTTATATAACGCTTTGTTTTAGATAGGCTTTGTTTTTAAAGTAAAAATAAGGTGATTTCGTGTTGTAAATTATTTTGTTTTACGCGATAAAAAATAGCTAATCTCGTTATTTTTTATCTTATTAGAATGAAGAAATACATATATTATCTCTGCCTGCATAAAACATCGCATTATTCAGGGGTTGAATTAAAGGAAATGGATATGAACCAAAACCAATTTAGACAATATACAGAAAAGAGAGGTTATCGTTGGAGCTCTCTTGCTGTTGTATTGGCATCAGCATTAGCTCTTATGGGCTGTGATGACAAAGCAGATGAAAACACATCATCTGCGGATAAGACGCAAAATACACAAGTTGCCGAGCAAAAAGACGCTGCTCAGAGCACATCAGGCACCACGACTCAAACAAGCGAAAAACCTGCAGTTACAACAAAAACGAATAACGAAACTGCATTAAAAAGCAAAGAAGTCCGTGATGAGTTGGCAATGCGTTTTGCAGGCAAAGAAGTCACCGTATTAGATGCATCAGAGTTACAACGTGATGGTGCGAGTACTATGGTTGTGACTTTCTCTGTACCACTTGATCCTGACCAAAAGTTTGATGATGTTATTCATCTTGTTGATACCAAAAAAGGGAAATTAGAAGGTGCGTGGGAGTTATCTGATAACTTAATGGAATTGCGTTTCCGCCATTTACCTCCATCAACAGAATTAAACTTAACAATTGATGAAAAAATCAAAGGTATTAATGAACGTACATTAACGACACCTTTTAGCCAAAAATTTACGACAGAAGAAATTTTCCCATCTGTTGGCTTTACCAGTAAAGGGTCGTTATTGCCACTTGAAGCAGCTGAAGGCCTACCGATTACTGCGTTAAATGTGGGGCAAGTTGACGTAAACTTTTTCCGTGTTAAAGATGAGCAACTCGCTCAATTCTTAACGCAATGGGAAAGTCGTTCCAATATTAACTATTGGGAATCAGATGAGTTTCTATCCCAAGCTGATTTGGTTTATACCGGTCGCTTCGAATTAAACACAGAAACAAATACCCGTGAAAACGTATTGTTACCGCTAAAATCGATAGATGCCTTAAAAAAAGAAGGTGCCTACATTGCGGTTATGCAACAAGCGGGTAAATACTCTTATACAGTGCCAGCAACAGTATTCACATTTAGTGATATCGGGCTGTCAATGCACAGTTATCTTGATACGTTAGATATCTTCACCCAATCACTTAAAAATGGTTCTGCGTTAGATAAAGTAGAAATTCGCCTATTAGATGAAAAAGGTGGCTTGATTTCTAAAGCGCAAACCGATAGTCAAGGACATGCCACACTTGAGAAAAGTGATAAAGCACGTTTATTAATGGCTATTCGTGATGGGCAAACCAGTATGATTGATTTGCGTAAACCTGCGCTTGATCTTTCTGAGTTTGATATTGGTGGACCACAAGGTTATAGCAAACAATTTTTTGCTTTTGGTCCTCGCGATCTCTATCGTCCCGGTGAAACATTAATCGTTAATGCATTGCTACGTGATGGTGATGGTAATCCTATTAAAGAGCAACCTGTTAAAGTTGATCTACTTAAAACAGACGGGCAAGTTTCTCGTAGTTTTGTTTGGCAACCCGAGAACGGACTTTACCAATTAAAATTAGTTATTCCTGCGGATGAAAATACGGGTACACGTACCTTACGTTTTGATGTAGGCGATGGTACTCCTCGTTTCTATGAGTTTCAGGTCGAAGATTTTATGCCAGAACGTATGGCATTAGAAATCACGGGTAAGAAAGGAATTATACTAAGCGGTAATGACGCTTATTTTGACATTAAGGGTCGCTATCTTTATGGCGCACCAGCTGCCGATAATCGCTTACAAGGGCAAGTTTTCTTAAAAGCCTCTCGTGAAGCTGTCAGTAAATTACCGGGCTATGAATTTGGTGCTGTAAAAGATGAAAACTTCAGCCGTTTACTGGATGAGTTTGAACTTAATTTAGACTCTGATGGTGAAGGTGGAGTGAATGTTGATAGTGAACGCTATGAAGAGCTGAAATCACCTATCAATATTATTTTACAAGCAAGTTTACTTGAAGCTGGCGGACGCCCTGTTACTCGCCGTTATCAACAAGCTGTTTGGCCTGCCACTCATCTTGCTGGTATTCGCCCAGTCTTCCCTAAAAAAGAAGTCTATGACTATCGGACGGACAAATATAAATCAGGTTATAGCGTTGATGAAAATTCAATGGCTGAATTTGAAATTGTCTATACAGACCAAGATGGTAAGAAACTACCTGCTAACGATCTTAAAGTGAAATTTATCTATGAACGTCATGATTATTACTGGCGTTGGTCTAGTTCTAATGGCTGGGAATCTGGCTATAACGAAAAAGATCTGCAAATGGATGAGCAAACAATCAAGATTGCGAAAGATGGCACTGCAAAAGTGGCATTCCCTGTTGAATGGGGCTCTTATCGTATCGAAGTTGTCGATCCTAAAACAGAATTAGTCAGTAGCCTACGTTTCTGGGCAGGTTATTCTTGGATGGATAACACGGGTGGAACAGGTGCGGTAAGACCAGACCAAGTTAAGCTTAAACTGGATAAAGAAGGTTATTTACCGGGTGAAAAAGTTAAGTTAAACATCGTTGCACCTCATCCGGGTAAAGGTTATGTGTTACTAGAATCAAGTAATGGGCCTTTATGGTGGCAAGAGATTGATGTGCCAGAAAAAGGGCTTGATGTTGAAGTGCCTATTAATAAAGAGTGGGCAAGGCATGATCTCTATCTGACTTCTGTTGTCGTAAGACCGGGAGATACGTCAAAACAGGCGACAGTAAAACGTGCTGTGGGTATTTTGCATTTACCATTGCAGGATAAAAACCGTCGTATTGATATTTCACTTGATGCACCGGAAAAAATTCGCCCTAACCAAGATTTAAAAATCCGTATTAAAGCGAATCCAGTTGCAGGTCAGCCATTACCTGAAAATATTAATGTATTGGTTTCTGCGGTTGATACTGGTGTTTTAAACATCACAGAGTATAAAACGCCAGATCCTTACGATGCTTTCTTTGGTCGTAAACGTTATAGCATCGACCAATATGATGTTTACGGGCAATTAATTGAAGGGCAAGGGCGTTTAGCTAACTTGCGCTTTGGCGGTGATGGTGGTGAAGCCGCAGCATTATCTCGTGGTGGTAAAAAACCATTAACTGATGTGCAAATCATTGCTCAACAAACGGCTCCAGTAAAATTAAATGCACAAGGTGAGGGTGAAGTTTCTTTACCTATCCCTGAGTTTAATGGCGAAGTTCGTTTAATGGCGCAAGCTTGGACTGCGGATAAATTTGGTAGCCAAGAAGGTAAAGTTGTTATTGCTGCCCCGTTAGTGACTCAGCTTTCATTACCTCGCTTTATGGCTGGTGGTGATAATGCACTTTTATCTTTAGATTTAACTAATCTAACGGATGACGCTCAATCTATTACCTTAAATTATACCGCTTCAGGTTTGGTGGGATTAGGTGGCGCTGAAAGCAAAACTGTCTCGCTAACGAAAGGTGAACGTACTCAAATTCAGATCCCAGTAAAAGCGAAACATGGCTTTGGACAAGGTGAATTCTCACTGTCTATTTATGGTATTAAAGTACCGGGTGAAGAGATTAAACCTTACCACAATACATGGAATATTGGTGTTCGCCCTGCATTCCCTGCAGAAACTATTCACTATGCAAGTACATTGCAAGATGGTGATACTTGGCGTTTACCATCAGAAATTTTAAGTCGCTTTAATAGCTCAACGCTTGAAGGTGAATTATTACTGACAAGTCGTCCTCCGTTGCAGGTGGCACGCTATGTTAGAGAGCTGTTTGCTTATCCTTATGGTTGCTTAGAACAAACAGTTAGTGGGCTTTATCCTTCACTGTATTCAACAGAAAAAGAGTTGAAACAGTTGGGAATTAAAACGCAAACTGATGCTGATAGAAAAGTAGCTATTGAGAAAGGTATTGCTCATCTGCTGACGATGCAAAAATCAGAAGGTGGGTTCTCTTTATGGGATCAAGGTGGACGTGAAGAATATTGGTTAACTGCGTATGCGACCGACTTCTTATTCCGTGCGTCACAACAAGGTTACTCAGTTCCTGCTGATCCATTAAAACGTGCGAACGATCGTTTATTACGTTATTTACAAGATAAAAACTTAGTTAACTATGAATATGCCGTTAACCAAGATGCTGCGCGGTTCTCAGCAAGAGCTTATGCTGCATTAGTCTTAGCAAATCAGCAAAAAGCACCTTTAGGTGAATTACGTCGTCTCTATCTTGAGCGTAATCAAGCTGGAAGTGGCTTAGCTTTAGTTCAGTTGGGTATCGCATTAAAATTAATGGGTGATAGCAGCCGCGCTGAAAGCTTGATTGCTGAAGGTGTAACAACAACACGTAAATATAATTATGGATTGGGTGATTACGGTAGCACCATTCGTGACCAAGCATTAATTATTGCACTGTTAAGCGAAAATAACCTTGAAACACAATCTCGTGATGCAAGTGTGATTGCACTATCTGATAACTTAACAAGCCGTGAATGGTTCTCAACCCAAGAAAGTAACTCGTTATACCTTGCTGGACGCTTCTTTATTAATATGGCAGAACAGCCTTGGGAAGTCGCTGTTAATCGTCAAGTCCCTGCAATCAGTAGCGATCGTGCAGTCAATGAGACATTAACATCAGCACAATTACAAGAAGGCTTAGAGCTAAATAACCGTGGTGGCGCTGCGATTTATTCTCGTATGAATATCGTGGGTTATCCGAAAGTTGCTCCTGCTCCTTATAGTAATGTATTAAATGTTCATCGTAGTTACTATGATTTGAAAGGAAA
Organism: Proteus sp. fly-1013; assembly: GCF_040140245.1. NCBI lineage: Bacteria > Pseudomonadati > Pseudomonadota > Gammaproteobacteria > Enterobacterales > Morganellaceae > Proteus > Proteus sp. fly-1013. The sequence goes on along the minus strand of NZ_JBEEWD010000008.1, from coordinate 36,167 downwards.
CCGCGTTCATCCTAATCGCTTACAAAGTGGTGAAATGCTGGTGGTTAAACTGGAAGTTTCTGCTGATAGAGACGTACCTGATGCATTAGTTGTTGATTTATTACCTGCGGGTCTTGAAATCGAAAACCAAAACTTAGCATCAAGTAGTGCAAGCTTAAGTGATAGTGCAGCAGACTTGCAGGAATTTATCGACGATATGGGACAAGCCAATATCAAACATCTCGAATACCGTGATGATAGATTTGTTGCTGCTATCTCTGTTGATAAATATCGCCCAACAACATTGCTCTATTTAGCAAGAGCAGTAACACCGGGTAGCTATCAAGTACCACCACCACAAGTTGAATCTATGTATGTGCCTTACTGGCGTGCAATAGGATCAACAGAAACCAAGATTGACGTTGTTCCTTAAGTCTTGTAGCCCTTTCTTCGGAAAGGGCTTTTTCCTTTGAGTGATTGAATGAAACTAGGATATAAACGGCTTATTGCTGTTATCATTATTTTTTTGCTAGCAACGCCTATTTTAGTCTGGATCGCAGATAAAATTTGGCCCCTTCCTGATCCTGAACCTCAAATTGCGACTATTGTTACAGCGCAAGATGGTACACCTCTTTGGCGCTTTGCCGATAAAGAAGGGGTATGGCGTTATCATGTCAAACTCACTGATGTCTCTCCTGAATATTTAGAAGCCTTAATTACTTATGAAGATCGCTGGTTTTATCAACATCCCGGTGTTAATCCGATGGCGATATTACGGGCAGCATGGCAAGACCTAAGCTCAGGAAGAATTGTGTCAGGTGGAAGTACGCTATCAATGCAAGTGGCGCGCCTTATTGATCCTCACTCCCGTACTTTAGGGGGTAAAATCAAACAGCTTTGGCGCACCCTGCAATTAGAGTGGTATTACTCAAAAGATGAAATTCTGGAGATTTACCTCAATAGAGCACCCTTTGGCGGTACGTTAGAAGGTATTGGTGCAGCAAGCTGGGCTTATTTAGGTAAATCACCCGCTGATTTATCTGCAGGAGAAGCGACTTTAATGGCGGTATTGCCACAAGCGCCAAGTCGTTTACGGCCAGATAGATACCCTGAACGCGCTCAAGCTGCTCGGGATAAAGTATTAGATAGACTGGCAGAATATCAAATATGGTCACAAGAAAAAGTTGATGAAATCAAGGAAGAGCAGGTTTTATTAGCTCCAAGACAAACACCACAATTAGCGCCATTACTGGCTCGTCGTATGTATAACGAAAAGCGAGAGCCTGTTATTACAACAACGATTGATATCAATATTCAACGACAACTCGAAGATATTGCTAATCAATGGAAGTACCAATTAGCGGATAAAACATCCTTAGCCATCTTAGTTGTTGATCATACGGATATGAGTGTGAAAGGGTATGTTGGCTCTGCCGATTTTAATGATAATTCGCGCTTTGGTCATGTCGATATGATCAGTGCATGGCGCTCGCCAGGTTCAACATTAAAGCCATTTATTTATGCACTTGCATTAGATGAAGGGCTTATTCATGCTGAATCACTCTTACAAGATGTTCCTCGTCGATTTGATAATTATCGCCCCGGCAATTTTGACTCCGATTTTAATGGTGCGGTTAGTGCCAGTGAAGCATTAAGTCGCTCTTTAAATTTGCCAGCGGTACAACTTATCGAAGTGTATGGTGCGAAGAAATTTGCGGCAAAATTACGTCATAATCATCTTGAAATGCGATTCCCTTATGGTTCTGAGCCAAATTTAGCACTGATTTTAGGGGGAACTGCAACGCGAATGGATGAGCTTGTTTCTGCCTTTAGCGCATTAGCAAGGCAAGGGAAAACAGCACCGTTACGTTTTAAACCAGAACAAATAATAGAAGACCGAGTGTTGATGTCTCAAGGATCAGCATGGATTATTAGGCGTATCTTAGCCGGGGAAGCCAGACCTCGCCCAGATAGCGCAATTTCACCCGTTGTTCCTTTAGCTTGGAAAACAGGGACAAGTTATGGCTATCGTGATGCATGGTCTATTGGTGTGAATGCGCGCTATACCATTGGCGTTTGGGTAGGTAGACCCGATGGAACACCTGTTGCAGGGCAGTTTGGTTTTGCGACAGCCGTCCCTATTATGAATCAGGTCAATAACTTATTAACGGGCTACTTCTATCAAAATAAACAAAGACCACCAACAGATTTACGCCCTAGTAGTGTAACAGCAGCTACTATCTGTTGGCCGACAGGTAAGGCATTACCTAAAGAAGATAGCAACTGTAGAGTCAGTCGTCGAAGCTGGATCTTAGATAACACCATTCCGCCAACTTTGTTAAATGATAGCCAAGAAGGTATTTTGGGGATCAACGAAAAAATTTGGTTAGATAATGAAGGTAAACGCACGGGACCTAATTGCCCTAATGCAGAGTTAAAAGATATCGCCTTGTGGCCGATAGCATTAGAAGCATGGTTACCTGAAAAAGAGCGCAGAGTAAAACGACTGCCACCGATTTCTGACACTTGCCCACCAATTAAAGAAGATATCATTCCTCTGTTTATCTCGGGTATCCGTGCTGGTGATTTATTAAGGCCATTACCCGGCGAAACTAATCTTGAAATAACCGTTTCTACGCAAGGTGGAAGTGGTACGCAATGGTGGTTTTTAAATGGTGAGCAAATAGGTAAAACAGAAAACGGAGAAACATTCTCCTATTTATTAGAGAAACGAGGTAAATACCAACTTTCAGTACTTGATCTAAGTGGTCAAACGGATATGGTTAATTTTATATTTCGTTAAACTAAAACGATAAAATAAACGAGAACTGAGTGATTTTTCACTAAAATAGTTTTTCTGATAAAGATAAAGAGACTATTTATTGTGTTTCATTTCGGTTCTTTTTTTATTCTTATTTTCAAGTTTGAACATGGAAACCGTCAAAAATGTGATTAGATCGATAATTTATAACTTTTTTGCCACAGTTTTTTAAAAAAAAAGGATATTCAATCTGTGCAATTCATTTTTATCCTCCTATAATCGAGCACTATTTTTTGCAGGGAATGCGGTTTTTGATTCGTTTTTCCATGATCTGCGATAAAAGAGATAACAAAAGTTATCATTAATAAAATAATTTAGAGGTAAGACATGGCTATTCAGCGCACATTTTCTATTATCAAACCAAATGCAGTGAAAAAAAATGTTATCGGTGCTATCTATCACCGTTTTGAAAGCGCAGGTTTTAGCATTATTGGTGCTAAAATGCTGCATTTAACGCGCGAACAAGCTGAAGGCTTTTATGAAGAACACAAAGGCCGTCCTTTCTTTGACGGTTTAGTTGAATTTATGACTTCGGGCCCAATCATGGTTCAAGTGTTAGAAGGCGAAAACGCGATCCAACGTCACCGTGATCTGATGGGTGCAACTAATCCAGACAACGCATTAGCGGGTACATTACGTGCTGACTACGCTGATAGCTTTACTGAAAATGCGGTACACGGTTCAGATTCAGAAGCTTCTGCTGCTCGCGAAATTGCATACTTCTTCACTGAAAACGAAGTTTGCGCGCGCTAATTTATTAGCATCTCTACGCGAAAAACAGTACAATGCGACGCCCTGTTTGATAATTAACAGGGCGTTTTTTATTATTGTTTAATTATACAAATATATAAGTATCCCATTAGCATCAATGCTAATGCAGGCCGCATAGTGTAACAACGAGGCAATGTCATGACCCAATCTACCACCCCAGCGCCAAGCGCTTCTGTCGCTGTTTCTAAAGAAAATACTGTGAATCAAAAAACTAAAATTAATCTGTTAGATTTAAATCGTAAACAGATGCGTGAGCTTTTTGTCTCTATGGGCGAAAAACCTTTTCGTGCTGACCAAATTATGAAGTGGATGTACCACTACTGTTATGACGATTTTGATCAAATGACAGATATCAACAAGGTGTTACGCAATAAATTAAAAGAAATTGCTGAAATTAAAGCACCTGAAGTTTCTGAAGAACAACGTTCAACAGATGGCACGATTAAATGGGCAATTAAAGTTGGTGATCAACAAGTAGAAACTGTGTATATCCCAGAAGATGATCGCGCAACATTATGTGTTTCTTCACAAGTTGGTTGTGCTTTAGAGTGCAAATTCTGTTCAACTGCACAGCAAGGTTTTAACCGTAACTTGAAAGTGTCTGAAATTATTGGGCAAGTTTGGCGTGCCGCTAAAATTATTGGCTCATTAAAAGAGACAGGCCGTCGTCCTATTACTAACGTTGTTATGATGGGAATGGGTGAGCCATTACTGAATTTAAATAATGTTATTCCAGCACTTGAAATCATGATGGATGATTTCGGTTTTGGTCTATCTAAACGTCGAGTCACTGTTTCTACATCAGGTGTTGTACCTGCATTAGATAAACTAGGTGATGCGGTTGATGTAGCTTTAGCCATTTCATTACATGCACCAACTGATGAAATTCGTGATGAGATCGTTCCAATTAACAAGAAATATAATATTGAAATGTTTCTTGAAGGTGTTCGCCGCTATATTGCTAAATCAAATGCGAACCAAGGGCGAGTGACTATTGAGTATGTCATGCTTGATCATATTAATGACAGCACAGATCAAGCTCATCAATTAGCTGAACTTTTAAAAGACACGCCATGTAAAATTAACTTAATTCCATGGAACCCGTTCCCGGGTGCGCCATACGGACGTAGTTCTAATAGCCGAATTGACCGTTTCTCTAAAGTATTAATGGAATATGGCTTTACGACGATTGTACGTAAAACGCGTGGCGATGATATCGATGCAGCTTGTGGGCAATTAGCGGGTGATGTTATTGACCGTACAAAACGCACACTGAAAAAACGCCAACAAGGTGAACTAATTTCAGTAAAAGCAGTCTGATACAGTTGGATATCTCTTTCTTTGTGAAGTGTATTACATAATTACGATGTAGAGAGAACAAGGATGAATTTATTTAAGGAATATGACGATGATAAGGATATCATCAGTAGTTATAACTATTGGCTTGATGTTATTGACACTCGGTTGTCAATCATCAGCCAATCAAGAGCGTGTTGCAGTGTCTACACGTTTACAATTAGGTGATGCTTATTTAGCTGAAAGACAATATCAAATAGCGCAATATCATTTCCAAAAAGTGTTATCGGTGATGCCAAATCACTCCGATGCAAATTTAGGAATGGCGTTAACATCGCAGTTATTGGGAAATTCTATTCAAGCGTTAGATTATTACAAATTAGCGATGAACTCGAAGCCAGTAAATGTTAATGTATTAAGGCTTTATGGTAATTTCCTTTGTGAACAAAAACTATTAAACAATAATAGTGTGTTAATTGAGGATATACCGCCAGATTATTTGGTCTGTCAGCAAAGTGATAATAAAATATCAAAAAATTCGCGGTGATACGTTAAGGTACTTTGTGCTTTTGCGAGTTCATCAATGTTAAACATCCAATAGCCACAGTGCCTAGATTGCTAATGAATACTGAAAACAAAACCGAAGAAGTGAAATTAACAGCAGGTCAACTTTTACGCCAGGCACGAGAAAAGGTGGGGCTAACACAACAAACTGTTGCTGATCGACTTTGTTTGAAGTTATCAACAGTTCGCGAAATTGAAACAGACTCCGTTTCTTCTGATATTGCACCAACATTTTTACGCGGATATATGCGTTCTTACGCTAAGTTAGTCGGCGTTCTTGAAAAAGACATCCTTGGTTTTATCGACCAACAAGCTCCTGTCAAACAAATTAGAATGACAACCACACAAAATTATTCATTAGGCAAACGTCATAAAAAACGTGAAGGTTGGCTGATGAAACTCACATGGGTGATTTTGATTGTTATGGTTGCTCTTGTGGGTGTTTGGTGGTGGCAAGGTCATCAGGCTGATCAACAAGAATTAGTCTCTATGGCATCTCAAGACATAGGGCAAAACAGTACTCAAGAAAACACCAACACGATAGATTCTCCTTTAGCAACCTTAGATAATACGTCAACATCTGAAGGTGATAATTTACAAGTACCTGCGTCGCCATTAGCTGATAATCAGGCAAATAATGTCGCTATATCGCCAACGACTGAAACGACGTCACCAGCACCAACAGAAGTGAGAACGGTTCCATTACCTGTATCACCTCTAACAACATCAACAACTTCTCGTGCAAATTCAGCACAAGAATCTACCTCATCAGAAGCTCCTGCTATTGCGAATCAATTGGTTCTTATGTTTGATGGTGAATGTTGGTTAGAAGTTCGTAATGCTCAAAATAAAGTCTTATTTAATGGTATTAAGAAAGCGGGTGATCGTTTGGAATTTGATGGTGAGCAACCTTATAAACTAAAAATAGGCGCACCTTCTGTTACTCGCTTACAGTTTAATGGTGAATCAGTTGACTTAAGCCGTTTTACTGGAAAAATAGCAAAAATAACAGTGCCGAGCGCTTAATCTGACTACACATTTGAGCAAGCATGGAAGCATGGGAGAATTAATCAATGCATAAAGAATCACCTATTATTCGTCGCAAATCGACACGAATTTATGTGGGTAATGTACCTATTGGCGATGGTGCTCCTATCGCGGTACAGTCGATGACGAATACACGAACGACAGACGTAGAAGCGACTGTTCGCCAGATAAAGTCTCTGGAACGTGTAGGGGTGGATATTGTTCGCGTTTCTGTACCGACAATGGATGCTGCGGAAGCATTCAAATTAATTAAGCAGCAAGTTAATGTACCTTTAGTTGCTGATATTCACTTTGATTACCGTATTGCATTAAAAGTCGCTGAATATGGCGTTGATTGTTTACGTATCAATCCGGGTAATATTGGTAGTGAAGAGCGTATTCGCCAAGTCGTTGATTGCGCTCGTCATAACAATATTCCTATCCGTATTGGTGTAAACGGCGGTTCACTTGAAAAAGATATTCAAGAGAAATACGGCGAGCCAACACCAGAAGCATTAGTTGAATCAGCAATGCGCCATGTAGATATCCTTGATAAGCTGAATTTTGAACAGTTTAAAGTCAGTGTAAAAGCTTCTGATGTTTTCCTTGCTGTTGATTCATACCGCTTATTAGCGAAAAAAATAGATCAGCCACTGCATCTTGGGATCACTGAAGCGGGTGGTGCAAGAGCAGGATCGGTTAAATCTGCGATTGGTCTTGGGATCTTATTATCAGAAGGTATCGGCGATACATTAAGGATTTCATTAGCTGCAGATCCGGTTGAAGAAGTTAAAGTAGGTTTTGATATTCTCAAATCCTTACGTATTCGCTCTCGCGGAATTAACTTTATTGCTTGTCCAACGTGTTCACGCCAAGAATTTGATGTTATTGGAACAGTCAATGAATTAGAGCAGCGTCTGGAAGATATCATCACACCTATGGATGTTTCCATTATTGGTTGTGTGGTTAATGGACCAGGTGAAGCTGAAGTTTCAACGTTAGGTGTAACGGGCGCTAAAACACGCAGTGGTTTTTATGAAGATGGCGTGAGACAAAAAGAGCGTCTTGATAACGTTAATATGATTGATTTATTAGAAGCGAAAATTCGCGCTAAGGCATCAATGCTTGATGACAGTATGCGTATAAATATAAATCAATTGGACAAATAATACTCAAAAAACTGGCTCATTAATCAATGAGCCAGTTTTACTATTGATTTCACATTGAATACTGATTGATTTCGCTTCTATAATCAGCCTAACAATCAATTAATAACTATTAGAGAAGAAAAGTGGCACAAAAAATCCAAGCCATTCGTGGTATGAACGACTATCTACCTGCTGACACTCGTGTATGGCAGAAAATTGAAAATACGCTAAAACAAATTTTAGCGGGTTACGGCTTTAGTGAAATCAGAACACCTATCGTAGAGCATACCCCTCTATTTCAGCGAGCAATTGGCGAAGTGACCGATGTTGTTGAAAAAGAAATGTATACTTTTACCGATCGTGGTGAAGATGCCCAAAGCCTGACATTACGCCCAGAAAATACAGCAGGTTGTGTTCGCGCAGGTATCGAGCATGGTTTACTTTATAACCAAGAACAACGTTTATGGTATTTAGGGCCAATGTTCCGTTATGAGCGTCCTCAAAAAGGTCGTTATCGTCAATTCCACCAGTTAGGTGCTGAAGTGTTTGGTCTACAAGGTCCAGATATTGATGCGGAATTAATTATGTTAACTGCGCGTTGGTGGAAAGCGTTAGGTATCGCAGAGCACGTAACATTAGAACTTAACTCTATAGGTTCATTGGAAGCGCGTGCTAATTATCGTGAAGCGTTAGTGGCTTTCTTAGAGCAGCATGTTGATAAGTTAGATGAAGACTGCAAACGTCGTATGTATTCTAACCCATTGCGTGTTTTAGACTCAAAAAATCCAGAAATTCAGACTTTATTGAATGATGCGCCTGAACTTTTCGATTATCTTGATGACGAATCAAGAGCGCACTTTGATGGTCTTTGTGCTTTATTAGATGCTGTCGGTATTACATATCGTGTTAATCAGCGTTTAGTTCGTGGTTTAGACTATTATAACCGCACGGTTTTTGAATGGGTAACTAGCGCATTAGGTTCACAAGGAACTGTGTGTGCGGGTGGCCGTTATGATGGTCTTGTGAAGCAACTTGGTGGACATCCAACACCAGCAGTTGGTTTTGCTATGGGGATGGAGCGCATGATCTTATTAGTTCAAGCGGTTAACCCTGAATTTGTTGCAGATACCAATGTGGCTGATGTTTATCTTGCTTCATTTGGCGATAAGAGCCAAAGCGCAGCATTAATGCTGGCTGAAGAAATTCGCGATCAATTACCAACATTACGTTTAATGACGAATCACGGTAATGGTAACTTTAAAAAGCAGTTAGGGCGAGCTGATAAACAAGGCGCTAAAATTGCGTTGATTTTAGGCGAAGATGAAATTAATGCCGGCACTGTTGCAGTGAAAGATTTGCGTTCAGGGGAACAAACAATCGTTGCTCGCAATGAGCTCGCTCAGCAATTGACTCTGTTATTAGGTTAAGGAGAGACTTGTGGAAGTTTATAGCACCGAAAACGAACAAGTTGATGCAATTAAACAGTTTGTAAAAAATTACGGTTTAACTATCGTTTTAGCTGCGGTTATTGGTTTTGGTGGTGTGTTTGGTTGGAAATACTGGCAATCGCATCAAACAAATCGTCTGCAAGAAAGTGCGGGTGCTTTTGCAACAGTCAGTGAGGCACTTGCTAAGCCTACACCTGAAAATATTGCATTAGCTGAAAAATTTGTTACCGATACAAATGATATCTATGGCGCTTTAGCTTCGTTAGAACTAGCCCAAATCGCTATCGATGCTAATGATTTAGTTAATGGTGAACGCCATCTAACTAATGCTGTGGCAAAAGTAAAAAATGATGCATTTGCAGATATGCTTAATCTTCGTTTAGCTCGCGTACAATTAGCATTAGATAAAACAGATGCTGCTTTAGTTTCGTTAGAGCAAGTGAAAGGCAAAGCATGGAATGGAATGAAAAATTATATCCGTGGTGATGTCTTAGCGAAAAAAGGCGATAACGCAGGTGCAACAACCGCTTATCGTAGCGCATTAACTGATGAAAATGCGGGTGCTATTCGCTCACTGGTTGAACTTAAACTCAATAATTTATCCAATTAAAGGGATCTTCAGACATGCAACTGCGTAAAACTCTCCTGGTTGGTCTACTAGCATCTGCTTTGTTGGCAGGATGTTCTAGTGAACAGGATAATGTGACAATGTCTCCATTGCCTGAGGTGCAGAGCCAATTTACACCTAGAGCTGTTTGGGACAAATCAGTTGGAAATGGTATTGGTAAATACTATTCTCACTTGTCACCAACATGGGATGGCGCAGTTGTTTATGTCGCTGATCGCCATGGTTTAGTTAAAGCATTAGAGGTAGAAACAGGTAAAGAGCTTTGGTCACAAGATCTCTCTATTAAAACGGGTTTTCTTTCATCCAATGAGTCTGCATTACTTTCTGGTGGATTAACCGTTTCAGGTACTCGCGTTTTTGTGGGAACTGAAAAAGCGAAAGTATATGCACTGAACGTTGAGGATGGCTCCATTGATTGGGAAGCCGATGTTGCTGGTGAAGCCATTTCAAAACCTGTTGTTAGTGATGGTTTAGTACTTATTCATACCAGTAACGGCATGTTGCAAGGACTTGACTTATTAACGGGTGAGATTTCGTGGACTATTAACTTAGATACTCCATCATTATCTCTGCGTGGTGAGTCTGCACCTGCTGTCGCTTATGGTGCGGCTATCATTGGTGCAGATAATGGTCGTGTCAGTGCAGTTGTTCTTTCTCAAGGACAATTAATTTGGCAACAAAATATTTCACAAGTTAAAGGCTCTACTGAAATTAGCCGATTAAGTGATGTGGATATCACACCGATCATTGATGAAAATACCGTTTATGCAATGGCGTATAACGGTAATTTAGTTAGCCTTGATATGCGTTCTGGACAAATTCTTTGGAAACGCGATTTAGGTTCAGTCAATGATATGGTGCTATTAGGTGATAATCTTTACCTTGTTGACCAAAATGACAGAGTTTTATCTGTTCGTAAATCTGATGGTGTGACATTATGGACACAAGAAGATTTATTGCATCGCAATTTAACTGCTCCAGCTATTTTTGATGGCTATTTAGTAGTTGGTGATGCAGAAGGTTATCTCCATTGGATTGATACCAGCACAGGTAAATTTATTGCACAAAACCAAGTGAACAGTTCAGGCTTATTAAGCCGCCCTCAAGCGGTACAAGATAAACTGATGATCCAAGCTCGTGACGGTAAGCTTTATCTTTATAGTCGGTAATTAATTGCTGACAAATCTATTTATTTTACGGCTCCTTTAAAGGAGCCGTTTCGTCTTTTTAGTAATTACATGTAAAATACAATCAGGTTCGTGATTGTATTTTTATGAGGCATCAAAAAATGATACCCGTTATTGCCTTAGTAGGGCGCCCTAACGTGGGTAAATCCACGTTATTTAATCGACTAACACGCACAAGAGACGCATTAGTTGCTGATTTTCCAGGCCTCACCCGTGACCGTAAATATGGTCGAGCAGAGTTAGAAGGCGAAGAATTTATTATTATTGATACCGGTGGTATTGATGGTGCTGAAGAGGGTGTTGAAACCCATATGGCATCACAATCGCTACAGGCTATTCAAGAAGCCGACATCGTACTGTTTTTAGTTGATGCACGCGCGGGTTTGATGCCAGCAGACCAAGGTATCGCAAAACACCTTCGTGGTGTTGAGAAGAAAACGTATTTAGTTGCGAATAAAACTGACGGTATCGATATTGATACTGCATTAGCAGATTTTTACTCTTTAGGTCTAGGTGAAATCTTCCCTATCGCGGCATCCCATGGTCGTGGTGTTGCTCAACTGATTGAACAAGCACTATTACCAATTACAGGTAAAGTGGTGGAAGAAGAGCTAGAGCTGACTGAAGAAGAAGAGAATGCGGCTTATTGGGCTGCTTTAGAAGCAGAACAAGAAGCACAAGCATTAGAAGAGGAAGAAGACGACTTCGATCCTTCTACATTACCAGTAAAATTAGCGATTGTTGGTCGTCCTAATGTTGGTAAATCAACACTGACAAACCGTATGCTTGGTGAAGATCGTGTGGTTGTTTACGATATGCCGGGTACAACGCGTGATAGTATCTATATCCCAATGGAACGTGATGAGAAAGAATATATCATCATTGATACTGCGGGTGTTCGTAAGCGCGGTAAAGTAAAAGAAACAGTAGAAAAATTCTCTGTTATCAAAACGTTAAAAGCCATTGAAGATTCTAACGTTGCATTACTGGTTATTGATGCTCGTGAAGGTATTTCAGATCAGGATCTTTCATTATTAGGTTATATCCTGAATGCCGGTCGTTCATTAGTTATTGCTGTCAATAAATGGGATGGCATGACACAAGACGATCGCGAACAAGTTAAAGCAATGCTTGATCTTAAACTGGGCTTTGTTGACTTCGCGCGTGTTCACTTTATTTCTGCATTACATGGTAGTGGCGTGGGTAATCTTTTTGAATCTATTCAAGAGGCTTATGTCTGTGCAACGCGTCGTGTAGGAACTTCTATGCTGACTCGTATCATGAAGATGGCAGAAGATGATCATCAGCCACCGATTGTTCGTGGACGCCGTGTAAAAATGAAATATGCACACGCTGGCGGTTATAATCCACCAGTTGTGGTTATCCATGGTAATCAGGTAACTGATTTACCTGATAGCTATAAGCGCTATTTGATGAACTATTTCCGTCGTACTCTGCAAGTTATGGGTACGCCGATCCGTATTCAATTTAAAGAGGGCGAAAACCCTTATGCGGATAAGAAAAATAAATTAACCGTTTCTCAAATGCGTAAACGTAAGCGTTTAATGTCGCACTTGAAGAAATCGAAATAAGATAATTTACTTTCTTATTTAAACAAAAAAGCCACATTTTTTATGTGGCTTTTTTATACCTATAATTCAATGGTTTATTTCAATATTACAGTTATTAGTGGCTTTTTTGTATTTCATAAAAAATTAATTTAATTTTTCAAATAATAGTTTAAAATGCAATTGATTCTTATTCGTTTTAAAGAGCTATTACATTGAAAAAAAAGATTATTATCGCATCAATTTTTATGCTTTCTGCTTGTGCAACACCTGAAAAATGGGAAGCAAACACCAGCACACCATCTCCTTTAGATATCGCTAAAAATATGTGTATGCAAGAAGCCAATGCGCGATATCCTGCGAGATATGTGGCTTCAAGTCAGCCATCATTTTCACCAATGCGTGTAAATGGTAAAGATATTCCTAATTCTGGAGCCTCTTTCCCCTCTGATGCGAATGAATGGGAACGCAAAGACTATTTCAATACTTGTATGAGAGCAGAAGGGTGGGAAAATAAAAATAAAGTCACAGGGCTACTGGCTTTTCTGTTTAATTAGCTAAAAGTTAATTAAACAAGACAAGTTAAAAATTGACTAAATACCCTGTATTTATCATAAATTCAGGGCTATTTTTTCACCATTAGGTAATATGATATCAATTGCAAGCTTGCCACCTATCGCATCAACATAGCGTTTAAGTGTTGAAATTTTAAGGTCATTATCAACACGTTCCATTTTGGTGATAGCTGGTTGTTTAATCCCTAATGAAGTTGCTAACTGGGTTTGAGATATATGTAGTTCTTCTCGTATTTTCGCTAATGTGAGTTCACGCTGAATTTCTTTAACTCTAGCTTCAATTATTTTACGACTATCTGGTGTTCTTTTTGCCAGCATTTCATCTAAAGTTGCCATCACTCCTCCAATTCTGATAGGTGAATACGAAATTGTTCATCTGCTGTTTTTATAAGATTATTGTAAAACTGTTTTTCATTTCGACCTTTCTTATTACCTGCACATAAGATAATTGCTTGCCTAGAATTATCAAATGCGAAACATATTCTAATAGGTTGACCTTTAACTTGTATTCTTAACTCTTTCATATTCATAAATTTTGATCCAGAAAGAGTGTCAACATAAGGGCGTCCAAGAAGAGGCCCATTTTCTCGAAGAACACAAAGAACAGCTAATATTTCGTCTTGAAGATAATTTGGTTGAACTTCAAACCATTCTTCAAAAGGCAATTTTGTTATGACTACCCACATTCTTCAATCCATTATAGCAGTAAATAGCATATAAAATATAACCTTTAAGTTATAATTAAAATGATAAAAATCTTAATAAAAATATTTTTATGTAATAATTTCAATGGATTGATAAGAATCGAGTATTAAAAAGCCACATTTATAATGTGGCTTTATCGTTAATGATTTATTTTCTCTATACCCACTCTTTTGGGATCAAAAAGTCACTGTATAACTTTGCTTCTGGGGTATTTGGTTCGGGGGCGTAATCATATTCAAAACGAACTAAAGGTGGCATAGACATTAAGATTGACTCTGTTCTGCCGCCACTTTGCAAGCCAAATAATGTACCTCTATCCCACACTAAATTGAATTCAACATAACGACCACGGCGGTAGAGTTGGAATTGACGTTCACGCTCTCCCCAAGGTATTGATTTGCGCTTTTCAACAATAGGTAAATAGGCATCAAGATAACCAAGGCCTACATGTTGGACAAACTCAAAACAGTGGTCGAAATCTGGGGTATTTAAATCATCAAAGAAAAGGCCACCTACACCGCGAGGTTCATTGCGGTGTTTAATATAAAAGTAATCATCACACCACTTTTTATAACGAGGGTAATAATCTTCACTAAAAGGCGTACAAACTGATTTAGCAACTTTATGCCAATGAATAACATCTTCTTCAAATCCATAGTAAGGGGTTAAATCAAACCCACCACCAAACCACCAAACGGGATCTTCACCGTCTTTTTCAGCAATAAAAAAACGGACATTGGCATGAGAAGTCGGAATATAAGGATTAAGAGGGTGAATAACTAATGAAACACCCATAGCTTGAAAACGACGACCTGCTAATTCAGGGCGATGTGCAGTGGCCGATTTTGGTAATGTGTCACCATAAACATGCGAAAAATTAACGCCAGCTTGTTCAAAAAGAGCGCCATTGGTTAAAACGCGAGTACGACCGCCACCTCCTTCTTTTCTTTCCCAGTTATCTTGCTGAAAAGTGGCTTTTTGGTCTATGTTTTCAAGAGAGCGACAAATCGTATCTTGTAGTGATAAGAAAAACTCTTTAACGCGATGAATATCAGGTAAATTCATAATAACCTACAATTTTTATCATATTTATTAAAAATAGAACTCCATATTGTCTATGTTCTCATTTTCAAGTTGATTCATAAACCAAACAAGCGATAATAAATTCAGATTTATATGACCGATAATGGGCAAAACCATGGAAATACGTGTATTTCGCCAAGATGATTTTGAGGCAATTATTACACTTTGGGAGCGTTGCGATTTGATATCGCCTGATAACGATCCTGAAATTGATATTGAAAGAAAATTAAACCACTCACCCGATTTATTTTTGATAGCAGAAGTGGCTGGTGAGATTGTGGGTAGTGTGATGGGAGGCTACGATGGTCATCGTGGCTCTTTATACTATTTAGGCGTTCACCCAGATTTTCGAGGAAGAGGCATTGCGAACGCATTGATCTCTCGATTAGAGAAAAAACTGATAGCGAAAGGGTGCCCTCAAATTACATTAGTTGTACCAGAAGAAAATGATGCAACAATTTGTATGTTTGAGAAGTTATTGTATGAAGATCAAAACCAAGAAAGCACAACTTATACTAAGCGATTAATTGTTGATCAGGATTTTGATCTCTAATTGTATTTAAAGCCCCTGATTTTTAGGGGTTATTTCTTTTCCCCTTTCTATTTATCTCTTTTTTCCTTGTGACTATTCTTACGTTTGTCCCCCCTTAATTTATGCGTAAAATCTGATATTACCTTTTCTGTGGAACAAAATGTTCTGTTAATGGTCGTAACTAGGCTTTCTTTTCATGTGGTTATCTAAGATAAAATCAGTAGATATTTTGTTATGCTGACTTATCACGACTGTTTTAGCCTGATGATTGAGGTGATACAAAGAGTAAGATAAGGTGTGCTAAATAACCTCAGTATCTATTTTAATGTGTGACGAAAAAGTTTAACGGAGAAACAAATGATGCCTAAGTTTTGGTTACCCTTGTGTTTAAGCACAAGTGTTTTGCTATTAAGTGGCTGTTCATCCATGGGAGGAATGTCTTTTTCTGCACTAAATCAGATGAATTGGTTTTCAAATAATACGCTGACTGTTTCTGCCAATGGATTAGGAAATATCACCGGTTCAACAAAAATAACAGAAAGTGAAATAAAAAATGAGCTAGGTGGTAGCTTCAATTATCGTGAAGGCATGGAGATGCAAGGTAGCGATATTATTGTTGTCGTTCAAGCTCTCGAAGATAAGAACGTTCAAGTGGCTTTCTATGGCAAAGAAAAAGGCACTGTTGAAAAAATAGAAGTCTTTGATGCCAAAGCAACGACGGATTGGGGCACAACGATGGGTACACCATTTAAAGATATCTATAAAAAAGCATTTGGTGCATGTAGCAAAGGCCCTAAAGATGAAAAACTGAGAACTATTTTATGCCAATCCACAGAAGCTAAATCGGTGAGTTATGTCTTCAGTGGTCAATGGGATGGTCCTGATGGATTGATGCCACCTGATGAAGTTTTATCTAACTGGACATTAACGCAAATTATTTGGCAGAACAAATCGCCTTCACGCTATTCCTTATAAAATAAGGAAGATTTTATAATCAGACTGTCCGATTTTTGTTAAAAGGCAAATATTCAGGAAAAAATATTCGATATAATTAACATCATTCTAGGTGTTTTGATTATTGATTAGGAAAGCAATATGTCTCATGCACAAAGTGGCATTTTAGTCGCACATAGTAAATTTGGTCTTTTTATTGAAGCAATGGTCGTAGGTGAATTAGAAGCTCTGCGTGAAGGGTGCCAGAAATTCATGCAATCATTATCTGATTTACAAAAACAATTTCCTGATGCATCACTAGGCGCAGTTGTTGCATTTGGCTCTGATCTTTGGAAAAAACTTTCCGATGAAAACAGCGCACCAGAGCTGAAACCTTTTCGTCCTTTAGGTAAAGGTTTAGCGCCTGCAACACAGCGTGATCTTCTTATTCATATTCAATCTATGCGTCATGATGTGAATTTCTCATTAGCACAAGCGGCAATTGCTGCTTTTGGTGATGCAATCAAAGTTGAAGAAGAAATCCATGGTTTCCGTTGGATAGAAGAACGTGATTTAAGTGGTTTTATTGATGGTACAGAAAATCCACAAGATGATGAGCGTTATGGCGTTGCACTGATTAATGACGGTGTTGATGCTGGTGGTAGTTATGTTTTAGTTCAACGTTATGAGCACAATCTGAAGAAATGGGCTCGTTTTAGTGAATCAGACCAAGAAAAAATGATCGGTCGTACTAAAAAAGACAGTGTTGAACTTGATGAATCTGAGCGTAATGTTACATCTCACGTTTCTCGTGTTGTGATTGAAGAAGATGGTGAAGAGTTAGCCATTCTACGTCACAGCCTGCCTTACGGTACTGCAAGCGGTAAACACGGTTTATATTTCTTAGCTTACTGTGGTCGTTTATATAATATCGAACAACAACTATTGAGTATGTTTGGTGAATTAGATGGCAAACATGACGACCTATTACGTATGAGTAAACCTGTAACAGGGAGTTATTACTTCGCACCTTCTTATGAAGTATTAAAAGCACTGTAATCATTATCTCGTACTAAATACGTTTTTATTAATGAAATGCCTGCTTTAAAAGCAGGCTTTTTTGTCTGAATTTTTTTCATGTTAAGAGTAATTGATGCAAATTTAATTAATTAGCCTGAGTTTTATTCAGTTTTAATAGCTTATGGTTATATCAAATAACAAAAGCTAACTACACTGTTATAAATAAAGTCGATAGAGTAACCATTAGAACAAAACTTACAATGATGGGTACTTTTGATGAAGAAAAACACAATCAGAACCTTTGCATTACAAGCAACCGCAGCATTGTCTTTGGTTGTTAGTAGTTATGCTGGGGCTGCTCAATTACTTAATAGCTCTTACGATATCGCAAGAGAGCTATTCACACAGCTAAATAGCGATTTTAAAACGCAATGGGATGCTCAACATCCTGATGATAAAGTCACCATCAAACAATCACATGCAGGCTCATCTAAGCAGGCACTTGCAATATTACAAGGTTTACCCGCGGATGTAGTGACTTATAATCAAGTTACAGATGTGCAAATTTTGCATGATAAAGGCAAATTAATTCCTGCTGATTGGCAACAACGCCTTCCTAATAATAGCTCGCCTTATTATTCCACTATGGCGTATTTAGTACGCAAAGGAAATCCAAAGAACATTACTTCATGGGAAGATTTAACGCGCGAAGATGTCAAAGTGGTTTTCCCTAATCCTAAAACCTCTGGCAATGGTCGCTATACTTATTTAGCCGCGTGGGGCGCTTTTGAAAAAGCTTATGGTAATGATGAAAAGACGCAGGAAGCGATGAAGAAATTCCTCAAGAATGTTGAGGTATTTGATACAGGAGGGCGTGGCGCCACCACCTCATTTATCGAACGTGGGCTTGGGGATGTTCTGATCAGTTTTGAATCTGAAGTTAATAACATTCGTCAACAATATGGCGAAGATGAATATCAAGTTATTGTGCCACCTATTGATATTCTAGCTGAGTTTCCTGTCGCTTGGATTGATAAAAATATTCAACGTAATGACTCCGAAGCATTGGCAAAAGCCTATCTAAATTATTTATACAGTCCTAGAGCACAAGAGATCATCACGCAATTTAATTATCGCGTAAATGATAAAGCGGTTATGGCTCAAAAGTCAGCACAGTTCCCAGCAACGTCATTATTTACGATTGAAGAGGTATTTGGTGACTGGAATAACGTGATGAAAACACATTTCACGACAGATGGCATGCTTGATAAGTTGTTAGCGCAAGGACGTCAATAATGTTTACTACAACCAGCAAACGGGTATTACCGGGATTTGGATTAAGTTTAGGTGGAACACTGTTTTATACCTGCTTGATCTTACTGTTACCAATGAGTGCGCTGGTTGTACAACTTTCTGATATGAGTTGGTCCCAGTATTGGGCGGTGATAACGCACCCTCAAATTGTGGCTGCTTATAAAGTCACATTACTCGCAGCAGCCGTTGCCAGTATTTTTAATGCAGTTTTCGGCATGTTGCTTGCGTGGATCATTACTCGTTACCGTTTTCCGGGTAGACAACTACTTGATGGTTTAATGGATTTACCTTTTGCTTTGCCTACGGCTGTTGCGGGTCTCACACTTGCGACACTTTTTTCAACACAAGGCTGGTACGGTTTTGTATTGGATAAATTTGATATCAAAGTTATCAACACATGGATTGGTATCGCTGTTGCGATGGCTTTTACCAGTTTGCCTTTTGTTGTAAGAACCGTTCAGCCCGTTCTTGAAGAATTAGGTCCTGAGTATGAAGAAGCGGCTGAAACGCTAGGGGCGAGTCGTTGGCAGACTTTTCGTAAGGTTGTCTTACCTGAGTTGTCGCCAGCATTAATAGCAGGAACCGCACTCTCTTTTACGCGCAGTTTAGGTGAATTTGGCGCTGTTATTTTTATTGCTGGCAATATTGCGTGGCAAACAGAAGTTGTTTCTTTGATGATTTTTATTCGATTACAAGAATTTGATTATCCTGCGGCAAGTGCCGTTGCTTCTGTAATTTTACTTGTTTCATTAGTCTTACTGTTTTCAATTAATGGATTACAAAGCCGATTTGGACAACGGTTGAGGGGGCATTGATGTCAGATATTATGCAACAACGCTCTGTTTATCGTCGCCAAATTGATTGGGTGAAGTGGGGGTTAATCCTTACGGGCGTTGTGTTATCCATTTTATTTTTAGTTGTGCCTATTGCGTGGATCTTTATGACCGCGTTTTCAAAAGGTATTGAAATATTTACTGAGAACTTATTGGACAGTGACATGTTACACGCGGTTTGGTTAACCGTACTCATCGCGTTAATCACCGTACCTGTCAATATGTTGTTTGGTGTCAGTATGGCATGGCTTGTCACCCGTTTTCGTTTCCCGGGACGCCAACTATTAATGACATTGATTGATATTCCATTTGCAGTGTCTCCAGTGGTTGCTGGATTACTCTATCTGCTTTTTTACGGTAGCAATGGCTGGGCTGGGCAATGGTTATCTCAATTTGATATCCAATTGATGTTCTCATGGCCGGGAATGGTACTAGTTACGGTGTTTGTCACTTGTCCTTTTGTAGTGAGAGAGCTGGTACCAGTGATGATGAGCCAAGGCAGTCAAGAAGATGAGGCCGCCGTGTTATTAGGAGCGAGCGGTTGGAAGATGTTTTGGCGAGTAACGTTACCGAATATTCGCTGGGCATTGTTATATGGCGTGGTATTAACCAACGCCAGAGCTATTGGTGAGTTTGGTGCAGTTTCTGTTGTGTCTGGTGCTATTCGTGGAGAAACCTATTCACTACCGTTACAAGTTGAATTACTGCATCAAGATTACAATACCGTTGGTGCATTTACTGCAGCTGCATTACTCGCGATGATGGCAATCTTCACCTTAATGTTTAAAAGTGCGTTGCAATGGCATTTAGCTCGTCAGCAATGACATTATTATTTACACAAAGTAGAGGCAAAATATGAGTATTGAAATTAATAGTGTCACAAAATATTTTGATCGCACTGAAGTGTTGCATGATGTCAACCTTGATGTGGCTTCAGGTGAAATGGTGGCGCTGCTAGGGCCTTCAGGATCAGGTAAAACAACGCTTTTGCGTATTATTGCTGGCCTTGAACATCAAACCCAAGGAAATATTTGTTTCGAGGGGCAAGATGTTAGCCGATTACATGCTAGAGATCGCAAAGTCGGTTTTGTTTTTCAGCACTATGCGCTGTTTCGCCATATGACTGTATTTGAGAATATCGCTTTTGGTCTAACGGTATTGCCTCGACGAGATCGTCCTAACAAAGAAGCTATTCATAAAAAAGTACAACAGTTGTTAGAAATGATCCAATTGCCTCATTTAGCACAACGTTATCCAGCACAATTATCGGGTGGGCAAAAACAGCGTGTCGCTTTAGCAAGAGCTTTAGCTGTTGAACCTCAAATTTTATTACTCGATGAGCCTTTTGGCGCTTTAGATGCCAAAGTAAGAACGGAATTACGCCGTTGGTTACGTGAATTGCATGAAGAGCTTAAATTTACCAGTGTCTTTGTTACTCATGATCAACAAGAAGCGATGGAAGTGGCTGATCGCATTGTGATTATGGGGAATGGCAAAATAGAGCAAGTAGGAACACCACAAGAGGTATGGCAATCACCTCAAAGTCGCTTTGTTTTAGAATTTTTAGGTGATGTAAATCATCTAAAAGGTGAAATTAATGGTGCTCAATTACAGATTGGTGGATATCACTTGCCATTATCGGTGACACCGCTTTATCAAGGTTCGGTAGATGTGTTTTTACGTCCTTGGGAAATAGCATTAAGTGTACATGCCAACAGTGTTTGCCGATTGCCTGTTAAGGTTATTGAGGTATCGCCAAAAGGGCATTATTGGCAGTTGATTTTACAGCCACTAGGATGGAGTGAAACACCGATTACTGCGGTTTGGAATGATATTTCTTCGGCACCAACAAAAGGAAATACCTATTATATGGGAGGTGCTCAAGCCCGTTTATATACGGGAGATACTCCCTTAAATACGGTGTCGTTAGCCTATACCGCGTGACTGCTTCCCGCCCGTATTGGGTGAGGGTTTGAGGGTTTACGGCAGATTTTGCTAATTTTATTATTAATCTATCGTTTTATTTCGCGATTTTTCACCCATGCTTATTTTAGGTATGGGTGTTTTGGTTTCTATGAAAACAAAGAGACTTGTCGAATTACGTTAATATTATTGCGTTAATAAGTTAAATGTGATTTCTTCATTAATACAGACAAACAAATGAGCAGGAACTTATTGTGGCAGGGTTAGAACAATTTATTGGTAATACACCATTAGTAAAACTACAACGACTAACACAAGAGGTGGACGCTGAAATCTGGGTTAAGCTTGAAGGCAATAATCCTGCAGGTTCAGTAAAAGACAGAGCTGCATTATCGATGATTGAACAAGCGGAATTACGTGGTGAAATAAAACCGGGTGATACGCTGATTGAAGCAACCAGTGGTAATACAGGTATTGCCTTGGCGATGATTGCAGCGGTAAAAGGTTACCGTTTAAAGTTGTTAATGCCTGAAAATATGAGTAAAGAGCGTCAAGCATCAATGCAAGCTTATGGCGCAGAATTGATTTTAGTCAGTCGTGAAGTCGGTATGGAAGGTGCGCGAGATCTCGCACAACAGATGGAACATCAGGGCGAAGGTAAGGTATTAGACCAATTTAATAACCCAGATAATCCAAGAGCTCATTTTATTTCTACAGGCCCTGAAATTTGGCAACAAACACAAGGTCGTATTACGCATTTTGTTTCGAGTATGGGAACAACAGGGACGATCACCGGTGTGGGAAGTTACTTAAAAACACAATCTGATAGCGTGCAAGTTATAGGTCTTCAGCCTGAAGAAAAAAGCCAGATCCCAGGTATTCGTCGTTGGTCACCTGCTTATTTGCCGGGCATCTTTAAAAAAGAGCTGGTGGATAGCGTGATAGATATGTCACAAACCGAAGCAGAATCAACGATGCGCCTTTTAGCCAAACAAGAGGGTATCTTCTGTGGTGTGAGTTCTGGAGGCGCTGTTGCTGGCGCTCTGCGCGTTGCAAGAGAAAATCCAGGGGCAGTGATTGTTGCGATTGTGTGTGATAGGGGTGATCGTTATTTGTCGACAGGCGTTTACTCGTCATAATTCAAACTGTAGCGTTGTTGACTGCGTTCATTCGCGCTAGTCACATATTTGTGTATGCTCCTAGCGACTTATTTACTCGTCATACTTCAAGTTGTAGCGTTGTTGACTGCGCTCATTCGCGCCAGTCACATACTTATGTATGCTCCTAGTGACTCTTTCACTTGTCGCCTAGCTACATCTTGAATTATTTAGAGTAATGATATTGTTGAATTATTTATAGTAATAACATTGTTGAATTATTTAGAGTAAGGACATTGTTGAATTAGTTAGAGTATTTTGGTTTTTGAATATAAAAAAACCGCCACATATGGGTGGCGGTTTAAATAGAGAATATTACAGAAGATTATTTTTTAATCTGAATAATAACGGTTTCACCAACAGTAACTGGGCCTGTCATTTTGGTTAAACCTTGGATTTCATCCATATTAGAGATAACAACTGGCGTTAGAACTGATTTTGCTTTTTCTTCTAATACAGCCAAGTCAAATTCTAAAATAGTATCACCGACTTTTACTTGCTGACCTTCTTCAGCGATACGTTTAAACCCTTCACCTTTCAGTTCAACAGTGTCGATACCGAAGTGGACAAATAACTCGATACCGTTGTCAGACTCAATAGAGAAAGCATGGTTAGTCTCGAAAATTTTACCGATAGTACCATCAACTGGCGCAACAATTTTATTACCAGCAGGTTTGATAGCAATACCGTCACCTACGATTTTTTCAGCGAAAACAACATCAGGAACATCTTCGATATTGACGATTTCACCAGAAAGTGGTGCAACAATATCAATCGTGCCACTGCCTTTCTTTTCCTCTGAAACCAGTGATTTTAATTTATCAAACAGACCCATGAATCTTCTCCTAATTATTGTAGTTGGGACCGGGCTCTGGCTAATGCGATTAGCACAGTGTCTTTTCTTTAGTAAAAGTTTCTACTAAGTCCATCAATTCTTTTGCAGTTGGCTGAGCAAGTGCTTGTTCTGCCAGTGCTTTTGCATCATCGTAATTCGCATTACGAATCACTTTTTTGATGCGAGGAATTGAAATAGCACTCATACTAAACTCATCTAATCCCATGCCAAGAAGGAGCAATGTTGCTCGTTCATCTCCAGCAAGTTCACCACACATTCCAGTCCATTTACCTTCAGCATGTGATGCATCAATCACCTGTTTTATCAGGTTGAGTACTGCAGGTGACATTGGATTATATAGATGAGATATCAGCTCATTTCCACGGTCTACAGCCAGAGTATATTGTGTTAGATCGTTAGTCCCAATACTAAAAAAGTCAACTTCTTTTGCCATATGACGAGCCATTACTGCTGCGGCAGGGGTTTCTACCATCACACCGACTTCAATAGATTCATCAAAAGCTTTCTTTTC
The DNA here is from genome assembly GCF_040140245.1 of Proteus sp. fly-1013. Taxonomy (NCBI): domain Bacteria; kingdom Pseudomonadati; phylum Pseudomonadota; class Gammaproteobacteria; order Enterobacterales; family Morganellaceae; genus Proteus; species Proteus sp. fly-1013. The sequence continues at coordinate 12,289 of NZ_JBEEWD010000008.1, read as the reverse complement.
TTCACGAAGCTGGCTTTTCAGTATTTCAAGTTCTGCTTTCAATGCACGGATCTCTTCAACAGAGATAATCATTGGAAACATAATGCGTAGTTTACCAAAAGCAGATGCTCTTAAGATAGCACGTAATTGTGAATGAAGGATCTCTTTACGGTCAAGACAAATACGAATTGCACGCCAGCCTAAGAATGGGTTCTCTTCTTTTGGTAGGTTCATGTAAGGTAAGTCTTTATCACCGCCAATATCCATAGTACGAATAATGACCGCAGGACTTCCAACAGCTTCTGCTACCGCTTTATAGGCTTGGAATTGCTCATCTTCTGTTGGTAAAGAGTCTCTATCCATAAATAAGAATTCGGTACGATACAGACCAACACCTTCAGCACCATTACGTTCAGCACCAGCAACATCTCGAACTGTACCAATATTAGCGCAAACTTCGACTTGATGCCCATCAAGCGTAATAGCAGGTAAGTCTTTAAGTTTTGCTAATTCTTCTTTTTCGTGCAGGTACTCTTCTTTGATAGCTTTTAATGTTTCAAGTTCCTCATCTGATGGATTAATAATGATTTTGTTATTAATCGCATCAAGAACGAGATAATCGTCTTTTTTAATGGTTTGTGTCGCATTAGATGTTCCTACAATAGCTGGAATTTCTAATGAGCGAGCCATGATAGAAGTGTGGGATGTTCTACCACCTAAGTCAGTGATAAAACCTAATACGTTGTCTAAACTTAATTGTGCAGTTTCAGAAGGGGTAAGGTCAGTTGCAACTAAAATCACTTTTTCTGAGATAGCGCTTAAATCGATAATTGGCATTTCTAAGATATTGCGCATTAAGCGCTTACCAATATCGCGAACGTCAGCTGCACGTTCTTTTAGGTATTCATCGTCTAATGCTTCTAATGCAGTTGCTTGATCTTCAATAACAGATTGAACTGCCGCTTCAGCGGTTTTTTTGTCGCTTTTGATGAGAGTAACAATTTCTTGTTCTAGCTCTTCATCTTCTAGCAACATGATATGGCCTTCAAAAATTTCGGCTTTATCCGCACCAAGGTTTTTTTCCGCACGCTCTTTAATGATTTCTAGTTGTTGTGCTGATTTGTTACGGCCGTCTTTAAAGCGTTCGATTTGATTTTCAATCTCATCACTTTGGATCTTACGTTGGCTAATGATGATAGGTTCTTCTTTGAGGAGAAGGGTTTGACCAAATGCGATACCGGGTGATGCTAAAATTCCTGAAATCATAATTTATCCTACGACTTGCTGGTGATAATCTTAAAAGAATAGGATTGCAAAATACTGTTGTTTTAAAATCATCATTGAGATTAACTCCCCTGAATGGTTTCAGGGGAATAAGTACTGAGTTAAAGCTTAACCGCGAATTACTCTAATTCCGCCATTAATTTTACTAACGCTTCAACAGCTTGTTTTTCATCTTCGCCTTCAGCAGAGATAGTCACTACAGTACCTTGGGTTAAGCCTAAAGTTTGTAATTTGAAAAGGCTCTTAGCGCTGGCAGATTTACCGCTAGAGATAAGCGTGATATCAGAAGAGAATGTTTTGGCTTCTTTTACAAATTGTGCTGCAGGACGAGTATGTAAGCCGTTTGGTGCTGTAATAGTAACTTCTTGCTGGTACATAGGATTTTTTCCTTTTATAACTCAATTGTTCACATTAAGTCAGGACTTAGTAAGTGTAGATGAATTTGTCCTGCTTTGCGTAGCAATATCAGATAATATTAAGTCGTAAAGCGTCATCTGATAAAAATAGTGTTCAGAAAGATAAAAGAGTTCGTTTTTGTCATCTCGGTTATTTTCTGATTAATTTCGACCTTCGAAATAATTAATTGATTAAATACTAAACTCGAAGAAATAAATCACCTGTCTGGATGACAAACTTTGATCTCTACCACAAAAAAAGCACCATTAAGGTGCTTTTTTAATAAATATTTTACAATTGAGATGACGCGATTTAGCTGTCAGAAATGTCAGCAAAAAGTGGGGTGCTTAAATAACGCTCACCTGATGAAGGTAAAATAACCACGATTTCTTTATTTGCAAATTCTGGTTCTTTTGCGAGTTTTACTGCTGCCGCAATCGCTGCACCAGAAGAAATACCTGCGAGAATACCTTCTTTAGTCATAAGTTCACGAGCAGTATCAAAGGCTTCTTCGTTAGTGATTTGAATAACACGATCCAGCAACGATAAATCTAGGTTTTCAGGAATAAAACCAGCACCAATACCTTGGATTTTATGTGGACCGGGTTTAATTTCTTCACCTGCTAAGGCTTGTGTAATAACAGGGGAGCCTGTTGGTTCAACTGCAACCATTGTTACCGCTTTACCTTGGGTCTTTTTCAAATAGCGGCCAATACCTGTAATAGTACCACCCGTGCCGACGCCTGCAATAACCGCAGCGACTTCACCATCTGTATCATTCCAGATCTCTGGACCTGTAGTTTTTTCATGGATCTCAGGGTTAGCTGGGTTGCTAAACTGTTGTAGTAAAAGGTAACGCTTAGGATCGCTATCGCGAATTTCATTGGCTTTATCAATAGCCCCTTTCATACCTTTAGCGCCTTCAGTCAGCACTAAATTAGCACCCAATGCCTTGAGTAATTTACGACGTTCTACACTCATGGTGTCTGGCATGGTTAGTGTTAATTTGTAGCCACGAGCCGCTGCAACATAAGCAAGAGCAATCCCAGTATTGCCACTGGTAGGCTCTACAAGTTCAACGCCTTCTTTAAGAATACCTTTCTTTTCTGCATCCCAAATCATGTTGGCACCGATACGGCATTTTACACTGAAGCTTGGGTTACGAGATTCCACTTTAGCCAGAATGTTGCCATTTCCGAAATGCTTTAAGCGAATTAAGGGAGTGTGTCCAATAGTTTGCGAGTTGTCTTCGAAAATCTTGCTCATTTTTATCCTCGGTACATGATTTTTATAAGGTCAGATGAAATTACCATACGCCATCAAGCTAAAGATGGAAATAAGCTTTATGAATATACTTATAACTTTTTCATCTTTTTATTCCAAAAGGTTCTAATCAAGAGTCAGTGAGACGATTCACAAATTAATAAATCAAGAGATGTACAGTATATTGATGGCTGATAATCTATTTTTAACTACGTTTATTGTAAATACAGGGGTCATAATGGAAACCATTGAAGAGTTGATTAGTGCACTTGAACTCGCTGTGCCTGAATTAGACGCGCAAGCTTTGCGTGAAAATTTACCCGAGTCCGATGCTCAAGAAGATGTCCTTAATTGGTTATATGAATCACTCTCAGCTCAAGGATTAATGGACTATGTGGAGTGGACAGAATATTTTGGTGATATTCCTGATTTAAAATCGTTAGAGCAGATCTCTTTGCCTGAATCACCGAGTGCGTTGATTTTATCTCAAGTTGAAAATATTGATTGGGATGAGGTGAGCGTAGACCCTTATATGTTGCCTTATGAATTACCTTACCTTGAATATATTAACCACTTTTTGACAGAGAAAGGGTTACGATTAGTGGATCTCACACCATTTGAAAATGCTTATATTTTCTGTATTCGAGATGATGAAGAGATTATGGAAAAATTAGATGGTGCATTGAATATCTTTGAAATGGGCATTAATGAGCGTGAGCCGATGGATAAGGAAGAAACGAAAGATTATATTTGTTCATTAATTGAGTAATGCACTCAATAACTAAATAAACCAAATCACGATCTAGAAAAAAAACGATAAAATAAAACCCCGTCTTAATAAAACGGGGTTTTTCTCATTTATCGATACATTGTTAAATTAAATTTACCACTGCCCGTCTTGTACATGTTGTTTACGATAACGATCACACCACATTGCGGTTGCACCACAAATGGCAACCGGCATGATGACTAAATTTAGAATAGGGATCATGGTAAAAATATTAATAACCATACCAAATTGAAGATTATTCCATTTGTCTTGTTTCAGCGAAGATTTCATGGCAGCAAATGAAATTTTATGATTATCAAATGGGAAGTCATTATATTGAATTGCCATCATCCAAGCACCAAAAGCAAACCATAAAACAGGGGCAACAGTTTGTCCGATAGCAGGAATAAAATAGAGCAATAACAAGACAATAGCACGAGGCAAATAATAAGCTATTTTAGTTAACTCACGTTTTAAAATACGTGGAACATCCTTCAATATACCTGCAACACCTGTATCTGGTGGTGCAATGCCAGTTATTTGACCTTCTAATTTTTCAGCCAACAATCCATTAAACGGAGAAGCAATAATATTGGCTAAAGTACTAAAGAAATAAGTAAACACCAATAAAATAAAAATAACGGATAATGGCCAGATTAAATAACTCAGCCACTGTAGCCAATCAGGAACTTTTTCCATCATCCAATTGACCATGCCACCGATTTGACCATATAACCACCAAAAGGCGCTTCCGAGAATAATAATATTGGCAAGTAGGGGTAAGATAACAAAACGTTTCAGCCCTTTGCGTGTAATTAAACGCCAACCAAGAGCAAAATAATGAAATCCATTTAAATTTTTATTCGTTTCTGTCAAATTTGTCATACTTCCTATTCTCTCCAATGAGGGCAAGCTAGTATCATATAGGGAGATAATCAGCCTTACTAGTCATGAATTGTCTAAAAAACGCGCATAAGAGATTGATGTGTGTATCTTTGTGACAAGAAAATTAAGTATTGGCTTGCACTTATGAGCATTGGCAAATACTCTTAGTAAAAAGTAATATTTGCCAACGTGGCTATTAAACCTCAAGACAACAGAGATAGAAATGATGCAGCAAAATTTGCGTCTGATATTAATCGTTGTTGGTGCGATTTTAATCATAGCTTTGTTATTACACGGCTTATGGATTGGTCGAAAAGAGCGTTCTAAGCTTTTCCGTAATCGCCCAGTAAAACGTCAGAAACAGAATTATCAGTCAGATGAGAACGATGACGAACCACAATATGCTGAGGCTAGTCATCAGACATCAACTTTATCCTCTACTGAAAAGCGGGAGAGTGAGCCACCGATAAAATCGGAGCCTCTACATGAACCCGAAATTTCAGTGGTAGATAGAGATCCATTAATGTCTGAAACCCAAACTAAAGGGAACTCTCACGATACTTCATTACAACAAGAGCCTAGCCTTGGTGTTTTTGATGTTATTGAAAAAGAGCCTGTACCGATTGTTAGGGATGAGCCAAAACAAGCACCAGTGGTTAATGTTGCGAGTGAAATAAAATCACACGTTAATACAGTAAGCCCATCTGCGAGTTTTGAGCCGTCAATTTCAGAGACAACGGCTCATGTGACTCCTGTTGAAACTGAGGCTTCGCATCATGCTCCGGCTGAAGAGCCAAAAGCTGAATCTGCTCCGCAAGCAACAGAAGCAGAGAAAGAGCTGGTTATCGTTCTAAACGTAAGTGCACATCATGGTCAAATGCTAGATGGTGAAGCATTGATGCAAAGTATTATTCAAGCTGGATTCCAGTTTGGTGAAATGAATATTTTCCATCGTCATCTCAATCCAACAGCGAATGGACCTGTTTTGTTTAGTTTAGCGAATATGGTGAAACCGGGAACATTTAATATTGATACAATGGCTGAATTAACGACACCAGGTGTATCAATGTTTATGATGGTGCCATCTTATGGTGATGCTAACCAAAACTTTAAATTGATGTTACTTACGGCGCAACGTATCGCATCTGATGTAGGTGGTGTTGTGCTGGATGATGAACGTAAACTCTTAACGCCACAAAAAATCGAGCTTTATAAATCTAGGATCCGTAGGACGCTGGATTTAAATCAATAGCTTTTGTCTGTAAAAAAGCCCCCGCTTGCGGGGGTTTTTCTTCTTTGGTGATAATCATGAATAAAAATACTCAACAAAAAATTGATAAACTTCGCGTTACTCTACGTCACCATGAATATCTCTATCATGTCATGGACGCACCTGAAATACCTGATGCTGAATACGATCGCTTAATGAATGAGCTAAAAGCATTAGAAGCTGAACACCCTGAATTAATTACTTCTGATTCGCCAACACAGCGAGTTGGTGCTTTACCTTTGACAGCATTTGAGCAAGTGAGACATGAAATTCCGATGCTCTCTTTAGATAATGCTTTTGATGAAACAAGCTATTTAGCTTTTGATAAGCGTTTACGTGATCGTTTAAAAAATAATGAAGAGATCACTTTCTGTTGTGAATTAAAATTAGATGGATTAGCGGTTAGTTTACTTTATGAAAATGGAATTTTAGTACAAGCTGCAACGCGTGGCGATGGTACGACAGGGGAAAATATCACTGAGAATGTGAGAACAATTAAAGCTATTCCATTGCGTTTATACGGTGAAGATATTCCTGCTCGTATTGAAATTCGTGGCGAAGTTTTTATGAATGAAAAAGGCTTTGAATATTTAAACGAGGAAGCGCGACGTACAGGCGGAAAAGTTTTTGCTAACCCTCGTAATGCTGCCGCTGGCTCATTAAGACAGCTTGATCCTCGTATTACAGCAAAACGTCCATTAACCTTTTTCTGTTATGGCGTTGGTGTACTTGAAGGTGGTGAATTACCTACAAGCCACTATGAGCGTCTACAACAATTTAAAAAATGGGGATTACCTGTTAGTGATAAGGTAAAACTTTGCACAGGTAGCAAAACAGTCCTTGATTTTTATCACCATGTGGAAGAAATTCGTCCTAATTTAGGTTTTGATATTGATGGCGTTGTTATCAAAGTTGATGATATTGCACTACAAGAAGAGCTGGGTTTTGTATCAAGAGCACCGCGTTGGGCTATTGCTTATAAATTCCAAGCTCAAGAGCAAATGACGATTATCAAAGATGTCGAATTCCAAGTAGGGCGTACAGGTGCTATTACACCGGTTGCACGCTTAGAGCCTGTTCAAGTTGCAGGTGTTGTTGTGAGTAATGCAACATTACACAATGCTGATGAAATTGAACGCTTAGGAATACGCATTGGCGATACTGTGGTTATTCGTCGAGCAGGTGATGTTATTCCTCAGGTTGTCAGTGTGATTGAAGAAAAGCGTCCAGATGATGCTCAAGAAATTATTTTTCCGACACATTGCCCTATTTGTGATTCTGATGTTGAGCGCATTGAAGGCGAAGCTGTTGCACGTTGTACTGGTGGTTTAATTTGTGGTGCGCAACGTAAAGAAGCGCTTAAACATTTTGTTTCACGTCGTGCTATGGATGTGGATGGAATGGGCGATAAAATTATCGACCAACTGGTTGAGAAAGAATATGTTAAAACACCCGCTGATCTCTTCCTTTTAGATGAAAAAATCCTATCTGGTTTGGAGCGAATGGGCGAAAAATCAGCTAAAAAATTGATCACGGCTTTGGATAAGGCTAAATCAACGACATTTGCACGTTTTATTTATGCACTGGGTATTAGAGAAGTGGGTGAAGCAACAGCCAGTGGATTAACAACACATTTCTCAACGCTTGATGCATTACGAAATGCAGATATTGAAGCACTAAAATCCGTTCCTGATGTGGGCGATATTGTGGCTAAACATGTCGTTAATTTCTTCCAAGAAGAACACAATAGAACGGTTATTGATCAATTGATCAATGATGCCGGTATTACATGGCAAGCGCCTGTTATTGTAACTCATGAGGCGGGTGATAATCCTTTTGCAGGTAAAACCGTTGTGTTAACTGGGTCACTTTCACAGTTAACGCGTGATGAAGCAAAAGACAGATTAGTTGCATTAGGTGCAAAAGTGAGCGGAAGTGTTTCTAAAAAAACCGACATGGTAATTGCCGGTGAAGCGGCAGGCTCTAAGTTAGTGAAAGCTAACGAATTAGGGATAACCGTTATCGATGAAGATGAAATGATACGATTACTTGATCAATCGAAATAATCATCCTACTATTTAATAAATGCTACTGGGAAAACTTTCTCAGTGGCATTTTTACTTAAGCTAAATTTACATTTAATGTTTCTTAAGTAACTTCCAAAGTGTGATCGACTTATCTTATTTAATAAATAGTGTGTATGCGGTTTCATGAGATTGTGACAATAGTCACATCCTAATGTTACGCGTTACATAAAATGCTCTACAAGATTTATTTTTATTTTTGGAGCATGCATGTCCTCTATCATTCACTTCGTTTTAGCACTCGCCGTTATTGGCGCATTAGCATTCGTTGCGAGTAACAATCGCAAAGGGATCCGTCTGCGTTATATCGTGCAGTTATTAGTTATTGAAATCGCATTAGCATGGTTCTTCCTCAACTCTGATGTTGGTGAAGGCTTTGTTCGTGGCTTCGCTGGATTATTTGATCACTTATTAGGTTATGCCGCACAAGGTACTGAATTCGTATTCGGTGGCATGATGAAAGGTGGTTTAGCATTCTTCTTCCTGAATGTCTTATGTCCAATTATCTTTATTTCTGCATTAATTGGTATTCTTCAACATATCAAAGTATTACCTTTCGTGATCCGCATTATCGGTACTGTGCTTTCTAAAGTGAACGGTATGGGGAAACTGGAATCATTCAACGCAGTGAGCTCACTAGTTCTTGGTCAATCAGAGAACTTTATTGCCTATAAAGATGTATTAGGCAAAATGTCTCAGCGTCGTATGTACACCATGGCTGCAACAGCAATGTCGACAGTATCAATGTCGATTGTTGGTGCATACATGACAATGTTAGATCCAAAATACGTTGTTGCTGCTCTAGTACTGAATATGTTCAGTACCTTTATCGTCCTTTCTGTGATTAACCCATACTCTGTTGAAAATGAAGAAGAGATCCAAATGGGTAATTTGCATGAAGGTCAAAGCTTCTTTGAAATGTTAGGTGAATACATCTTAGCCGGTTTCAAAGTTGCATTAATCGTTGCTGCAATGCTGATTGGTTTCATTGCATTAATCGCTGCAGTGAATGCGATTTTCAGCATGATTTTCGGTATTAGTTTCCAAGATTGCTTAGGTTACGTTTTCTATCCATTAGCATGGGTAATTGGTGTGCCAGAGCAAGATGCATTACGTGTTGGTAGTGTTATGGCAACTAAATTAGTGTCTAACGAATTTGTTGCAATGGGTAGCTTACAAGATATCGCTGCGGAAATTTCACCGCGCTCTGTAGGTATCTTATCTGTATTCTTAGTTTCATTTGCTAACTTCTCTTCAATCGGGATTGTTGCAGGTGCGATTAAAGGTCTAAACGAAGTACAAGGTAACGTTGTTTCTCGTTTTGGTCTGAAATTACTGTTCGGTTCTACATTAGTTAGCTTCTTATCAGCAGCTATCGCAGGTCTGTTTGTTTAATCTCTGAAGATAAAACAGATAGCATGTGAATAAAATAACAATGTAAACAGAGTCACTTGCCAATCAAGTGACAGAAAATGAAGCAGTACCTTCGGGTACTGCTTTTTTTATCTTTAAATTACCCTATAATCGGTTTTATCCCTTCAATGACGACGTGGTAGAGAACATGTTAGAGAAACAGCACCTTATCGATATAGCAAACACACAAATGCCATTTGGCAAGTACAAAGGGCGTATGCTGGTTGATTTACCTGAAGAGTATTTATTGTGGTTTGCAAAGAAGGGCGAGTTTCCTGAAGGTAAGCTTGGTCAACTCATGGAGATGACCCTAGCGATTAAAATTGAAGGCCTCGAAGGGCTATTAAAACCATTAAAGCGGTGATGTTAATCATTATCCATACCTGATTTTTCAGGTGTTAATGCATTAATGATTTTCTGATTTAATTCAATAAATAATGTTTGTTCTCCGAGCGTTAAGCATTCACTTATTTTTTCAGCATTCTGTTTTCGTCCTAATGCCGCTCTTGCCAAAAAAGCGTGACCCTCATCAGTTAAATGGGTAATAAGCTCACGCTTGTCTTTTTCAGAACGATACTGTGCAATAAATCCTAAAGATTTTAATCCCCGCATAAATTTCGACAAATTTTGTCTTGAAATCGCCAAAACGGTCGCATTTTTACTTTCAGATGAGAGCAGTTTCTCAACAGGGGCATTTTATGCCATTGATGGGGGTTACACTGCGCAATAGAAATAAATAAAGGGGTATAGAAAACAAAAAATCCCGAAGATTTCTCTTCAGGATCTTAAAATTCTGGTGGAGCTAAACGGGATCGAACCGTTGACCTCTTGCATGCCATGCAAGCGCTCTCCCAACTGAGCTATAACCCCACATATTGGATTGTTCTAGAAGTATATTGGTGGAGCTAAGCGGGATCGAACCGCTGACCTCTTGCATGCCATGCAAGCGCTCTCCCAACTGAGCTATAGCCCCAACATACTGGAACGGGCTTGATAATAGGCAACAAGCACAATACTGTCAATCAGTTAATCTCACATTATTTATTGATTGCTGAAAAAGAGTACAAAAAAAAGATACATTCCCTACTTTAGGAATGTATCTTTCTCAATAAGCAAGATTAATAAGTAAATTAAGCTTGGTTTTCTCTTTCAGTAATAAAGTCTAATGCTTTATTAATGCGAGCAACGCTACGCGTTTTACCAATAGCGTGAACGGTAACATCTAAGCCAGGAGATTGACCTGCGCCTGTTACAGCAACACGTAATGGCATACCTACTTTACCCATTCCCACTTCTAATTCGTCAGCAGTATCTTGAATTGCTTGGTGAACATTTTCAGCTGTCCACTCCGTAATTGCTGATAATTTATCGCGAACGACTTCTAATGGTTGACGAGCAACTGGACGTAAATGTTTTTTCGCTGCAGTTTCTTCAAAGGTTTCGAAATCAACATAGAAGTAATGGCAACTTTCAGCCATCTCTTTTAATGTTTTGCAACGTTCGCCTAATAATTTGATCAGCTCAACTAATGATGGACCATTACTGGTATCAATATTTTGTTGTTTGATATGCCAATCTAAATGAACAGCCACTTTCTCTGCTGGCAGTGTATTGATGTAGTGATGGTTTAACCAAAGCAGTTTATCAGTATTAAATGCACTTGCTGATTTACTGATAGCTTCTAAAGTGAAGTGCTCAATCATTTCATCAATAGTAAAGATCTCTTGGTCACCGTGAGACCAGCCTAAACGCACTAAGTAGTTTAATAGTGCTTCTGGTAAATAGCCGTCATCACGATATTGCATTACGCTGACTGCGTTATAACGTTTAGAGAGTTTTTTACCATCATCGCCTAAAATCATTGATACGTGAGCATATTCAGGCACTGGTGCGCCTAATGCTTTGAGAATATTGATTTGGCGAGGTGTGTTGTTGATATGATCTTCACCACGAATAACGTGAGTGATTTCCATATCCCAGTCATCAATAACAACGCAGAAGTTATAAGTTGGAGAACCATCAGTACGACGAATAATCAGATCGTCAAGTTCTTGGTTACTAAATTCAATTGGACCACGAATTTTGTCATCAAAAATGACAGAACCTTCTTGTGGGTTTAAGAAACGCACAACATGAGGTTCATCAGCACTGTGATTATGGTTACCACCACGGCAACAACCATCGTAACGAGGTTTTTCACCTTTCGCCATTTGATCTTCGCGTAGTTGCTCTAAACGCTCTTTAGAACAATAGCAACGGTATGCAGTACCCGCAGATAACATTTGATCAATCACTTGGTTATAGCGATCGAAGCGTTTAGTCTGATAATAAGGACCTTCATCCCAATTCAGATTTAACCAATTCATACCGTCCATGATTGCATCGATGGCTGGCTGTGTAGAACGCTCTAAATCGGTGTCTTCTATACGCAGTACAAATTCGCCCTTATTGTGACGGCTATATAACCAGGAATAAAGTGCGGTACGCGCACCACCAACATGTAGATAGCCAGTAGGACTTGGTGCAAAACGGGTTTTTATTTTACTCATTGGGATTGCCTTTGTACGTCTTACTTATATATAGATAAGTAATCGTGATTATCAAAAAAACGAAATGGTTGCCTTATTTTATCACTGGATGCTAATTCCTCAATGCCATTAAGCTTTTAACAGAGATAAAATTTTCAAATTGATGATTTTTTGTTTGACGAAGAGTATCTGTGGGATTACTTTGGTTAATTGCTGTGTCACTTATGGTGCTAAAAAAAGCATCTTGACTAAAAATAAAACGAACGATCATTTTCGCGATAAAAAACTGATAAAAATCGTTGACTCATAGCGCAGTATCCCTATAATGCACCCCATCACGACGGGCGGTTAGCTCAGTTGGTAGAGCATCTCCCTTACAAGGAGGAGGTCGTTGGTTCGAGCCCAATACCGCCCACCA
>NZ_JBEEWD010000007.1:0-278022 GCF_040140245.1 Proteus sp. fly-1013 | reverse complement strand
GCAGCACCACCGTAAGTTTTAGCTAAAACTGTAGTGATTGCAGCAGTCAGAGTTGTTTTACCGTGGTCAACGTGGCCAATAGTACCAACGTTAACGTGCGGTTTGGAACGTTCAAATTTTTCTTTAGACACGACTATATTCCTTAATATCGCTCCCTCAATTAGAGGGAGCGTAAACTAAATTGAACTCGAAAGGATCTTATTTCGCTTTACGAGCTTCGATAATAGCCTGAGCGACGTTGCTAGGCGCTTCGTTGTACTTCAAGAACTCCATAGAGTAAGAAGCACGACCCTGAGTTTGTGAACGCAGGTCAGTTGCATAACCGAACATCTCAGCCAGTGGTACTTGAGCACGGATGATCTTACCGGTAGGCAGATCGTCCATACCTTCAACCATACCACGACGACGGTTTAAGTCACCGATAACGTCGCCCATGTAATCTTCTGGCGTTTCAATCTCAACTTTCATGACTGGCTCAAGCAGAATTGGCTTAGCTTTCATGAAGCCGTCTTTAAATGCCATTGATGCGGCAATTTTAAACGCGATTTCTGAGGAGTCAACATCATGGTAAGAACCGTAATGTAAACGAGCCTGAATATCCACAACAGGATAACCTGCTAATGGACCAGATTTCAGCTGTTCTTGAATACCTTTATCAACAGCTGGGATGAATTCTTTAGGAATTACACCACCAACGATATCGTTGATAAATACGTAGTTCTCTTCACCACCTGCTGGTAATGGAGACAGGTCGATAACAACATGACCGTACTGACCACGACCACCAGATTGTTTCGCGTGCTTACCTTCGATATCAGTTACTGTATCACGAATAGTTTCACGGTAAGCAACCTGTGGTTTACCTACGTTCGCTTCAACTTTAAATTCACGACGCATACGGTCAACTAACACGTCTAAGTGCAGTTCACCCATACCAGCAATGATAGTCTGACCAGTTTCTTCGTCGCTTGATACGCGGAAAGATGGATCTTCCTGAGCCAAACGGTTCAGAGCGATACCCATTTTTTCTTGGTCAGCTTTAGTCTTAGGTTCGATAGCAACAGAGATTACTGGCTCTGGGAATTCCATACGTTCTAAGATGATTGGTGCATCAATTGCACATAAAGTATCACCTGTAGTTACGTCTTTCAGACCGATAGCAGCAGCGATGTCGCCCGCACGAACTTCTTTAATTTCTTCACGCTTGTTAGCATGCATCTGAACAATACGGCCAAAACGTTCTTTTTTGTCTTTAACCGGGTTCAGAACTGTGTCACCTGAGTTTACAACACCAGAGTACACACGGAAGAATGTTAAGTTACCAACAAATGGGTCAGTAGCGATTTTGAATGCCAGAGATGAGAATGGCTCTTCGTCGCTTGAATGACGTTCTGCTGGAGTATCTTTACCGTCTGGTAACATACCGTTGATAGCAGGAACATCTGTTGGTGCTGGCAGGTATTCAATTACCGCATCCAGCATTGCCTGAACACCTTTGTTCTTAAATGCAGAACCACAGGTAACCAGGATAATTTCGTTATCTAGAACGCGTTTACGCAGAGCAGCTTTGATTTCTGCTTCTGTCAGTTCTTCACCGCCCAGATATTTGTCCATCAGGTCTTCTGATGCTTCAGCAGCAGATTCAACCAGGTTGTTGTGCCATTCTTCAGCTAAATCTTGCAGATTTGCAGGAATGTCTTCGTATTCGAAGGTAACACCTTGGTCTTCTTCATTCCAACGGATTGATTTCATTTTAATTAAATCAACAACACCGGTGAAATTTTCTTCAGCGCCTACTGGGATTTGCAGTGGAACTGGGTTTGCTGCCAGACGTGTTTTGATTTGTTCAACAACACGCAGGAAGTTTGCACCCATACGGTCCATTTTGTTAACGAACGCGATACGTGGTACATGATATTTGTTAGCCTGGCGCCATACTGTTTCTGACTGAGGCTGAACACCACCAACTGCACAGTAAACCATAACCGCGCCATCAAGAACACGCATAGAACGTTCTACTTCGATTGTGAAGTCAACGTGTCCCGGGGTGTCGATGATGTTTACACGGTGAGGCTCAAACTGTTTAGCCATACCAGACCAGAATGCAGTAGTTGCTGCGGATGTGATAGTAATACCACGTTCCTGCTCCTGCTCCATCCAGTCCATTGTTGCTGAACCTTCGTGAGTTTCACCAATTTTATGGTTTACACCGGTATAAAACAGAATACGTTCACTTGTAGTGGTTTTACCGGCATCGATGTGCGCACTGATACCGATATTACGGTAGCGTGCTATGGGGGTTTGACGAGCCATTTTTTCCTCTCTCGTGGGCGTTCAATTCAGGTAAAGGACAGCAGAGCTGTCCTGAAAAGAGTTGCGATACTCCGTGGATTACCAACGGTAGTGTGCGAACGCCTTGTTTGCATCTGCCATACGGTGAACGTCTTCACGTTTCTTAACAGCAGCGCCTTTGTTTTCAGCCGCATCAGATAATTCATTTGCCAGGCGAAGAGCCATGGATTTATCACCGCGTTTACGAGCAGCTTCAACAATCCAACGCATTGCTAATGCATTACGACGAACTGGGCGTACTTCAACTGGAACTTGGTAAGTTGAACCACCAACACGGCGGGATTTAACTTCCACAGTAGGACGTACGTTATCTAATGCGATTTCGAACGCTTCCAGTTCAGTTTTGCCTGAACGCTGAGCCAGGGTCTCAAGCGCATTATATACGATAGATTCTGCAGTAGATTTTTTACCGTCTACCATCAGAATGTTTACAAATTTGGCCAGCAGTTCTGATCCGAACTTAGGATCTGGCAGAATTTTACGTTGACCAATTACACGACGACGTGGCATGGAAATACTCCGTTTAAATTCAGGGTTGTCCAAAACTCAATGAGTTTATTTTGACATTAATGGTGAAAAAATGTTTGGCCTTACTTAACGGAGAACCATTAAGCCTTTGGCTTCTTCACACCGTACTTAGAACGAGCTTGTTTACGGTCTTTAACACCGGAACAGTCCAGCGCGCCGCGAACAGTGTGGTAACGCACACCTGGTAAGTCTTTAACACGACCACCACGGATTAAGATTACGGAGTGTTCCTGCAAGTTGTGGCCTTCACCACCGATGTAGGAAGAAACTTCGAAACCGTTAGTCAAACGCACACGGCATACTTTACGCAGTGCTGAGTTTGGTTTTTTTGGAGTGGTAGTATATACACGAGTACATACGCCACGTTTTTGCGGGCAAGCTTCCAGAGCTGGAACGTTGCTTTTAACAACTTTCGAGCTACGAGATTTGCGCACCAGCTGGTTAATAGTTGCCATTTAAAAAAAGCTCCTGGTTTTTGCTTCGTAAACACGGATTTGAACTCTGTCTTGTCAACAAGACAAAACATGAGGACGCAGAATTTTATTGCTGACGGGCTCATGTGTCAAGAATTATACAGCAATTCTACGCTCCCCAATGAATTTGTTGGGGGTGTTTTACCGTTAAATCGACAAAATCACCATAATTGATAAGTTTAATGTGATGAGATACTTGATCTTTTAAGCCTCTTGCCAAAACATCATCAATTAATGCGTAAACTGAAATTTGCTGTTGGAGACAATATTTTAATAAGGGATTGTCTTCAAGAACTGCCAGTACACCATCTTGTATTAACAAAACATCATCTTCTTTTGTCAATAAAGATAAAAAAGCCTCTAAATCACTTTGATAAATAGAGACAGAATAAGTATACAACATAACCGTTCAACCTTCCTGACTAACTTCTGTATTAAAAGCGTAATACCACATCATATTCACTCAATTTTTGAGCAATATCTTCTTGGGATATCACCTGTGCATCCAACACAAAAGAAGTTTGAGAGGATAATCCACGATGAGCCATGTCTTTCTGTGATATATAGACGTTTGTCACATCATACAAGGGTAGCACTTTGAATGTTGCAGCATGATGACGTGATAGCACTCCTTCAGGTTGTTGATTTTCAACAAGTTGAAACACACCATCAGAGATAAAAAAAACACCAATATCTTCTGTTAATGCAGAGGTTGCGAGTAAAGCATCTAAACCTTCTCGCCCTGCACTATTACCATGAGGTGCTTGAGTAAAAAGGAATGCGATTGAATTCATTTTCTTCATTAAAATTGCACCACACGGGAACAGGTTAACATCGCTTGAGCCAGTGAACCCAACCCACTTAACTCAAATTCAGTTGCCATGTTATGGCTATCCATTTCCTGCTCTTTTGCCTGCTGCTCATCGATAATTCCTCTACGCAATGCGGCGGCAACACAAACATGCAAGGGAATTTGATGTTCTTTCGCCAATGTAACCCACGCTTTAGGGAGATCAAATTCATCATTTGCAGGCGATACCAATTTATTAGCATTCACAACACCTTCTCGATAGAAGAAAATTTGTGAAATTTGATGCCCCTTTTCAAGAAGGGCATTTGCGAACAAATAGGCACTTGAAGCTTGTTCAGTTCCGTAATGAGGCCCTGTAACCACTAAACAATATGTCAAGGAACTCATAATGTTGCCTTATTCTCCATTTTTAAACTGGCGAATATAGAGATACACAGTATGTTTTGAGATATTTAAGCGATCTGCAACCTGATTGATGGCATCTTTAATATCAAAAATACCTTTCTCATAAAGGCTTAACACCACTTGTTTATTCTTGGCATTATTCGCAACTTCACGATCATTATTTACTTCTTCAATCGTAAACTCTAATGTTTGAGCCACTAAATCATCGACAGATGAGGCAAAGTTAACATCGGATGCAACTTCATGTGTTTCTTCAGGAATAAAGGTTTTGATTATTTCAGAGAATGGAACATCAAGGTTCATATTAATACACAATAAACCAATGACACGACGTTCACGATTACGAATAGCAATCGTGATTGACTTCATCAATGCACCACTTTTTGCTCTAGTAAAATAAGCCTTTGAAAAACTTGAATCTTCATCTGTGATGTCATGTAACATTTGTAATGCCAAATCGGTAATTGGAGAACCAATCTTACGACCAGTATGTTCTCCATTCGCGATTTTAACCGCTGAACATTTCAAATCTTCCAGAGAGTGCAATACGATTTCGCAATGATTGCCGATGAGCATTGCCAAACCATCCACAGCTGCTTCATAGGACTTTAGTATTTCGTGATCAGTTTGAGTAAAAGGTCGGCTATCTAGTTTTTCAAACTCGCTGCTGTCACCATTAAATAACGGGCTAGACATTTGATTATATAATCCTTAAAGGCTTTAATTATGATAATGACTTGAGGTTCTATTTTTTATAACGATTCGTCATTGCGGATCAATTCAATATTAAAAAAATTTAAATATAAAAACAGAATTAAGAACGATTCTGACGTTAGATCGCCAGAAGATCTACGTCAAGTGACTTAGAATAAGAGCTTTGTGATAGGTCACAGCTTTTTTCATTTTTCTTTATCTTTTGGACTTATTCCCACCTTTATTTTTGAAAATTT
The DNA here is from genome assembly GCF_040140245.1 of Proteus sp. fly-1013. Lineage (NCBI taxonomy): Bacteria > Pseudomonadati > Pseudomonadota > Gammaproteobacteria > Enterobacterales > Morganellaceae > Proteus > Proteus sp. fly-1013. The sequence goes on along the minus strand of NZ_JBEEWD010000007.1, from coordinate 272,503 downwards.
TCCTTTTTCGGAGTGGGCAGGGTAAAGATTGACACTACTGAATAGATTACCTATATTCCAAATTATTGTTATTTTAACGAGCGATTAATCCTATGAATACACTGATGATATGCCAATCTCAGCAAACTTCATCAATAATAGGATTAATTTCTGTTGCTTCTATACCTATTGAGATTCTCTCTTCACCACCTCCGCCTGTGAAAGTGGTTGTAGTCAATACAACGGTTGTTGTTGCAACTCGCGTTGCTTGATTTATTTACTTAGCTTAAGAACGGACTTAATCACCACTTATATAGTGATATGTTGCTTACGTTTATTCATTGATATTTTATCAATTAGCTAATAATCATTAAAAATAATCAAGCTCTCTTATTGCTTATTTTACAGGTATATCATCATGTACTTACGTCAATATTGGGCAAAATTCGGCCCAACAACGTTATTCGTTTTATTGTGGAGTAGTGGCGCTATCTTTTCTCGCTGGGGATTAGATAATGGTAGCTCATTTGCAATTTTAACTTGGCGTTTTATTATCGCTTTAGCGTTTCTCTCTTTTTTATGTATTCAGCGCCATCGCTTTTTGCCACCGAAAGGAAGTCGTTTAAAAACAGCATGGGTCGGTTTACTTATCATTGGTGGTTATTCTATCTGTTATCTTTTAGCGCTCGCTAATAGCATTACACCGGGAATGTTAGCCACAATTATGGGCGTTCAGCCGATTATTACATTATGGATCATAGAACGTAATTTTACAGCGACACGACTATTAGGGCTTTTAATCGCCTTGGCTGGATTAGTGTTAGTGGTTGCCCAAAGTTTATTTAATACGGCACTCTCATTGACGGGAATGATTTATGCGTTAGTCGCACTACTTTGCATGAGCTTTGGTGCAATCTCACAGAAAAAACTGCAATTAGCGCCGATGGATGCCTTACCGCTACAATATGTTGTTAGCCTTGTGTTGTGTTTATTATTTGTCCCCTTCCAGCCTTTTCATGCTTCATTCGACATTGGTTTTATCATTCCTGTACTTTGGCTTGCGGTGATCATTTCTGTTGTTGCTCAGTTGCTACTATACCGCCTACTCACGACGGGTAATTTAGTTAACGTCACTAGCTTATTTTATTTAGTACCTGGCGTGACCGCATTAATGGATTACATCTTCTTAGGTAACGAGATGTCTTGGCTAAGTTTGGCTGGGATGGGCGCAATCATTGTGGGCTTGCTGTTTGTTTTCAAAAAGCCCAAAGCCATTATTGTTGAAGAGACTGTGGATTAACGCTATGTGTTAAGAAACAAATAATGAGCTATACATTAGAAATAAAAATGCTGACATTAATGTCAGCATTTTTTTAGTGATATTTAGAGATAAATAAATTACTTATCGCTTTCAACACTCAGTAATTCAACTTCAAATACTAATGTTGAGTTAGCAGGAATACCACTTGTTGCACGTTGTCCGTAGCCTAATTCTGGTGGAATAACTAACTTGATTTTACCGCCTTCTTTGATGTACTTCATACCTTCAGTCCAGCCAGGAATAACGCTTTTCAGGCTGATTGTCAGAGGTTCGTTACGATCATAAGAGCTATCAAATTGTTTACCATCAATCAGCATGCCTTTGTAGTTTACAGTAACACGATCAGCATCTGTTGGTGTTTTGCCTTTACCTGGGTTTTCAACTAAATACAGTAGACCTGATTTAGTTTTTACTACACCTTTCTCAGCGGCAAACTCTGTACGGAATTTATCACCCGCAGTTTTGTTCTCAGTCGCTTCTTTTTCCATTTTTGCTGTTGCAGCAGTACGGACTTGATCTTCAAAAGCCGCTAATGTTAATTCAATTTCAGCGTCTGATAATTTTGATTTGCTATTAAATGCATCCTGAACACCGGCTAACAGTTGTTTAGAATCTAAAGTAATACCAATATTTTTTTGTTCTTGTAATGCAGCTTCCATATAGCGACCCATCGACGCGCCTAACGCATAGGCATTTTGCTCATTTTGAGTTTTAAATGCGCTATTTAATGTTGGCACTTTAGCTGTAGCTTCTTCAGCGAATGCATGAGGTGCACTGAATGCGAAAGCTAAACTGGTTGCCAGCAACGTCGTTTTTAATAAAGATTTCATCCCATTCTCCAGTATATGTTAGTGAGTCGCTACGTTTTGCAAACGATCATCATAGATCTTTGCTTAAACGTTTTGCATCACATCTTGCTGTCGTTGCGGTATAGATCTCATCCGCGGGTAGCAATTTTATATGAATTTAAAAAATTTGCCGACACTCTTAACAGTTAATGTTAGGATTTTTGTCAGCACAGAGTGCTATCACATTAGCAAAATAGTCTTTTATCTCAAACCAGATTTATGTCTTCCTGTGTATATATCAGTAAATAAGATTAAATTTCGCGAGTTTGTTCATCATATTCGTCGTAATAGGACATTTTAAAGGAGGAAAAACACAATGGATATTAAGGAAGTAGAGCGATTGCTCATTCAATTAGAAAGCAAAGTTGCTTTCCAAGATGCGACTATTGAAGAATTAAACCAAGTGGTCACACAGCAGCAAATTGAAATTAGCCGCTTTAAAGAAGCCTTAAAAATTGTTTCTGAGCGCCTAAAAAACTCTCAAACTTCAATACTTGCTAGACCTGAGGACGAAACGCCTCCACCTCACTACTAAGTTCTCGTTTGTTATTGATATCAAAACCGAAAACAAAAAAGGAGCGTTTAAACGCTCCTTTTGATCTTTTCAACGAAAGATTAGTGCTGGCAACCACAACCGCCATGACCGTGGCCGTGACCACCGTGACCATGACCTTCGCCACCACAGCATCCACCTTCTTCACCGTGTGAATGACCATGACCGTGACCACCGCCACAGCATCCGCCTTCTTCACCGTGACCGTGGCCACCACAACATTCGTGCTCTTCTTCTTCACCGTGTACGTGACCGTGAGCTAATTCTTCTTCAGTCGCTTCACGAATTGCAACGATTTCAACATGAAACTTCAGGTTTTGACCCGCTAACATGTGGTTACCATCAACGATAACTTCGTCACCTTCAATACCTGTAATTTCTACTGGTACTGGACCTTGATCGGTATCAGCAAGAAAACGCATGCCAACTTCTAACTCATCAACACCAACAAAAACATCTTTTGGTACGCGTTGAACTAAGTTTTCGTCGTATTGACCATATGCATCATCAGAAGCCACTTCTACGTCGAATTTTTCACCGACTTCGCGACCTGTTAATGCATTTTCTAAACCACTGATTAAAGAACCACGGCCATGCAGATAGTCTAACGGTGCGCTCACCGTGGACTCATCAACTAAAACACCGTCTTCTGATCTTACTTGATAAGCCAGACTAACTACCAAGTCGTTTGCTACTTTCATGACATCTCCTACATACCCGTGGGCAAAATTTTCCCGATTGTAACGAAAAATAAATCTTCTGTATCGGGTTATATCAAAAAACCTACAATTATTGTGGTGTAAAGATCCCAATGACCTGCTCATTTTCACGAACAAGAGAATTAACTTCACCCTCTGTTTGCCGTTGCTGATGGCCACATTTCGCACATTCCACAATATCCACTTTATCTTCACGCCACATTTTGAGTGTATCTTGAGCTTGACAGTGTGGACACACAGCTCCTGCGATAAAGCGTTTACGGGTTGCAGACATGGGGTCAGTTCTCCTATTTATCAATAGATTTTTTTTCTTTATGTATTTGAGGAATGTCTTCTGTTAAAGATTCATCCCAAATATCAGGCTGATGGTGCTCTTGACGAATTTCTTCACTAAATAACTCCTCAAGTTCCCGTCTCGCTTCTTTTACTCGTGAAACGTTAGAAACTTCTTCAGGTGATTCATCCACCAGCTTTCTCAATAAGTTGATATCCAGACGACGAAAATGCTGTTGTGCTCGATAAGCTTGATGAGGATGCATTCCTAATTCAATCAACGTTTTACGCCCTAATTCTAAAGCACTCGAAAATGTTTCACGGCTAAAATCTGTCACACCCGCTTTGAGCAACTCATGAGCTTCAACACGCCCTCTTGCCCTTGCAATAATATGCAAATTAGGGAAGTGATGCTGACAGAGATGAACAATTTCCATCGTTGCTTCAGGTTCATTACTGGTGATAACAATAGTTTTAGCATGTTCAGCACCAGCTGCGCGCAATAAATTGAGATCAGTGGCATCACCGTAATAAACTTTATAGCCATATTTACGCATGGTGCTTATGCTTCCAACATCATGCTCTAATACCGTGACGTTAATCTTATTCGCCATTAACAAGCGCCCTACAACCTGTCCCATTCGACCAAATCCGACAAGGATGACCTCTGGGTGGTTATTTTCAACAAAGGGCTGTTCGTCCGTTTTAGCGTCATTATAACGACGAGCAAACACAGCGTCTGTCATTTGCATCACAAGAGGCGTTGTCATCATAGAAAGTGTGACAACAACCAACAATAACGCCATTTGCTGACTATCTAATACGCCCATAGCCATCGATGTCGAGAAAACAACAAACGCAAATTCCCCGCCTTGGCTTAACACAGCTGAGAATTGTAATCGTGTGGAAAAACGCAGTCTGGCTAACCAAGCGATACTATAAAGTATCAATGCTTTTACAATAACCAGAACTAAGACACCCAATAATACTTGTGGAAGATACCGCCATAAGATACCGATATCTAAAGACATGCCGACAGAGATAAAAAAGAGTCCTAAAAGTAGACCTTTAAAAGGCTCAATAGAGATCTCTAATTCGTGTCGATACTCTGAGTCTGCCAATAACACACCCGCAATAAAGGTTCCCATCGCCATTGAAAAACCAAGGGTTTCCATAAAAATAGCAGCACCTAACACAACAAGCAGCGCTGCGGCAGTAAAAACTTCTCTTACTCCCGATTTCACCACTAAGCGCAAGAGTGGACGTAATAAATAACGACCACAAATCAGCAATCCAGCAAAAGCTGCCACTTTCACGCCAATGCGATACCAATCACTGCTTGCCGTTTCTCCAGCTAACAAAGGGATAACAGCAAGGATAGGAATAACTGCCATATCTTGGAAAAGTAAAACAGCAAAACCTAATTGTCCGCCTTCATTATGATTCATCCCTTTCTCGTTCATAAGTTGCAATGCCATCGCCGTAGAAGACATCGCAATACCTAAGCCTCCAATAACAGCTGCCTGCCATGAAAAAGAAGTAAAAACGAGAATGAGCCCTGAAAAAATAGAAGCCGTTAATACCACCTGCATTGAACCAACACCAAAAATGGCACGTCTCAATTCCCATAATTTGGCTGGATTTAATTCCAAACCAATAAGAAACATTAAAAAGACCACGCCTAATTCAGCAAAGTGTAAGATGTTATCAACATCTTTAAACAGCCCTAATCCCCAAGGACCAATGGCAATACCTGCAATCAAATAGCCGAGTACTGCACCAATTTTAAGGCGTTGTGCAATCGGCACCATAATCACGGCAGCACACAAGAAAAAGAGCACAGCTTTGATCATCCAATTATCTTCCATTAGGCTTGCTCCCCTTCAAGTGGCGCACTTAACCAATGGCGATAAGCTTCGCCGATATGAGTTAATGTTGTTTTAGATTGTTGTCTTGCTGAATACACAATCATTGGTGATAGCCAGCGCATACCACACATTTCTGCCATTAATTCAAAAGGACGTAATAATTCTGTCAGTGTGTAGTGATTCTTCCCATTATGTTGATAAGCCTGTTCAGGCTCTCCCGTTGTAATAACACAACGAAATGACTTACCCTTTAATTGCGCTCTACCTGCTTTGTTAGCAAATGGACGAGTTAACACTCTGTCTTGCCACTCTTTTAATAACGCAGGGCAACTATATGTTTGCAATGGAAATTGAAAAACAATCACTTGATGCTTACACAACAAGGATTGTTCATGGTGTATATCAATAAAAAAATCAGGATAAGTAGCATATAAATCATGGATAGTTATATTCTCTAAATCCCTCACCGCTTTTAATAACGCTTTATTGGCGACTGATTGGCGCGGCTCGGGATGAACATACACCAGTAATACATTTGATGCGTTTGACATCATTCCTCCTTACAAAACGTGTCAGAAACTGTTTTTTCCGTTACCATGCACGCATTGTGACCAACTGTTACGAACAACTTACTCTATATATTAATTTACATACTCTTAATAGACGATATTTATGATTGTTTTTTCTTCTTTGCAAATTCGCCGTGGTGTCAGAGTGTTACTGGACAATGCCAGTGCAACCATTAATCCAGGGCAAAAGATTGGTCTAGTCGGTAAAAATGGCTGTGGCAAAACCACATTGCTTTCTTTATTGAAAGGTGAGCTGCAAGCTGAAGCAGGCAATGTCACCTATCCTAGTACATGGTCAATGGCATGGGTTAACCAAGAAACACCTGCGCTTGATGTACCTGCTATTGATTATGTTATTGATGGTGATAGAGAATATCGCCAGTTAGAGCAACGATTACAAAAAGCGAACGAAATAAATGACGGCCATGCTATCGCTCTGATCCACGGGCAATTAGATGCGATTAATGCATGGACGATACAATCTCGTGCAGCAACTTTACTGAATGGTTTAGGTTTTAGCCAACAACAGCTTAATGAACCTGTAAAATCATTTTCAGGTGGCTGGAGAATGCGTTTAAACTTGGCACAAGCGCTGATTTGTCGCTCTGATTTACTGCTACTCGATGAACCAACCAACCACTTAGATTTAGATGCCGTTATTTGGCTAGAAAAATGGCTAAAAAGCTACACAGGCACGCTTATTTTAATTTCCCATGACCGTGATTTTCTTGATCCTATCGTAGATAAAATCTTGCATATCGAGCAAGAAAAAATCTTTGAATATTCAGGTAACTACTCTTCGTTTGAAATGCAACGTGCAACCAAACTCGCACAACAGCAAGCTCTGTTTGAAAATCAACAAGCCAAAATTGCACACTTACAGAGCTTCATAGATAGATTTAAAGCGAAAGCGACAAAAGCCAAACAAGCTCAAAGCCGTGTCAAAATGCTTGAGCGAATGGAAAAGGTTGCTCCTGCGCATTCAGATAACCCATTCCATTTTAGCTTCCGCCAACCTGAAAGCTTGCCTAATCCACTTTTATCAATGGAGAAAGTCAGCGCGGGTTATGGTGAAAAAGTTATTCTTAATGATATCAAACTCAATTTAGTTCCCGGCTCGCGTATTGGATTATTAGGACGCAATGGTGCGGGTAAATCGACACTGATTAAATTACTTGCAGGGGAAATTGAACCGTTACAGGGGAAATTGGCACTTTCTAAAGGTATTAAGCTTGGTTATTTTGCCCAGCATCAATTAGAGTTTTTGCGCTCAGATGAATCGGCACTACAACATTTAACTCGTTTAGCACCTAAAGAAACTGAACAAAAATTACGTGATTACTTGGGTGGTTTCGGCTTTCATGGCGATAAAGTCACAGATGCTTGTGGTCAATTCTCTGGGGGTGAAAAGGCGCGTTTGGTCTTATCACTTTTAGTTTGGCAACGCCCTAACTTGCTATTAATGGATGAACCAACAAACCACCTTGATCTAGATATGCGCCAAGCACTCACTCAAGCTTTAATTAGCTTTGAAGGGGCAATTGTTGTCGTATCGCATGATAGGCATTTATTACGCTCGACCACTGACGATCTCTATCTGGTACACGATGGTCAAGTTGAGCCATTTGATGGTGATCTTGATGATTACCAACAGTGGTTAGTTGATCAAAATCGTCAAGAGACACAAGCAAATAAGAGCCAACAAGATAACGACAATACCACGACAAGCACCAATTTAAGCGCTCAAGATAAAAAAGAGCAAAAACGCAAAGAAGCGGAGTTTAGACAACAAACCCAGCCTCTACGCAAGAAACTCACAACATTAGAAAGCAAGATGGATAAATTAAGCCAAGAGCTTAGTGATATCGAAACTGCTCTTTCTGATAGTGGCATTTATGATACTAGCCGTAAAAATGAGCTTTCTGATTGCTTAAGCCGACAAGGTGTTACGAAATCTGCACTAGAAGAAGTGGAAATGGAGTGGATGGAGTTACAAGAAACACTGGAAGAAATGACAAACACATTTGAAGCCCAGTAATACAACGCAATTCATTAAAAAAGGAACTATTTTAAGTGAAATAGTTCCTTTATTTTCGCCCTTCAATTCATTCTGAAAATTTATACAATTCATTTCACTTACGGTATTTATATCATTTTACAATAGCACTATTTACACAAAACATAATCTCACCCTATCTAGCAATAACCCAATAAAAATAACCATCTAACGTTTATTTTCTACCTATTTATATTAAGTAAGGGAAATAAATTCTTTCACGCTAAAGTTTTTAACATTCCAGCCGAATTAATCATTCTGCTAAGTGGACCTCCCACTTACCAACGAAAAGGCAAAGCTAATAGGTAGGGTTATGTTAAAACGAATTAAAATCTCTCAAGGTTTAATGTGTGTCCTGACTCTGTTTTGTATTATTCAGATCATTTCTGGAGTACAAAGCATTCACGATGCCTACCAGACTCAAAATACTCTTAAAAAAATTTCATACAGTTTCGATCAACTACGCACAATGGATAATACCTATGCGGAGTTGAACACATTACGTACTGATATTATTGCACAAGCATTTAGTTATATTTCAAATCCTCAAGCTGAGGATGCGAACATCACCACATTTATGCAAACCATGCCTGCACGTAAAGCGCAAGTTGATGCATTGATGAATGAGTATGTTGAGCTATCTGCGCAAACAGGTTTCGATCAGCAACGTATGGCTCAGATCAAACAGCTCTATCAAAAGAGCCGAGCTGATCTTGATTTACTGGCGCAATATTTAAGTGAACGCAACACTAACGCAGTTCGTTTAATTTTAAAAAGCCCAGCAAACACTAACTTCACGAATTCATTGTATGAAGCCACGGACTTTATTACCGATGAAGTCGTGAATCCTTCAGTGATTGAAGCAGAAGATAACTACCACAGCATGTTGTGGATAGCATCACTCTTTATGGGTATCTTCCTCATCTTTACCACCTTAGTGCTTATTTGGATCCGCAAATACATCATTGTGCGCATTAACCAAATGATCATCTATCAAGAGGCAATTGCTAAAGGTGATTTAGTCAGTCGTATTGATAGCGATGTTTCAGGTAAGACTGAAATTGATCAACTCATGCTCGGCTTACAGCAAATGCGTGCTCAATTAAAAGAGATGGTAAGCTCTATTCGAAATACTAGTGCAACCATTTACACTGGCGTACAAGAGATTGCTGCGGGTAATAATGATTTATCTAGCAGAACGGAAGAGCAAGCCAGTGCATTAGAAGAAACGGCATCCAGCATGGAGCAGATGACCGCAACTATTCGTAACAACACAGAAAGCGCTCGTGAAGTCACAGAGCTTGTTATGAGTACTGCTGATATTGCCGTTCAAGGTGGTGAGCATAGTAATAAGATGGTAATGACAATGACAGACATTGCCGATCGCTCACAAAAAATTGGTGAAATCACCGCAGTTATTGATGATATTGCTTTCCAAACCAACATATTAGCCCTAAACGCTGCCGTTGAAGCGGCTAGAGCGGGTGAACAAGGCCGTGGTTTCTCTGTGGTTGCAAGTGAAGTTCGTAATTTAGCACAGCGTAGTGCAGAAGCGGCGAAAGAGATCAAAGAGCTGATTGAATCAACAATATTACGTGTTAGACAAGGTAATGATCTTGTCGAACAAGTAAGTTTATCAATGGGTGAGATTGTCACATCTGTTAATCATGTTTCGGGTTCGATGAAAGAAATTTTATCTGCATCAGAAGAGCAAACCCGTGGTATTGCACAGATCAGCCTTGCTGTTAATGAAATGGATAAAGCCACTCAGCAAAATGCGGCGATGGTTGAGCAATCAACGGCTGCTTCTGCCACATTAAGTGAACAAGCAAGTATGTTGGATACGATTGTGAATACATTCAAAGTGGAGCACGAAAAAGTTGCGCCAACTAAAACTAAGTTGCCTGCATTTTCAGCTAAATCACAAGACTCAGAAACACTTAAAACACCAACAATCAAAACCAATAATCATGAAACTGACGATAATTGGGAAAGCTTTTAATAATATCTCTCACACTATGATGTGAAAGATAGCTGTGTAGAAAATAGTCCAGAACATATAACAAAACCTCTACCTACCATACTCCCAGTGCTTTTTCTGGGAGTATTTCTAATCTCACCGCACATAAACACAAAAAAAAGACCATTTTTTATACGAAATAAACACATTTTTTAAGAAAAATTAAGAGTGTTTATGAAAGCGATAATTTTATTTGTCTTATCATAAGATAAAAAGATAAATAAAAATAAAATACTGCTTATTATCGCTTTAATATTCAACAAAAGATTATTTAAATTTATAAATTAACAATTAACACAAAAAATAAGTAAGCTAATATACTTATAGATTTTTCTATTAATCATTAGAAAATTTTAGTCATTAGCTGGCAATTAAAGCTAAAAAAAGAAATATAAGTCGTCTTTACTATCAAAAAGAGTAGAAAAGGTAAAGTTTTTAAATATCTAGCCGAATAAGTTTAATTGATAAATAGTTATCGCTCCTTGCTGTGTGTCCTACAAACCAATTAAATAGGTAAGGCTATGCTGAAACGAATAAAAATATCTAATGGCTTAATGTTTATCTTAATACTGTTTTGCGCCATTCAACTTTTTTCTGGTGCAATGAGTATCCGTGATGCGAGTTTAACAAATAAGCGGATCTCACAATTAGCGAATGGCTTTGAACAGATAAAAACGATGGATTATGGTTATGCTGAATTAAATAAATTACGTGAAGATATGCTAAATGTTATGTTTGAAGCTCATCTCACACCTGATATTGCAGAAAATAAAATTTCTGATTTCATTTCCTCTTATCCCAAAAGAAAACAAGAAGTTACACGTATTATAACTGCATACTTCACTGCTACCGAAGAAGCAAATTTTGATCCCGAAAAAATAGAGAGCATGAAAAAACTCTTTAACCGTGTGCTTTACGATCTTGACCAACTTGTATCGTGTTTAGAAATTCGTGATTACTACGGTTTTCAATCTCTTTATGCACATAATACCAATGAGCGCTTTACTCAATCCCTTTATGAAGCAACAGATTATCTCAGTGATAACGTTGTTACTCATGCAATAAAAGCAGCTCAAGGTAATTATGAACGTACCTTGGTTTTAGCTTTTGTCTTTATGTTTGTTTTTATTCTTTTTACTGTCCTTGTTGTACTTTGGATACGTCGAAATATTGTTTTACGTATCAATCAAATTGTCGATTATATGTCGGAAATTTCACAAGGAAACTTATTAGAAAATAAAGACGTCACAGCGAAAGGAAATAATGAAATCGACCAATTAATAACAGGTATTCAATATATGCGTACTGAACTGTCATTAATTGTGAATGCGATCCGAGGAACAAGCCATCATATTTATACAGGCGTTCAAGAATTATCTGCAGGGAATACCGATCTTTCTTGTCGTACCGAAGAGCAAGCGAGCGCATTAGAAGAAACCGCATCAAGTATGGAGCAACTCACAGCAACAGTGAGAAATAATACAGAAAGTGCTCGTGAAGTTTCACACCTTATCAGTCAGACTTCCAATATTGCCAGCAAAGGGGGCGATGTCACCAATAGAATGGTGAAAACGATGACTGATATTGCCGATAGCTCACAAAAAATTGGTGAAATCACTGCCGTTATCAATAGCATCGCTTTCCAAACCAATATTCTCTCGTTAAATGCTGCAGTTGAAGCCGCAAGAGCGGGTGAACAAGGTCGAGGATTCTCAGTCGTTGCCACCGAAGTAAGAGAATTGGCACAACGTAGTGCCGAAGCTGCAAAGGAAATAAAAGAGTTAATTGATGCCTCTATTAGCCGTGTTCGCCATGGTAATGATCTCGTTGAACAAGTTAGTATTTCTATGGGCGAAATACTGACATCTGTAAAACATGTTGAAGATTCAATGACAGAAATTTTATCTGCATCAGAAGAGCAAACTCGAGGTATCACTCAAGTCTCTCTTGCAGTCACTGAAATGGATAAAGCCACACAGCAAAATGCCACTATGGTTGAACAATCTTCTGCTGTTGCCAGCTTATTGACTGAAGAGGCGGGTAATCTTGAACAAATTGTTGAGCAGTTTAAAACGGCTGAAAGTGAACAATTTAATAAAAAGGCACAACACAAAGTAATAGAAAAACAATTCTCATCTGAAAAATCATTGCATACAAAAGATGAGAAGATAAAAAATACAGTCAAAGATGACCTGAAAGAGAGAAAACTGGCAAAAGGAACAACGACTGTAAATGACGGTGAAGATGATGATTGGACAAGCTTTTAATTCATTGATTTGATCATGATAAAAACATGATTTAGATAAACACAAAGACACCTATTTTTAGTAGGTGTCTTTTTCTTTTACTTCTTAAATAATGACAAATTAATGAAATACATTGATTGCACTAACTAAGTAATTAGTTTGTACTTTCATTTCACCTGAAATCATTGATGCTTTAGAAACATAATTCGCATTTTCATGCGTAATCGATTCCAATTTTTCAACAGCGCGACCAAGCTCTTTTAAACCTGCACTCTGTTCTGATGATGCAAGACTAATTTCACCAATTAAATCAGTCACATTTTTAACATGTACCACAATATCTTCCATTGTTTCGACGGTTTCATTGACTTGCTTTGAGCCAACTTTGATATTGCTACTTGAAGCACTGATCAATGTTTTGATCTCTTTCGCCGCTTCAGCACTGCGCTGTGCTAGCTCCCTTACTTCTGTTGCAACCACCGAGAAACCTCGACCTTGTTCACCTGCTCTGGCGGCTTCTACGGATGCGTTTAGTGCAAGGATATTAGTTTGGAAGGCAATGCTATCAATAACACCAATGATATTACTAATGCGATCAGAGCTCTTCGCAATATCATTCATCGTATTGACGATATTATCCATTGCACCACCTCCTTTTATCGCTGCCTCACAAGTAATATTAGAAAGGTTGTTTGCCTGTCCTGCCGTTTCACTATTACTGCTTACCGCCGTCGTTAATTCATTCATCGTTGAGGCGGTTGCTTCAACATTGCTGGCGGTTTGCTCTGTTCTTACATACAGATCGCGATTACCTGCGGCTAATTGATCACAAGAGATATCTACTTGATGAATTTGATGACTCACATCACTGACTAACCAACGGAACATGCGTCCTAATTGATTAACTGAACGCTGTGTCATACCCACTTCATCGATGCGATTTATATATGTAACGTTATGTTCATCGCCTGTTGCAACACGATTCGCTTGCTTATTAAGTAGCCTAATGGGCTTAACAATCTGAAAATAGAGAATACGTTCATTTACCATCAGTAATACCAGTAAAATCGCGATATGCATAAAAAGAGCATAACCCGACAAACCAGCAAACCATGCACTTAACAACATAAAAGGTAGGGGTAAGAGAATAAAAAGACGGAGCCGTTTTTTTAATGAAATTGTTTGATTCCATGAGCGCCAACGTTGCCACCCTTTATAAACAAAAGCGCCTTTTAAAAACGTGTGTGAAGGATACTTACCCTGATTAAATGCGGCGTAAAGTGCTGAGGCTTGTGCTATTTCCTCTTTTTTTGCAGCAGTCCTTACTGACATAAAACTTTGAATCTTACCCTGACGTATAATAGGAGTGATATTCGCTCTTACCCAATAGTGATCCCCATTTTTACGACGATTCTTCACGATCCCGGTCCAAATTTCGCCTTGCTTTAACGTCCTCCACATATCCTTAAAGACTTCTGAAGGTATATCTGGATGTCGGACAATATTGTGGGGTTGCCCCACAAGTTCTTCCACTGAAAACCCACTGGCTTCGACAAAGTCCTCGTTGGCATAAATAATATTGCCATCAAGATCTGTCGTCGACATCAGTGTTGCGTTTTCAGATACCGGGTATTCTCGCTGTGTCACCGGTTGATTGTTACGCATTAGTTACTCTCCTCGACATTGAAATTAAAACATCTCAACAAAAAAAGACTGCCTAAATAACTATCGTTTCGGCCGTTAGGAGAATAACTTTAGTAATAAGTGGAAATACCTACATTTAAATATTAGTTTTTTGAATCAGTTCAAAATTTTTAATTATCCAGGCTATTAATTAATGCCTGTGAACTTAGCACTAATGTCTTCGCACACTCATCTCGTTTCTTTAATAACGCCATAAAAATAAGGTCAGTGATCGTGTTTTGTGCTGTACGTGAAGAAATTGAAGCGCTTCTCCACTCACCTTCATCCGCAATTGTTTCTAATATATAATCAGAAATCCTTCCTAATGGAGAGTGTTTTTCTCCTGTAATAGCAATGATTTTTGCCCCTTGTTTTTTAGCCACAGAGGCTGCAACTAACATGTCTTTTCTTTTGCCACTATAAGAAATGACTATCTGTAAATCCTTTGAACTTAACATTTGGGCAACAGATATCTGAACATGATGATCTGTTTCAATCAGCGTGGTTATTCCTATTTTCTGTAATTTATAGCTTAAGTCTCTAGCAACTAGCCCTGAACCACCAATACCAATAATCTGAACTCGTTGAGCTTCATCAATAAGCTGGATCACCTTTTCAAAATGAAGGTAGTTAATTTGGCGAGTCGTATCGCAAATTGAATTATTTTTCTCTTGAGCAAGTTTCTGTGCAATAACTACTAAACTATCTTCCGAGCCTATTTGATTATGTAATAGGCTCGGATTTGCTCCTGAATTCGCGTTCTTTCGACCTAGCTCTTCACTAATGGCGAGTTTCAAAGAAGGAAAGCCTTTGAATCCTATTTTTTGACTAAATTTAACAATAGCAGATTGACTCACACCCATTGTTTCAGCAAGTTGCTGTGACGATAAAGTGATTGTTTTCTCTGGATTATCTAAAATGTAGTCTGCTATTTTTCGCTGATTTGTAGCCATACCCGGCTTTATCCAGGCAATTTTCGTTAATGTCGGCATAATGACAATATCCACTTCGAGTACTATATAGTTATATATGGAGTAATTCTTGGTACAGCGTTTAATACCTAAAACAATTAATTTTTTAGAATAAAATCAATTAAAAATAGAAAATGAGTCACAATAAAGCATAGAAAAAATTACCTTATTATTAGAATACTTGTTTTTATAATAGTTTTATAAATATCTTTTCAATCAGAACTATGCTCATCAATCCCTACATTTATAATACTTAATTTATTCCCTCTCTATTTTTAATAATAATTTATTCTTTTAGGTCAATAGAACGATATAGACTTAATCTATTTACTCTTAATAATTTGTTATTTTCAAACACTTCCTTTTATTTAATAACAATTCAAACACATAAACGTAATAAAAATTACTTTAATAGAAACATTAAAAAGAATAAATAATTCCTATATAAAATAGTTAGTTGTCCATTTTAATAGTGTTAATAATAAGAAATAAAAAACTAAATAGTTAAATAATAGGATCTATGTAACGACTAAAAATCAGTCATCACTTGATATAAGAGAGCATTTTAACATGAATGATTGTGTCAGTGGGCGATCGTAGATCTCTCTTTTTATAGAGGAATACTCTTTTTTTGATACATATCAAGAGAGATCATTTCAACCAATCTTAAAAAAACATCATTTAAATCAAAAAAGTTTGATTAACCCTTGATTTATACCTATTTTATGAGTTTACTCTATCCAAATCAAAGGAACACAGAGCGCCGTTAATAGCCCCATTGAGATATTGAAAATAAACCAAGAGCGTCTGCTTTGTAAAAATAGGCTAATTAATGTTCCGCCTAATATCCAAACAATACCAGCAACGAAGTTAACAATAACCATAACAATACTAATAGCAATAACAGAGCTAAGATAAGCATCACCCGATAGACTAAAGCTCCCTACTGCGCCTAATCCCATCATCCATGCCTTGGGATTTAGAAATTGCAATAATCCGCCCTGAAACCAACTTACTGCTTGAGGTGTTTTTGCTGGAATATCTAAACGCTGATAAGATGATGTTGCTGTTTTCCATGCAAGCCAAAGTAAGTACGCACTCCCGACTATCTTCAATCCGATATGCAGTGCAGGATAAATTATCAATAATGCGGCAACACCAAATGCAGAGCTCAGTAAAATGCATTGCATACCCAACATAATGCCAGCCATTAGCTTTAATGAGCCTTTAAAGCCTACATTAGCCCCTGATGAAGTGAGTAGTAAATTGTTTGGACCAGGTGTTATCGCGGCAATAAATAGGAAAATAGTTAAGGAAAGAATAAGACTAATTGTCATTAAGTGTACTCAAAGATGTGACAGACGTTTTATTTTCACCGAAAATAGCAGTATGTTATTTAGCAAACAAGTGTTAATTCATTTTGATAGACGGAAAATATGTCTCAATACTTTAATCCAATGCGTTGGGCTAAAAATCCACATTTACAAACGCTCTTACCAAGAATTGTACGTAGGACGCCACAACTTACGCCACATTGGCAGCGGCTCAATCTTCCAGACAATGATTTTGTCGATTTAGCATGGAGTGAAGACCCAACGACGGCACTCGATAAACCACGCTTAGTCATCTTTCATGGCTTAGAAGGTGGGTTTAGTAGCCCTTATGCTCATGGCATGTTAGCTGCTGCAAAAGAGAGAGGCTGGCTAAGCGTTGTGATGCATTTTAGAGGATGCAGTGGTGAACCCAATAGACAAAATCGCATTTATCACTCAGGTGAAACAGAAGATGCTCGCTACTTCTTAAATTGGTTGAAAAAGGAATTTGGCGAGCAACCAACAGCCGCAGTTGGCTATTCACTTGGTGGAAATATGCTTGCCTATTATCTTGCTGAAAGTGGTGAAAATGCAGTTGTAGACGCTGCTGTTATTGTTTCTGCACCATTAATGCTAGAACCATGCTCAACAAAAATTGAACATGGTTTTTCCCGTTTTTACCAATGGTATCTATTAAAAGAGCTCAAAAACAACGCAACACGAAAACTTATTCGCTATCCAGAATCCTTACCGATTAGCTTATTGACGATAAAATCCATCAAAAAACTACGTCAATTTGACGATCTTATTACGTCTAAAATTCACGGATTTAAAGATGCATTAGATTATTATCGCCAATGCAGTGCGTTGCCTTTATTAAATAAAATAAAGAAAACGACACTTATCATTCATGCTAAAGACGATCCATTTATGTCTGCGGATGTTATTCCTGATGTCAAAACACTACCCAATAACATTGAATATCAACTTACTGAGTTTGGTGGACATGTAGGATTTGTTGGAGGAAAGCTCTCTAAACCAGTGATGTGGCTAGAAAGCCGTATTCCTGACTGGTTGGCGACCTATTTGGAGAAAGCAAAATGATAATACCTTGGAACGAGCTTTCAACTGAAACACTAGACAATCTCATTGAAAGTTTCGTTTTACGAGAAGGTACTGATTATGGTATCCAAGAGAAAACGCTTGAACAAAAAGTCGCCGACGTCAAAAAACAGCTTAAATCCGGTGAGGCCGTGTTAGTTTGGTCTGAACTTCATGAGAGCGTCAATATTATGCCTGCATCGCAATTTCGCTCTGATTAGTTATTCAAAGTTAGCGATGTATCGCCATCAATAAGGGCCAACCTTATTTAGCAAAAGGATAACCTATGTCAATTAAGCATCCTATCATCGCAGTGACTGGCTCAAGCGGTGCAGGAACTACCACAACAAGCCAAGCTTTTCGTAAAATATTCCAACAACTCAATGCAAATGCTGCATTGATTGATGGAGATAGTTTTCATCGCTATACCCGTCCTGAAATGGATATGGCGATAAGAAAAGCTAGAGAACAAGGCAGACATATTAGTTATTTTGGCCCTGAAGCAAATGATTTTAGCTTATTGAGTAAGACCTTAAGTCAATATAGCGATACAGGACAAGGACAATCTCGCAAATATCTACACTCTTATGATGAAGCAACTCCTTACAATCAATTACCGGGAACATTTACCCCTTGGGAGCCATTAGCTAATAATACTGATGTTCTCTTTTATGAAGGATTGCACGGTGGCGTTGTTACCAACGAACATGATGTAGCTCAACATGTTGATTTATTGGTCGGTGTTGTTCCTATCGTCAACCTAGAGTGGATACAAAAGCTTATTCGAGACACGACAGAAAGAGGACACTCACAAGAGGCGGTAAGAGATTCCGTTGTACGCTCAATGGATGATTATATTAGCTACATTATTCCTCAATTTTCACGCACTCATATTAACTTCCAACGTGTTCCGACTGTTGATACTTCGAACCCTTTTTCTGCCAAAGCAATTCCCACTCTCGATGAAAGCTTTATTGTTATTCGTTTTCGTGGTTTAACTGATATTGATTTTCCCTATTTACTTGCGATGTTACATGGCTCGTTTATGTCAACAATAAACACTATTGTTGTACCGGGCGGGAAATTAGGATTAGCGATGGAATTAATTATGGCACCATTAGTCAAAAAATTATTAAATGGCGAAAAGATAAGTTAACCAAAATAAAATTTATCTCTATAAAAATAATATCCCATTAATTAAGGGATATTATTTTTCAAATTAAACTTTATTTTAAAATATCAAAATTAGTCGGCATCTTTTATTTCAAATGAATGCGTAATATTGGCTGCTTTTCCTAACATTAAAGAAACAGAACAATATTTTTCTGCGGATAATTGAACGGCTCGTTCTACGATTTTATCCGTTAATTCTTTACCTGAAACAATAAAATGTAAATTGATATCAGTAAATAAACGAGGGGCTTCTTCACGGCGCTCTGATGTTAATTTCACTTCACAATCAGTTACTTGATGACGCCCTTTACGTAAAATACTTACGACATCAATAGCACTACATCCACCCGCAGCAATTAATACCATTTCCATTGGGCTTGGGGCTTTATCGCCCGAATTCCCATCCATCATAATTTGATGGCCAGATGAAGATTCGCCGACAAAAGATAAATCTTCAACCCACTTAACTCGTGCTTCCATTTATTTTCCCCCTAAAGATGACAGAAACTAAAAGAGTACATTCTCATAATTCAACTAGCAATTAGCAAATAGGTTTATTATGCTGACTGCGTAAAACGAGACTTAATGCACTAATTGTGTTAAAAACAATATCTGCTTGATGATAGTGGTTAAGATCAATGCATTATTTTCTCATTTATTATAATCTACTCCATATTAACTTACCGTGTTCTCAGGAAGTTAATAGGTAAAGATAGGATTTTTAAGCACGCTGTCTCAAAAGGGAGCCTATCCGTTTTGAAAGGCTGCATTTAACGTACAGAGGATAACGCGAATGGTTCTCGGCAAGCCGCAAACAGACCCGACTCTTGAATGGTTTTTGTCACACTGCCATATTCACAAATATCCATCCAAGAGCACGCTGATCCACCAAGGTGAGAAAGCGGAAACACTTTATTATATTGTTAAAGGTTCCGTGGCTGTTCTTATTAAAGATGAAGAAGGAAAAGAAATGATCCTCTCCTACCTAAATCAGGGGGATTTCATCGGTGAACTTGGATTATTTGAAGAAGATCAAGAACGTAGTGCATGGGTTCGAGCAAAAACAGCCTGTGAAGTAGCAGAAATTTCCTATAAAAAATTCCGCCAATTAATTCAGGTTAACCCTGATATTCTGATGCGCCTTTCTGCTCAAATGGCGAACAGATTACAAACAACATCAGAAAAAGTAGGTAACCTTGCTTTCCTTGATGTAACAGGTCGTATTGCACAAACCTTATTAAACTTAGCAAAACAACCCGATGCAATGACGCATCCTGATGGCATGCAAATTAAAATTACACGTCAGGAAATTGGTCAAATCGTTGGTTGTTCACGCGAAACTGTAGGCCGTATTCTGAAAATGCTGGAAGATCAAAACTTGATCTCCGCACACGGTAAAACTATCGTCGTTTACGGGACTCGTTAAGTTTCCCCGCTCAAACAAACAATAGCCCATAACAGGGCTATTGATATACTTTTTGTGTAAACCCCATCCTCGCTGATGGGGTTTTTAATTGATACTACCCTTTTACAAATTCCGCAATAGCCGCTTTTAATGCCACCATTCCTTCTTGTAGCTCTTCTTGGGTAATAATTAACGACGGTGTAAAACGCATCACATCAGCTCCTGCATTTAACATCATTAAGCCATGTTTAGCAGCAAGACCGAGTAACTCTTTGGCTTTACCTTTATATTGTGGCGCTAATTGCGCACCAATCAATAAACCTTGTCCACGGATTTGCGAAAAAACCTGATACGTTTGATTGATTGACGCCAGCTCATCCACAATCCATTGATAGCGCTTTTCGACACCCTCAAGTACCTCAGGTGTATTAATTAAATCAAATGCGACATTGCCTACTGCACAAGCTAATGGATTGCCACCATAAGTTGTACCATGAGTTCCAACACCCATTGCAGAAGCTATCTCATATGTTGTTAACATCGCACTGAGTGGGAAACCACTTCCCAGCGCTTTGGCGGTTGTAATAATATCTGGTGTCACATCATAGTTCATATAGGCAAAAAGCTTGCCGGTACGCCCCATACCTGTTTGTACTTCATCAAGAACAAGCAGAGCTTGATGCTTATCGCACAACTCACGTAGCCCTCTCATAAACTCAGGCGTTGCTGCTGTTACACCACCTTCACCTTGAACTGGCTCTAAAACAACGGCACAAGTGTGGTCATCCATTACCGCTTTAACGGCATCTAAGTCATTAAACGGAACATGCACGATATCGGCAGGCTTAGGACCAAAACCATCCGCATATTTAGGTTGTCCACCAACAGATACTGTAAACAGCGTTCTGCCATGAAATGCATTGTGAAAGGCAATAATTTTTGTTTTATAAGGGCTATGGCGAGTAATGGCATAATGGCGAGCCAATTTAAATGCGGCCTCATTTGCTTCTGCGCCAGAATTGGCAAAAAAGACACGTTCTGCAAATGTGTTATCTATTAATTTTTGTGCTAAACGTAATGCAGGTTCATTCGTGAAAATATTACTGACGTGCCAAAGTTGCTCACTTTGTTCTTTTAAGGCTTGATTTAGAGCAGGATGGGCATGCCCTAGTGCTAAAACCGCAATACCACCAGCAAAATCGATATACGATTTTCCTTGCTGATCCCAAACACGGCTACCCATCCCTTTAACAGGAATAAATTCTGCGGGTGAATAAATTGGCAACATTACTTGATCGTAAGTTGCCCTGTTGATGCTTTGCTTTGTCATTACCCCACCTGATCGTTATTCATATTCAATATGAAAATATAATCACTAAATATGAATAAAAAATCAAATGTGGTTTTGTATAAAAAGGCGTTATTTCGCTATTTAAATGCTATCCATTTAATATTTAAGGAAATTATTTAATAGCTCATGTCCTTGTTCACTTAAAATACTTTCTGGGTGAAATTGAACCCCTTCAATTGGAAGTGTACGATGGCGAATTCCCATAATTTCATCAACATTTCCATCATGTTGGCTCCATGCCGTCACTTCAAAAGGTACTGGTAATGTTGTCGCATCAATCACTAAAGAGTGGTAACGCGTCACACTTAAAGGTCGATTCAGTCCCTTAAAAACACCTTGTTGGTTATGATGTATTAATGAATTTTTACCATGCATCACTTCTCGTGCTCTGATAACCGATGCACCAAAAGCTTGCCCTATCGCTTGATGTCCAAGACAAACCCCAAGAATAGGAATTTCACCGGCAAACCGCTGTATAGCCTCAAGAGAGATCCCGGCTTCATCAGGAGTACAAGGTCCTGGCGAGATAACAAGATGTGCTGGCATCATCTTTTCTATCTCTTTAAGTCCGATCTCATCGTTACGCTTAACAACAACCTCAGCACCCAATTCACAGAAATACTGATAGAGGTTGTAGGTAAACGAGTCGTAATTATCAATAAGTAACAGCATATTAGCCTATCCGACTGATTTTCTTATCATTATCTATTTTATTACTATTTTAAAGCGAGTGTAGATTTGCCAAAATAGCTCGTTGTTTAACCGACTTGGGTACAACAAAGCCGATTATCATAGCACAGGTATAAAATATGAATAGTAAGCAAGAAAACCTGCTGATTTATTGCGCAATAACAAGAATGACGGTAATTGATGATGAATAGAGTGATTAATAGCGTAGTGAATACTTATTGCAGGAGATCACACGAAAAAAGGAAGGATAAAAAATATTTTTTTCGTACCAAAAACCCCGGAATGAAAACATTCATTCCGGTTTATATGC
The DNA here is from genome assembly GCF_040140245.1 of Proteus sp. fly-1013. Lineage (NCBI taxonomy): Bacteria > Pseudomonadati > Pseudomonadota > Gammaproteobacteria > Enterobacterales > Morganellaceae > Proteus > Proteus sp. fly-1013. Next base: position 250,054 of record NZ_JBEEWD010000007.1, on the reverse strand, counting down.
ATTTTATCTTATCAGAATAAGTAAATATCCTATCCTAATAATGCGTTTATTGTTTTACGACTTCCGCAGATAAAATAGTGACCGTTTTTACAGGCACATTTTGGTAAGGTCCAATATTACGAGTTGGAGTTTGTGAAATTTTATCAACGACATCCATTCCTTTCACAACTTTACCAAATACGGCATAGCCAAAATCACGCTGGCCGTGATCTAAAAATGCATTATCAGCCACATTAATAAAGAACTGGCTGGTTGCGCTGTCTTTATCTGACGTGCGCGCCATGGCAATAGAACCTTTTACATTGCGTAAACCATTGTCGGCTTCATTTTTAATTGGCGCCCTGGTTTGTTTCTGCTGTAAATCAGCAGTAAAACCACCGCCTTGAACCATAAAACCTGGAATAACACGATGAAAAGTGGTGCCGTTATAGTATCCATCTTCGACATACTGAATAAAATTTTTCGTTGTAATTGGGGCTTTTTTATTATCCAGTGATATTTCAATATTGCCTTCAGAGGTGACTAATTTAACGAAGGTTTCTCCCGTTGCCATTGCAAAAGTCGCTGTTGTTAAAGTGCAAGCGGTAACGAAGGTGACAAGAAAACGTTTTAACATGCAGGGATCCTTTACTTTAATAGTCTACAACTTACTTAATATGCAGCGATTCTAATTCGCTGAGGTAAATAGTGCCAATCATTTACCTTTATTTACGCTCAATAAGTCTAATTACGTTATAACAGGGTAAATTTTAATTTTTAAGCACTGTTATAAGTCATTAAATTGCGCCAAAATAGAGCAAATAAATATTTTAGATATTCATTTTCATGCAAAATTGAAATGAGTATGCATGAAAAGCCGCATTATTTCAGAGAGGTTTATACCATAATGGCCCAATTTAACTACCAAAAAGCACATTTCATCATCAGTGCGCCTGATATCCGTCATTTACCACTAGATACAGGAATTGAAATTGCCTTTGCGGGTCGCTCTAATGCCGGTAAATCCAGTGCTTTAAATGCGTTAACCCAACAAAATGGATTAGCCAGAACCAGTAAAACGCCAGGCCGTACTCAATTAATCAACCTTTTCCAAATTGAAGAAGGTTTACGCTTAGTCGATTTACCCGGCTACGGCTATGCTCAAGTTCCTGAAGAAATGAAACGTAAGTGGCAACGCTCTTTAGGTGAATACCTACAAAAAAGAGAGTGCCTAAAAGGTGTCGTTATTTTAATGGATATTCGTCATCCATTAAAAGATCTCGATATGCAAATGATTGACTGGGCTGTAGGCTCAGAACTTCCTACTCTGGTTTTACTGACTAAAGCAGACAAACTCGCATCAGGTGCGCGTAAAAAGCAGTTAATGAGCGTACGTGAAGAGCTGGCAAATAAAGTAGGCGATATCCGCGTAGAATATTTTTCATCATTGAAAAAAATTGGTATTGATAAGCTACGTAACACACTTAATGAATGGTTTTCAGGTTCAGAAGAGCAGCCTACAAATGATGATAACGCTTAATTATCTTCTTTTTCCTCAACGATAGCGTTCTGATCTTCTATTGATAAAAGGGAAATCACTTTTCCCTTTCACTTCTCGCACAAACCACTCCAGTGAATTTTAGGCAAAAAAATGCCCCAGTCGAAATAAAGTCGACTGGGGCAGCTAATATTCAGCTAAATCCGATTACGTGAAGTAAAAGGTCTGAAAGATAGAACATCTTACCTCTGTACCCTACGAGAGATAATGTACTCTATTTTATTGGTTAATAAAAGCCCTTTTGTAATTTTTTTTCACATGCAGACACGATTCAGCAATGTGTTTATGTATTCAAACCATAAATAAATGTAGTTTAATTACATAATTATGAGACTTTAATCACTTGTGTGAATATGATTAAAAATAGAACAAATCACACAAAAGGTGCGGTTTATCCTTAATGATTTTGTGATACGCTTATCGCGAGACCGTAGTAAATATGTAATTAGCGATAAAATGAGGTATCCATGGCTGTATTAACGCTCCTGCGTTTTCCAGATGAGCGTCTGCGTAGAGTCGCAGTACCAGTGGAAAAAGTAGATGACGAAATACGCACATTAATCGATGACATGATTGAAACCATGTATGCAGAACGAGGTATTGGCTTAGCGGCACCTCAGGTTAATGTATCTAAACGCATTGTTGTAATTGATGTTTCTGAAAACCGAGATCAACCGATTGCACTTATCAATCCTGAAATTATCAGCACTGAAGATGAAGTGATGGATATGATGGATGGGTGTCTATCTATTCCAGATTCTTTTGCCCCAACAGAGCGTTACCGCTTCTTAAAGGTTAAGGCATTGGATAGAAATGGTGATGAAATTGAACTTGAAGCCTCTGATTTGTTTGCAGGCTGCATTCAGCATGAGTTAGACCATCTTGATGGCAAACTCTTTATTGACCATTTATCTCCGTTAAAACGTCAACGTATTGAGAAAAAGCAGAAGAAATTGAGCAAACTGATCGACTCACAAGTTGCTTAATTATTCACTTATCTCTTTTTCACATTTTGATAAGTTTTGACATAAAAAAGCTCGGTAATTAACCGAGCTTTTCTTTTTTCAGGTCTAATACAGATAAATTCTCACTGTTTTTCTCTCCATCCCTTATACAATAGATTTAAAATCTCATCAGTAAATCACTTGAGGAACAAATGGAAAATAGTCGATTTAAGGATTTATGTGAACAACTCAAAGCCGCCGGTGCAACAAACCCAAAATCATGGGCAAATAGTGAATTACAAGAAAACATTCCACAATTTGCACGCTTCCTTGTGTTAAAAGGACTCACCGATATCTATCGTGATGTTGAGGGAAATCTCAGTGAAATAGAGAGTTACTCTGATGAAGCAACCGAAGTACACCAAAAGCTAGCTTCCCAATTTGATAAGCAAGAACTTAAGGAATTGCTGCATTTCTATGGTAAATCAATCATTGGTAAAGTGATTGATATGCTTGATCAAGGCTATCTTTATGACGTGAATGACAATGTAGGTTGGTCTTTGATGGAACTCGATAACAAAGGCACAACAACGGATAGATTAATCCAAGGTTTGCACGAAGACTTTCTTGAATTTGAAGAATCAGAGCTTGATCTAAACACCAAAGCATAAACAAAAAAGGGCACAATCCTGTGCCCTTTTCTCGTTAAGAATAATATTTAAAATCTAGTGTGCTTCATCCCAATTATTACCTACACCCACTTCAACTTTTAACGGAATAGCTAATTCCATACTGCTTTCCATTAATTTGTGGATCATGATATTTGCGTTCTCTAAATAAGACTCTCGCACTTCAAATACTAATTCATCGTGTACTTGCATAATCATATGCACATCATCAGGGCATTCATTGCAAATCCAGTTATCCACAGCAATCATCGCTTTTTTGATGATATCAGCAGCAGTACCCTGCATTGGGGCATTGATTGCCTCACGCTCTGAAGCTTTACGACGAATTGCATTCTTTGAATTTATTTCTGGTAAATAGAGACGACGACCATCTAACGTTTCAACATAGCCTTGTTCAGAAGCTTGTTTACGTGTGCGCTCCATATAGTCCAAGACACCAGGGTAACGTTCAAAATAGAGATCCATATAACGCTGAGCTTCTCTTCTCTCAACACCAATCTGTTGTGATAAGCCAAATGCACTCATGCCATAAATAAGACCAAAGTTGATCGCTTTCGCACTACGACGTTGTTCAGAGGTCACTTCCTCTAAAGGTATACCAAATACTTCAGATGCGGTTGCACGGTGAATATCTTTACCTTGCGCAAAGGCATCTAACAAACCTTTATCTTGCGATAAATGCGCCATGATCCGCAATTCGATTTGTGAATAGTCGGCAGCAACAATTTTAAAACCTTCACGCGCAATAAATGCTTGGCGAATTCGACGCCCTTCTTCATTTCTCACTGGGATATTTTGAAGATTCGGATCACGAGAAGATAAACGACCCGTTGCCGTCACCGCTTGATGATATGAAGTATGTACACGCTTCGTCTTACTATTCACCATCAATGGTAATTTATCAGTATAGGTTGATTTTAGTTTTGCAAGACCACGATGCTCTAAAATTAAGCGAGGTAATTCATGGCTGTGCGCTAACTCTTCCAATACTTCTTCATTGGTGGATGGTGCCCCTTTCGGGGTTTTCTTGATAACTGGCAATTGCAGTTTATCAAATAAGATTTCTTGTAACTGTTTAGGTGAAGAGAGATTAAACTCTTGTCCCGCTAACGCAAATGTCTCTTTTTCAATTTCAGCTAAACGTTGTGTGATCTCTTGAGATTGAGCAGCTAACACTTGAGCATCAATTAATACCCCTTTGCGTTCCATTCTAGAAAGCACAGGAACTAATGGCATTTCGATATCGCGGTAAACATGTTTAAGAGGCTCGATGGCTTCTATTTGAGGATACAACGCTTGATGAAGTAATAAAGTGATATCCGCATCTTCAGCAGCATATAACGTTGCTTGCTCAACCTCGATTTGGTTAAAAGTCAGTTGGCCTTTACCTTTACCCGCTATCTCTTCAAATGTTGTGGTTTTATGGTTTAAATGTTTTTCAGCCAACGTATCCATATCATGTCGATTACTTACGCTATTTAATACGTAAGATTCCAACATTGTATCAAAATGAATACCGTTTAATTCGATACCTTCATTTTCCATAATACCGCGGTCAAACTTCAAGTTTTGCCCAATTTTTAGAATATTTTTATCTTCTAAAATAGGTTTTAACGCCGCTAGTACATCATTAACCGGAAGCTGGTCTGGAGCATCTAAATACTCATGACGCAGTGGAATATAAGCGGCTTTACCCGGCTCAATAGCAAATGACAATCCGACTAAGCGAGCATCAATATTATTTAAGCTGTCAGTTTCTGTATCGAATGCAAATGCTGGTGCCTTTTTGAGAAGCTCAACCCATCGCGCTAAGCTCTCGTGCGTTAAGACAGCTTCATAATTCTCTTGTGTAATAACAGGGAAATTAGCTGACGCAGGTACTTCTTTGGGTTTTACAGTTTCTGAGGTGTAAGGCACTGCGACTTTGTGTGTACTACGTTGTGCTAACCAGCCACCATTTTGAAGATCACTTATCCAGCGTTTAAATTCATAACGCGTGAACATATCTAATAGTTGATCTAAATTTGGCTCATTAACCACTAAATCATCAAACGTTTTATCGAGTTCAACATCCGTTTTAATCGTTGCCAGCTTATAAGAAAGTTTTGCCACTTTCTCATGCTCCGCCATTTTTGCGCCAAGTGTTTTGGCACCACGGAAACTCAAGGTTGCGATATTATCAAGCTGTTGATAGATATCATCTAAACTACCAAGCCCCTGTAAAAGGCCTAATGCGGTTTTCTCACCCACACCCGGGACGCCAGGAATGTTATCTGATGAATCACCCATTAATGCGAGGAAATCAATAATCAGTTCAGGAGGAACACCATATTTTTCTTTAACTTCATCGGGACCTAAAATAACGTTAGTCATGGTGTTAATAAGCGTGATCTTTGGCGTCACTAATTGCGCCATGTCTTTATCACCTGTGCTTATTAAAACATCACGTCCATCAGCCGCCGCTTTTAGTGCCAATGTTCCAATAACGTCATCCGCTTCTACGCCTGAAATAGATAACAAGGGTAAACCCATTGCTTGCACCATCTCATGTAAAGGCGCTATCTGCTCACGTAAATCATCCGGCATTGGAGGACGATTAGATTTATATTCCTCATACAACTCATCACGGAATGTTTTACCTTTAGCGTCAAACACAACCGCAACATGGCTTGGTTTATACTGTATTATCAGGCTACGTAACATGTTCAACACACCATACATCGCACCAGTTGGCTCACCTTGGCTATTGGTTAGCGGTGGAAATGCATGATAGGCGCGGTAAAGATATGAGGAGCCATCTACAAGGATAAAGGGGTTTTCTGCTATCTGGACCATAATCTGTTCATCATTGTTCTGAGGTTCGTTGATATGACTAGAATGCCACATCACAGCCCAATAGACGAATATTACCTGTTCTTAAATGCAGAAATTCAGCTTAAATACTCAATTATTTATTATTAGCCGAACTTAACAGAAAAAATAAGTATGAAAGATAAATTAATATTAATTAAAGTACTTTTTTATCAAAAACCACTCCCATTAATCTGATCCTAATTAGAAATAAAGACTAAACAGCAAACTGACTACTTTATTTAGAAAGCATTTAAGATAAAGCCATTGACTCATCATTAATATTAACAGTCATATTAGTGTCATCTTTTCCTACTAAGACTTTATTTTTTTAACCAGCATAAAAATAACCTGTGGATAACTCTGTGAGTAGTTTTGTAACTCTCTCTATATTAATAAGTTAGGCTTCTTTTCAATTTATTAACACAATTAAAAAATCAATCACTTAGAGAATTCATTAAGATATTATAAATTAATCATAGTATTTTTTATTAATGTGGATAGTTATATTATGACAAAAATATGAAAGTAAAAAAAATAGCACTCCTATTTCTTGAGTGCTATTTTTCATATAAAAATCTATATACTTTTACTTAGTCCATATAGGAAAAGATTAAGCCTATATTATTTTTTCAGCAATAATTGATTCACAATCTCGGAATATGTTTTTGCATACTCTTCTGGTGATTTTGCGCTGATACCATCATTTTTCATTTTATATTTACCGCCAATTATCATGGCTGGAACACCATTGATTTGAAAATCAGCGACAGCGTTTTGTTGTTGGCTAACTAAAGAATTCACCACAAAGCTATTCATTGCAGCATCATAATCTTCGCCTTTAACGCCAGCGTTAATAAAGGCATTACGGATATCGTCTACAGAACGGATAGATTGAGTCTCTTGAATTCCTTTAAATAAAACTGGAGAAACTTGATCTTCAACACCTAATGCCATTGCCACAGCCCAAGAACGCGTTAAATCTTTACCTAAAGGCCCTAAAAAATCAACGTGATAGCGAACAACATTGGTATTTTCTGGCGCATTCTTTTCTACAGTGCTATTAACTTTATACACCTCAGAGAACTGATAGCAGTGTGGGCAATAAAAAGAGAAAAACTCAACAACATCAGGCGCCGAAGCAACAGGTTTAGAAAGGTTAGTGTACTGTTTTCCTTCAGAAATATCGGCAGCAGAAACACTGAATGCCAATACCATACTTGCTAACGCCAGCCAAATCTTTTTCATTTCTCATCGTCTCCTAAGAATTAATACATTGGACTAAGTTGTAAAGGAGGCTCATTTAATTGCTCCACTTGTCCCTTGAATAAGGCTAATTGTTTAAACCAGAAATCTTGCTCTTTAAACCAAACAAAAGCGCGAGGGAAAGCAGGATCATTCCAGCGTTTTAATACCCATGCGAGGTAATGCACCATTCTCATCGCTCTTAGTGGTTCAATTAATGACAATTCACGTAAATCAAAATCTTGGTATTCATAATAAGACTCAAGGATCGTATCTAATTGCATAACCTGCTCTTGCCGTGAGCCGTTTAATAGCATCCAAAAGTCTTGTACCGCAGGTCCCATTCGGGAATCATCAAAATCAACCATTACAACTTCATCACGCCACAATATATTACCGGGATGGCAATCACCATGTAGCCGTAATATTTGCCATGCAGAGTCCTCAATTCTAGGACGCACATCATGAATAAGTTTATCTATAACCTCTATAAATTGGGGTTTGAGGTTATTAGGAATTAACGCACTACTTTCAAATTCTAATTTTGGCGCTATCAGATATTCTGCAATAGAAACTGTCGGTCGATACTCATAACTCTTTTTTCTACCTATTTGATGAATGCGCCCTAATGTGCGTCCTACTTCTTCTAGTTGGAATAAATTATCAGTTTCATATGCTCTTCCCCCTATGCTGGGGAATATTGCAAAATAAAAGCCATCATCAGAAAGATGAATTGTCTCACTATTAATCATTAAAGGGGCAGCAACGGATACCTCAGCCTCTTTTAATGCTAAAACAAATTCATGTTCTTCTTTTATTTGTTCATACGACCAGCGTTGAGGGCGATAAAATTTCACCACATAACGTTGTCGATGTTCATCCATAAATTGAAAAACACGATTTTCATAGCTATTTAATTCCGTTAACCCTGATTCAGGATAAAAACCAATTTTAACTAACGCGTCCCAAATGTTATCAGGTGAAAGTCCCTGAAAATTAAATGAGGCAGACATTTCCATTTTCTATCCTGAATTTAATCTTTAATCACGCCGCGAGCACGTAAAATGGCGGTTTTAAAATCTTCTTCGTAATCTTTTTTCAGTCCTGGTATCACATCTGTTGGTGCTGAACCACGCATTTTCAGATGGTAAATCAAAATATCATCAGTCAGATCAGATAATTGACCTTTAAAACCCGCTTCATCAGCCAGTTTCTGCAATAATTGAACTAAGTTTAAATCAGAATTCTCTTCCCAAACTGGGTGCAGTAATTCCATAACTTCATTAAGACGGTGACATTTCATACAAAAAATCCTTATTATTAATTACAACAACAAAGTACCAATTATTATCCGATAGAAAAAGGAAACCTCTGTCAATATGCGTAAAGATTACGCTTTTTTGATAAAAATTGCTGTCGCTTTACATGAAATCTCATTAAGTCGATATTTTTTATTAGTATATCGTCTTTACTTGATAAAAATCGTTCGGAAATTTTAGCCAATTTATTCACAAATATTGAATATGAAAATGAAGAATATTACAGGTGGTATACTTGCGGGTGGGCAAGCAACACGAATGGGAGGTGCTGATAAAGGGCTTCAAATTCTACATGGACAGCCTTTATACCACCATATAGCCCAAAAACTAGCACCTCAAGTTGATAGCATACTGATTAGTGCTAACCGAAATTTAGAACAATATCGCCAAAGCCAATATCCCGTGATTACCGATGAAATAGAGGGATTTTCAGGGCCTTTAGCTGGCATGCTTACGTTATTAAAGCAAGCATCAACACCTTGGGTTGCCTTTGTACCTTGTGATGTCCCCTATTTTCCTCTTGATTTAGTTGAAAAACTCTATGAACAAAGAGGAGAGGCATTAGCCGTTTATGTTGATGATGGTGAAAGAGAGCATCCTACCTTAGCACTGTTAAATCGTCGTATTATTCCTATGCTAGAAGCTTATTTAGCACAAGGAGATCGAAAATTAATGTTGTTTATGAAGCAGATAAATGCGCACCCTGTTTTGTTCGCAGATCAAGCAAATGCTTTTATTAATTTAAATACCCCTGACGATATTGAAAAAGCAAACAAATTAAAAAAATAGGAATGAAAATATGGCACAAGTAGATTTACCCCTTTTAGGGATCACGGCGTGGAGTGGAACAGGTAAAACGACACTACTAAAACAGCTTATTCCACAATTACGCAAAAGAGAAATTCGTGTAGGCATGATCAAACACACTCATCATGATATGGATGTGGATAAACCCGGAAAAGATAGCTACGAACTTAGAAAAGCAGGAGCAGACCAGACTTTAGTCGCAAGCCAACAACGTTGGGCATTAATGACTGAAACGCCAGAACTCCCAGAATTAGATTTGTATTACCTCGCTTCTCGCTTTGATGCGAGTAAGCTGGATTTAATCTTAGTGGAAGGATTTAAAGGCGAAACTATTCCTAAAATTGCTCTTTATCGCCATATCAACGAACGTGATTTTAATGATTTACTTGATGAGCATGTTATTGCCGTCGCCAGTGATTGTGATTTAAGCGTCAATTTTCCATTACTCGATATCAACGAACCTGAGGCTATTGCAGAATTTATTGTAGATTGGCTGAAACAGACGAAATAAAAATCACAAATAACAAAGCGCCCTACAAAGGCGCTTTATGTTCAATTAAATAAAGGAAATTAAACAAAAATAATTGCTTGATAAGGCTGAAGAATAAGGTTGCCTTGAGCATCTTCCACTATTGGGCTGTTATGCAAATAAATATCTTTAGCTTTAATAGTTAGTGCTTTTTCTTCGCCACTAAAATTACAGTAAATATTGACTGAGTTGCCTTTATGAGTACGCTTAAAAGCAATTACATTTTCTGGTGAATCTAATGGTAAAAACTCACCGTAAATCAAAATATCACTGATCTCTGAATGTCGTCTTAATGCAATTAATTGTTGGTAATAAGCGAAAAGAGAGTGCTTATCTTGCGTTTCTTGCTGTGCATTAATATCCACGTAGTTGGGATTAACTTTTAACCAAGGTTTACCTGTACTAAAGCCCCCATTTATTTCACTATTCCATTGGAAAGGTGTTCTTGAATTATCACGACTACGGTCATTAAAGTATTCAACAATTTGCTTGTCGCTATAACCTAATTTATTGCCCCATTTATGCAATTTAAAAACATGTAAATCATCATGTTCCTCTAATGTCATCGGACAATTTGTCATACCGATTTCTTGCCCTTGATAAATAAAAGGCGTTCCTCGTTGAGTTAATAAAAATGTCGCTAACATTTTGGCACTAATCGGATTAATGCCTCCTTTAGGGAGAAATTTATTTAATGAACGCGGTTGATCGTGATTTTCTAAATAAGGTGCGCCCCAACCTACTCGTTGAGTATCTAATTGGCTTTTAATAAAGACCGGTTTTAATCTTTCGCCCGTGATTGGATTAATGGTAAATGGCTTTTCATTGCGAATATCTAAGTCAGCAATACTAAAATCAAATACCATCGAGAAATAACCATTCTCACCAACATAAGCACATAAATCTTTTTCAGGCACATCAATTTCTGCAACTGTCATACTATTTGCAGGCTTAAAAGTATTCTCAACTAATTCCGTTAAGAACTTATCAATACCAGGTTGATTTAAAACCCAAGGCACTAAAGATGCAGAACCATCATCTTTATCAGGTTCAAATTGATATTCAGATAAGGCTTCAGGAGATTTTTTTAAATTACCAATCGCATCAATACGAAATCCAGCAACACCTTTTTTGATCCAAACATTAATCATATTGATAATGTCTTTACGTAATTGTGGATTTTCCCAATTTAAATCCGGCTGTTCAGGACCAAATGAATTGAAATACCAACGATTAGTTTTTCCAACACGACTCCAAACAGAGCAGTCAAAATAAGTGCGTAAATTATTAGGGGGAGTCGGTTTATCCCATTGTTTAAAAATATAATAATCGGCATATGGGCTATTAGGATCTTCAATTGCCGCTTTAAACCACGGATGCTCATCAGAAGAGTGATTTAATACTAAATCTAACAGTATTTTAATATCTCGTTTTTTAGCTTCGCTAATAAGCTTATCTAACGCGTTATTATCCCCAAAGATAGGATCGACAACAGAATAATCTGCAATATCATAACCATTGTCTTTCATTGGAGATTTAAAAATGGGACATAACCAAATAACATTTGTACCGAGTGACTGAATATAATCTAATTTCTCTGTGATCCCTGCTAAATCCCCAACACCATCCCCGTTACTATCATAATAACTCTTGGGATAAATTTGATAGACCACAGCTTCTTTCCACCAAGTATTAGACATATTCGCCTCACTAAGGTAATTAGTATATATGGAACAGTTCCATAGTTAATATAAGATACTATAAGCACTAAAAGAGAGGGGAAGGTAATTAACATACTAAAATGTGAAATGGCTCATACTAAAAAAACACAATTACCTCAATAAAGATGGGTTTGTCATAATCATATTAAGATATATTAGGTCATCAACTAATTGAAAGGAGCAACAGCATACTCAATGGCCGGGATCCGTGATGTCGCAAAAAAAGCCAATGTCGCAGCAAGTACTGTCTCTAGAGCATTAAATAACAGTGGTTATGTATCTCAAGCTGCACGAGAAAAAATAAAGAAAGCGGTAGAGGAATTAGATTATATTCCTGATACTTGGCTAAGAAATTTATATCAACAAAAAAGTGCCGTTGTTGGTGTTATTATTAATAGCCTTGAATACCCTTATTTTGCGACAGTAACCCGTTTTATTGAGAATAAGCTCGCTGAAAATGGCTATAGCATGATGTTATGTGCAACACAAAATAGCAAAGTACGCGAACGTATATTTTTTGATATGCTTAAACGCGGTCAGATCGACGGTATTATTGCAGAATATCTGTTATTGGATGATAGTGAATATCAACATATTCAAAGGCCTGTGGTAACACTCGATCGTCATCTTCGTGATATTCCATTAGTTTGCTCTGCTCACCATACTGGCGGTCGATTAGCAGCGGAACACCTTATTCAAAAAGGTTGCCAAAAAATCCTCTATATTGAAGATAACTCAAGTTATTTATCATCAACACCTTCATATCAAAGCTGTTTAGCTTTTAAAGAAACGCTTATTCAGGCAGGTATTAAACCTATTCCATGCAAAGTAAATTGGAAAGAAGAGGAGAAAGATTATTTTCACTCTTTTGCCACAAAAATACTTTCTGTGCATTCAGATATTGATGCCATTTTTGCCGCTGATATTCCAGCAATGGCATTATTTAATGAAGCAACAAGACGAAACATTGCCATTCCAGAACAATTAAAAATCGTTGCTTACGATGGAAGCCCTTGGCTAAATCAGACACTGCGCCAATTAACTTGTATTGAACAACCCTTTGAACGATTAGCTGAAAAAAGCGTAGAAGTGATTAGTGCATTAATTGAGAATAAAGAAATAACAGATAGCGTCTCTGTTATTCCAGTGAAGTTTATTCAAGGTGAAAGTAGTTAAATCTTGTAAAATTAAAATGTAATAACACTTTGTCTTAATACTTCAGTTTTTTCAAAATTTTCTTTTAATTTTCAGCACATTGTTTTGGTACCCCTACCAATACCATAAAAAACGCCAAAGAAAGTTGCCCCTCTTTGGCGTTTTATTCGATTATGTTTTACTTCAAAATTGAGTAAAAGCTACCGTTCTTATTTTGCAGGACGAACAGCGATAACTTCAATTTCTACACGCCATGCTGGATTTGCCAGTTTAGCGATTTGGAACGTTGAACGAGCTGGCAGTTGTTCAGTTTTCGAAGCATCAAAGTACTTAGAATAACCGTCCATAAAGCCTTTAAAGTCCATCTCACCTTTAGTTTCTTCACCACCGACTAAGAAGACTTGCATTTTAACAACGTCTTTCATGTCTAAGCCAAGTTCATTCAAGTGAGTTTTGATTTGCTCTAATACACTGATAGTTTGTTCTTCAGTGTTACCATAAGAAGCTAATACACCTTCTGGCGCATCTGCTGATTTCTTAGCAGGTACTTTTCCGCTTAAGAAAACAAGGTTGTTACCTGCACTAACTTCAACAGATTCCGAAATAGGCATACCGTTTAATTTATGGTGCACAACACCCTCCGCATTCGCACTTGCTACACCAAAAATAAAAGGTAGGGCAACAAGTAAACTTTTATAGCGCATGAAAACTCCTTAATATGTTTAATTTACAGTAAAACAAGGGGTTACTTATTTCTTAAAACGATCCATACTAAATGGCGTTGGATCAATAACTGGTTTTTTGCCCGTTACGATATCAGCAGTCACTTCACCTGCTGCTGGGCCTTCGGTCATACCCCATACTGTCGCGGTATTGATAACCAGACCTGGGTATTCTTTGACCTCAGAAATAATTGGTAATTCATCAAATGTTGGGCTAACAACAGCACCCCAACGTTCAACAACTTGTGATTTTTCAAATACTGGGAATTCTGCTTTCATTCTTTGGAATACAGCATCTAAGTGCTCAGTATTTTGTGTTGCTGTTGCAATACGATATTGTTCAAACGGTGTTTTTTCATCTAATTTCCAAGATGTTGCCATCTTGAATGAATTAAATAAATCTTCACCGATAGAGAATTCTAATGGCAGCTCACCACCACCTAACAGGTGCATGAACTTAGGCCCTAACAAGAAGCTATCTTTCACGATAGAACTTGTGAAAATACGTGGTGCGACAGCATAAGTACCATCGGCTTGTTCACGGAAGTGAATACCATTTGGTAAATGCACGTTGCCACGAGGTGCGCCCGGAACGCCTGATACACGTTGTTGTGATAAGTAAACATTCAGCGTTGGAATATCAATGCCCATGTTACCCATAAATAAACGTGACCAAATACCACCCGCAAGAACAACGTGAGATGTTCTAATTGCGCCTTTTTCTGTTACAACATCAGAAATTTTACCACCCGCAGTTTCGATGCCTCTTACCGCGCAGTTGGTGTAGATTTTTACGCCGATTTGCTTAGCGTAGCGAGCTAATGCAGGAGTTCCCGTTTCTGGATCAACAGAACCTGAGTCTTCTTCAAAAGCGGCTACAGTCCATGGTGTTTGCGCACCAACAAGACGGTTTGATAGCTCTTCACCTTTAATAATGCGAGTATTTAATGGTGTATCAAATCCAGCCGTTTCTTTTGCTGTTTTGATCCACGCTTGAGCTTTATCAAACGCTTTTTCATCAGCAAGGGCTTCTACACGACCTTGTGTACGATAACTGGTATCAGCACCAATTTTCTCGTTCATTCCACGCCATAAGATTTTCCCGTAATGGTGTAATGGGAAAATTTCTGGTGATGTCTGATAACTAATAATTTGGCTGTATGCTCGGCCCGATTGTTCACCGCCAATCTCGCCTTTTTCTAAAATAGTGACACTCATGCCACGTTCTGCAAGGTTGATAGCGGTCATAATACCTTGGATACCACCACCAATAATCACTGCATCAGACTCTTTAGGCAGAGCACCCTCTGTACCTTCGACAAATGATACTCTAGATTTAGTTTCAACGAATTTGCCATCGCGGCGAACCATTGGAACTAACGCAGCACCACCAGCTAAAACGCCCGCAGCACCAACACCTAAAAGCAGCTTTCTCCTTGAAATTTTCATCTTCTACCTCAGTAATGGATTTACCATTTATATTTATAATGTTATTAATTTGTATCTTTAAAAGTGGATAATATCATAGTTCATTATATTGTTAATAATTATAATTATTTGTTAATCATTTATATCAGCAACAATATCCATAGATAAAATATGGTTACTTCAATCGCTTTTTCTCATAAGAAAACATCATCTAAAGACATCTCCCCCTTGAGTAAATTTCAGTTAACTACTGATAAATAAAGATATAATTACCAAACTTAAAATTATTAATAAAAAATATAAATGTTTATTTAATTAACATTTAGATACAAATCAGTCTGTAAACCTGTCAATATTTGTTTACAAAACAAGCAAAATCCATCGCACAAATGCATAAAATAAAAAGAGGATATCGACTAAGTAATAACCTTTTTTTTACAAAATAAGTGACTTTACTTACTAACTGGTTTATTGGTTAGTTTGTAGACGAATATGCTTTTTGGAAAATACGTAGAAAAGAAGATGTTTGAGTTCGAAACAAAACGGGGATCAGTACAAATTTACAATAAAAAAAGCCAGAGAGTTAACTCTAGCTTTTTACGTAATAATGAAAATAAGCTTAAGCTATATAAATGGAAATAGCTTATCTCATCGTAACAAATTCTTCTGCTGCAGTTGGGTGGATTGCCACAGTATCATCAAAGTCTTTCTTCGTTGCGCCCATTTTCAGTGCAACCGCAAAACCTTGTAGCATTTCATCCATACCAAAACCAATACCGTGAATACCCACGATTTTTTCGTCTGCACCAACACAAACCAACTTCATACGACATGGTTGACGATGACGAGTCACAGCACTATACATTGCTGTGAAAGATGATTTGTATACTTTGACTTGATCAGCACCGTATTGCTCAACTGCTTGAGGCTCTGTTAAACCAACAGTACCAATAGCAGGATGGCTAAATACAACAGTTGGGATATTTGAATAGTCTAAGTGTTCGTTAGGTTTGTTGTTAAATAAACGCTCTGACAAACGACGTCCTGCAGCAACAGCAACAGGCGTTAATTCAACCGCCCCTGTATTATCGCCAACAGCATAAATTCCTTTTACATTGGTATTTTGGAATTTATCGACTTTGATATAGCCTTTTTCATTTAACTCAACGCCCGTTACTGCCAGATTCAGGTTATCTGTTGCAGGTTCACGACCAATTGCCCAGATTAAGGTATCAACTGTCTGCTCTGTGCCGTTTTCTAGTTGTAGCGTTAAACTTCCATCTGCATTTTTAATCACAGCTTTAGGAATAGCATGTGTATGTAACTTAGGCCCTTCGGTTTCCATCACTTCTAACAGTGTTTCAACGATTAATGGGTCGAAATTACGCAGTGGTGCATGTTTACGTACAAATAGATGTGTTTCGCTGCCTAGAGCATTTAACACACCTGCAAGTTCAACAGCAATATAACCGGCACCAACAACTGCAACGCGTTTTGGTAAAGCTTTTAATTCAAAGAAGCCATCAGAATTAATACCATACTCAGCGCCCGGAATATTAGGTTGAACAGGACGACCCCCTGTTGCAATCAGAATATTATCAGCAGTGATCTTCTCACCATTCACTTCAATAGTATTGGCATCAACAAAACGAGCAAACCCTTGGATAACATCAACTTTGTTATTGCCTAAGACACGGTCATAAGATTGATGAATACGGTCAATATAAGCAGAACGGCTACTGATGAGAGTATCCCAATCAAAACGGTTCACTGTGGTATCAAAACCATAATCAGGGCCGTATTGATGAATAGCTTCGGCAATTTGCGCTGCATGCCACATCACTTTTTTAGGTACACAACCCACGTTTACACAAGTGCCACCTAATGCTTTCGCTTCAATTAATGCACATTTTTGACCATACATTGCTGCTCTATTAATTGATGCAATACCGCCACTACCGCCACCGATGGCGATATAATCGTAATGTTTGCTCGTCATTTCTCTGATCCATTTATCTGTAGAAAAATAGGTAACTCACAGGCTAAGTCTTTCATATCATGATGTCTATTATGACAAAATTTAAAACATAGCACGTCAGATTTTAGCTTTTACAGTAATAGGCAAAAACAATAATAAAGATGCTTATTCTGGTACAACCCACTCAACTAATGTATGCCCAATACCCTCAGGAACTAAAGTTTTATGTAACCACGGGAGTATTGATTTCATTTGTGATTCTAATTTCCAAGGTGGATTAATCACAATCATACCTGATGCCGTCATTCCAAGTTGATCACTATCGGGTTTTACTGCTAATTCGATTTGTAAAATCTTACGGATCCCTGTTGCTTCAAGCTCTTTTAACATACGTTTAATTTGCTGACGATGAACAACTGGATACCAAATCGCATAAGTTCCTGTCGCAAAACGTTTATGACCGTCAACAACACCTTTAACAACAGCAGAATAGTCTTGTTTAAGTTCATAAGGAGGATCAATTAATGCGAATCCGCGACGGCTTGAAGGCGGTAACTTAGATTTCAATTGACCAAACCCATCTTCACGAGAAACTCTAGCTCGCTCGTCACGAGAGAATTCAGTACGTAATAAAGGAAAATCCGTTGGATGTAATTCTGTTAGTACTAAGGAATCTTGTTCTCTTAGTAATTTACCCGCTAATAAAGGAGATCCTGGGTAATAACGCAATTCTCCGCTTGCGTTTAATTCTCCAACCGCTTCGAGGTAAGGCAAAATAAGCTCAGGCACCTCTTCTTGTTGCCATAAGCGTGCGATCCCCTCTAAATATTCGCCAGTACGAGTCGCGTGAGCATTGGTTAATTGATAACGTCCAGCGCCAGCATGAGTATCAAGATAAAGAAAAGGTTTCTCTTTCTCTTTTAAAGACTCAATGATGAGTGTTTGAACAATATGTTTTAAAACATCGGCGTGGTTGCCAGCATGGAAACTATGGCGATAGCTCAGCATTCTTTATCTTCCGTTAGAAATAAGTATAGCTTAGTAATTAATTTACTCTGAAATCGTGATTAAACTCAGTGTATCAGAAAAAGCCGAACTTCTTCATTGAAAGCGAAAGAAACGTTGTGTCTTAGCATTCAGCCGTTATGATAAGTCTATATTTCACTTAAGTTTAAATAGGGTATAAAGATGAAAAAATTACTTTTTACAGCCATAACTTTAAGTTTACTCGCAAGCAATGCTTATGCAGATAGACCAGCCAATGGCTGTGAGATAAAAAAACAGAATATCCAAAAACAGATGGAATATGCAAAAGCACATGGTAATCAATATCGTATCCAAGGTTTAGAGCGAGCATTGCAAAATGTTGAACGTTATTGCACACCTGAAAAAGTGGTTGAAAATACACGCCTTGAATTACGCGAAAAACAACTTGATGTTAAAGAGCGCGAACTTGAATTAAAAGAAGCACAACTTAAAGGTGATGTAGACAAAATTGCTAAGCAAGAAAGAAAACTGGCTGAAGAAAAGGCAGATTTAAAAGCAATTGAAGCAGAATTAAATCTACTGACAAAGTAGTTGTCATCAGTAATTAATGCCTACTCCTTATTTGACTGTGAAATACAGAATAAAACAATAAGTGAGTAGCCATTCTCTTATTAAACTAAACTTAATTTCAGAATTGCTGTATTGGTTTTTTATTCTTTATTAAGTACAAGATTATCTACGCCTTTTGATAGTGCATCATCTACACTTAAGCCAGAACAAACAAATACATCTCCTAAATCAGTGGCTAATTACAATAAGCATAAGGTGTGTAATAGAAATTAAGCTATGATATTTTTGAATGAAAACTATAGTAGTGACACTCAGTTATTAAAAATGGACAGATCTAATTAAAGAGGATATATGTCAGAAGAGCATCAACCCAAAACAGAAAATGAAAAAACTCAACTGACTCAGCCACTCAAGAAAGGGCTGGAAAAAGGGCTTCACGGCGGAAAAAAAGCCATTGGTGTTGGGATAAAAATCAGTAATTTTATTACTAACATTCCTTTTATTGCACATCTAATTCGCACCGCCGAACGCTTTACTGACAGAATGGGAAATCAGTTTGGTGCCGCTATTACCTATTTTTCATTTTTATCATTAATCCCTGTATTAATGCTCTCCTTTGCTTGTGCGGGTTTCGTTTTAGCCTCAAACCCAGATTTACTCGCTAAATTAATTACAGGTGTTGCAAATAGTATTGATGATCCAACGCTTGCATCCACAGTTCAACAGAGTATTGATACCGCAGTTCGCCAGCGTACAACGGTTGGTTTAACCGGTTTAGCGATTGCACTTTATTCTGGTGTCAATTGGGTGGGTAATTTACGCCAAGCCATTTTGGCGCAATCTCGCCCCGTATGGGAAAGAAATAAAGAAGAGCAAGAAAAAATCTATTTCCGCTATTTTCGTGACTTTTTAGCGCTAATTGGCTTACTTTTTGCGTTAATTGTCACGATTACGCTTACTTCAGTGGCAGGTTCGGCCCAAAGGATGATTGTTCATACATTGGGATTAGACGGTATTGAATGGCTAACCCCCGCATGGACAACAATCGGCTTAACCATTTCTATTACTGCAAACTATTTACTATTTTTATGGATATTGTGGATCCTACCTCGCCACCAGCCAAAGCGTATTTCACTTATTAAAGGCACTCTTATCGCTGCCATTGGTTTTGAAATATTGAAATCGGTAATGACATGGATGCTACCCAAAATCGCAAGCTCACCATCAGGTGCTGCATTTGGTTCAGTGATAGGTTTAATGGCTTTTTTCTACTTTTTTGCCCGATTAACGCTCTTTTGTGCCGCGTGGATCGCTACTGATGGCCCAAATATGCGTAAAGAACAGTTGGCTGAAACGCAATCAACATCTTAACTTTATGATAAAACTATATGGTTAATTCCCTGCATTAACCGCCTATAAATAGCGTAATAAGGAAAAACAATGCCATACGTTAATATTAAAATTACACGCGAAGGTGCAACCGCAGAGCAAAAAGAGCAACTTATTGCAGGTGCGACACAACTTTTAGTTGATGTATTAGGCAAAAACCCAGCAACCACTGTTGTGGTAATTGATGAAGTTGAAACAGACAACTGGGGAATAGGCGGTAAAACAGTAACAGAATTACGAGCAGCAACAAAAAGTAAATAAAGAGTTCTGCAATATAAATAAAGGGTGCCAAGTACACCCTTTTTGCTGATTTATTTTCCTGACAGATAAGGAAGTAACTATGGTTCAATCAATGACTGATGCTTTTCATGCCTTACCTTCAGCAAGTGCTATCTATATCACAGGTGCTGGTATTCAATACCCCTTTGGTATGGCACACGGATTTGCTGACGAAAGTACCCAGAAAAAATTAACTGTAGATACGCCTTTTCGAATCGCTAGTAATACAAAAACCTTTCTTGCTGCCGCTTTTTTACGTTTATGGGAACAAGATGCTCTATCCCTTGATGATGACATAACTAAGTATTTAAGTGCTAATTATCAACAGACATTATTAGAGCTAGGGTATGATCTCAAAACCATTACACTACGTCATTTATTAAGCCACAGTAGTGGTTTATTCGATCATGCAAATGAAGCTTACCTTGAAGAGGTGATTAAAGATCCCTCTCATAAATGGACACGAGAAGAGCAAATAGCACGCTATGCTCAACAAGGTTTTCCCATTATCCCAGCAGGAAAACGCTTTATTTATTCAGATACAGGCTACATTTTGTTAGGTGATATTCTTTCTCAGTTTATGAGAAAAAATATGGCCATCGCCGTTCGTGAATTATTGCATTTTCAAGACTTAAATTTACCACAAACATGGTGGGAAGGTTTGGAGCTACAACCTAAGCCCCCTAAAGCGCGCGCTAGACAATTTACAGGTGAGCATGAAGGTACTCATATTGATCCTTCAATGGACGCTTTTGGCGGTGGCGGGCTTGTGATGACAACCCTTGAATTAGCTGAATTTACAGCTGATCTCTTCGAAGATAGAGTTTACTTACATCCCTCAACCTTGAAAGAGATGAAATGGCAAGGCTCGCATACTGGTGCTGCAAATTACCGTTTAGGTTTAATGGCTGAAGAAACTAGCCTAGGCACACTTTACTATCACCTTGGTTACTGGGGCTCGGTAGCTTATTATTTACCTGAAAAACAGATTGCTATTGCAGGTTTTACAACCCAGAGAAATAGCCGTGAAGATTTGATAGCTATTATTAAAGAAGCGTTTAAACGTCTTTAAGATCAAACAAATAAAAAGCCAAAAATTTGGGGTCACTTCAAATATAGAAATAACACTTTTGGCTTTTTATTTGCTTTATGGCTGATATTTTTTCAATATCAGCCTATCTCTGTTTTATTACGATTTCTTCGTCGGTGTTGTTTCCACCACTGGAGTTGTTACCGCAGGGGTTTCAACTGCTTTATTTTGGTGTAGCATTAGTTGCAACAGGAGCTGGTGTATTTGCCGTTTCTGGATGAACTTGCTTTTCAAATTGAATACGTAACTCACCTAGATTTACGGTTGGCGTTTCACCACTTTGCGTTAGTACAAAAGCAATATCTTCAGATAAAATTCTTGAAAGTTCCTGATTTAACGTCTCTTTTGTTAAGCCGGCTAAAAATGCTTGGCGTAAACGCTGATATTGTTCAGGTGGAATATCAATAATATTGCTTTGTTGTGATAACAGACGCTGATTAATTAAAATAGCCGTACTGGTTTTTGCATAACGCGCAAACAACTGAGTTAATTGAAGTTGTTTCTCTTGTTGAAGCTCTTGGTACAACTCATCGCTAATACCTTGGTTACGCAAGCGACCTAATTCTTCTCCTACCCATGATGCTAATGCAGGAATGTGTGCTGTGGCAGTATCAAGATTTAAAGAACAACTTGCACGCTGATATTGTACTCGGCAATCAATGTTAATTTGAGTGCTGTCGTTTTCTTTGCGTTGTTCAAGACTACGACCTAAATGTACGAAAATTACTTCACGAGCTAAATCACTTAACCAATATTTATTTAACGTGTCAGAGTCTTTTACTGGCGACCAATCTAAATCCCAAATTAAAGCAATCTGGTCTTTTGCACGCATAGGTTCTTGCACATATAACGTTTCAGGTTTCATATCAGCAAGAATAGGGACTGGAACTGGTGTTACACGTTTTCCTGATAGAGATGAAAAAGCCTGATTAATACTTTCAGTCAATACTCGATTATCAACATTACCTGCAACATAAAGCGTCATCATATCTGGGGTATACCAACGCTGTTGGTAATCCGACAACTCTTTAGTATTTACAGATTGATTAACGGGTTTGCCCGGATTGTGACCTTTTAAATTAGAACCTTCAAGACGTGAGCGCCAGATAGGATCTTCAATATTAAGAGGAAATGTTGCAATCGGAAGTGGAGATTGAACTGCGTTACGAACTGCATTTTCTGTATATTGTGCAGGTTTAGCAATACCTGCTAATAATGCAAAAGCATCCTTTAACAGCTCAGGCTGGTTGTTCGGTAAACTTAGATTATAAACAGTAAAATCGTATGAAACGATCATTGGAGGTAACGGATAGTCAGGATCTAACGCATTTTTCCATAGATTATCGCGTTTTTCTGGCGTTAAACCTGTATTTTCCAAAACGTTGAGTTTGGACACCAAGGATGAAAAACCCGTTTCACTGCTTTTTTCTGATAAAGACCCCGTATTGACTAATAAACGGATCTGTATTCTATCATTTGGGCGTTGCGGTGTTTGTAAGATTTGCCACTGAAAGCCATTTGCTAGTCGCCCTTCTTGCCAAGCTGGATCAGGCTGTAAAGCCTCTGCTTGAACTTGGCAAACAACAGCGCCGAACATAACGCTTCCCAATAAAATTCGTGTCATTACACCCTGCATGTGAACCTCTGTTGTATTAATCCTTGGTATTAAACCACTTATGAGGTTTAACAATAAGTGCCAAAAGACATGTTAGATGTTGGATGTCTATTTTTTGTATTATCATTCTTTATCACCACAGAAACATGAAATGAAATCACTATAGTGATTAGACTCATTATGGCGTAAGAAGGTTCAGGCCTTCGGCAATTTTTGATCAGATTTTTGATGATTATATCCTTTAACCAGCAAACCAATCTCATCATCACAATGTGATTTTGGACAAGATAACGCTGAAACTTGGCTATCTTTATTGAGGGTGACGGCGATTTGGCGTAAAGGTTTTACAACAATACGATTAATACACCAACTAATAGCAACCGTCAGAATAAGCCCCATCAACAGATATGTTGTTAGCATCAATGCAACAGTATTACTGGCAAAACGATAAAAACGGTTTGTGTCAGCCTGCAAAATGAGATGACCACTATAGGACTTATCATCTGTTGAAGTAATACCTAATGGCTGTAAAGGAATAACAGCTTCAACGGGAATACCAAAAAGCCAACTTGAAAATTCAGAGACTTCTTTTTTAGGTGCAAAATCTAAATTCATTACTTGCACATTCTCGGGTTGCATGACAATCGCTTTACCCAAAATCCCCGTTGCTTTTAGTGCAACTATCTGTTGTTTAGCATCGTTCAAATCTGACCGTAACAATGCATCAGCGAGTGGTTGCTGGATACTTACACCGGCATTAAAAAGCTGATTTTGATAATCTTCACGACGTTGATCTATCAAATAAACAAGTTGAATACTGATAAAAATAGCAATAGTCACCAACGTAACGCCCGCAACAGCGGCCATCTGTTTTATTGTTAATGAATGTTTAAGATGAGGTTTCATCGTTGCTATTTCCAATATACATGTCTGATCAGAGTGATTATACTGTATTTTTGTGATTATGTATCACTCTCAATAAAGAAAATAACGTTATAAAAAGCGCCTATCCATTAAAATGAAAGTAGATAAATATATAATTATTATTATTTGAGTATAGCTATAATATAAAAATAGTAAAATAAAAATAAAATCTTACTCTCTTTGTTATTTACAACAAATCTACTTTATATTAATGAAAAGATACAATTCACTAAAAAACACCAGAGCATATAAAATTAAACACTATTAAACCCTTAATCCAGAGTTAAAACACAATTCTAAGCACAGTATATTTCTTAATGGAAAATATTATTTCCCTTTAATATCGTTGAAGTTTATATTTTAAAAAATTCACATAAATATAATATTTGATATCTATCAAATCATTATTAGATTATTTAGTTAAGATTAATTAAATATTATTAATGAAAAAATAAGAACAATATAAATCAATATATTGCTCTTATTTAATGAGATGAGTTTATTTAAACTATTGCGTTATCTTGCTCCACGGCAAAACAAGCAATAAGCTGACCGTCATACTCTTTTAATGTTGGCTGTAATTGACTACATGGTCCAAATGCACGACGACAACGAGCAGCGAAAGCACAACCCGGTGGCGGATTTAATGGGCTTGGTAATTCGCCCGTCAATTTAATGCGCTCTCGTCTTAATTCAGGCGTCAATCTAGGTGTTGCTGATAATAATGCCTGCGTATAAGGGTGCTGTGGATTTTCAAAAATTTGTGCTTTTGTTCCTTTTTCTACACAACGCCCTAAATACATTACAATAACTTCATCGGCGATATGCTCAACAACCGAAAGATCATGGGAAATAAACACATAAGAGAGCCCCATATCTTGTTGCAGATCCATCATTAAATTCAGTACTTGGGCACGAACTGATACATCCAGTGCAGAAACCGGTTCATCCGCTACCACAATATCTGGATCAAGCATCAAGCCACGCGCAATAGCAATACGCTGACGTTGACCACCAGAAAACATATGTGGGTATCGGCTATAATGTTCTGTTTTTAATCCAACTTTAGCCATCATTGATAATACTTTTTCTTTACGCTCAGAAGCATTCAGTGTTGTATTGATCAATAGAGGTTCTTCTAAAATTTGCCCCACTTTTTTACGCGGGTTCAATGATCCATAAGGATTTTGAAACACAATTTGGATCTTCTGACGACGTAACTTCTCAGCCGATTTATCTTTAATTAGCAAATTTTGCCCACGATAAGAAAGCTCACCGGAAGTAGGGATCTCAATCATCGTTAATAATCGACCTAATGTGGATTTGCCACATCCCGATTCACCAACAACAGCTAAAGTTTTACCGCGCTCTAATTCAAAAGAGACACCATCAAGGGCTTTAACCGTTCTCTCTTTTGAGAAAAGCCCGCCTTTTACGCTGTAATACTTCGCTAAATTAACCGCTTTTAATAGGGGCGTTGATACATTGGGATTAACTTCAGCCATGGGTAGGTCTCCCTGCATTATCTAGCGGTGTATGACATTTCACACGGTGCGTTCCTAGTTCTTTTAATTCAGGCTCAATCTTATAACATTCATCATGAGCATATGGGCAACGTGGATTGAGTAAACAACCTGTTGGTCGATCATAACGTCCCGGTACAACGCCCGGTAGTGATGCTAATCGTGCTTTATTACTCGCGAACTCTGGGAGTGCTCTTAATAATGCTTGAGTATAAGGATGGCGAGGCGCTTTAAAAATTTCTGATGCTTTTCCAGATTCCACGACTTGCCCCGCATACATCACAATAATAGTGTCTGCAGCTTCTGCCACTAATGCGAGATCATGAGTGATCAACACCAGTGCCATATTTTCTTGTTTTTGTAAGTCGAGCAAAAGCTCTATGATTTGAGCCTGAATAGTCACATCCAGCGCAGTGGTCGGTTCATCAGCAATCAATAATTTAGGGCGACAAGCGATCGCCATTGCGATCATAACACGCTGACTCATTCCCCCTGAAAGCTGGTGTGGATAAACATCTAAGCGAGAAGCCGGATCAGGAATACCCACCAGCGTTAAGAGATCGATAGCACGTTGTTTACGTGTTTTACGACTTCCACCCTGATGGACTTTTAACGCTTCCATAATTTGATAGCCAACCGTAAAGCAAGGATTCAAGCTTGTCATTGGATCTTGGAAAATCATCGCAACATCGGCACCGACCAAATTGCGTCGTTCTGATTCAGAGATTTTCATAAGATCTCTACCATCAAAATAGAGCTCTTGTGCACTCACTCGTCCCGGAAAATCAATAAGCCCCATAATCGCCAACGAGCTAACAGATTTACCCGAACCAGATTCCCCTACAATGCCGACCACTTGCCCTTCTTCAACTTGATAGCTAATTCGGTCTACCGCTTTAAACGGAGTATCTTCATCACCAAAGTGAACAGATAGTTGATTAATATTTAGTAATGCCATGTTCTTACTCCGTTACTGCTTTAATTTCGGATCAAGCGCATCTCGTAAACCATCACCCATTAAGTTAAAGGCTAATACGGTAAACAAAATCGCCAGACCAGGAAACGTCACAACCCACCATGCGCTTTGTGTAAACTGCAACACATCAGATAACATGGTTCCCCATTCAGGAGTTGGTGGTTGCGCGCCCATACCTAAAAAGCCCAATGCCGCCATATCTAAGATTGCATTAGAAAAACCTAAAGAGGCTTGAACAATTAAAGGCGCAAGGCAGTTAGGTAAGATATTGATAAACATTTGACGCATTGAACCTGCGCCTGCAACACGAGAGGCAATCACATAGTCACGGTTAACTTCAATTAAAACAGCGGCTCGAGTCAGTCGAACATAATGCGGTAAGGCAACAAAAGTTAATGCGATAGAAGCATTAACAATAGAGGGACCAAAAATAGCGACCAATACTAGTGCCAATAATAAACTAGGTAATGCCAGCATGATGTCGACAACACGCATAATGCCGATATCCACAAGACCACCGAAGTAACCCGCAGCCAGCCCTAGAATGATCCCTAAAATAAGTGATAACACAACAACGATACAGCCCACCAATAACGAAAGGCGAGCACCAAACATTAAGCGCGAAAGAATATCGCGACCAACATCATCTGTACCTAGAATAAATTGCCAGCTTCCACCTTCTTGCCAAACAGGAGGTGCCAATAAGAAATCTCGAAATTGCTCATTGGGGGCATGAGGCGCAAGAAAACCTGCAAGTGCTGCAATAAGCAACATAATTACAATATAGATTAACCCAACTACGGCACCTTTATTTTGTTTAAAGTAGTGCCAAAATTCTTGAAAGGGCGTCATGGGAGCCGGTGCACTGATGACCGGTGTTACTTTATTTTCAGTCATTTATGCATTCCTTATTTTTTATGGCGAATACGAGGATTCACAATGCCATAAAGAACATCAACCAACAGATTGACGAAGATAATCATCGTTGCAATTAAAAGCACACCACCTTGAACAACGGGGTAGTCACGTCGCTGTAAAGCATCAATCAACCAGCGTCCTAATCCCGGCCATGAGAAAATGGTTTCTGTTAAGATTGCACCTGCCAGCATTGTCCCGACTTGTAATCCAATAACGGTGACAACAGGCAACATCGCATTACGTAATGCGTGGATAAGAATGACGCGAGCACGGCTTAAACCTTTTGCTCTTGCAGTACGAATATAATCTTCGCCTAATACTTCAAGCATCGAAGAGCGCGTCATACGCACGATAACCGCTAGAGGAATGGTTCCTAATACAATGGCAGGTAAAATGATGTGATGAACAGCATCTAAGAAATCCCCTTCCTCACCCCAAAAAAAAGTATCAATCAGCATAAATCCAGTAAGTGGATTACTGTCATCTAAAAAGACACTATCAGCGAGACGCCCAGAGACAGGTGTTAGGTCTAATTTTACAGACACTAACATGATTAACATGATCCCCCACCAGAAAATTGGCATGGAGTAACCTGCTAATGACACACTAATCGCAGTATGATCAAAGATAGACCCACGTTTTACCGCAGCTAAAACACCAACTGGGATCCCAACTGAAACCGCAAAAATCATGGCGCAAACGCCAAGTTCTAAAGTGGCTTTAAAGCGAGGTAAAAATTCATCCCATACAGGAATGCGACTTTTTAATGAGATACCCAAATCACCATGGAGAATACCATTTAGGTAATTGATATATTGTTGCCATAAAGGCTTATCCAGCCCCAACTCTGCCATTAAATAAGCATGACGCTCTGGAGAAAGGCCACGTTCACCCGCCATAATCATTACCGGATCACCGGGAATAAGATGGACGAAAATAAACGTCAGTAATGTAATTCCGATAAACGTAGGGATCACAAGTCCCAAACGTTGAAGGATAAATTGCAGCATATCCTAATTCTCTTTTCAAACATCAGCTAAAAGATAGCGCTGATAAATCAGGGGAAAGTCCCCTGCGCCCACAGTGTACTGAATGTATTCGTTATTATTGAATAGCGGTGCCTTTCATAAAGAAAGACACCGTACTTAAGGCAATCCAACGATTAGGTATTGCTATTATTTAAGAGAGACATTCTCGAAGTGATGTTTGCCTAACGGATCAACCACATAGTTTTCTACTTTTTTACTCACAGGCTCATAAACGGTCGAGTGAGCAATAATCAGTGCGGGTGCTTGATCATGCATAACAACTTGAGCTTGTTTGTAGAGTTCAACACGCTTGTCGTGATCGGCTGCGACTCGAGCAGGTTGGATCAGATCTTCAAATGGCTTATAGCACCATTTTGAATAGTTCGATCCTTGCTCTTTTGCGGCACAACTAAATAGCGTAGCAAAGAAGTTATCTGGGTCCCCATTATCCCCCGTCCAACCCATCATCACTGCTTGGTGTTCACCAGATTTAGCACGTTTGAGATATTCGCCCCACTCGTAACTTACAATCTTGGTTTTAACACCAATTTTTTCCCAGTCCGCTTGTACCATCTCAGCCATACGGCGGGCATTTGGATTATAAGGACGCTGTACTGGCATTGCCCATAAATCGATAGTAAAGCCATCTGCAAGACCCGCTTCTTTTAGCAGCGCTTTGGCTTTTTCAGGGTTATATTCGTAATCGACGATATCGTCGTTATAACCCCACATTGTAGGAGGAATGAGGTTTTTCGCTTTCTGGCCTGCGCCTTGATAAACAGCTTCAATAATGGCGTCTTTATTCACCGCCATACTTAATGCTTGGCGAACCTTTTGGTTATCCAGTGGTTTTTTCTCAACGTTAAAAGAGATATAACCCACGTTTAAGCCCGGTTGTTCTAATAGATTGATATCGCTATTTTGTTTCATCTTCGCAATATCAGCAGGATTTGGGAAAGGCATTGCCTGACACTCGCCTTTTTGCAGTTTTGCATATCGTACAGAGGCATCAGGTGTAATAGAGAAGACTAAACGATCAATATCTGGTTTTTTACCCCAATATTGGTCATTAGCTTTATAAAGAATACGAGAGTCTTTCTGATATTGCTGTAATTGGAAAGGCCCTGTACCGATAGGATCTAAGTCCACTTTTTCAGGTGTACCTGCTTTCATCATGTTATCCGCATATTCAGCGGATAATATAGAAGCAAAGTCCATTGCCATATCAGCAATAAAAGGGGCTTCTGAACGCGTTAAAACAAAACGAACGGTATGATCATCAACCTTCTCGATTTTCTCGATCATGTTGTTCATATCCATTCCGGAGAAGTATTCATAACTTCCGCCAGACACTTTATGGTAAGGATGTTTCGGGTCCATTTGACGCATAAACGTGTACATCACGTCATCCGCATTAAATTCACGTGTTGGCTTAAAAGTTTTACTATTATGCCAATTCACGCCTTTACGTAAATGGAAGGTATACACTTTACCATCATCGCTCACATCCCAACTTTCAGCTAAGCCTGGAATGATTTCTGTTGTACCCAGTTTAAATTCAACTAAACGGTCATAAATAGGCACTGAACTTGCGTCATAGGTTGTTCCAGAGGTAAATAACTGAGGGTTAAATCCTTCAGGTGAGCCTTCAGAGCAATACACCAATGTTTTTGCCTGCACACCCGCAGAAACAGCTAATGCGAGCAATCCAATTGTAGCGGTCAAAATTCCTGTCTGTTTTTTGGAGCTTTTCATCATTACTCTCCGAAATTGTTCTGTTGTGTTTTGGTTTCCTGTTTAAAAACGGAATACCTTTTTATTTTGTCATTGTTCAATTAACCAACTGTATCCCCTTACGTCAATAAGGTGTTAGAAGGTAAAAAGAACTCGTTATAAACACAAATGAAACAAATATTGAACAAACTCAGAATAAAAAAATAAGTCTCTGACTAATATCTAGTCAATAAAACCACACATTAAGGAATCCTTAAGTAAAATGACTATTTTAAAAAAAGCCATAATTTGTGATTAACCGCTTAAATATTGAACGAATATTTTGAAATGAAACAAAGAACTTGGCGCTTTATTCTGTTATGGAAGAAAAATAATTATCTTACTAGAGGATACTGATTTTAGTTTTAATCAAGCAAATAGAGTGAAAAGTATCAATTTTTGCCTCTTAGCAAATCACTTAACTAGATAAGACCATGAAATTCAGTCTGTTATTAATGATTTTAATTCTTTCATAGTGAAAAATTTATATTCTTTAAGCATTACCAGAAGTTCTATCGCCTATAAAAAGTGGCGTTAGAAGAAAATTTACAGACGTCTTTAGGCTGTTTATTAAAAAACTTCTAAAATAATTTAATGCCTAAACGACTTTATAGATCAGCGAAACTTACTGCATTTCCAGCCAATATTTCTCTTGATTTGGAAAATATTTCCATGAATTTCTGTTTTTAAACTTAATAGGAACTTCGAATGCAAGGTATGGATGGGATAGAAGTAAAATGATTGAGAGAAGGCACTATTATGGTGAGAGCAAAAAACAGAGAGGTATTTTTAGTGAGGCTAAAACGACAAAACCCCGCTTTAAAAGCGGGGTTTCTTAATATGGTCGGCGAGAGAGGATTCGAACCTCCGACCCACTGGTCCCAAACCAGTTGCGCTACCAGGCTGCGCTACTCGCCGAAAACGAGGTGCATCTTACTGCCTGAAGCCCACTCCGTCAATACTTTTTTAGTATCTCCTGACTGTTCGTATGGTTTTCAACCAAAACGGTTGATTTTTAACTTTTTTATCATAAAAAGAGGTGAATTTTAGCGTTATTGTAACAAGCTTACCTGTCTATCTTCGTTTTACTATGGCTTTCTTTACGTTACCCATAAAAAATGAAAAAAAATAACAAATTTATTCTTAATTATTATCGTCTAATTAGTGTGCTTTTTATATAATTCCCTTATGTCAAATAAGGTAGGTAGTTTAGAGAATGAAACAATGTTGGTGGGGTGTCGCATTACTTTTATTGTCAACCACACTTCCAGCTCAAGCATCTACAGTTCATGCTTGCCGAGTGTACTTTAAAGAAGCGGATAGATTTATTCAGTACATTTCTCAAAGAGAAGATCTAAAACATAATATGCCGGAGATTAAGGCTAACTTCGAGCAAAGCAAAAAGCAGATAATGACAGCGCCTCTGTCAGAACAAAAAGTAATATGTGACAAGGAAATGCAAGAGCTTAATAGTTTGAATAAAATGTTTGGACCTAAAGAAGAAACGGTACTAAATAAATAATCAAATAAACAGATAATGACTAAATATAATTACTTATTTATTATTTAGTCATTAATTTGATATTAATTCTTATTTTCATGATTATTATTCGCAGTTGTACTTTCCAATCTTTTTATGCGTTCTTTAGGTGAATTATCACTTTTGTCATCACCCTGAGTATAATAATCATAAGGTAATAATAAAGTATCTAATACTGCACTAAAAGGAAGATCGAGAATAACCAATGGTTTCATTGCCCATCCAGTTTCATCATCTTTTAGCATTGTCATGTTATTTTTTGTCCCTGAATAAAGTTCTTTATTCGGGCCAGCATGAGTCATAACACTTGAGCAACCTGTCAGTAATGTCGTCAAAAATGTGACTAATGTTAAATTTTTACTTGTCGTTCTGAATATCATAGGGCACCTATAAAACGAGATCCGTAGTCAACGCTTTTTATCATATAGTTAAACCTGTTTTCTCTTACAGGACAAGAGAAAGATGATATAAAAAAGCTTAATTTTTTAGTTATTAAATAAATAAGTCTCGCGTGAAAAAGTTTCACTTTATCTAATTTTAAAAAGCATAATAATATTATTAATTATTATGTTTCTATGATATTAAAATTCAACCTTCATTATTTTAAATAAACATTTTAGCTTTATATTTATCTTTCTTGTTTGTTTTATCTCTATATATGCTAGATCTGTGCGATAAGACACAGCGACTTTCATTATTCTTTGCCAAAATAGGTTTATCGTTTTAGCTCAAATTTTCTCATTTTTATTTTTGGGTACAGGATCTTTTCTATGAGTGATATTGCATTAACAATGGTGATGTTGTCATTAGCAGGCGCTCTAGGTCTTTGGATTGGCAATATCAAAATCTATCGAGTCAGCCTAGGGATAGGCGGTGTTCTTTTTGGTGGAATTATTATTGGCCACTTTGCTCAGCATTATAACTTTTCGCTTAATGCACAAACTCTTCATTTTATTCAAGAATTTGGGCTTATTCTTTTTGTTTATACTATTGGTATCCAAGTCGGTCCGGGTTTTTTCTCCTCACTACGTGTTTCAGGCTTAAAACTAAACGCCTTCGCTATCTTAATTATTCTTCTTGGCTCAATCATAACCGCTTCTATTTATCGTCTATTTGACGTTCCTTTACCTATTATTTTGGGTATTTTTTCTGGTGCTGTTACCAACACGCCTTCTTTAGGTGCTGGGCAACAAATACTGACGGATCTGCATGTTGACCCAACTTCTGTGGGACAAATGGGAATGGGCTATGCCATGGCTTATCCTATGGGTATCTGTGGCATTCTTCTCGTAATGTGGCTTATTCGTGTGTTCTTTAAAATCAACATTGATGAAGAAGCAAAAGCCTTTAGTAACCAACAACACAGCACTAAAGATGCACTACATACCATTAATATTGCGATTAAAAACCCCAATTTAGATGGCTTATTAATGCAAGATATTCCTCTGCTCAATGAAGATGCCATCGTCTGCTCCCGCTTAAAGCGTGGAGATAACATTATGGTACCGATGCCATCAACAATTATTCAGTTAGGGGATTTACTCCATATTGTCGGTTCAAAAGAAGATCTCAATAAAGTTCGCCTAGTACTTGGTGAAGAGGTCGATGCTTCACTTTCAACATCAACAAATTTACTTCAATCAGTACGAGTCGTTGTAACGAATGATTCCGTGCTCAGTAAACGTTTAAAAGATCTGGATCTTAAAAGAAAATACGATGTTGTAGTGACTCGATTGAACCGCGCAGGTATCGAACTTATTCCAAGTAATAATAGTATGTTGCAATTCGGGGATATTCTTAATGTTGTTGGACGCCCTGAATCTATTGAAGCCATTACAGTTCTGTTAGGTAACGCCCGTCAGAAATTAGAACAAGTCCAAATGCTTCCTGTCTTTATTGGTATCGGCTTAGGGGTTCTACTTGGCTCTATTCCTATTTTTATTCCCGGTATTCCTGTGGCACTTAAATTAGGTTTAGCTGGTGGTCCTCTTGTTGTTGCCTTAATTTTAGGACGTATTGGTACATTTGGTAAGCTCTATTGGTTTATGCCTCCAAGTGCAAACTTGGCATTGCGAGAGCTAGGTATTGTCATGTTTCTTGCTGTGGTAGGGCTAAACTCTGGTGGTGAATTTGTCGAAACATTAATTTACGGTCAAGGCTTGAGTTGGATTGGTTATGGTATTTTGATTACATTATTACCGTTATTGATTGTCGGTGTGATTGCCAGAGTCTTCTTTAAGCTTAATTATTTAAGCCTCTGCGGAATGTTGGCTGGTTCAATGACCGATCCCCCTGCATTAGCCTTCGCAAACTCAATTCATAGCTCAAGTGGGGCTGCCGCGCTTTCCTATGCCACAGTTTATCCTTTAGCAATGTTTTTACGCATCATAACACCACAATTAATGGCACTTATTATATGGACTTTGTAGTAAAAATAATAAATATATTAAATAGTTGAACCAAATTTGTTATCAAAATCCACATTTGGCTTAGCAGAGGGATAATTAAGGCAATGAATGGCTCTTATTTAAGCCATAGATTTTATAAATGTCTGTTTTAATAGTTCTCGTGCTAAGAAATTTAGATTGAGACGGATTGCTAAATTTTTAGTAATCAATTTCTTTCCGTCAAACTTATGCTCAAAAGTCCTCGTTATTGTCTTTGCCCCTTCTTCTCGCTGAAGGGGCATTTTTATTAGATATTCACTGGCTGATAGATGTTCTCGATTTCTTCAGCCAGAATTTTTATTCCTTTCTCAATCAATTCAGGCTCAGGCACGTAATTCATCCGCATACATTGATGAGCGTGATCCCATGAATTTTCTAATCCCGGAAAGAAGTAATGTCCCGGCACCATTAATACACCACGTTTTTTCAAACGACGGTAAAGCTCTTCACAAGAAACAGGTAAATCTTTAAACCAAAGCCATAAAAAGATCGCACCTTCCGGCTTATGAATAAGACAACGCTCTTCAGGTAAGTAGCGGCGGATAATATTAATAGTTTCAAGTACTCGTTGATGATAGAAAGGCCCTATCACATCTTGAGATAACCGCATTAAATCATCGCGTTTTAGCATTTCTAATGCCATTGCAGGCCCAATTCCACCGGGTGCGAGACTAATAATGCCGTTAACATTTGTAATAGCTGAAATCAGCGCTTCATTGGCGATAATAATGCCACAACGTGCTCCCGGTAGGCCTAACTTAGACAGGCTCATACAAAGGATAGTGTTGTCATTCCAACGAGGTGTTGCTTGAGTGAAAATAATACCCGGAAAAGGAACACCGTAAGCATTATCTATAATCAGAGGGATATTGTGCCGTTTAGCTAAAGCCTCTAGCTTTTCAACTTCATCGTCAGTAATTACATTACCTGTTGGATTGGTTGGTCTAGAAACACAAATAGCGGCAATGTCATCACCAATTTCAAGATGAGCAAAATCGACATGATATTTAAATTGTCCATTTGGCAACATTTCTATTGTTGGCTTATTTGCAACAAACAGATCTTCTTCTAATCCAGAATCAGTATAACCAATATATTCAGGGGCAATTGGGAAAAGAATTTTACGTTTCTTCCCATCTTTGGTTGTGCCACCTAATAAATTAAATAGGTAGAAAAAAGCACTTTGGCTGCCATTAGTTAGTGCAATATTTTTTGCCGAAATATTCCAGCCTAGCTTCTCTTTTAAACATGCCGCCAACGCTTGTAACATGGCATCTTTGCCTTGCGGACCATCATAGTTACAAACCGCATCACTTAATGAGCCATTTTCGGTCATCTCTTTAAGTAATTGACGAAAATAGTTATCCATTTCAGGAATATGAGCAGGATTTCCGCCTCCTAGCATCACAGCACCGGGTGTACGTATTCCTTCATTTAAGTCTTGCATCAAGCGAGCAATGCCTGAGTGCTGAGCAAACTTTTGCCCAAATTGTGATAGTTGAGTCATCTTTGCAGGTATCTTCTATGTTGCTTTCTCGTTAAGAAATACCATACCGCGAGCTTTAACCTGCATCAATAGTTATAATCGAAATGATAGAATAGTAATATTAATATGATTTTAAATATTGAAATATAAAGCCAATAACACTCTCGATTAAAGATAACTCAACTCATATTTTACCTTTTATTGGCGTTTTTACTCTCTTCTTGGCGACAAAAGCAAGAGAGAATATGGTCATTTACCATACCAACGGCTTGCATAAATGCGTAGCACGTTGTTGTACCAACAAATTTAAAGCCTTTTTTCTTTAACGTTTTTGCCATTTTATCCGAGATTTCTGTGGACGCGGGCACTTGGGAAATATTATTCCACTGATTAATAATGGGTTTATTATCAACAAATTGCCAAATAAACTGACTAAAATCTTCACCTTGTTCTTCCATTGCCATGAAAATACGAGCGTTATTAATAATGGCGTTAATTTTTCCTTGATGACGAATAATTGCAGGATCTTGCAATAAAGCTTCAACATCCTTATCTGTCATTTTGGCAATTTTTTCGGGTGAAAAATTAAAAAAACAGCGGCGGTAACCTTCTCTTTTCTTAAGTACGGTATACCAAGATAACCCAGCTTGTTGACCTTCAAGACAGATCATTTCGAAAAGCTTGTATTTATCTCGTTCAGGTTTACCCCACTCATCATCATGATATGCCAAATATTCAGGATCACTGGTTACCCAATCACAACGCTGTTTATTCATTTTCTCATTCCTTGTTACCAATAACTTGTAATAGCACCATTTTATATACTGTATAAATATACATGTAAATAGGTGAAAAAAAATTCAATCTAATTCTTTGAGCATAGTCATAAAGTCAATTAAGGGATTATTTTTTTGATCGAGGGAAAATTGCCCGCATTCCTTGCTGTATATCTTTCGTCTAGAAGGTATACTGAAACCTTTCTTTTTATTCTATGTATCGCCATGCGGATATAACATGCAAAAGTTTGATACCAAAACCTTTCAAGGTCTTATCCTGACACTACAGGATTACTGGGCTCGCCAGGGCTGTACCATTGTCCAACCATTAGATATGGAAGTGGGCGCAGGCACATCACACCCAATGACTTGTTTACGTGCATTAGGCCCAGAGCCTATCGCTGCGGCTTATGTACAGCCTTCTCGTCGTCCAACAGATGGACGTTACGGTGAAAACCCTAACCGCTTACAGCACTATTACCAATTCCAAGTTATCATTAAGCCATCACCTGATAATATTCAGGAACTTTATCTTGGCTCATTAAGAGAATTAGGTTTAGACCCAACAATTCATGATATTCGTTTTGTGGAAGATAACTGGGAAAACCCAACTTTAGGTGCTTGGGGCTTAGGCTGGGAAGTTTGGCTCAACGGCATGGAAGTGACGCAGTTTACCTATTTCCAACAAGTCGGTGGATTAGAATGTAAGCCTGTTACGGGTGAAATCACTTACGGCTTAGAACGTCTTGCCATGTATATTCAAGGTGTTGATAGCGTTTATGACTTAGTTTGGTGTGATGGTCCATTAGGTAAAACCACCTATGGCGATATCTATCATCAAAATGAAGTTGAGCAATCAACCTATAACTTTGAATACGCCGACGTAGACTTCCTGTTCTCTTGCTTTGAGCAATATGAAAAAGAAGCTCGTGAGTTGTTAGAGTTAGAAAAACCTCTGCCTTTACCTGCCTATGAACGTATTTTAAAAGCAGGACACACCTTTAACTTATTGGATGCACGTAAAGCTATCTCTGTGACAGAGCGCCAGCGTTATATTTTACGTATCCGTACTTTAACCAAAGCGGTTGCTGAAGCATATTATGCTTCTCGTGAAGCGCTTGGTTTCCCTATGTGTAAAAAGTAAGAGGCTATCATGACAACTGAGACTTTCCTCGTGGAAATCGGCACAGAAGAATTACCGCCGAAAGCGCTTCGTTCTTTAGCCGAATCTTTTGCTGCTAATTTTACTGCTGAACTGGATAACGCAAATATCACTCATGGTGATGTATCTTGGTTTGCAGCGCCTCGCCGTTTAGCCATTAAAGTGGCTAATATGGCGAAATCACAAGCAGATAGAACCATTGAAAAACGTGGTCCTGCGATTGCTCAAGCATTTGACGCTGACGGTAAACCGACAAAAGCGGCTGAAGGTTGGGCAAGAGGTAATGGCATTACTGTTGACCAAGCAGAGCGCTTATCAACAGATAAAGGCGAATGGTTATTTTATCGTGCAGAAGTAAAAGGTGAAGCTGTTAACCAATTACTGATTGGCATGGTAAGCAATGCATTATCAAAATTGCCAATTCCAAAATTAATGCGCTGGGGTGATAAAGAAACTCACTTTGTACGCCCTGTTCATACAGTCACCTTATTATTAGGTGATACCGTTATTGATGGTGAAATTTTAGGTATCCAAAGCGATCGCGTTATTCGTGGTCACCGCTTTATGGGTGAAGCTGAATTCACTATTGATAATG
This sequence comes from Proteus sp. fly-1013, assembly GCF_040140245.1. NCBI lineage: Bacteria > Pseudomonadati > Pseudomonadota > Gammaproteobacteria > Enterobacterales > Morganellaceae > Proteus > Proteus sp. fly-1013. The sequence continues at coordinate 212,052 of NZ_JBEEWD010000007.1, read as the reverse complement.
CGGATCAGTATCCTGAAATTCTTTATGAGCGCGGAAAAGTTATTGCTGATTACGAAACACGTAAATCAATTATTCTTCATGATGCTCGTCTTGCTGCTGAAAAACTTGGCGGTATCGCAGATTTAAGCGATAGCTTAGTCGAAGAAGTCACTTCATTGGTTGAATGGCCAGTTGTGTTAACAGCAAAATTTGAGGAAAAATTCCTTGAAGTTCCTGCTGAAGCACTGGTTTATACCATGAAAGGTGACCAAAAATACTTCCCTGTTTATGACAAGCAAGGCAAATTATTACCTAACTTTATTTTTGTCACTAATATTGAATCTTCTGATCCACAACAGATCATTAGCGGTAACGAAAAAGTAGTACGTCCTCGTTTAGCTGATGCTGAGTTCTTCTTCAAAACTGACCGTAAACAACGTTTAGAAGATAACTTACCACGCCTTGAAACCGTATTATTCCAGAAAGATTTAGGCACACTGCGTGATAAAACAGACCGTATTCAAGCATTAGCTGGCTTTATTGCTGGCAAAATGGGTGCTGATGTTAATAAAGCAACCCGTGCAGGTTTACTGTCAAAATGTGACTTAATGACCAATATGGTGTTCGAATTCACAGATACCCAAGGTGTTATGGGTATGCATTATGCGCGTCATGATGGTGAAGCCGAAGAAGTCGCGGTTGCATTGAAAGAACAATATCAGCCTCGTTTCGCGGGTGATGAATTACCTTCTAATCCGGTTGCTAGCGCCCTCGCTATTGCAGAAAAGATGGATACACTTGCGGGTATTTTCGGTATTGGTCAACATCCTAAAGGGGATAAAGACCCATTTGCTCTACGTCGCGCATCACTGGGTGTTTTACGTATTATCGTTGAGCAAGACTTACCGTTAGATATTGAAGAATTAACACAAGAAGCGGTTCGCCTTTATGGTGACAAACTGACTAACAAAAATGTGGTCAGTGATGTGGTTGAGTTTATGTTAGGTCGTTTCCGTTCTTGGTATCAAGAACTGGGTTACAGCATTGATACTATTCAAGCTGTATTAGCACGTCGCCCAACACAACCTGCTGACTTCAATGCTCGCGTTAAAGCAGTAACTTACTTCCGCACATTAGACGAAGCCTCTGCATTAGCAGAAGCCAATAAACGTGTTTCTAACATCTTAGCAAAATCCGCTGATGTAAAACTGAATGACACTGTTTTAGCTTCCGTCTTAAAAGCACCAGAAGAAGTTCAATTAGCAGCTAATCTTTCTGTATTACAAGATAAATTGGCACCATTATTTGCAGAGCGCAAATACCAAGAAGCATTAGTTGAACTTGCCTCATTACGTGATGTGGTCAATAACTTCTTTGATAAAGTCATGGTAATGGATGAAGACGAAGCAGTTCGTATCAACCGTTTAACCATGTTAAGCCAATTGCGTGAACTGTTCTTAAAAGTCGCGGATATTTCTGTTTTACAATAAGTTGTAAACCCCAGAAAACAGAAACCGGCATTGTGAAAGCAATGCCGGTTTTTATCAAACATCATTATTCTTACGTAAATTATCTTTTAAAGGATGATGAACAAGCTCCATAATTCTTATCGATTCTTTATCAATAATACTCACAATAATATGCAGTAAATCATCAATATTCTCCGCATAAAAAGATTCAATTTCGGTTTCTATTTCAATAGGAAAACCATTTATTTTACTAAAACTATAACCAAATAATATAAACCCAGACTTATCACTTGCATTTAATTTATCAATATAAATAAGTCTTTCGCTATTAATAAATTTAGGGCTGTAATGATGATTATCTTTAAATAATACTTTAATTTTATTATTAGTGATCACTTCTAATTTTTCGATAACTATATTTATTTTATTCTCTATTTTATTTTTTATATCAATAATAGAGGATGCTCTATCCAATGAAGCCTTTATCTTTTCAAAAAAATTATTTTCATCGTTCATGTGAAACCCTACAAAATATTGGATAATGATCAAACTTTTTAAAGAAAATATCATCGAGGCAGTGATTAGCATCATTTAAGATCCGATAGAAATCAAGCTGTTCGAGATCTAACTTAAAGCAGTCTTCTTTCCCATATAAAAATGAAGAAGAGAAAATCATTTGATCAAAAACATACCATCGATTTATTGATGCTGAATTATAATAATACGTGCCTAAGTTATTCGTTTTCTTATCCGACAAAAGATACCAAAATGGATTAAATAATAGTTCTCTTTTCTTTTTTATGATGTGATAGTCTCTTGTTGCATATAATGTATTAATCATCACATCAGAATAAGGTTCAGTATTATAATCACCCATACAAATAATTTGTGTGTCTTTTCCTTTATTTTCAAATAGCTTATCAATACTATTTCTCAACTCTTGGGCAGCTATACGCCTAGTTTTTTCATCAGCACTTAGTACAGATGGCCAGTGTGATAAAAAGAATGTGATCATTTTTTGATTTTCAAGATCTTTAAATGAAACACTGACACCCACTCTTATTGTTCTATTATCAGGTTGAAGTTTAGTTAAAAACTTACTTGAGATAAATGCTAATTTATTCATATTGTACATTATAGAAATATCAATAAGTATACGGCCTATCTTTCCTGATAAATCGATATATTCCATGTTTAATTCGCAAGCTAATTGTTTAAAATCTATGTTTTCCCTTTTAGAAATCTCACAAAGTGCAACTATATCAAGCGTTCTCTCTTTTATTATTTTTCTAAGATATTGTTTTGCCAATCCGATATCTTCTATATCTATTTGCTTACTTGACCTTATTGGTGGAGATAATCCCATATTCCACCAGCATAAATTCAATTCCATTTTTATATATAATTCCATTTATAATAAATTATTTTTAAATATTACTAGTTATTATCTTACTAAGGCTTAGTAATTTAGCACAATAAATTAAAATAGAAAAAATAATAAAACAAATCAAAATAAACAAATATTTTAATTCATATTTAAACTATTAGTTTTTTATTAAATTAAAAGGTATCTTATTATTTAAGATACCTTATTTATATACGATAAAACTTTACAACCCAGTCTCTACTGTAAATATTTGGCGATAACCATCAATATCACGCATAAATGCAATATATTGGTCATTTGGAGAGAATACGACTGCATCACTACTTGGTGCCTGTGCTGTTCTTTCTGTTAATCGAGTTAACTCACCCGTTTTCACATTACATAGCATCACGCTGTTATCACAAATAAAGGTGAGATATTGTCCGTTACTATTCCACGTAAAGGCTGACTGAATATCCCAATCCTGCGAAGTGACTTGTTTTATCTCTTTCGTACTCGGTGATACCGTATATAACTGCACAATGCCGTTATCATCTTTCATCAAGAAAGCAATCGCATCGCCTTTTGGGGAACTTCTTAACCAGTGACGAGGCTGATTTAAAACACCTGCATACTTCCTATTTGCTGTATTTGTTAGGCGAACTTGATGAATACCTTTAGCCACTGCGGGCATTGTTGTATCCGTTCCTGCCAATGGTTTATCACCTTCAACACTGAAAGCCTGATTATCATCAGGTAAATCCACTAAGAAAATATCAGCGACTTTATCACCATTTTCACTCATGGTATCGCCGATAAATGCAATAGCCCAACGCTGCTGTGAACCATCAACCTTTATATAACCTTGAGTACCAACCCAACACTCTTCATAAGCTTTATTAATTTCGTCGCTTCCCTTTTGTGGATAAGCAACAGTTTGGCTTATTACAGTGCAAAAATATTCACCGTCATATTCACGAGGATGTTTTTTAGCGACATTAACCGCTTTTAGTGGTACAGCAACAGCCACATTACGTTGATCATATTCGCTCCCCAGTTCATGCATAATATGATCATTGTAGGTAAAGCTTAAACGTGTGCCGTCAGGGCTAAAGACGTGAACATGTGTACCGCCACGTAATGCGCCGGCTTGATAAGGTGATGTCAACGAACAAGCGTCGATATTAAATGCACGATTATTTTCTGATTCATCAACAATCACACCTCGACGATGATGAAAGTCATAATGCCATTCATTATCTGGGTTTTCTGGCCCATGAATAAAGGCATAACGCACGGGCTCTGTTGGGCTTACTGTCGCAACCCCTGCATGTGCCCCTTGTGTTGCTGTGTAAATGATCTGTTGCTGTTTTGTTTTCGCATGAATTTTTTCTATGGTTAGACCTGTAAAAGATCCCCCATTGGGACGTACATCATAGACTAACCACTGGCTATCTGGCGTCCAAACATTTATATTAGTTAGCTGATGATGACGGCTATCAAACGTAATCTGGTGTTCCTGAAAAGACATATTTATCCTTATCGGGAAATAAATTTCCACATTATAAAAACTAATTAATTTTACCTGGCACTAAAAAAATTCAGTCGAGACTTTTTCGCAAGGTAATTATTCTACCCTCACTAAATAGTCAGAAAATTAGAAAATCATGTTACTTAGTGTTCTCTATATTATTGGTATTACTGCAGAAGCCATGACCGGTGCGCTTGCTGCTGGTCGTCGTAAAATGGATGTTTTTGGCGTTATTATTATCGCCTCTGCAACCGCCATTGGTGGTGGCTCTGTCAGAGACATTCTGCTCGGCCATTACCCGCTGGGTTGGGTAAAACACCCTGAATATATCGTCACTGTTGCATGTGCTGCTGTTATCACCATGTGGGTTGCTCCCATGATGAAACACCTACAGCGACTCTTTCTTATCTTAGATGCCATTGGTCTAATGGTTTTCTCTATTATCGGTGCGCAAATCGCACTCGATATGGACTATGGCCCAATTATTGCTGCTATTGCTGCGGTGATTACGGGTGCTTTTGGTGGCGTATTAAGAGATATGCTTTGTAATACCATTCCTTTAGTTTTCCAAAAAGAAATTTATGCCGGTATCGCTTTTGGTGCTGCGTGGCTTTATATGGGATTACTGTTTTATACACCGTTACCAAGAGACGTCATTATCATCATTACCCTAATTGCAGGGTTAACAGCTCGACTTCTCGCTATTCGTTATAAATTAGGCTTACCTGTCTTTAATTACGAGAATCAAGATTAACGAATCGCTGTTTTAACGACAGCGGTTCTTTTTGATTCTGTGGGGTATCTCAAAATATAATCTCTTTTCGCTATTGTGATAAAAGGTAATTCCTATCACTGAGCCTTTAATTCTATGTTAATATTGACATAGTTTAATTTTTCTCTTGTTTCTATATTCAGAAAATAGAATGTAATAAGAAAAAAATGGCCCTGTATTAAACATGGGCACTGTATGTCATTCATTGTATGTGTATACTATATGGGGGATTTGCTCCCTAAACATGTATTTATACTTAATTCTCCAGTCAAATTCAGAAAGTCATCATGATCCAAGGAACACTTTATATTGTTTCCGCTCCAAGCGGTGCGGGTAAATCAAGTCTTATTCAAGCGCTGTTAAAAACACAGCCTTTATATGACACACAGGTTTCTGTCTCTCATACAACCCGCTCTATGCGACCGGGAGAGAACCATGGTGAACATTACTTCTTTGTTACTGAAGAAGAATTTAAAAGCATGATAGACAGCGGGGATTTCCTCGAACATGCTTGTGTTTTTGGTAACTATTACGGAACATCCGGCAAAGTTATCAAAGAAATCTTAGCCAGTGGTGTAGATGTTTTTTTAGATATCGACTGGCAAGGCGCACAGCAAGTGCGTAAAGCGATGCCAGAAGCTCGCAGTATTTTTATTCTGCCACCGTCAAAAGAAGAGCTTTACCGCCGACTTCGTGGACGTGGGCAAGATAGCGAAGAAGTGATTACAAAACGTATGTCGCAAGCTGTATCGGAAATGGAACATTTTAATGAGTATGATTATTTGCTGATTAATGATGATTTCAATACTGCGCTTGCTGATTTACAATCAATTATTCGTTCAGAAAAATTACGCCTTGATCGTCAAACGCTACGACATGGTGATTTAATCAGCAAATTATTGGCAGACTGAGTTAACTTTCAGTATTATGCCCAGTCATTTCGTTAATGGTGGAGTAACACAAATATGGCACGCGTAACCGTTCAAGACGCTGTAGAGAAAATTGGTAACCGTTTTGACCTCGTTCTGGTCGCAGCACGTCGTGCGCGTCAGTTACAAGTTGGCGCTAAAGATCCTTTAGTTCCAGAAGAAAATGATAAAATGACTGTTGTCGCGCTACGTGAAATCGAAGAAGGCCTGATTAACGGTAAAATTCTTGATGCTCGTGAACGCCAAGAGCAACAAGAGCAAGAAGCAGCAGAATTACAAGCTGTTTCAGCGATTGCGGAAGGTCGTCGTTAATCGTTTTATAAAATAGGGGTAGGTCTGCCTTGTACCTGTTTGAAAGCCTGAATCAAATCGTTCAAAAATACTTGCCATCGGAGCAAGTTGAACAACTTAAAAAAGCCTTTATCGTCGCCCGAAATGCCCACGAGGGACAAACTCGTTCAAGTGGTGAGCCTTATATTACTCACCCTGTTGCGGTTGCGTGTATTCTCGCAGATATGCGATTAGACCAGCAAACGCTGATGGCGGCGCTGTTGCATGATGTTATCGAAGATACACCTGCAACCTTCCAAGATATCGAAAGCCTCTTTGGTAGTACGGTTGCCGATCTTGTTGAAGGGGTGTCTAAACTTGATAAATTGAAGTTTAGAGACAAAAAAGAGGCTCAGGCTGAAAACTTCCGTAAGATGATTATGGCGATGGTAAAAGATATCCGCGTCATTTTGATCAAGCTGGCAGACCGAACTCACAATATGCGCACACTGGGATCATTACGCCCAGATAAACGTCGCCGTATTGCTCGTGAAACACTCGAAATTTACAGCCCTCTCGCACACCGTTTAGGTATACACCATATCAAAACAGAGCTTGAAGAGCTGGGTTTCGAGGCGCTACATCCAAATCGCTACCGTGTAATCAAAGAAGTCGTTAAAGCAGCTCGAGGCAATCGTAAAGAGATGATTAATAAAATCCTCTCTGAAATTGAAGGTCGCCTGACAGAAGCGCATATCGAATGCAAAGTTAACGGTCGCGAAAAACACCTTTACTCTATCTATCGGAAAATGTTGTTAAAAGAGCAGCGTTTTCACTCGATCATGGATATTTACGCCTTTCGCGTGATCGTGAAAGAAGTCGATACCTGTTATCGCGTTTTAGGTCAAATGCACAGTCTTTATAAACCGCGCCCCGGTCGAGTTAAAGACTATATTGCAATCCCAAAAGCCAACGGCTATCAATCTCTTCATACTTCACTTATTGGCCCTCATGGCGTGCCAGTTGAAGTGCAAATTCGTACTGAAGATATGGATCAAATGGCAGAAATGGGGGTTGCAGCACATTGGGCTTATAAAGAGCAAGGTGAACAACCGGGCACAACGGCACAAGTTAGAGCTCAACGCTGGATGCAAAGTTTACTTGAATTGCAACAAAGCGCGGGTAGCTCATTTGAATTTATTGAGAACGTAAAATCCGATCTCTTTCCTGATGAAATCTACGTTTTCACGCCAGAAGGTCGCATTGTTGAATTACCAACAGGCGCTACTCCTGTCGATTTTGCTTATGCTGTACACACTGATATCGGTCATGCCTGTGTAGGTGCAAGGGTTGATAGACAACCTTACCCACTTTCACAATCGCTACGCACCGGACAAACGGTTGAAATTATTACCGCTCCAGGTGCAAGGCCCAATGCGGCTTGGCTAAACTTTGTTGTCAGTTCAAGAGCACGCTCTAAAATTCGACAACTACTGAAAAACCTAAAACGTGAAGACTCTATTAATCTAGGTCGTCGTTTACTTAATCACGCATTAGGCGAGCACAAGCTTGCTGATATTTCAGCTGAAAATATTGAGCGCGAGTTGAAGCGTATGAAGCTTCATTCAATCGACGACTTAATGGCTGAAATTGGTTTAGGTAATACCATGAGCGTTGTTGTTGCGCGTAATTTATTGATTGATAGTCAAAATCAAGATGAAAACGCACAAGCAGAAACAACCAATGATGAAACACCTAAACTCCCAATTAAAGGCGCTGATGGCGTATTAATCTCCTTCGCTAAATGTTGCCGCCCTATTCCGGGTGATCCTATCGTTGCACATATTAGCCCAGGTAAAGGTTTGGTTATTCACCATGAATCTTGTCGTAATATTCGTGGTTACCAAAAAGAGCCTGAAAAATTCATGCCTGTCGAGTGGGATAAAGAGATCAACAGCGATTTCATTACTGAAATTAAAGTCGATATGATTAACCACCAAGGCGCTTTAGCAAACTTAACCGCAGCTATTAACGATGCTAACTCAAGTATTCAAAGTATGAATACAGAAGAGAAAGACGGTCGCGTATATTGTGCTTTTATTCGCTTAACGGCGAAAGACAGAATTCAATTAGCCAATATCATGCGTAAACTTCGCATCATGCCAGACGTTCTGCGCGTTAGCCGTAATAAAAACTAGTCATGAATTCAATTCGATATGCCCGCATCTGCCAAATGATGGCGATGCGGCAGCCTGATCTTACCGTCTGCCTTGAAGAAGTGCATAAATCCCATAATGTTGCAGCCGTTATCAGAACGGCTGATGCTGTGGGTATTCCTAAAATTCATGCTATTTGGCCTGAAGAAAAAATGCGGATGTTAGTTTCCCCCGCAGCAGGAAGTAATAGCTGGGTCAATGTAGAAACTCATCCTACTATCACAGACGCGGTTAACGCCTTTCGAGCCCAAGGTATGCAAGTTCTTGCGACTCATCTCTCAGATAAAGCGGTTGATTTTCGTGAGATTGATTACACGCGCCCAACTTGTATTATTATGGGACAAGAAAAAACGGGTATCTCACAAGATGCTATCGCGCTTGCAGATCAAGATATTATTGTGCCGATGATGGGAATGGTACAATCCCTAAATGTTTCTGTCGCCAGTGCACTAATTTTATATGAAGCACAACGCCAACGTCAGGCTGCGGGTATGTATAACCGAACAGAGAGCACCTTAACAGAAGAAGAACAGCAAATTCTTCTCTTTGAAGGCGGATACCCGGTTTTGGCAGAAGTTTCTCGTCGTAAAGGACTGCCTCGCCCTTATATTAATGGCAGCGGTGAAATTGAAGCCCCTGAATCATGGTGGGCGGAAATGCAAATGACGCAAAAACAACTTAGGAAATTAAAAAAGACGGAGTATTGATCCCATGAAAGGAAAACTGCTTGATGCAATCCCCTTAACCACTCTTCACGGCGTAGGTGCAAGTCAGGCAGACAAGCTGGCAAAAATAGGGCTTGTGACTATTGAGGATTTGTTACTCCACCTTCCTTTGCGTTATGAAGATCAAACGCACCTCTATGCTATCAGTGATCTCCTTCCCGGTATTCCTGCCACTGTCTCTGGCGAAATATTAAGAACTGAAGTCAGTTTTGGTCGTCGTAAAATGATGACCTGCCAAATTTCTGATGGCTCTGGAATTTTAACACTTCGCTTTTTTAACTTTACAGCGGCGATGAAAAATAACCTTGCTCAAGGTAAACAAGTCACTGCTTATGGCGAAGTTAAGCGAGGAAGTCGGGGCCCTGAAATTATTCACCCTGAATATAAAATCAAAGTTGCAGGCTCTGAAGTTAAACTGCAAGAAACACTCACTCCCATCTATTCAACGACAGAAGGCTTACGCCAAACATCATTACGTAAATTAATAGAGCAAGCATTAGAATTGCTTGATACCTGTGCTATTAACGAATTATTACCTGAGCAATTTATCCACGGTTTACCGCCGTTGGCTACTGCATTACGTACACTGCATAATCCGCCTCCAGATATCGCTTTTGCAGAGCTTGAGAAAGGACAGCACCCTGCACAAAAAAGGCTAATTATTGAAGAATTGCTGGCTCACAATCTAGGTATGCTCAATGCAAGAGCTGGCGCACAATCTTATCGTGCAGAGCCATTGTTTATGCCAAATACATCAACATTACGTCAGCAGTTTCTCGCCTCTCTCCCCTTTACCCCGACTAATGCACAACAACGTGTCGTCAATGAGATAGAAACAGATTTAGAAAAAGACTATCCAATGATGCGATTGATCCAAGGAGATGTAGGCTCAGGTAAAACGCTAGTTGCCGCATTAAGTGCGTTACGTGCTATTGCTAATGGCAAGCAAGTGGCTTTAATGGCACCAACAGAATTATTGGCAGAGCAACATGCATTAACCTTTAGGAAATGGTTTGAGCCTTTTGGTATCCAAGTAGGTTGGTTGGCAGGAAAACAGAAAGGGAAAGCCCGCGAAACGCAGCAAAATGCTATTGCGAATGGTGAAGTATCGATCATTATTGGAACACATGCGATTTTCCAAGAACAAGTTAAATTTCACTCTCTAGCCTTAGTGATTATTGATGAACAACACCGTTTTGGTGTGCATCAACGCCTTGCCTTATGGAAAAAAGGTGAAGAGCAAGGCTTTCACCCTCATCAATTGGTGATGACAGCAACGCCAATCCCACGCACATTAGCGATGACCGCTTATGCTGATATGGATACCTCTATCATCGACGAATTACCGCCAGGGCGTACACCTGTTACCACTGTCGCAATCCCTGACACTCGCCGTAATGACATTATTGAACGCATTAGACTAGCTTGCACAGAAGAGGATCGACAAGCTTATTGGGTATGTACCTTAATTGAAGATTCGGAAGTACTTGAAGCACAAGCAGCCCAAGTTATCTATGATGAGCTGACAATTGCGCTCCCTGAAATCAAAGTAGGATTAGTACACGGGCGAATGAAACCCGCAGAGAAGCAAGCTGTAATGGCGGCATTTAAAGAAAATGAGCTACAACTTTTAGTTGCAACAACAGTGATTGAAGTTGGCGTTGACGTACCTAATGCAAGTTTGATGATCATTGATAACCCAGAACGACTAGGGCTAGCACAGTTACACCAATTACGTGGACGTGTAGGTCGAGGTGCTATCGCCTCTCATTGTGTCTTGTTATATAAAACACCACTCACTCAAACCGCGCGGTTGCGATTGCAGGTATTAAGGGATAGCAATGATGGTTTTGTCATTGCACAAAAAGATCTCGAAATTCGTGGCCCCGGTGAGCTTTTAGGCACGAAACAAACGGGTAATGCACAATTTAAAGTCGCTGATTTATTACGTGATCAAGGGCTTATTCCTGAAGTTCAACGTATCGCTCGTTACCTACATCAACACTATCCTAAGCATTCTCAAGCCTTAATCGAACGCTGGTTACCTGCCAAGACACAATATAGCCAAGCGTAAGACCACTTTTTGCATAGCCTTAGCATGCCGTTAAACGCGATTTAGTGCGATATTGAAATAGAACACACCATAAAAAACACCCCAATGCTGAAAACCAACGTTGGGGTGCGATTTAATACAGAGATATTTCTCAAGTTATAACAGTAAAACTATCCCGCTATAGGCGTAAAGAATGGCAGCAGTAGATACAGTTTGATCACTATCGCATTCACAATATCAATAAAGAACGCCCCAACCATTGGCACGACTAAGAACGCAAGATGAGACGGTCCAAAACGGTCTGTTACAGCTTGCATATTCGCAATCGCCGTTGGTGTAGCACCTAAACCAAAACCACAGTGACCCGCCGCTAAAATCGCCGCATCGTAGTTTTTACCCATCACACGGAATGTCACAAAAATAGCGTACAACGCCATAACTCCCGCCTGAACGCCTAGAATAACCAGCATCGGGATCGCCAGTGACGCAAGCTCCCATAATTTCAAGCTCATTAATGCCATTGCTAAGAATAACGATAAACTCACGTTACCTAAGACTGACACTGCTCTATCAAAAACTCGGTAGAACCCAAGCATTGAAAGGCTATTACTTAAAATCACGCCAATAAACAGAACACACACAAAGGTCGGTAGTGAGAATGCCGTACCTTCTAACAGTTGAGAAAGGAACGTACCAGCCATTAAACAGATAGAGATCATCGCAATAGTTTCTAATAAAACCATTGAAGTAATCATTCGACCTGTTGTTGGCTTCTCAAACGCTGTTGGCATTTCATGGTCGTCAGCACCTAATCCCGGCGTTGGGATATTTTTGATTAAGTAGCGTGCAACTGGGCCACCAATCAATCCCCCTAAAACTAAACCAAAGGTCGCACAAGCCATCGCCACTTCAGACGCACTCATAAAACCATAGCTTTCAACAAAGGTTTTACCCCAAGCAGCCCCTGTACCATGACCACCCGATAATGTAATCGAACCGGCCAGTAATCCCATTAATGGATCAAGACCTAACATTTTCGCCAATGCAATACCGACTGTGTTTTGCACTAGCAACAACCCAACAACAACAAAGATGAAAATAAAAAGCGCTTTTCCTCCCGCTTTTAAGCTCGCGAGGTTTGCGTTTAAACCAATTGTTGCAAAGAAGGCCAGCATTAATGGATCTTTAAGTGAGAGATCAAAACTCACTTCCCAGTCCATAAAAGATTTGAATGCTAATAGAAGAACTGCAACAAGTAGCCCACCTGCAACCGGTTCTGGGATCGTATACCGTTCTAAAAAAGGAACAGATTTCACTAACTTACGTCCGATCAAGAGAACCAAAGTGGCCGCAACCAGCGTGCCATAAACATCAAGATGATACATTTATGTACCCCGTCTTATTTGTTAATTTTATATAAAAATACTACGACGCTAAGTTCATCCATAAACAACGCCAAAAGCAGGTATCCCCGATTAGAAAAAAAAACGGAGACAAACACAAGTTAAAACATATAAAAATGTGAGCGCCTCTTATGCATTTTGATAACATCATTTTTACGCAAACGATTGCTTTTGTGGCGCAGATCATTAAAATACCGTTTTTGTCGAATAAGAAATTCACACCATGGTTACTTCAGAAAATCAAAAATTGCCTAAAAATAGTGACGTTTCAATTAAAAAAAATAGCGAACTTCTTTTTGCTTTAGAAGAGAAACCGCCATTACCACAAACACTTTTTGCTGCTTGCCAACATCTTTTAGCCATGTTTGTCGCGGTTATTACACCTGCGATCCTCATTTGCCAAGCATTAGGGTTACCTGCACACGATACCCAACGCATTATCAGCATGTCTTTATTTGCATCAGGCATTGCCTCTCTTATTCAAATTCGAGCTTGGGGTCCGATAGGTTCAGGGTTGTTATCAATTCAAGGAACGAGCTTCAACTTTGTTGCTCCGCTCATTATGGGGGGGTTAGCGCTTAAAAATGGTGGAGCTGATATTCCAACGATGATGGCAGCCCTTTTTGGGACATTAATGGTTGCCTCATTAACCGAGATTATTCTTTCTCGTGTACTTCACTTAGCAAGACGTATCATTACACCGTTAGTTTCAGGTGTTGTAGTGATGATAATTGGCCTCTCTTTAATTCAAGTTGGATTAACCTCTATTGGTGGTGGTTATGCAGCTATCGAGAATAATACCTTTGGCTCACCACAAAACTTGTTATTAGCAGGCTCTGTTCTTATCGTTATTATTTTACTTAATCGACAAAAAAATCCTTACTTACGAGTAGCTTCTTTAGTCATTGCAATGGCTGTGGGCTATGTTCTTGCTTGGGCTTTAGATATGTTACCCACACCCGCAGAACATCAAGAAACACCTTTTATGACTATTCCTGAGCCATTTTATTATGGGCTGTCATTTGATTGGCATTTACTTATTCCTTTAATGCTGGTGTTTATGATCACTTCGCTAGAAACTATTGGTGATATCACAGCAACGTCTGATGTTTCAGAGCAACCCGTCAGTGGTCCTTTGTATATGAAACGCATTAAAGGGGGCGTATTAGCTAATGGAATTAACTCCATGGTTTCAGCATTTTTCAATACCTTCCCAAACTCTTGTTTTGGTCAAAATAATGGAGTGATCCAATTAACGGGTGTTGCTAGTCGCTACGTAGGTTATGTTGTTGCAGCAATGCTTGTTATCTTGGGTTTATTTCCCTTCGTTGCTGAATTTGTACAAAGAATTCCTGAGCCAGTATTAGGCGGAGCCACATTAGTGATGTTCGGTACGATAGCTGCGTCCGGTGTACGTATTGTGTCTAAAGAGGCATTAAACCGCCGAGCTATCATGATCCTTGCTATTTCACTTGCAGTAGGCTTAGGCGTTTCGCAACAGCCTCAAATATTACAGTTTGCTCCTGATTGGCTAAAAACATTGCTGTCATCAGGTATTGCTGCGGGCGGTTTAACAGCCATTATTTTAAATCTGATTTTCCCACCAGAAAAATAATGATTAACTAGCAACAAATGAGTAAAGCGCTATTTGGGATTATGAAAATAGCGCTTTATTTATCATCTTTAGGTCAATGGTATTTTTATAAAAGTATTGTCCTTTGCGTTACGGTAAATCTTTATCTCAATACTGAAAATCAAAGGAAAATAACATGGCTACACCATTGAACCCAATTAAAAACCCTGCACTCGAATACTTAAAAAGTTATCCGTCTACTCAATATTTTCATATACAAACTATTGGGCAATTTTTTACTTATCTCAAAGACTCTATTCTTTCATTATTTAATAGTGAGCATAAATTTACTTATTTAGGAAATAAGTCTGTTGCTGAATTCAATTTAGAGCATATTAAAAAAGATTTAGATACGTTTTTAACCAATCCATATCTTAATAAGCCTACAGTGGATGCCCTTAAATATTCATTTAATTACTTACAGAATCAATCTTACATTACACCTAATCTTCACGATGTTTACCGTTCTGGCAGTCTTGAACCTAATGATTTGATTTCTCAGTTAATTAACTACAGTAATAAACTTTATCAGCAAAAATTAAGTACAACAGAAGCACAACATGCCCAATTGGTGATGAAAATACTAGAGGAGGTAAACAGTCATTTAAAACAATTACCCAAGACAGAAAACCTGACAACTAGAATATCTAACATCCTTAATAAATGAGTGAAATCTCTTTGATTTATCCGATGAATACTTGAGCATCGTCTAGTTTTCAGGCATAACTGTATAATGTTTTGATGGAGTATAAAACAGGAGAAGGGTTATGCGCTGGCTGATGAAAAGTTTGGTATCTCTGATACTTATCGTTATTTTATTTATTATTATAATTTACGCTTTTATTCAGACTCAGTGGGGCGCGCAGAAAACCAGTGAATGGCTGACACAATACACTGACTATGATATTCGCTTCTCAGGTATTGAGCATGATCTTATGCAACCCGAGCAAGTCATTGTTCATGATCTCCTCGTTAATCCTAAACAAGATAAAGCCACAGTATCGGCAAAATCAGCACAAATTCGATTTAATTGGCAATTTTTTACCACCCCTTCTCATCTGCAAAAAATTACATTAGAAAATGGCAATATTGAGTTTGCAGATAAAATGTCTTCAATACCCTTAAGTGCCGATATCTTACAATTTAAAAATATGGCGCTAAGCAGTGAAAAAACTGATTTTTCTTTTGATGCCAAGAAAGTAACTGGCGGTATTACGCCGTGGTTCCCAACATCAACCGACTTGATTGGAGCGGGTCATTTCCAGTTTTCTATTGCTAACGGCATGATAAATAATAATGAATTCAGTAATTTTATTATCTCTGGGCAATATCAACCAAATAGTATTCAAATAGAGAAATTAGGTACTCGTCTACTTAATGGCTCACTATCTTTGAGCGGGCAATATCAAGATAATCAATGGAAACTTGATGAAGTTTATATGAATGGCTTGCGCTGGCAATCCTCGCAAACCTTTAACGAATTAATTCAGTCTCTCTCTAATTACCCTCGTATTAGTATAAGAACACTTAATATTGTTGATTTTACTGCTGAAGGAAAACAGTGGGCAGTCAGTGGTTTTGATGGGCAATTCTCTCAGTTTAATTGGGATAACGCTCTTTCATTTACAACTGGTGAACTCAATACAAATGATGTTGTTTTTCAAGATGAACACTTCACTGATCTTATCGCAAAACTTAATCAACAAAATCATCAACTCAATCTAGATAGCCTCAGCCTACGCTACGAGAAAGGCTTAATTAAGCTTGCTGGTAATTGGAATAAAGACAATAAAACGATTACGATCCAAGACGCTACATTATCAGGCCTTTTATATACACTACCTGAAAATTGGCTCACTTTTTTAGCTAAACCAATAGATGATAAGAGTAATATTCAAAATATCACTGTCGAACAATTATCTATCAATCAATCCATCTTGATTGATATCACGCCAGAATTTCCATTCCAATTCACCAACTTAACAGGAAAACTGCAAAATTTAGTCATTGCAAAAGAAGGGGAATGGGGATTATGGCAAGGCTCAGCGGTATTTAATGCTGATAGTGGTACATTAAATCGTATTGAATTACGTCGCCCTGATTTAAAAATTGTCACTCAACAAGACAACGCTATCGTTGAGCAATATTCAGCATTTATTGGTGACGGCATTGTTCGAGGTTCAGCCGGTTTAGTGCAATCTAACCAACAGCGCCAATTCTCACTTATTGCTAATGGACTAAATGTACCTTTATCAACGCCTTACACATTGGGTTTAAAAACAACCTACTCTGACGAAATAGGTCAATTCACACTAAAATTGAAAGGAGATTTACGTTCAAGCCCAGTGGAATCAACACTTAATGGTACATTAACTGGAAGTAAAGGTGAGCAACAAATACTCAACTCAGTGATACAAAATGGCGAAATAATTAATCACCTATAATATTGATCTTTCGCAGGAGCACGGATTGCTCCCTTTATAAAAAGCGTTACAATGCGCTATTGCCCTTTTCTTTATTGTGGAGTTTTCATGTCTGACGAAGATTTTTCCCCTGAAAAAATATCTTTAAATGTGTTTCAACAATCTCCTTTAACTGCACTTGAAGATAACAGCACACTGCTTGTGTGTGATGACAACAAAACTCCGTTGTTCTATTGCCTTTCTAAAGAAGATTATGATGCATTGATTGAGCGAGTTATGGATGCTGAACTTGCAGCTATCGTACTTGAACGTCGCCAAAATAAATTAGATGAACTTGATTTAGACTAATTTTATCGATGTATAATTTGTCTTAAATAGAACAAACAAAAAACACCCTTTCAGGTGTTTTTTTGTTTTTATCGCATCTTCAAAAATAAACTTAGCGTTTTTTCTTTTTACGACCAGGCTGAACAAAACGCTTACGGGAATTATTTTCCGTTTCTTTGGTTTTTGTTTGAGGAATATGAATACCCAATGCTTTTGCATTACTACTGACTTGTTTCTTCGGCTTATTTTGCTTTGGTTTCGGTGGTGCTTCAGAAGTTGATTTTTCAATCGCCTCAAATAAGGTAATTAGTTCATCATCAGTCAGATCACGCCATTCACCAACAGGCAATCCTGATAAGCTCACATTCATAATACGAATACGTTCAAGCTTAGTGACTTCATAACCAAAATATTCACACATACGACGAATTTGACGATTTAACCCTTGAACTAAGGTAATACGAAACACCATCGGCGCTTCTTTCTTAACCTTACATTTCTTGGTTTTTTGTCCCATGATAGGAACACCAGCACCCATTCCATGAATAAACTCATCAGTGATCGGCTTATTCACTGTCACGAGGTACTCTTTTTCGTGATCATTACCTGCACGTAGGATTTTATTCACTAAATCGCCGTGGTTGGTCAGGAAAATCAACCCTTGAGAGTCTTTATCCAAACGTCCAATCGGGAAAATACGAGTACTGTGGTTAACATAGTCAACAATATTATCTTTCTCGCCATCATCTGTGGTACTGACAATACCTACTGGCTTATTCAGTGCAATCAAAACTAGCTCAGAGTTATCCTGTGCTTCAATCAATCGACCATTGACTTTGACTTCATCGCCCGCAAATACTTGGTCGCCAATACCGGCACGTTTGCCATTAATAAGGACAAGTCCTTGCTCAATATAACGGTCAGCCTCACGACGTGAGCAGATCCCGCTTTCACTGATATATTTATTAAGACGAGTAGATAAATTGGTGTCCATGCTTCCCTCCGTAAACTGCGAAATATACATCAATTGGATAGCGATAGAAACACTATAAAATAAGCATTAGAGCATAGATTGATTATCCCCACGCTTTAACGTAGAAAAGATAACAAAAACGTCGATAAGATCGGTAAAAAATAGATTAAATTCAATTAATTAAAATAAGTACGCTTAACATTGCTTATTTTGTGAAGGTAATACAATATAAGTACCACTAAAAACAGCACCAACACCTTCATCGCCACAAATATCAACATCTAGCTTAATGCGAGCCTTACTGCCCTTCGCTAATCGCCCTAAATCCCCGCTTAAATTTTCCATATCTGCAACGGCTGCAGGGCGTCCTGATACAGGCTTGCGATAACGAATATGAGCATCCACCAGCACAATATCACCTTGCAACTTATGCTCTCGCATTAATAGCCAAATCAATCCCCAACCGGTTAATGTTGCGAGTGAAAATTGGCTGCCAGCAAAAATAGTGTGATGAGGGTTTTGGTTTCCCGCTTCTGGGATAGTGGTATAAAAACGAGTTCCCGTATATTGAGTAATACGTAATCCCATTTTCTCACTTAAAGGAATATGTTGATGCCACTGTTTTTGTAATTCAGCACACCAATCTGGTCGATGAAGAATGTCATCTAAAGACTCAATACTTTTTTTCATAAAGAAGTGCTTAATGGGTGTAGTTTGTGGACCAGTGACTAGACCACAATTTTCATAACCCAATTTTTCAAAGAAGTTTACAGACTCTTCTCTTGCACTACACACGATCCGTTTTATGCCTTCTTGGCGAGCCAATGACTCTAGCGCCATAGCAACAAGAGTACCTAATCCTTTACCTTGTGCATCTGTACGTACTGCCATAAAGCGGATAGCGCCTTCGTTATCCGCATTAATATAAAGCCGCCCAATCGCGACAGGTTGCCCGGTTTCATCGACAACCATTTGGTGATGAGCAAGGGTATCATAACCGTCTTTTTCAGAGCCTTCAGGTTGATGTAGAGGTTTACGAAGCATTTCCCAGCGAAAAGCATAATAGGCATCAAATTCCGCCTCTGTTTTTGGGGTTCGTAAATGGTACATATCTGAGCTCCTTTTAACATCACTACATGTTCGGCGTTATACCTGCAACCAAAAGGTGACTGGACCGTCATTAGTCAGTGTGATTTGCATATCCGCGGCGAATTGACCTGTTTGTGTTTCTAAACCTTGTTGCTGACATTGTTCTATAAAGTAGTGGTAGAGATTTTTCGCTAATTCAGGGGGGGCACCATTCGAAAAACCAGGGCGCATTCCTTTTTGTGTTTCTGCGGCAAGGGTGAATTGAGAGACGACTAATAAACTACCACCTGCTTGTTGCACATTTAGGTTCATCTTGTCGTTTTCATCGCTAAATATGCGATAACCGCACACTTTTTCACATAATCTTTTGGCTTTCTGTTCGTTGTCGTCTTTCTCTACACCTAATAAAACCAACAAACCTTGATTAATAGCGCCGACTGTTTCACCTGCAATATCCACTTTTGCCTGTGTCACTCGTTGAATTAACGCGATCATACTCTCTCCAAAATAAATCAATAAAAAAGGATAACAAATTCAATCCATTGTTATTCTTACAATAGCATTATTCTTCTACTGGGAGAGAAAAATCATAATCTTTAAAGTAGTCAATGACAGTTTGTTTATCAATGACATGTACACCTTTCATACCCACAGCAATGGCTGCATCAACATTGGCTTTCACATCATCAAAGAAAACGGCATTCTGTGCTTCGACGTCTTCAGACTGTAAAACATATTTATAGATTTCAGGATCAGGTTTTCTCATACCGATATCTTGAGATAGATAGAGGAAATCTGCTGAGGCAGCTATTTCAGGATAGTGTTCCGGCCAGTAATCTTGGTGTAAACGGTTAGTATTTGATAACACCACGACCCGATGTCCTTGCTCTCTTAACTTATTCATTATATCAATGACTTCAGGGCGTAATGCGACGAAAATAGCCTGCCATCCTTCAGCAAACTGTTCAAAGCTTAAATTCATTTCTAATTCTGAACTGATTTCTTCTGCAAACTCGATGTCTGTAATATTGCCGCGTTCGTGTAATTTAAAGATCTCTCCTGTGGTGAAGTTCTTTTTTATGTTCGCTAATGGAACACCACTGAGTTTACTCCATACTGCGAATACCCGGTTAAAATCGATATCAATAATCACATTACCCATATCAAAGATATAAAGCATAAATCCTCTCCATAATAGAAAACTCATTTTACTTTAATCATAAATCGCTTTACTGAACAGGCTTAAACACCAAAAAAGTACAATAATCACACTTAATTTTTTTGTAAAACATAAAACCAGAATAGGGAGAGACGAAAAATGAGACTAAAAGCATCATTATCTATAATGCATAATAGAGTGGATGATGACTTTTGATATTGATACCAGAAAATAACGCCTAAGTTGTAAATGCAACTTGGGGAATAAAAGATAAGAAAAGAAAGACAGGAAGAGAAAAACTTATGCGATGGCAAATAAACCACCGCATTCGTCTTATAGTACTTATACTCTAAATAATTTGAGTTACAGATAGACGGGGAACATAGATAAGCTATGTGACTCGACTAACTGAGTGTAGTCAACGCCTCTGTAACTTGAAGTATGACGAGTATAAACTCAGGGCGCTAACGCGCCCTAAGAATTATGTTATCAGAATAACGAATTAGTCTTTGCTACGGTAAGCGCGACGACGATCGTTTTCTGACAGATAACGCTTACGCAGACGGATAGACTGCGGAGTTACTTCAACTAACTCATCGTCATCAATAAATTCTAATGCTTGTTCTAATGTTTGTTTCAGGTGTGGAGTCAGCGTTGTCGCCTCATCTGTACCAGAAGCACGCATGTTAGTCAGCTTTTTACCCGTCAAACAGTTTACTGTTAAGTCATTAGAGCGAGTATGAATACCAATTACTTGGCCTTCATAAACTTCTGCACCATGAGTAACGAATAATTTACCGCGGTCTTGTAAGCTATACAGTGCGTAAGCAACGGCTTTACCTTGGCCATTAGAGATCATAACACCGTTATTACGGCGACCGATTTCACCTGGACGAACATCATCATAATGACTGAATGTTGCGTACAGTAAACCAGTACCTGATGTCATGGTCATAAATTCAGTACGGAAACCAATCAGACCACGGCTAGGGATAATGTAGTCTAAACGTACACGTCCTTTACCATCTGGTTGCATATCACGCATTTCGCCTTTACGCTCACCCATCGCTTGCATCACATCACCTTGGTGTTGTTCTTCAATATCGATAGTAACTTGTTCGAAAGGCTCTTGTTTACGGCCGTCAATATCACGGAAGATAACTTTAGGACGAGATACACCTAATTCGTAACCTTCACGACGCATATTTTCAATCAGAACTGACAGGTGAAGCTCACCACGACCTGATACACGGAATGCATCTGGATCTTCAGTTTCTTCTACACGTAATGCTACGTTATGGACTAACTCTTTTTTCAGACGATCTAAAATCTGACGAGAAGTCACAAACTTACCTTCACGACCACAGAAAGGTGAAGTATTAACACAGAAATACATGCTAACAGTTGGTTCATCAACGGCTAATGCAGGTAATGCTTCAACAGCACCTGTTTCGCAGATCGTATCAGAAATATTCAGTTCGCCTAAGCCTGTGATGGCAATGATATCGCCAGCTTCTGCGACGTCAACTTCGATACGTTCTAAGCCTAAGTGACCTAACACTTTACCGACTTTACCGTTACGAGTATTACCTTCGCTATCGATGATAGTAACTTGCTGGTTAGGTTTAACCTTACCACGCTTGATACGACCGATACCGATAACACCCATGTAGTTGTTGTAGTCCAACTGAGAAATTTGCATCTGGAATGTGCCTTCCAGATCAACTTTTGGTGGCTCTACATATTTGACAATAGCTTCATATAACGGAGTCATATCTTCAGCCATGTCATTGTAATCTGTTCCCGCAATACCATTTAATGCAGATGCATAGATAATTGGGAAATCAAGTTGTTCGTCAGTTGCGCCTAAGTTTACGAACAGGTCAAATACCTGATCAACAACCCAGTCTGGACGCGCACCAGGGCGGTCAACTTTATTGATAACAACAATTGGTTTTAAGTTGTTAGCAAACGCTTTTTGTGTCACAAAACGAGTTTGTGGCATTGGGCCATCCATCGCGTCAACCAGCAATAGAACGCAGTCTACCATAGACATAACGCGTTCTACCTCACCACCGAAGTCGGCGTGTCCTGGGGTATCTACGATATTGATACGATAGTCATTCCATTTAATCGCTGTATTTTTCGCAAGAATAGTAATTCCGCGCTCTCTTTCGAGATCATTTGAGTCCATCACGCGCTCAGCAACGGTTTCACGTTCGCCGAACGTACCAGATTGCTGTAGTAATTTATCGACGATAGTTGTTTTACCATGGTCAACGTGGGCGATGATGGCGATATTACGCAAGTTTTCGATCACAAAATTTGCCTCAGGCATTGTAGAAATAAGCGCAGTATTGTACACGCTTTAGACGAGAGACTAAACAAGATCACAATAATGATTGCTTAACAATATGCAATTAATTGAATTGTGATCCTTTTCACGCCTCAGAATTTAGTAGCATCCGTTCAATTGCACCAAAATAGTGCAACTAATTAGGCTTAATTTGCACCAACTTTGTGCAATAATTAAAAAATCACAGGAGATATTCTACACTAAACTTCATCAATACAGTATATATCCCTTTTTAGATAAGTTGGCATGCTTTTCGCAATAGAATTTAGGTGAGCAAAAAATTCACCGAAAAATGTGTAAGGCCACTGCACTCAATAAAACCATTCGCCAGGAGAGTTCCTATGTCCCTTGAACATGTGTTATCCATGATTGAAGAACATAAAGTTAGATATATTGACTTACGTTTCACTGATACCCGCGGTAAAGAACAACATCTTACTATTCCGGCTCATCAGGTTAACGATGATTTCTTTGAAGAAGGAAAAATGTTCGATGGTTCTTCTATTGGTGGCTGGAAAGGCATTAACGAATCAGACATGGTGCTGATGCCGGATGCAACAACTGCAATGCTTGACCCATTTTTCCAAGATCCAACCCTGATTATTCGTTGTGACGTTTTAGAACCTGGCACAATGCAAGGTTACGATCGCGACCCACGTTCAATCTCAAAACGTGCTGAAGACTATTTAAAATCAAGTGGTATCGCAGATACAGTGCTGTTTGGGCCAGAGCCAGAATTCTTCCTGTTTGATGATATTCGTTTCAAAAACGATATTTCAGGCGCTTCTTACGCTATCAATGATATTGAAGCTGCATGGAACACCAATACCAAATATGAAGACGGTAATAAAGGTCACCGCCCAATGGTTAAAGGGGGTTATTTCCCACTGCCACCCGTTGATTCATCACAAGATATTCGTTCTACTATGTGTAACATCATGGAAGAAATGGGCTTAGTTGTTGAAGCTCATCACCATGAAGTAGCAACTGCGGGTCAAAATGAAGTGGCTACTCGCTTTAATACCATGACCAAAAAAGCAGATGAAACTCAAATTTATAAATACGTGGTACAAAACGTAGCTCACGTATTTGGTAAAACAGCGACCTTTATGCCAAAACCATTAGTTGGTGATAACGGTTCAGGTATGCACTGCCATATGTCACTGTCTAAAAACGGCGTAAACCTGTTTGCAGGTGACAAATACGGCGGATTATCTGAAATGGCACTGTATTACATCGGCGGTATTATCAAACACGCTCGTGCATTAAATGCATTTACTAACCCAACCACTAACTCTTACAAACGTTTAGTTCCGGGTTTTGAAGCACCTGTAATGCTGGCTTACTCTGCACGTAACCGTTCAGCGTCAATTCGTATTCCAGTTGTTGCTAGCATGAAAGCGCGCCGTATTGAAGTCCGTTTCCCAGATCCGTTAGCAAACCCTTACCTTGCGTTTGCTGCGCAGTTAATGGCTGGTCTTGATGGAATTATCAATAAAATTCACCCTGGTGATGCTATGGATAAAAACCTCTATGACTTACCACCAGAAGAAGCGAAAGAGATCCCAACTGTCGCAGGTTCATTAGAAGAAGCATTAAATACATTAAATGCAGATCGTGAATTCTTAACTCGCGGTGGTGTATTTACTGATGATGCTATTGATGCTTATTTAGAATTATTACGTGCTGATGTACAACGTGTACGTATGGCTCCGCATCCTCTTGAATTTGAAATGTATTACAGCGCTTAAGACTATTTTTACTAATAAACACTTAAGCCTAGATGTAAAACTGTTTTTTTTGCCGTGAAGCTATTTTGCCCATCTTCGGATGGGCACTTTTCTCCCACTTAAGGAGTCAGTCTTTTCACTTACGCATTGGTTCATTAATGTAATAAAGGTAAGATGCACTAAAATGGTGCAATGGGGTATTCAATATGGAAACGGCAGACTTACCTGACAACACATTAATTTTAGACTCACTGATACACTCTGTATTGGTTATCAACAAAGAGTTTATTATTTGCTACGCAAATCATTCTGCGTTACAGGTTTTAGCACAAAGCCGTCGAAAACTATTTGAAACGCCTTTCACTGCCCTTTTCAGCTATTACTCTTTTGATGCTGATTTAATGCGTGAAACATTAGCGAATGGACAAAGCTTTACCGACAATGAAGTGATATTGGTTGTCAATAACCAATCACACACAATGTCGCTCAGTGCCCAACCTATTTCCGAGCAACATATTTTGCTGGAACTGGCGCCTATGGATAGTCAACGCCGGTTAAGCCAAGAGCAGATCCAACAAGCCCAACAAATGGCTGCTAGGGAATTGGTTAGGGGGCTGGCACATGAAATTAAAAACCCGTTAGGAGGATTACGAGGTGCAGCTCAATTGCTAGCAAAATCCTTACCTGATCCTGCCTTAACGGAATACACGCAAGTCATTATTGAACAAGCTGATCGCCTACGGGTGCTGGTGGATAGATTGCTTGGTCCTCAACATCCGGGGACAAAAACCCATCAGAGTATTCATCATGTTGTGGAGCGCGTAGCTCAGCTTATTTCCCTTGAATGCCCTGAAAATGTCACCTTATTGAAAGATTACGATCCGAGTTTACCTGAGTTATCACATTACCCAGATCAAATAGAACAGGTACTCCTAAATATTACACGCAATGCTTTACAAGCCGTTGAAAAAACAGGAGGGACGATTATTTTACGTACCCGTACTGCTTTTCAAGTCACGCTTCATGGCGAACGCCATCGCCTTGTTGCTCGCATTGATGTGATTGATACCGGTGATGGCATTCCTCCTCATCTGCAAGATACACTTTTTTATCCCATGGTTAGTGGTCGAGAAGGTGGCAATGGATTGGGGCTATCTATTGCACGTAATTTAGTGGATCAGCATGCAGGTAAAATTGAATTTACCAGTTGGCCCGGGAATACTGAATTTTCTATTTATTTACCAATTAAGTAGGAGATAACCAATGCAAAAAGGAAATGTATGGGTTGTTGATGATGACAGCTCTATTCGCTGGGTACTTGAACGCGCTATTTCTCGTGAAGGTCTGTCATGTAAAACCTTTGAACATGCGAATGATGTGCTTAATGCACTTAATACAGAAATACCTGATGTATTGTTATCAGACATTCGTATGCCTGATATTGATGGTTTATCTCTTCTAAAAATAATTAAAGAACAATATCCAACTCTTCCCGTTATTATTATGACGGCACATTCCGATCTCGATGCTGCTGTTAATGCCTATCAACAAGGGGCTTTTGATTACTTACCAAAGCCGTTCGATATCGACGAAACGTTGGCACTAATTGATCGCGCCATTACTCATTATCGCGAGCAAAAACAACCGAATAACGATGAAACTTCATTGCAATCAGTTTCAGATATGATTGGCGAAGCACCTGCAATGCAAGAGGTTTACCGTATTATTGGTCGGCTTTCTCGCTCTTCAATTAGTGTGCTGATTAATGGGGAATCAGGGACAGGGAAAGAATTAGTGGCACATGCATTACATCGCCACAGCCCAAGATCTTCCTCTCCTTTTATCGCCTTAAATATGGCAGCCATTCCTAAAGATCTGATTGAATCAGAGCTTTTTGGTCACGAAAAAGGCGCATTTACAGGTGCTTCTCAAGTACGACAAGGTCGATTTGAACAAGCGAATGGCGGCTCACTGTTTCTTGATGAAATTGGCGATATGCCTCTTGATATTCAAACACGTTTACTGCGAGTCCTTGCTGAAGGGCAATTCTATCGAGTAGGTGGTTATGCCCCTGTAAAAGTCGATGTACGTATTATTGCCGCTACACATCAAGATTTAGAAAAGCGAGTTCAAGCAGGTGATTTTCGTGAAGATCTCTATCATCGACTCAATGTAATACGTATTCAGTTACCCCCATTACGAGATAGAACGGAAGATATTCCCAGCTTAGCACGCTATTTTCTACAAAAAACAGCAAAAGAATTAGGTGTCGAAACCAAAGCGCTTCATCAGCAAAGTTTGCAAATAATGATGGAATACAACTGGTCAGGTAACGTCAGACAATTAGAGAATGTGTGTCGCTGGTTAACCGTAATGACGGCAAGCCAAGAGATAATGCCTCAAGATTTACCACAAGAAATTCGCCAACCTGATGAGAAAGCCAAAAATATCAGTCGAATTGCTTCTTCTCAACATTGGTCACAGCACCTTTCATTATGGGCAGATGAAGCATTAGGGGAAGGAAAAGAAAATATCTTAACAGATGCCCTACCTCAATTTGAACGCACATTATTACTTAGTGCCTTGGCATACACACAAGGGCATAAACAAGATGCGGCAAGATTATTAGGTTGGGGTAGAAATACATTAACCCGCAAATTAAAAGAGTTAGGGATAGAGGAATATTGATCCTCTAACCCTTCATCAATTAAATAACACGCGAGAATTGACGTTGGCGCATTTGATTTCGTAAATAGGTATCAAAACACATACAGATATTACGAATTAGCAAACGTCCTCGTGGTGTAACTTGAATATCGTCCGCTGTTATTTCAACTAAACCATCATCCTTCATTGGCACAAGTAATTCTAAATCTTCTTTAAAATAGTCATGGAAGACAATATTGTGCATTTTTTCAATATCAGAAAAACGCAGACTAAAATTACAAATTAAGGTTTTAATTACATCTCGACGAATACAATCATCATTAGTCAGAGATAAACCTCGCCATAGTGCATTTCCTTCACTATTTACACGCGCATAATACTCTTTCAATACTTTTTCATTTTGCGCATAGTTATCACCTAACATACTTATTGCAGAAACTCCCATGCCTAATAAATCACACTCTTCATGAGTGGTATAGCCTTGGAAATTACGATGTAAAATACCTTTGCGCTGAGCAACTGCTAATTCGTCATCAGGTTTAGCAAAGTGATCCATACCAATAAACTGATAGCCGTTTGTTGTCAGCGTAGAAATTGTTTCTTGTAATATTTCTAATTTTTCTTCAGCTAAAGGGAGATCTTCATCTTTAATTTTACGCTGAGCAGCGAATAAATTAGGTAAGTGTGCATAATTGAAAACACTTAATCTATCGGGTGATAATTCAATAACGCGTTTTAATGTAAAGGCAAAACTCTCTTTGGTTTGCTTAGGTAAACCATAAATTAAGTCAATGCTGGTGGAGTGAAAACCCACTTCACGCGCACGCTCTACCAATGCAAAAATAAACGCTTCATCTTGCTCTCGATTGACTTTTTGTTGTACTTCTTTATTGAAATCTTGCACACCCATACTTAGGCGATTAAATCCTTCATGGCGCAGATGGTCGATAACATCTAGCTCAATTTCACGAGGATCGATTTCAATAGAGAGTTCTGCATTATCAACAAAATGAAAATGGTGACGTAATAGCGAAACTAATCGGCTAATTTGTTGCTTATCCAGAAAAGTAGGTGTGCCCCCACCCCAATGCATTTGAGTCACTTTTCTGTCTTTAAAATAACGAGCCCTGTTAATAATTTCTTTTTCTAAAACATCAAGATATTCATCTGCCTTATGTTTATGCCGCGTAATAATTTTATTACAGCCGCAGAAATAGCACAGCTTATGGCAGAAAGGGATATGAATATAAAGCGATAAAGGGCGCTCAAGATAACGTTGAGTTGCTTTGATAAAATCATCATCGCCATATTGCTGATTAAACTCTAATGCTGTTGGGTATGATGTATAGCGAGGACCTGAATAGTTATACTTATGGATCAGGTCAAGATCCCAAATAATTGTTTGTTCTGACATGCCTCTACCTTCCAAAAGTGAACCGCTGATATTTCATACCAGCAAACAGACATTATGAATATCTGAAAGAATAGTGTAACCAATAAATCGAGAACTGAATATGATCGAAAGAGGTATCGTATAAATCCCTTTCTTCTTATTGATAGGTGATAACATTCAAATATACGACGTGATGTAAATCACATTATGTAAAAATAGTCTTATCCATTAAATATATTCATGAATAAATTAAGTTTATTCAATATGTTAGTAGTTTTAATTCATCGCGAAATATCAGAAGAAAACTTTTACGCCGAGTTTAAAACGATATATTACTCAAAATACGATTTAAATTAATTAAATATCTCGTTATATTAGTTTTATTATTCTTTTATTCCCTCTTAATTCGATGATTATAATAATAGTAACAATTATATCTTTACCTAAATTATAATATTACATATCCTAGAGACAAACATTGATTAATATCCAACTAGGTCGTGTTTTGATTTAAATTTGAGGCTCATTTAAAGAATAAAGGTCGCTATATTACAAGGAAAGATAGCATCCCCCATACCTTATCTTATTCTAATTGACGTTTCTCTTATTTAATCAGTCTCTTTTATATACCCGAATTATGGATTATTAACCACGGAAGGAAACGGACTAGCAACCAAGGATGGTTTATCTCTTCAATAACAATTCATCTCTTTTATTCACTCTTCTACTTCACGTTTATCTTACAATAAATATATGTAGCATTACCTAGCACCAAATAAGAATAATTATTATTTATACCTACAAATAAAATAAGGCTCTACTTATTTTAAAGTTAATAAGCAGAGCCTTTCTCTTTATTATGCTTATTTTATAGCATTTATTTATTCTGCTTCTTTACCATAATTAGGAGAGCGAGGACCATACAGAATGCCATTCGCATTTCCAGCAGAAAGTAAGCGAACACTGGTTATACCCGCAATTTGATAGCTTTTATCTGATACTGTATTCACGATTTGATTCACAACCGCTGAAACCAGCATCCCGACTAAACTACCTGATGAGCCTTCTGTTTCTGTACTTGATGCCGTTGCAGAACTGCTCCACAACACACCACCATTACGAAGATCAACAAGCTTGGCTGCGACAGTAACTCGCGTATCACTAGAAATAATTTGGTATGACGTTCCAAATTCGGTGATATCTAAGTATAAAACAGCATCAGCGCCAAAGATTTCACGTAATTTATTAGGGCTTACTGCATGAATATCCCCAGCCATGGATAAGCCGTTTTGCTTAAATGTCTCTTCAACGACAGCAACAGGGAACACATAATATCCGGCTTCCGCCAATGGGTACGTCACTTGAGATAAGAAACTGTGTCCAGCTCCAACTTCTGTTGTATGGTTTTGGGGCACCAAGACTAAAATGCTCTTTGGTTTACTCTGCTTAAATGCGGAGTAATCTGTTTTAACAGGCTGGGCACATCCCGTTAATACCAGCGCAAAAGCCAAACAAATTAAAGTGAATAAGCGACTCATTTTTGCATTCCTTTATTTTTCATCAGGCGATCCATAAATTCCGCTGATTCTGGGTAAAGTGCTTTCTCTTCATTAAATTCAGCCATCGCTAAATCTAATGCACCTGTTGCACCGTATAACATACCTAAATGTGCATGTAATCCCGGTGGAATACCTAATGATTTGGCACGAGAAAGCTCAATACTTTTCTTTAATGCATCGATTTGTGCTTGAGGATCACTTTCACTTTGTTGATAGTGCTGATACACCACTTGTTGATAACTATCCCAGTTATAAAGTGGTTTAGGACCACTTGTACAGCCCGTCAGTAATAATGCACCAAAAACAAGGCTTATTAATGATTTTGACATCGTTATATCCTTATAAAATGTGCATTATTTTGAAGGCTGCCAAGCATTACTTTCAATGCCTGCAACTAAGTTATTAACCGCTTCACGAATAGCTAAATCAAGCACTTTACCGTTAAGTGTTGAGTCATAGCTTGCTGTTCCACCAAACCCAATGATTTCACGATTAGAAAGCTCGTATTCGCCCGCACCTTGAGATGAGAACACCACTTCTGATGTATTCACATTCACAACGTTTAAGTTCACTTTGGCATAAGCAACTTGTGTTTTACCACGGCCTAAAATACCGAATAATTGACGGTCACCAACTTCTTTACGGCCAAATTCAGTGACATCGCCAGTAATAACATATGTTGCACCTTTTAACTGTTGGCTTTGGCCTTTAATGCCCGCTTCTTCTTTTAATTCAGATAAGTTAGCTCTATCTAATACATTAAAACGCCCTGTTTGCTGTAAGTGCGTCATTAAAATCGTTTTGGATTGATTTCCTAATCTATCAACTCCATCAGAGAATATTCCATTCATATAACTAGAACGGTTATCAAACTTACCAATAGAAATAGCGCTCTTAGTGCCGGTATAAGTTGTGTTATAGGTTGCAACTTTAGCAACTTCTAAAGAGCGTGAAGATTCTGATGCACATCCTGCAAGTAATGATGCAGAAACCAAGATCAAACCAAGCGATAATTTATTTAAATTCATATTAATAACCCAATAAAGGTGAAATAAATCTATAGATATTCATTCTATTAATTGAAATAGAGTTGATATAAACGGAAATAATAATTTTCAGTTTTAGCTCATAAAGCCCACACTTATAAACCTCAGTAATAATAAGGTTAAAAGATACATCAGCTCTTATTTATAATATAAAGGCAATCAGCGGCGGGGAGAATAGAAGATGGGTGATAAAAACAACAACAAATAAATATAGAGATAAAATAGAGAATGCTTTATCTATTATTTTATCAATATCCCTTAAGTCAGCTTAAAATTAAACTTATAAAAAAATGAAAAAGAATTTGTATTACGTTGCTATTTAATTAGTTTTTATAAATATTTTTATCTAAAAGCAACATCTAAATAATGTGTAATAAAAAACGTGATATAACCAATATTAGTTATATCACGCTCATGATTTTTACTCTTTTTACCGACTAATACGGTAGCAATAAATGCGCTATTAGCGTTTTTTTCCAAATGCGGCAGCTAAAGCATCACCCATTGCACTATTTCCCGCACTATTACCATTATTTATTGTCTGGCGGTTATTGCGGGCTGGTTTCTGTCCTTTGTTGTTTCTAGCAGAATTCGTATTATTTGATGATGATTGTTTTTTATCACTATCGCCTGCGACTTCATCTAAACGCATAGTCAGTGCTATACGTTTACGAGCTAAATCAACCTCAAGAACTTTAACTTTAACAATATCTCCGGTTTTCACCACTGTATGTGGATCTTCAATAAATCTGTCTGCTAAAGAAGAGATATGAACCAGACCATCTTGGTGTACACCGATATCAACGAATGCACCGAAATTAGTCACGTTAGTCACAGTTCCTTCAAGGATCATGCCACTGACTAAATCATTCATCGTTTCGACACCTTCAGCAAAGGTTGCAGTTTTAAACTCTGGACGAGGGTCACGTCCCGGTTTTGCTAACTCTTTTAAGATGTCATTAATTGTTGGCAAACCAAATTGCTCTGTAATAAATGCTCTTGCATCTACTTGTGAAATTAAAGTGCTATTACCCATTAAATCATCAATTTTTTGATGTGTAGATTGCAGGATATTTTCAACTACTGGGTACGCTTCAGGGTGAACCGTTGAGGCATCTAGCGGATTTTTACCATCACGAATACGCAAGAAACCGGCACATTGCTCAAAGGCTTTCGGCCCTAAACGCGCCACTTTGAGTAACTGTTTTCTATCGACAAAGCGACCGTTTTCATCACGCCAGCTAATAATATTTTGAGCAATAGATTGGCTAAGCCCTGCAACACGCGTTAATAACGGTACTGATGCTGTATTTAAATCAACACCAACACCATTCACACAGTCTTCAACAACAGTATCCAGTTTTCTCGCTAATAATGTTTGGCTAACATCGTGCTGATATTGACCAACCCCAATCGATTTAGGATCGATTTTTACAAGCTCAGCCAACGGATCTTGTAAGCGACGCGCGATAGAAACCGCACCACGAATAGAAACATCCAAATCAGGGAATTCATTAGCCGCAAGCTCTGACGCAGAATACACCGATGCACCTGCTTCACTGACAATCACTTTTTGCGCTTTGACTTCTGGATAACGTTTTACTGTTTCAGCAAAAAAGCGCTCTGTTTCACGAGATGCCGTACCATTACCAATCGCCACCAGTTCAACATTATGCTTAATACACAACGCAGCTACACTTGCCGCTGCTTTATCAGCTTGTCCTGTATGTGGATAAATTGTATCTGTAGCAATTAATTTACCCGTGCTATCAACAACCGCAACTTTAACACCAGTACGTAAACCAGGATCGAGCCCCATTGTGGCACGCATGCCAGCAGGAGCCGCCATCAGTAGATCATTAAGGTTACGAGCAAAAACATTAATCGCTTCTTCTTCCGCTTTTTCTCGTAATTGACCCATCAATTCTGTTTCAATATGCATTAAAACTTTAATACGCCAAGTCCAACTCACAACAGCTTTACGCCAGCTATCAGCAGGTTGATTATTTAAACGTAATCCTAAATGTTCCGTGACCAGTTGTTCACCGTAGCTCTCTTTAGGCGCTTCTTCAAATTGCGGATCTGGATTGAGTGATAATTGAAGTATCCCTTCATTTCGACCACGAAACATCGCTAATGCGCGGTGAGAAGGAACATTAGCGATTGGCTCATGGTGATCAAAATAATCACTAAATTTCGCCCCTTCGGCTTCTTTACCTTCAATCACTTTGGCAACAAGATGTGCATTTTTCCATAGATATTGACGAACTTTTGCCAATAACCCAGCATCTTCTGAAAAACGCTCCATCAAAATATAACGCGCGCCATCTAAAGCCGCCTTCGTATCATCAACACCTTTTTCTGTGTTGATATAAGCGGCTGCCGCTTCTTCTGGGCTATTTTGTGGTTCATTCCACAGTAAATCCGCTAAGGGTTCTAATCCATTCTCAATCGCAATCTGACCACGAGTACGGCGCTTAGGCTTATAAGGAAGATAGAGATCTTCAAGCTCTGTTTTACTTTGAGTTTCATTAATTGAAGATCGCAATTCAGGCGTCAGCTTTCCTTGTTCTTCAATTGATTTTAAAATTGTTTGGCGGCGATCGTTGAGTTCCCGTAGGTAACCGAGGCGAGTTTCTAATTGACGTAATTGCGTATCATCTAATCCGCCTGTGACCTCTTTACGATAACGGGCAACAAATGGCACCGTATTCCCTTCATCCAGTAACGTTATCGCCGAAAGGACTTGCTGGGGCTTAACCGAGAGCTCATCTGCAATAATTCGGCTTAATGATTCATTCATAAAATATTTACCTACCGAGAGGAATAGTTAAAAAAGATGGCTATTATACACGCAGAGCACTAAAAAAATTTGGCAAATTTCCCATCTAGCTCGACAATTATGAGGAAATTAACAGATTATTTTAACATTCACGCTATAGTACCTTTATGAAATTCAATGTTGATGATAGTTTTTATTCGTAATGGCAAAAAGTAACTATATTACTCGCGATGGCTGGTATGCCTTAGACAAAGAGCTAAAATATCTTTGGAAAGAAGAGCGCCCTCGTGTTACACAATCGGTTTCAGAAGCAGCAGCCCAAGGCGACCGTTCAGAAAATGCTGAATATATTTATGGAAAGAAGCGATTACGTGAAATTGATAGACGTGTTCGTTTTTTATCAAAACGCCTTGATGAACTAAAAATTGTTGACCCCGATCCTCGCCAAGAAGGAAAAGTCTACTTTGGTGCTTGGGTCACGCTTGAAGATGATGACGAAAACGTCAAAACTTTTCGACTTGTGGGTCCCGATGAGTTTGATCCAGCAAAACAGTGGATTTCTATTGATTCACCCGTTGCCAGAGCGCTCATTGGTAAACAAGTTGATGATGAAATTAGTGTGCAGACACCAGGTGGTGAAGTTAATTACTGCGTATTATCTATCAAATATCATTCGGAATAAGATAAATAAATAGTTTTATCCCCTTTCCTAGGGCTAATGAACAAGTTTTATTTATAAATCATTAACATTTATTCTTTGGTTTTGGTTTAATATTCTTATCGATGATAGAATTCGCTAATAAAAGCATTTGCACTTCGGGAGCTTAAAAAATGCAAGAAAGTTATAAAGTGCTAATCGTGGATGATGATTTACGTCTACGTTCACTCTTAGAGCGCTATTTGACAGAGCAGGGTTTTCAAATCCGTACTGCTGCAAACGCCGATCAGATGGATCGTCTGCTCACTCGCGAATCTATCCATCTTATTGTGCTCGATTTAATGCTTCCAGGTGAAGATGGCCTATCTATTTGCCGCCGCTTAAGAAGCCAAAACAACCCTATCCCTATTATTATGGTGACTGCGAAAGGGGAAGAGGTTGATAGAATTGTTGGGCTTGAAATTGGTGCTGATGATTACATCTCAAAACCATTTAACCCAAGAGAATTACTCGCACGTATTCGCGCCGTTCTTCGTCGTCAAGCAAATGAATTACCGGGCGCACCTTCACAAGATAACGCCATTATCTCTTTTGGTAAGTTCAAGCTGAACCTTGGTACACGCGAAATGTTCCACGAAGAAGAGCATATGCCTCTGACGAGTGGTGAATTTGCTGTATTGAAAGTACTGGTATCACACCCTCGTGAACCACTATCTCGTGACAAATTAATGAGCCTTGCTCGTGGTCGAGAATACAGTGCTATGGAGCGTTCAATTGACGTTCAAATTTCTCGTTTACGTCGCATGATTGAAGAAGATCCAACACACCCTCGTTACATTCAAACGGTTTGGGGTCTTGGTTACGTCTTTGTTCCTGATGGAACCAGCGCTCAATGAGAAGGCTGAGGCTTTCCCCTCACAATAAACTAACACGCTCTTTATTTCTGGTTATCTCGCTACTTTTTTTTAGCTTGATAGCCAGTTATATCGTTGTGCAGCATCTTATTGTTGGGCCAAGCCTTCAGCAATTCAATAAAGTATTAGCGTATGAAATACGCACTTTAATGCCTGAAGAATTGATCCTCGTTGATGGCACCCCGCTAAAAATATCCCCTGCTTTACGCAATAAAATCTATAACGAATTAGGCATTTCTTTCTTTGATAAAAAAGCAGCACTTGAAGAAGGCCTTTATTGGGCAAAAATAGATGATGAATTAAGTGAACAGATGACTGAATATCTGGGGGGAGAAACCGAAATTTGGATTGAGAATACGCTGGAATACCCTGTTTTATGGGTCAATACACATATGTCTCCCTCGCTTTGGATACGTGTTCCGTTGACTGAATTAGGGCAAAACTTCTTACTCCCCGTTTATCGGCAAGCGATTATTTTTATTATTATCGTTGTCGCTTTTTTCTGGCTCTATAGTCGTTTTCAAAATCGCCCACTTAATGAAGTGGAATATGCAGCGCGTCGCATCGGAAAAGGAGTTATTCCTCCTCCTATTCCTGAATCTGGCTCTTCTGAAATGCGCTCAATTATTCGTGCCTTTAACCAGATGTCATCAGGAATTCGCTCATTAGATAATGATAGAACACTCGTTATGGCAGGTGTCAGCCATGATTTGCGTACGCCATTGACTCGAATTCGTCTAGCAACGGAAATGATGAGTCCCGAAGATAGTTACCTCGCAGACTCTATCAATAAAGATATCGAAGATTGTGATTCTATTATTGGGCAATTCTTAGACTATATGCGCACGGGTAAAGAGATGTCTTTAGAGCTGTGTGATATGAATAATCTATTGCAAGAAGTCATTTCAGCCGAATCTAATTCAGGGAAAATCAGTGAAGAACATCTTCATCCTGAACCTATTAATATCACAGCTAACCCTATTGCGGTAAAACGAGCACTTACCAATATGGTTGTGAATGCCACTCGCTATGGTAATGGCTGGATAAGCGTTTCAAGTGGCAAAAATGAAGAATATGCTTGGTTCCAAGTTGAAGATGATGGTCCCGGTATCCCACAAGAAGATAGACAGCGTCTTTTCCAACCTTTTGTTCAAGGTGAACAAGCGCGTAGTTCAACGGGTGCAGGTTTAGGTTTATCTATTATTCGCCGTATTATGGATGCTCATGGTGGTTATGTTGAACTTGATGATAGCGTTAAAGGCGGATTATTAATTCGAGCTAACTTCCCATTAAAAGAGCGTGAAGATGAGGATGATTAGTCCTCTCTAATTCAAGTATTGAAGTGCTTTTTTATGACGCCATTTTCATTCTAATTTCTCTCCTCCTATAAATATTTCATCATTTTTTTGCTTTGTCATAAAACTGTCACAATTAAGACATTTAATTGTCATCAAACTGACCTATTGTCTGTGCGTACCGTAACCGAAGTTGATAGATGTCGAAAATTATTCTACCTATCCCACAGGAGGGATTATGAAACTGATGCGTACCACCCTGACTAGTGTCATTGCCGCTGCGTTTTCAATGACCGCTCTTTCTGCACAGGCAACGACCTCGCTGACTGGTGCGGGCGCAACGTTCCCTGCCCCAGTTTATGCTAAATGGGCAGATTCCTATCAGAAAGAAACGGGTAACAAAATTAACTACCAAGGCATTGGTTCCTCTGGTGGTGTAAAACAAATCATTGCAAATACCGTTGATTTTGGTGCTTCTGATGCGCCATTAGCAGACGATAAATTACAAGCTGACGGTTTATTCCAATTCCCTACCGTGATTGGTGGCGTTGTTATGGCAGTCAATATTCCTGGTATCAAATCAGGTGAACTGACCTTAGATGGCGATACTATCGGTAATATCTACCTAGGCAAGATCCAAAAATGGAACGACCCTGCCATCACTAAACTTAATCCGGGCGTAAAATTACCAGACCAAAATATCGCAGTTATTCGTCGTGCAGATGGTTCTGGAACCTCTTTCGTTTTCACTAGCTACTTATCAAAAGTAAATAGTGCATGGAAAGATGAAGTAGGTGCTGGCTCTACTGTTAAATGGCCGACAGGCTTAGGTGGAAAAGGGAATGATGGCATCGCGGCATTCGTTCAACGTGTACCGGGTTCAATTGGTTATGTTGAATATGCTTACGCAAAACAAAACAACCTTGCTTATACTAAATTAGTCACCGCTGACGGCGAAGCAATCGCACCAACAGCAGACAGTTTTAGTGCCGCAGCAAGAAAAATTGATTGGAGCAAAAGCTTTGCACAAGACCTGACTAATCAGAAAGGTGAAAACGCATGGCCGATTACTTCCACCACCTTTATCTTAGTGCATCAGAAACAGCAAAATGCAGAAAAAGGTAAAGAAGTACTGAATTTCTTCAACTGGGCTTACGACAAAGGTAATCAAGAAGCGAAAAATCTAGATTACGCCGTATTACCCGCAGAAGTTGTAGAGCAAATTCGTGCAGCATGGAAAACAAGTATTAAAGACAGTAATGGTAAACCGATTTACTAATAAAACCGGGAACCATTAAGAGATAAGTTAACGTTCACCCCCTGCAAAACAGGGGGTAATAAATTAAAAGAGGCTTTATGGCCGAGCATACAACGGTAATAAAGGCCCCTAGTAAACGAGGGGACGTTATTTTCAGCGCACTGGTTCGTCTAGCTGCGTTGATTACACTTTTGCTTTTAACAGGTATCATTGTTTCACTGATTTTCGCCTCATGGCCAAGTATTCAACAATTTGGCCTTTCATTCTTATGGTCGAAAGAGTGGGATCCTCCTGCTCAGGAATTTGGGGCACTAGTACCCATTTACGGCACCATTGTAACTTCAGTCATCGCACTGGTTATTGCCGTTCCTGTCAGCTTTGGTATCGCTCTTTTCTTAACTGAATTAGCGCCTAATTGGTTAAAACGCCCGTTAGGTATCGCTATTGAGTTACTCGCCGCTATTCCAAGTATTGTTTATGGTATGTGGGGACTGTTTGTCTTCGCACCACTCTTTGCAACCTATTTCCAAGAGCCGGTAGGTAATGTGCTTTCTTCTATTCCTATCGTTGGCGAGCTTTTCTCTGGCCCTGCTTTTGGTATCGGGATCTTAGCTGCAGGCGTTATCCTCGCTATCATGATCATTCCTTATATCGCTTCTGTTATGCGTGATGTGTTTGAACAAACGCCTGTCATGATGAAAGAGTCTGCCTACGGCATTGGGTGTACAACATGGGAAGTGATTTGGAATATCGTTCTACCTTATACCCGTAATGGCGTTATCGGCGGTGTTATGTTGGGATTAGGACGTGCCTTAGGTGAAACTATGGCGGTAACCTTTATCATCGGTAATACCTACCAATTAGACTCTGCCTCGTTATTTATGCCGGGTAACAGTATCACGTCTGCATTAGCGAATGAATTTGCTGAAGCTGAGACGGGATTACACACTGCTGCATTAATGGAATTAGGGCTTATCCTGTTTGTCATCACCTTTATCGTTCTTGCGATTTCTAAGTTTATGACATTACGTTTATCAAGAAATGAAGGAGCGCGCTGATATGTCTAAAACATCCTCTTCTTCATTGCGAGTTCAAACAGAAAACGAGCTGCGTGTACGCCATAAACGCCAACTTTGGCGTCGTCAAAAAAATCGTATCGCGCTATTTTTATCTGTCTCTACCATGGCATTTGGTCTTTTCTGGTTAACATGGATTTTATTCTCCACGTTTACCAAAGGCTTCGATGGCATGTCACTTGCACTTTTTACTGAAATGACACCTCCGCCGAATACTGATGGTGGCGGATTGGCGAATGCCATTGTCGGTAGTGGATTACTCATCCTTTGGGCAACAGTGATTGGAACACCATTAGGTATTCTTGCAGGGATTTATCTTGCTGAATATGGTCGTCGTTCATGGCTTGCTGAAACCACACGCTTTATTAACGATATCTTGCTGTCAGCGCCGTCAATCGTTGTCGGGCTCTTTGTCTACACCATTGTTGTCGCACAGATGCAGCACTTTTCAGGATGGGCGGGAATTATCGCATTAGCGTTACTGCAAATTCCTATCGTTATTCGCACCACTGAAAATATGTTGAAGTTAGTACCTGATAGCTTACGCGAAGCCGCTTACGCATTAGGGACACCAAAGTGGAAGATGATCTCTAAAATCACCTTAAAAGCCTCGGTATCAGGCATTATCACAGGTGTGTTATTAGCGATTGCGCGTATTGCAGGCGAAACTGCACCACTGTTATTTACTTCACTATCAAATCAATTCTGGAGCACAGACTTAAACGAACCGATAGCTAACTTACCTGTGACTATCTTTAAGTTCGCCATGAGTCCTTTTGCACAATGGCAAGAGCTTGCTTGGGCTGGCGTATTACTTATCACCCTCTGTGTTCTATTTATCAATATTATTGCGCGCGTGCTATTTGCTAAACGCAAGCACGGTTAACGCAGAAAGTTAAGCAAGAGAGACGTTGAATGATTATGGCTAATGATAACGCAGGAAATAAAATTCAAGTTCGTGATTTGAACTTCTACTACGGTAAATTCCATGCGCTGAAAAATATCTCTTTAGATATTGCCAAAAATAAGGTGACTGCATTTATCGGCCCTTCTGGCTGTGGTAAATCAACCTTACTGCGTACTTTTAACAAAATGTATGAGCTTTATGGCGAACAACGTGCAGAAGGTGAAATTCTGCTAGATGGCAACAATATCCTGACAGATAAGCAAGATATTGCGTTATTACGTGCCAAAGTCGGAATGGTATTCCAAAAACCAACACCGTTCCCGATGTCGATTTATGACAACATCGCCTTTGGTGTACGTTTATTCGAAAAATTGTCTCGCGCTGATATGGATGAACGTGTTCAGTGGGCTTTGACTAAAGCCGCATTATGGAACGAAACCAAAGATAAATTACATCAGAGTGGATATAGTCTGTCTGGTGGTCAACAACAGCGTTTATGTATAGCACGCGGTATCGCTATTCGCCCTGAGGTTTTATTACTTGATGAGCCTTGTTCAGCACTTGACCCTATCTCAACTGGTCGTATTGAAGAACTTATCAGTGAACTTAAATCAGAATATACCGTGGTTATCGTGACACATAACATGCAACAAGCGGCACGTTGTTCTGATCACACTGCATTTATGTATTTAGGCGAGTTAATTGAATTTAGCGATACGGATACGTTATTTACGCGTCCTGCGAAAAAACAAACTGAAGATTACATCACTGGGCGTTACGGCTGATAACGAGGCACTAAATGGATAATTTAAATCACAATAAGCATATTTCTGGTCAATTTAATGCTGAGTTAGAGCATATCCGTACTGAGCTGATGGTTATGGGTGGGCTTGTTGAAGAGCAACTGAAAAAAGCCATTATGGCGATGCATAATCAGGATCAAGCATTAGCAAATGAAGTCATTCAAGGTGACCATAACGTCAATATGATGGAAGTCGCCATTGATGATGCGTGTATGCGAATTATTGCTAAACGCCAGCCAACCGCGAGTGATTTACGTTTAATTATGGCGATATCAAAAACGATCGCTGAACTAGAACGTATTGGTGACGTTGCTGAAAAAATCTGTAAAACCGCACTTGAAAAGTTTTCACACCAACATCAACCACTGCTCGTGAGCTTAGAATCTTTAGGTCAACACGCCATACAAATGCTTCACGATGTTCTTGATGCATTTGCGCGTATGGACTTGGATGAAGCAGTGCGTATCTATCGTGAAGACGCTAAAATTGATAACGAATATGAAGGTATCGTCCGTCAATTGATGACTTATATGATGGAAGATCCTCGCACTATTCCTAGCGTGCTAACAGCACTATTTTGTGCGCGTTCTATTGAACGTATTGGCGACCGTTGTCAGAACATTTGTGAGTTTATTTTCTATTACGTAAAAGGTCATGATTTCCGCCATTTAGGGGGCGACCAAGTAGAAAAAATGCTCACAAAAAATGACGATAGCAACGCTTCTAAATAAATTTCTCTCTCTTTTTCTTCTCTTCAAAACAGCGGCGCTCATGTCGCTGTTTTTTTTATGCTCTATAAATTAATACCGCTTTCGCTCAACACTTTTTTCCATCTTATTCCTTAAAAGCATATCCATATCAATTTTTATTATTTTATGAACTTAGATCAACTTGATAGCGTGATATCCAACATAACGATGATAATTCTTTTCTTTGGGGTGAATAATGAAATTACGTGTCTTGGCAACCGCATTAATTGCAGGCTCTGTGCTTTTCTCTGGTATTGCAAAAGCAGATAAGCTCGATGATATAAAAAAAGCAGGTGTAGTACGTATCGCGATTTTTGACAGTAATCCTCCATTTGGGTTTATTGATCCTCAAACCAAAAAACTCGCAGGTTATGATGCAGATATCGCCAATGAGATCGCCAAAGATTTAGGTGTAAAACTGGAATTGCGTCCAACAAACCCAGCAAACCGTATCCCACTTTTAAGCTCTAAAAAAGTCGATTTAATCGCAGCTAACTTCACCATTACCGATGAGCGAGCTAAACAAGTTGATTTCTCTGTTCCTTACTTTGCAACCGGACAAAAATTTATTGCACGTAAAGGGGTTTTAACCAACCCAGAACAAATTCACTCACTGCGTATTGGTGCTGATAAAGGTACTGTTCAAGAAATCACATTACGTGAACGCTATCCTGACACCAAAGTTATCTCTTATGACGATACACCACTGGCTTTTGCTGCATTACGTAACGGTAACGTACAAGCCATCACACAAGATGATGCGAAGTTAGTGGGTTTATTAGCAAATCTTCCTGATGCCATTAAAGCCGATTTTGAAGTGTCATCATTTAGCATTACCCGTGAATACCAAGCAGTTGCAGCCGCTAAAGGTGAAGAGCGTTTAATTAACGAAATCAATAACACCCTATTAAGATTGGAAAAAGAGGGTAAAGCCGACGAGATCTACAATCGTTGGTTTGGCCCTGAAACAAAATCAGCTCAACCTCGTGGTGATTTTAAATTTGCTCCACTATCAGAGCAAACACCACAATCTTGATCTTTAAAGCGTAATAACTTTCTTCTTTCATCAAAATAAAGTTATTCCTTTATTAAAACACCTACCCCGCTTTTGCGGGGTTTGGTGTCTACAATAGGCCTATTATATGTTTGAGCAATTTCTTTCACATTACCTTCTCGAGCCACACTATTTAAATTGGCTCTGGAGTGGTTTTCTAATCACCTTGCTTATCTCTTTTTGGACTATTGTCATTGCAACATTAATGAGCTTTGCCCTTAGTGCTGCAAGAGATAGCGCTTTTGCACCATTACGCTGGTTAGCTACTACTTATACTTCTCTATTTCGTAATACTCCGCTGTTAGTGCAGTTATTCTTTTGGTATTTCGCATCAGGAGAAATTCTGCCACAAAGCGCCATGGTATGGTTAAACACTCCTCATGAGATTACATTTTTAGGTATAACGCTTTCTTGGCCTTCTTTTGAGTTTTTGGCGGGTATTGTGGGTCTGACATTTTACTCAACGCCATTTATTGCCGAAGAGCTAAGAGCCGGTATTCAAGGTGTTAGGCAAGGACAAAAGTATGCCTCTTTGGCATTAGGTCTAACTCAGTGGCAATCTATGCGCTATGTGATTTTACCTCAAGCCTTTCGTATTGCTCTGCCCCCTTTATTGGGTCAATACATGAATGTGATAAAAAACTCATCACTGACGATGGCTATTGGTGTTGCGGAGCTTTCTTACGCATCAAGGCAAGTCGAAACAGAATCACTACGCACCTTTGAAGCCTTTGGTGTTGCAACGATCCTCTATATTGCAGCAATCGCATTGATGGAAGCTTGGGGACAATGGCATCAGCAACGTAAATTAGCACAAGGGTATTAATATGGACTTTACTGTTATTGCTGATAACTGGCAGTACTTACTCTTTGGTGCTTATCCTGATGGGCCTTTAGAAGGTGCAGCACTGACCGTTTTTATCAGCATCATTGCAGGTATTGCATCAATTATTTTGGGTACATTAGGTGGCATTGCTTTGGCTATGCTCAGAGGTGTCTGGGTTAACCTTTTTGCAGCTTTTTTAGGTTTTTTCCGCGCAATTCCTGTCATTATGTTGATATTTTGGGTCTATTTTCTATTGCCCGTTGTATTAGGAATGGAAATTCCTGAAATCACCACCGTAATTTGTGCATTGGCCTTAATTACGTCGTCTTATATTGCGCATGGCGTTAAAGCTGGCATTTTGGCGATTGGAAAAGGGCAATGGCAAGCTGGATTATCATTAGGCTTTAATCGCTGGCAAGTATTGTGGTACATCGTATTGCCACAAGCATTACGCATGATGGTGCCTTCGTTTATTAATCAGTGGATAGCCTTAATTAAAGATACTTCATTAGCTTATGTGGTGGGTGTGGGTGAACTTTCTTTCTTAGCGACTCAAGTTAATAACCGCAGTATGGTTTATCCAATGGAAGTTTTCCTGTTTGTTGCTTTTATCTATTTTATTCTCTGTTTTTCATTGGAGATTATTGCCAATAGAGTAGCGAAATTATTTTCCACACAAAAAGAAAAGCGCCCTTTTTGGCAGATGGTGTTGCCGTTTAAACAACAATCATTTGTTAAGAAAGAAATGGGATAAACAAAAGAGACTAACTTATTGTTTTAATAAAATAAGTTAGTCTCTTTATAATTGATTTATTCATTATCAACTAGACTGATTACCGCTTTAGCATTCGCCATAGTCATAAATAAACGATATTCATTTTGGCTAAATGAAGAAAAACCTAATCCTTGATACATACTTTTTGCAATATCATGCTTTGCATCTACGATAATCATGGGTATCGGAATATTACCAGATGAATTTATTGCTTTTCTTACAGCATCAACTAATAAAATAGATCCTAAACCTTGGCGTTGATACTGCTGACTAATTGCTAACCGCCCGATTAATACGCAATAGAGCTCTTTG
This sequence comes from Proteus sp. fly-1013, assembly GCF_040140245.1. Lineage (NCBI taxonomy): Bacteria > Pseudomonadati > Pseudomonadota > Gammaproteobacteria > Enterobacterales > Morganellaceae > Proteus > Proteus sp. fly-1013. The sequence continues at coordinate 167,575 of NZ_JBEEWD010000007.1, read as the reverse complement.
GGATATTTTTTCCCGATTTCTTGCGGTAATTCATCTAAATCGATAGTACACAATGCTAATGAATAAAATCCTTTAATTTTTGTAGGCTCGATTTCACTTGTTAATACAAAAGTACGCGCTAAATCTTTTTCATGATGTTGATTGGATATTGCTTTCAAGTAGTTATTAAGTGTTTTATCGCCACAATCAAAAGATGTTCTATCATGTATTTTTCTATTCAGAGGACTTATTTTCATCAAGAATTGTTTCCTTATGCTTGCGCGCGGCACGAAGGAAGCGATCATTTATTTCGATTGGTTTTTCCAATGCATTAATAAAATCTAAAGCATCTTCCTGACAAAGTTTAATACGCATATCTTGCTCGATTAGCCGTTTAGCTTCAGCAATAGCTGCTTGTACAATAAAACTATTTAAACTCGTATAACCTGATAATGATAAAGCCTTTTCTAACAAAATTTTCATTTCGGGACTAATACGTGTTGTGATCCTTTCATTTGATAAAGTAGGCATAATTCCTCCACCTCTTTATTAAAACTTATTTAATAGCTGTTATTTATAAAACTAGTAAAACTTCAAAACAGCTCACTTTTCAAGCAAGATAATATGATCAAATTTTAACAAAGTAAATAAAATGTGCCATTTTGACGTCATGCAATTATTAGCACTAAACTACACTTAGTTTATTAAATATCTCCATCTATTTTTAATGCCTTCGCTGTAGCGCTCTACGCAATCGATTACTTTTTTAGGTGCAGTTATTGTTTTATTTGTGTAGGATAAAGCGAAAAACATTTTTTTTGGGATCTTTTGTCTATGAGCATGTCATCACCAAATTCTGGATCACAGGGTTTGCTCCAACGCCTGTTTAAGCTACAAGAACACGGCACAAACGCTCGCACCGAACTGATTGCGGGTATCACGACTTTCTTAACGATGGTTTATATTATCTTCGTTAACCCTCAAATTCTTGCTGCTGCCAATATGGATATCAAAGCCGTCTTCGTGACGACCTGCTTAATTGCGGCTTTCGGCAGTATTTTAATGGGATTAGTGGCAAATTTACCTATTGCCGTTGCACCTGCGATGGGCTTAAACGCATTCTTTGCCTTCGTCGTCGTTGGTGCTATGGGTTACTCATGGGAAGTCGCTATGGGTGCAATTTTTTGGGGTGCAGTAGGGCTATTTTTACTGACTCTCTTTCGTATTCGCTACTGGATAATTGCCCATATTCCACTGAGTTTACGTGTTGGTATTACTAGCGGTATCGGTCTTTTTATCGCCATGATGGGCTTAAAAAACTCCGGTATTATTATTCCTAATAATGACACTATCGTTACTATCGGTAATTTTGCTTCTCATAACGTATTATTAGGTGCATTAGGCTTTTTTATTATCGCTATTCTTGCTGCTCGTAATATTCATGCCGCTATTCTTATCTCAATTGTTATCACCACTGTAATTGGTCTTCTTTTAGGTGATGTTCAATATCAAGGTATCTTTGCTGTTCCTCCTTCTATCACAACCGTTGTTGGTAAAGTTGATATTATGGGAGCCTTAGATATCGGTCTTTCTGGCGTAATTTTTGCTTTTATGTTGGTGAACCTATTTGACTCTTCAGGCACATTAATTGGTGTCACTGATAAAGCTGGTTTAACTGATGACAAAGGCAAGTTTCCACGAATGAAACAAGCGTTATACGTCGATAGCTTAAGTTCTGTTGCAGGTTCTGCAATGGGAACATCTTCTGTAACCGCTTTTATCGAAAGTACTTCCGGTGTTTCTGTCGGTGGTCGCACAGGTTTAACTGCCGTTGTTGTGGGTATTCTTTTCTTACTCGCTATCTTCTTATCACCACTAGCAGGTATGGTGCCAAGCTATGCGACAGCAGGTGCACTGATTTATGTGGGTGTATTAATGACATCCAGCCTTACACGCGTGAAATGGGATGATTTAACAGAATCCGTTCCTGCTTTTATCACCGCAGTCATGATGCCATTTAGCTTCTCAATTACCGAAGGTATCGCACTAGGCTTTATTGCTTATTGTGTTATGAAAGTGGGTACTTTCCGCTGGAAAGAAATTAATCTATGTGTTGTGATTGTTTCACTGCTATTTATTTTAAAAATATTGCTGATTGATACTCATGTGATTGATTTAAAAAATCTTTTCTAAATTTCACTCCAAAGCAATAGTCTACGGGCTATTGCTTTTCCTATTTTTTATCAGGCGACAAGTTTTGCTTTATTTTTAAACATCACTAAAATACTATAAAGGGAACGTTATGGTTATTTATAATGATATGCAATAAATAATTTTCTTAATAGTTATTATATTTACTAAACATTATATTCATCATAATAACTTTAAGCTTACTAATTATTAGGAGGAGAAATGAATAAACGTTCACCTCATACAATAGCAAGTAGAACTATTCTAATTGGTGAAATTAAAGATAGTGAAGGCATTAATTTCGAAGTTAGAATAATGAAAGAGCGTGAAACAAGACCTAGAGTCTTAATCCTTAATGATGGCTGGGAAAAAACAGCTATTTGGGATAATGTATATCCTATTCTTGAAGTTCAATTAGCGCTATCTAAAAATAAAAAAGGATTTAGTGTTGTATCTGAATCTTTTTCAAATAAAATAAATAATAAATATAAAGTACACTATGAAAAGCTTTTTAATCATAGAAAGCTTAAAAAAATGATTAAGACTTTTAACTCACAGCATAAAAAGGCTCAAATGAATGCCACCCATATTAATTGATCGCCATGATAAACGACTAATTAATCCAGATAACAGCGGGGATTTTGGTGAAATAGATGAATTAGGAATAATTTTAGATAATGATCAAAAAGAATATTTATTATTAAGAGAAAACGTTAGTTCTGAATTAAATCGGTTATATGTTAAAGATATAAAAAATAATATTGTTGTTGCTAATTATGTAATGAGTTTTAATTTATCCACACCAATATTATTTTCACCTAATTTACCTCAAATAGAATCTGCCTATGTAGATAATGAATACCGTTCATTAGGTATTTCAGTCGCAATTTATTTAAGGATAATTGAAATTTACGGTGGCGTAATTAGTGATACTCAGCAAACTCTGGGTGGCATGAGTTTATGGGCTATTGGTTTATCAAATTCAGAAAATATTACGCTTTATGTAATGCATTGTCATAATAATACGCTATCACATAAATACTTTTCTGATGGTGAATTGATGTTTTATGAATGCAATAGAAAATCTCTTATAACAAACAGCGCTCATATTTGGAGTAGACCTTCTTCAATAGATTTCAGTATTGATCTCGCCTTCATAGAAAAATTAAATATCCCAGAAGGCGATTTTGGCGAAAGAGTCGTTTTACTTGCAATATCCAGCCTAATAGACTCCCCTTAATTAGGCTTTATCTATATCTATTGTAGGCAACAACAAACCAAAAACAATCGAATCAGAAACTTCATCACCGACTATCCAACGCTGTTTTAGATACCCTTCTTGTTCAAAACCTAATTTTGCTAACAACGCAGCTGATGCTTTATTATCAGGGTGGATATCCGCTTCTAAACGACGAACAGATAGATGAGTTTGAAGATACGTAATAAATGCCACCATCGCTTCTTTCATGACGCCTTTACCTTGATAAGCTGTATCAAGGCAATACCCAATTTCGCCACGTCGTGAATTAGGGTAATGATTAAAAAAAACACACATGCCCATCAGTGCATTTGTTGCTTTATCTATCACCGCTAAGCGCAGATACTCTTTTCTTTCCATATGCGTGATATCTTGAATAATATCTTCCTGTGCTTCTTGCAGTGACTGCCAAGGAAGATGGCTCCAATAACGCGTCACTTCAGCTGAACTCATGATCTTAAACCAATCTTCAGCATCCCCCATTTCAAAAGGACGCAATCTTAATCTTTCTGTTTCAACTTGAATATCAGCGTAACGCATCTCTACTTTTCCTTATGTGTTTTTGGCGCTACAAAAGCGATACAAACTGGCTCAGTAATGGCATCGGGCTCAGCGCGAAACATTATCTCTTGAGTATCGGCTATTTTTAAACTCGGCCAATACTTTAAGCCTTCATCAAAATGAGCTTTCTCACAGTAATAGCCGACTTCACTGACCAATACGACACCTTTTTCTTCTAACTGTTGAAGTGTGATATGTCGATTATAAATATTCGGAGGCTGCACATTCGCTTCTAACACCCATGGCTGTGAAGATAATGGCCTATCTTTGCCATAAAAAGTTACCCATTCATGCATATATTCACCACCCACATACGCAAGTGGAGTGTGATAATGCTGATACCAAGCTTGTTCAACATCTTGCACAAAAGTTTTTACACCGATAAATTTTTGACCTGCATTACGCACATTCGCGGCTTGAACGACGGTATAACCAGAAACAACCAACATACCGAAAACACCTAAACCATACAGTGCACCACGTAATGAACGTTTGGGCATGACACTAATTGAGCCGACAAAAAGTGCAGTCGCAATCGACATAAAGGGTTGTAACCACTCACTGATACGTCCCCCTTCATGAAAACTAAACCAAATAAAAATAATCGTTAATGGAAACAGAAAAATAAAATTGAGTAATTGGCTATCTTTAGAAGCAGACCAACTTACACGTCCACCATAAAAACGTAAAATTCCCCACATTAAAATCACCGGGTAAAAAACAGTGAGTGCAGCACGAGTAGTACGTAAATTAAAACGGTTTTCGATTTGTGAATCGACCCACTTAAAAGCGGCAAAATCGGTTTGCCATAACCAAATAAAATTAGGAATAACAAAAGCAAACCAAATAGCCAGCGCTAAATAGAAATAAGGTGAACAATAGCTTGCTCGAACTTTAGGGACAAAAAGGCTTGATAAAAACACAGAACCAATAAAAGCTAATGATGAATATTTCCCCATTGTGGCGATACCCATCGTAATGGCAAAACCAATCCAATATTTTTGATTGTCATTAATAGCACAAAGGAAAAAATAGAACGCCCATGCCCAACAACCAACTAGAATATAGTTATCGTTATAAGGGATAATATCAAAGTTGATAACGCCAGATAAATTAAGCGCCAACATAGCAAACCAAGCTAAGTTAGTATTTTGTGTCAACTTATAGGCTAAGTTCCAAACGCCTAATAGCCCAACAGCAATGACAATAAAGTGGATAAAATACCAATAAAAGCTAAAATCGATACCGCCGTAAATAGCTGGTGTCATTATAAAGCCAACAAACCAAGGATTTTTAGGGGAACCCCACCCTCCGTTAGTGCCCCAATTGACAGCCTCTACGGCATCATAAGGCACTGTAGGGTCAAAAAGATAACTCACTAAGATCCAAATTGCCGCATAACCAATAACCCACCAATATACTGGTTTACGAAATTGTGCAGATGATAATGTCATAATAAATAGAAATTTAAGTTAATTAATTTAGTTTAGTCGTTAAATGATGTCACAACACAGTAAAGTATAGTGAAACGAACCGCACATTGTACGTGAGCAAAAATTAAATTGTCTTAAATTTGCACTTTTATTGAAAATTTGTTTCTGATAGATTGCGCAACCAAGAAGATCACTATCGAGTTACCATTATGAATATGATTAAAAGAAAGCCCGCAGCTAAAGCGCGTAAGAAATCGCGTGAAGAGCTGAACGCGGAAGGACGTGAACGTAAACGTCAAAAGAAACACCGTGGCAATCCTGCCGGTAACCGTCAGCAGGAAGCGGAAAATAAACAGCAAGCTAAAAATACAGCGCCGAAAGATCCACGCATTGGTAGCAAAAAACCGATCCCTCTGATTGTAGGTGATGCACCAAAAGTCGTGAAGAAAAAACCTGCGCCAGTTAAAGCAGAGCCAGTTCGTTTAACGCCTGAGCAAGAATTAGATCTGTTAGAAAACGATGCACGTTTAGATGAATTACTGTCTCGTCTTGAAAACGGTGAAAAACTCAATGCAGAAGAACAGGCTTATACTGAGAAAACCCTTGATCGCATTGACGAATTAATGGTTGAGCTAGGTATTGAGTTTGAAGATGATGACGATGAAGAAAAAACTGAAGACATCATGCAATTACTGAAAGGTAAATAATCAAAAGGCTAATCATTTGCCTTGATTACCTTACATCTAACGGATATCAATAACCTATTGATATCCGTTATTTTTTATAAGATATTCGCTTTTTTATTTTTCATTAATCCTCACCATTAACAATAGATTAATTAACCAGCTTAAGCTCAGATAACTCCATCTATTCCTCTCTTGTTATCCCTGATATCCTATTTTTCTATCTTTAATATACGAGTGATAAAAAACATGGATAACAGACAGCAGTACTTAGATATCGCAGCCGGGCAAGGAGAAAAAGTGCCCTCTCGTATAGTGGCTTTCCCTGCACAGCCACTAAACTATGCGCTTATTGAACAACGCCTAGAAGAACAGACAGATTACACTGATGGTGAAATCAATTACCTAAGTGAAAATATTGATGACGGTTTTTTCTATCGTTGTCAGCATGGTGATGACGAATTACATTTTTTTGTCTGCCTTTACCCTCGTGATGAAGATTACGAAATACGCCCAATGTATTCGACTGACGAACTCACGCCGCAACTACTTGCGCATGCAAATGCGACAACACAAGATTTATTATTAGAAACACTTTTTACTGAAACCTTGCATCCTTTGGCAAGTTATCGCCATCAACTGAATTTTCTCAATATCATCGCACCAGAAATGATCTTAGCATTAGATGAATCAGCAGCAGGTAAAGCATTAACGCCTGAGTGGATCCGTTTTCAATTAGAAACACCCGATCTCTATCCTGAAGTTGAAAGCTTATATGTTATTCATGCTGTCTATGATACAGAAAATGATCCACCAACCATGTTCTGGTTCCATACTCATGGATTAGCACGTTGTGGCTTGACCGAAGTCGATTTAGTTATTCCAAGTATGCTTGAGTCTTACTATGGCATTCCTGATCTCTTCCGTTGCTTTGTTAACAACAGTATTAATCATCGCCAAATCGAATTTGGTGAACCGATGCTTTGTGGTCAAACATCATCAGGCTTAGAGTATCTTGTCGCCTTACCTTTTGAAGAGGGTATTCGCCATGTTAATCAATCAACACCGCTTGAAAGCCTTAGACCTTTAGAAGAAATGCGTTATGACACTGAAGGCGCACCAAATGGCATTTTCTTGGGTGATTTAGCCGATCGTGATGAATATCATCAACATCCTTCTTCAATGCTATTTAGAACCAATGAAGAAAACCCGATTTTAGAAACTTTCTTTAAAGGTTATGAAGAACAACAAGCAATGATGCTACTGCGTAGTAATGAAGAAACCTATGAGATGTCTGAAAAAGCCAAGCGACGCTGGGAATACTTCGTTTCTATGTTTGATAACTATAATCAGCCACCTGTTGAGAAAAAGAGTGGTTTCCTCTCTAAGTTATTAGGAAAAGACAAACCGGAAGAAACCGAAAATCCTTGGCAGTTTATGATCAAGTTCGGTATTCCTTATGGTGATGGGGAAGAAAAAGAGCTAGAGCATATGTGGTTTGTGCCACAGTCTCGTGATGGAGATACCATTTATGCAAAATTACTCAACGTGCCATTTTACGTTGAGGATATGCAAGAAGGTGAAACCTATCCTATCAACACCGCATTAATAACTGATTGGGTCGTTTCATACGAAGATGATAGTTATACCCCTAACAATATTTACCAACTTTTTAGCCACCAGCAAACTCACTAATTAGCGAGTATTTCACCATGACAACGCGAGCTTTTTACTTAAGCTCGCGATCTTCATATTCTTAAAATCTACTTTTATATTGTTACCCGTTAACATCATTAACTGATTGTTATTTTGTTGCTACGTTGACATTTCAACTCTTCACATTTTGTTTTTGTCTAGTAACAGATAAGGCAAACAGCCTATTTTCATCCCAATATCTTTTCTCTGGTTGATTTAAATCAAGTGTAGATAAGCGTAGACTAGGCTAAATTATACCCAATAAGGATAATTATAATTCTCATTAGCATTAAAAATATTTATTATAATTACCCTGACTATTATTGTGTGAATTCTCATACGCGTTAATAATTATCAGTATCATTATTTTTTGTATCAATATTCGTGGAAGGACGATTATGTCTCTGATCCCAAATCACAGTTATAAAATCTTGAGCTACTCACCTCAGATTAGCCCTGCATACAGACAGAAACTATTATCTTTAGGTATGTTACCTGGCGCTGTGTTTAACGTTATTCGTATCGCACCACTGGGTGATCCTATTCAAATAGAAACGCACCGAGTGTCCCTAATTTTGAGAAAAAAAGATCTCGCACTCATTAATCTTAGCGAAGTGGTTCATAACGAAAAATAATCGTTATTTCTCATTCAACCAGGCAAGACAACTATTGGCATCACTATTATGACTCCTCTCACTATAGGTCTTATCGGTAATCCTAATGCCGGTAAAACAACACTCTTTAATCAGTTAACAGGCTCTCGTCAGCGTGTGGGTAACTGGGCGGGTGTAACGGTCGAACGCAAAGTTGGTCGTTTCACAACTGCAAATCATAAAATTGAGCTCGTCGATTTACCCGGGACTTACTCTTTAACGACAATTTCAGAACAGACATCTCTTGATGAGCAAATTGCCTGCCATTTCATTTTAAGTAATGAAGCAGACATGCTGATTAACGTGGTTGATGCATCAAATCTTGAGCGTAACCTCTATTTGACATTGCAACTACTTGAGCTTGGTATTCCATGTATTGTGGCATTAAACATGCTCGATATTGCGGAACACCAAGATATGCAAATTGATATCAATGCACTTTCAGAGCAACTGGGTTGCCCTGTTATTCCAATGATTTCAACCAAAGCATCTGGCATTGATAAGCTCAAAGAAGCCATTGATACCTTCCCTGCTGAAAAGAAAAAACCACAAGAATTACTGACTTCTTATCCACTATGGTTATTAAATGAAGTCGAGGCACTTGCTGAAAAAATTAATCATGATGAATTTAATTTACAGCAACGTCGTTGGATGGCATTACAGTGTTTAGAAGGGGATATCTATACCCATCAACGCGCGCAAGTCACCAGTGAAGACATCAAAGCCATTCGCCAACGAATTCAAGATGAACACAATAATGAACCAGAATTAGTCATTGCTGATGCCCGTTATCAAAATATTGAGCGCATCTGTCATGCTGTGATTAATATGGAGTCTATTAAGCCAAATATCCTGACACAAAATATCGATAAAGTGATATTAAACCGTTGGTTAGGCGTACCTATCTTCCTATTTGTCATGTATTTAATGTTTGTACTTGCGATTAACATCGGTGGTGCATTACAACCTGCTTTTGAAGGTGGCTCTGAAGCTATCTTTATTCATGGCATTCAATGGATTGGCGCAACGTTTAACTTCCCTGAATGGCTGACAATTTTCCTTGCACAAGGTGTCGGTGGTGGTATCAATACTGTTCTACCATTAGTGCCACAAATCGGGATGATGTATCTCTTTTTATCTATCCTTGAAGACTCAGGTTATATGGCTCGTGCCGCATTTGTTATGGATAGATTGATGCAGGCTCTGGGTTTACCGGGTAAATCATTCGTACCACTGATTGTTGGTTTTGGTTGTAACGTACCTTCTATTATGGGTGCTCGTACTCTTGATGCACCAAGAGAACGATTAATCACCGTATTAATGGCACCGTTTATGTCTTGTGGTGCTCGTTTAGCTATCTTCGCGGTATTTGCGGCAGCCTTCTTTGGTAAAAACGGCGCGAGTGTTGTTTTCTCACTTTATCTTCTCGGTATTGTGGTTGCTATCCTGACTGGCTTGCTACTAAAACACACCATTATGCGCGGTGAAGCGTCACCTTTCGTGATGGAACTGCCTGTTTATCACGTTCCCCACCTAAAAACGTTACTCATGCAAACATGGCAACGTCTAAAAGGTTTCGTTGTACGTGCAGGTAAAGTCATCATTATTGCGAGTATGTTTATTGGTGCGCTAAATAGCTTTACCTTCTCTGGTAAACCTGCGGATAACATCAATGATTCTGCATTAGCTTCTGTCAGCAAAGTGATCACACCATTACTGCAACCTATTGGTGTTCACAATGATAACTGGCAAGCAACAGTTGGTTTAGTCACTGGTGCGATGGCAAAAGAAGTGGTTGTGGGAACATTAAATACCCTCTATACCGCAGAAAGCATTGTTAATGAGCCATTTGATCCTGAAGAATTCGACCTGTGGGGAGAAATTGGTGATGCCTTTGGTGAAACATGGGATAGCTTAAAAGAGACCTTCACTTTAGCTGCACTTTCTAACCCAATTGAAGCCAGTAAAGGTGATGGTGAAATGGATACCGGCACAATGGGAACCATGGGCGCTAAATTCGGTTCAGGCATTGCTGCTTATAGCTACTTAATCTTTGTTTTACTGTATGTACCTTGTGTTTCAGTAATGGGTGCTATCGCTCGTGAAACTAGTCGTGGCTGGATGACCTTCTCTATTCTTTGGGGATTAAATATTGCTTACTCACTGGCTGCGCTGTTCTATCAAACTGCAACCTTTAGCGAGCATCCACAAAGCAGTACAATCACCATTGCTGCGGTTGTGATATTTAACTTAGTTCTATTTATCTTGTTGCGTAATGCTCGTAATCGTCTAACAATTAACTTAAGCAATAAGTCATCATTGACTAAACAATGTTGTTCAAAAGGTAGCTGTCACTAAGTGACAAAGGAAAAGTAAGATGGCCAGTTTGATAGAAGTACGTGATTGTATCGCCCTTAATGGTCGAGCCGATGCCCGTCTTATCAGCCATCAACTCAATATGCCTGAACCGTTGGTGCAAGCAATGTTAGAGCGGCTCACATTGATGGGTAAGCTTCAAGAGGTCGATGTCGAGGATTGTCTTACGGGTAGTTGTAAAAGTTGCCCAGAAGCCACCGCCTGCCAGACAAAGCTTTATCAAATAGTCTAATAAATTGATAAATGCCATCATAAAAACCCCTTACTTTATGTAGGGGGTTTTTTTATCTAATGCGCAAGATGAATCATTTTCATCTTCCTATTTAATGATTTACTTTCCTAACTATCACGGCATAATTCATTAAATATAGACGTAAAGACGTCTATTTAATTTCACTTAATAAGAATATAAAAATTATGCCAATAACTGAATTTTCATCAACAATTACCACAGGCGAGCAAGGCAGATTACAAATGCAATGCGCGTCGCGCCAATTTCAATTTTTACTTGATGAACCTGTATCACTGGGAGGTAAAGACAGTGCCATGAATCCTGTGGAAGCACTGTTAGGTACGCTAGGTGCTTGTAAAGGTATCGTGGCAAAAAGCTTTGCACGTATGCACCAAATTAATCTCAATGATATTCGCATTGAAGTTAAAGGTGAATTAGATACCGATGGTTTTACCGGAAAAAATAAAGAAGCCAAAATTGGCTTTAGTAAAATTACGACGCACTTTTTTATTCAAGCTGATAATAGTGAAGAAGAGATCGCGGCATTTATCGCTTTTATTGAGCGTACTTGTCCTGTTTTTGACACTATTAAAAATCCGCCGATTTGTGAAACATCTTATAGTGTCGAAAACCACATTGAAAATATAGAGTTATAAACTCTCAAAACTGCCCTCAAGTATGGGCAGTTTTGGGTGATAATTATGATGTTATTTCACAAGCCTCAATTAACGTTTGAGCAAATTCATCTGGATGTGAAATAAACGGCGCATGAGCCGCATTACGGAAAATAACAGAAGGTGAATGAGGATAAATAGCATCTAATAATCCAGCCACTTTCCGAGGAACTAAGCCATCTAAATAGCCATAAAAACGAATAAAAGGACAACTCAGCGTTTTCAACTCTTCTCGTAAATCCTCAGTACGCAAAATTTCTAGTCCACCATTAAGTACTTCGACAGAAGGGAGTGGTTGCTCTAATACTACTGACTTTAATGCCTTCATATCTTCACGTGCACTTTGTGTGCCCAATGTTTGCAGTGCCAAAAAACGTTCAACTGTGCGATGAAAATTCTCGTTTAACTGTTGTTCAAATCCCTTTAACACTTCAGGTTTGATACCCGGCCAATCCTCATGAGCAGCAAAGCAAGGCGAAGAAGCCACTGTAATCAATGCTTGTACATTATTGGGATTATCTAAAACAACACGGCTGGCGACTAATCCCCCTAAAGACCATCCTAACCAAATGGCATTATCGGGGGCTTTGGCAAAAACAATGTCAGCCATCTCTTTTAATGTAAGAACAGGAAAACCTTGGCTACGACCATATCCTGGGAGATCAACAAGATGCAGTGTAAAATGCGAGCTTAGTCGCGGTATTAATGATTGCCAGACCTCTGCATTCAATCCCCATCCGTGTAATAGCACAAGATGCGTTTTTCCTTCACCCATTGTCTGCCAATACAATTTATTCATTGTTATGCTCTCTTCTCTTAGTACAGGGATTTTCATTATGTGGATAACAATAGCAGGATATTGTTGGTTGTGTCGCCAACCCTTACATTATGATACTAAAGGTGTTTGTTCGAGTTGTATTCGACATTTACCTAAGCAGCATAACCGCTGCCCATGCTGTTTATATCCCTCATCTCACTCTATGATGCTATGTGGGCGCTGCTTGCAATCGCCTCCATTATGGAAACAGATGTTGACAGTCACTGACTATCAACCACCATTAAATAAATTATTACACCTTTATAAATACCAACCTCGCCCTCAAATAGCTTTATGTCTTGCACGACTTTTTCTATTGCGATGGCTTTCACATCGGCGAGAAAACTTGGTGCAGAGGCCTGACAGAATTATTAGCGTTCCTTCGCATCATCATCGCCGTTGGTCTAGAGGCTTTGAGCAAGTAGAAGCTATCGCTAAGCCTTTGGCAAGGTGGCTAAATTGTGCTTATCAACCGGATACCCTGATAAGAACTCGTGCTACACTGGTGCAAACGCATCTTAATGCCAAACAAAGGCAACAAAATTTAAAGAATGCATTTGTATTAAATAACACAGTGTCGGTATCAGGGAAAAATCTGGCACTAATTGATGATGTTATCACTACAGGCGCGACATTAAAGAGCATTGTCCCCTTGTTATTTCGTGCGGGAGCACGCTCTGTTGAGGTATGGGCGATTTGCCGAACCTTGTAGTTAACCGCCAATTGGGCGTATGATAACCAACCAGAACAGTCAACTATTGAGCAAGACGATATGATTATTATTACTGATGCCGCACAGGCGCATTTTGCCAAACTACTGGCTAACCAAGAACCCAACACCCAAATTCGTGTATTCGTTATCAATCCAGGCACACCTAATGCTGAATGTGGCGTTTCATACTGCCCACCTGATGCCGTAGAGCCAAACGATACTGAAATTAAGTTCGAAAAACTTTCTGCGTATGTTGATGACATCAGCGCACCTTTCTTAGAAGATGCAGAAATTGACTTTGTCACTGACCAACTGGGCTCACAATTAACGCTGAAAGCACCTAACGCAAAAATGCGTAAAGTCGATGCTGATGCACCGTTAATTGAACGCGTCGAATACGTACTGCAATCACAAATTAACCCACAATTAGCCGGTCATGGTGGTCGCGTTAGTTTGATGGAAATCACTGAAGATGGTTATGCTATCTTACAATTTGGTGGTGGCTGTAACGGTTGTTCAATGATTGATGTCACATTAAAAGATGGTATCGAAAAAGAGCTGTTAAACCTGTTCCCAGATGAATTGAAAGGTGTGAAAGATTTAACTGAACACCAACGCGGCGAACACTCCTACTACTGATCCCTCAGTATCACATCCCCTATGATACTCACCTGCACTGATATCATGGGGGATTTGTTTATTAAAATAATCATTTACAAAGTGTAACGTCATCTTTACCTATTTGACGTTATGATAAATGTATCGTTCTCTCGCTCAGAACAAATAAATCAATTAACAATATAATAAATAAGACAATTATGGATAAGTTTCAATTTCTTAGTATTGAACAAGCCTATCAATTCTGGACATCTCAATCGGCAATCTTAGTTGATGTAAGAGATCCTCAGAGTTACCGCATTGGTCATGCTACTGGCGCATTTCATCTCACCAATGATACGCTAAACCAATTTTTACAAGATGCTGACTTTGATGTTCCTGTTATGGTGATGTGTTATCACGGTCATAGCAGCCAAGGCGCAGCTCAATATCTGGTCAATATGGGCTTTGAAACCGTTTATAGTATCAACGGTGGTTTTGAAGCATGGCTAAGAGAGTTTCCACAAGCGATAACTTCTCTGCAATAACTACAGATGAGTTTTGTTAATGATCCACATTATTACGCTTTCTAACCCTCAAGCAGCTGATTTATTTGTCAATTATATGGCAACGAAAGGTGTGCGAATTCACGCAAAAAATGAAAATCAGCAGATCTCACTTTGGTTAGAAGACCAACATCAGTTGGATATGGTTGAAAAAGAACTAAATACTTTTTTACGTGAGCCTTTTCACCCACGTTACCAAGCCGCGAGTTGGCAAACCGGAGATCCGAAAAATACGGGTATAAAATATCGCCCTGCCTTTTCGATAAAAAATATGGTGCAACACTCAGGCCCATTAACGGTACTGGTGGTCATTTTATGTATCCTTATTTTTATTTGGCAACAAGTAGCAGGCGATTATAACGTTATGCTCCATCTGGCGTGGCCTTACAAAGAGAGCTTGAACTTTGAAGTTTGGCGCTATATCACCCCTGCGTTTGTTCACTTCTCACTGATGCATATCGCTTTTAACCTTGCGATGTGGTGGTATCTCGCAAGTCAAACAGAGCAGCGATTAGGTACGGGTAAACTATTTGTCATCATGCTCGTTTCTGCGCTCTTTAGTAATTGGGCACAATCACTGTTTACAGACTCTAATTTTGGTGGGCTTTCCGGTGTTGTTTACGCATTAATCGGCTATGTAGGCTTAACAGGAATACGTAATCCAGAAAAAGGTATTGGTGCTCCAACAGGCTTAATCGGCTTTTCGATTTTGTGGATTGTTGCGGGTTACATGGGCGTTTTAGGTGACTCTATCGGAAATACTGCACATTTTGCAGGCTTCCTTATCGGCTTATTGATGGCTTTGTGGGATAATCGACATCAATTATCTCGTAGATCATAATAAAATTAACATGATATTTTTAACATTAGGGGATACCTGTGAAGCAAACGCAACGACATGATGCCATCATTGAACTGGTACGCCTACAAGGCTATGTCAGCACTGAAGAATTGGTGGAGCATTTTGAAGTCAGCCCACAGACAATCCGACGTGATTTAAATGAATTAGCGGAAAAGAACAAAATCCAACGTCATCACGGCGGTGCGGCATTACCTTCAAGCTCCGTGAATACGGCTTATCATGATCGTAAAATCATGTGGTCTGATGAAAAATCACGTATCGCACAACGAGTAGCAAGCTTAATTCCTGATGGTGCAACACTGTTTATTGATATCGGAACAACACCTGAAGCCGTTGCGCATGCTTTAATTAACCACAAAAACCTACGTATCGTGACCAACAATCTCAATGTGGCAACATTACTGATGGGCAAAGAAGACTTTCGCTTAATTCTTGCAGGTGGTGAAGTACGTACGCGAGATGGTGGTATTGTCGGTGAAGCTACACTTGATTTTATCTCTCAATTCCGTCTTGATTACGGCATCTTAGGGATAAGCGGCATCGATATGGATGGTTCTCTACTTGAGTTTGATTACCATGAAGTTCGAACTAAACGCGCAATTATCGAAAACTCACGCTGTGTAATGTTGGTGACTGACCATTCTAAGTTTGGTCGTAATGCAATGGTGAATTTAGGCAATATGAATTTGATCGACTACTTATTTACCGATCAAGAACCACCAGCAGGGATCCAAAAAATTGTTGAGCAACACAACGTTCAACTCGAATTATGTTAATTGAATAAATTCCTCAAAAAGTACCTTCTTAGGTACTTTTTTTTCGCCTATTTTTTACTAAACTCTAATTAACTCATTCTATTTACACTCTTTTTTGATACATCACCTGTCTTTTTTATTAATACATTAACAATGTTGTTTATTTTTAATAAGCCCACAAAAAATGTGGATATGATAATAAATTGTTATCCATATCACGCGGTTATGTTTTTTATCAGTTATATAGTTGGCATTTTCATCAAACTTCATTACAATTATGAGCGAAAACGAACATTAAAGAATTGTTTCGCGCATTCGTAGGAGGATGTTATGAAAACTCAAGACTTGATTGTCATCGGCGGCGGAATAAACGGCGCTGGAATTGCGGCGGATGCAGCTGGCCGAGGCCTTTCAGTACTTATGCTGGAAGCTCAAGACTTAGCAAGTGCGACATCTTCCGCGAGCTCTAAACTTATTCATGGTGGTTTACGTTATCTAGAACATTATGAGTTTCGCTTAGTAAGCGAAGCACTGGCAGAGCGTGAAGTATTATTACGTTTAGCACCACATATCGCATTTCCAATGCGCTTTCGCCTACCACACCAACCACACTTACGCCCAGCTTGGATGATCCGTATTGGTCTATTCCTTTATGATCATTTAGGAAAACGTGTCAGCCTGCCAAGCAGTAAAGGCATTAAATTCGGTGCAAATTCTGTGTTAAAACCAGAATTAACACGCGGTTTTGAATATTCAGACTGCTGGGTTGATGATGCACGTTTAGTGGTACTCAACGCACAAGAGATTGTCCGTCGTGGCGGTGAAGTACGCACTCGCACTAAAGTCACTCGCGCTTGGCGTGAAAATAATTTATGGATGGTAGAAGCGCAAGATTTACGCACTGGTGAAACATCGCTCTATCAATCAAAAGCACTTGTCAATGCCGCTGGCCCTTGGGTTAAAACGCTGTTTGATGAAGGCTTAAAACTGAAATCACCTTATGGCATCCGCTTAATTAAAGGTAGCCATATTGTTATTCCTCGCGCTCATAACGAACCGCAAGCTTATATTTTACAAAACGAAGATAACCGTATCGTTTTCGTTATTCCTTGGATGGATGAGTTCTCTATCATCGGTACTACGGATGTTGAATATAACGGCGATCCTAAAGATGTCGCGATTGATGACAACGAAATTCAGTACTTACTGAAAGTCTATAACGATCACTTTAAAAAGCAGTTAACCAAAGAAGATGTGGTTTGGGATTACTCTGGCGTGCGCCCATTATGTGACGACGAATCAGATTCTCCACAAGCAATCACCCGTGATTACACCTTAGATGTTCACGATGATAATGGTCAAACACCACTGTTATCTGTATTTGGTGGTAAATTAACGACTTATCGTAAATTAGGTGAACACGCTGTTGATAAACTCGTGAGCTATTTCCCTAATATGGGTAAACCGTGGACTAAAAACGGTCAATTACCGGGTGGTAATTTAGAAGGTTGTGATCGTGATGGTTATTCTCGTTTAATTCGTCAACGTCACCCTTGGTTACCAGAAGCACTCGCACTGCGTTTTGCCCGTACTTACGGTAGCAACACTGAATTACTGCTTGAAGGTATTACTGATTTAGCAGGTATGGGTGAAAACTTTGGTCATAATCTGTATGAAGCAGAATTACGTTATTTAGTAAAACATGAGTGGGTTATCGAAGTTGATGATGCTATTTGGCGTCGTACCAAACTCGGCATGTGGCTAAATGACGAACAAAAACAACGTATTAGTCAATGGTTAGCGGCAAATACACACACTGCATAAGAGTAGCAAAAATATTCTCTGACTCTGTTCGATGTTTTTATTAGCAATTTTTGTGGCGCCTAATACCGCGCCACTTTTTTTTTGCTTTTTTTGCTTTTTTACTCAAACGCTCAAATTATTCATTATTAACAGTGTGCTAACTGTTTTTCTAAAAAAGCTTTTAACACAGTTGCATTATTTTGTTGCTCATCTTTGCCTGAATAAAGTAGTACTAGCGGTTGCTCTTTTGCTATCACAAGGAGAGGTTGCCAATGTTCAGGAGCACCTGTCAATTCGGCAATATAACGTTGGGTAAATTCAGTAAAATCACCGCCACCCGCATGAAACCATTTTCGTAATTCGGTCGAAGGTGCAACCTCTTTATTCCACTCATCATAATGAAAGTCTGTTTTTTTCACGCCTCTTGGCCACAATCTATCCACTAATACGCGATAACCTTCATGGGTTCCCTCTTTATCGTTATACACTCGCTTACAGGTGATCATTTCGCCTCCCTTCAATAAGTTAATTCATTTAATTGTAGAAGAAAAATCACACAGCTTATGCATAGTGAAGCTAATTTTCTTTATTAAAGAAGACTTCAACATGAAGTTTTCTCTCATTTCTATTGAATTATCCTCATCAAAAACAGGGTGAATAGTTGTTGACTAAATAGCCTAATTAAGAGAATCTACATCTAGACGTCTAAATGGTTAGATGGGTGAATAGGTAGTGATACTTAAATAAGAATAACAACACAGTGACATGATTGATGAGGTACAGGTATGAGCTTTTATCACGCAAGCCAACATGAAGCATTAAATCAAAATCTTGCCGAACTTGATGGTCAGATCCAAGTTTCCTTTGAGTTTTTCCCGCCTCGTACCGAAGAGATGGAAAATACTCTTTGGCAATCTCTTGCGCGCTTAAATACCTTAAAACCGAGCTTTGTTTCTGTGACTTATGGTGCAAACTCAGGCGAGCGAGATAGAACTCACTCGATTATTAAAGGAATTAAAGAGCGCACAGGATTAGAAGCTGCACCGCATTTAACTTGCGTTGATGCTAGCCGTGAAGAGCTACAACATATCGCACAAGATTATTGGCAAAGTGGCATTCGCCATATTGTTGCCTTACGAGGCGATTTACCAGACAACTCTCAAAAACCCGATATGTATGCCACAGATTTAGTTCACTTACTCAAAGGCGTGGGTGATTTTGATATCTCTGTTGCGGCTTATCCTGAAGTGCATCCTGAAGCAAAAAGTGCACAAGCAGATTTAATTAACTTAAAAAGAAAAGTCGATGCGGGAGCAAATCGCGCGATCACTCAATTTTTCTTTGATGTCGAAAGCTATTTACGTTTTCGTGATCGCTGTGTTTCAACAGGTATTGATGTTGAGATTGTGCCGGGAATTTTACCTGTTACGAATTTTAAACAACTAAAACGCTTTGCGGGTTTAACCAATGTAAAAATTCCGGGTTGGATGCATAAAATGTTTGATGGGTTAGATAATGATCCTGAAACGCGTAGTCTGGTAGGTGCTTCGATTGCTATTGATATGGTGAAGATTTTAAGCCGTGAAGGAGTCAAAGATTTCCATTTTTATACACTTAATCGTTCAGAATTAACCTATGCTATTTGTCATACGCTAGGTGTTCGTCCTGAACTTGTGCAAGCCTGATCCTATCTTACAATTACCCCGCCAATTAAGCGGGGTGACATCTTGATGAATTACTCACCAAAGTGATACGGTTTTTCTACCGGTAATAGGCTGTATGCGGTGTCGAGATCACCATTAGCAATACAAGCATCTATTTTACGTACCTTATCGGTAACATCCGTAATATTCACAATCCACTCTTTGCAATATTTTTCAACTGCTTGATTTCGCAAACCAATTTGGATGGTGCGATAACTGAGTCGATTCAGATAAATATCACGTTCAGGATCCCACTGAATGCGGATATTACTGGTTTCTGACGCTTCTTTCCACGCTTGCGCACTGGCATAGCGGTCTGGATCGAAATGACTCACAACACCTTGTGTCAGCATCTCTTGAAAGCCTTCATGCGTAATATCAACCGCAAGAATAGAAGCTTGATTAGCGTCTTTGCGTCCCCAACCAGAGCGGTACATCATCCAAAGAAAGGAAGGTTTTACCCAAGTCATGCGGGTCATACTAAAAGGGGGCGAAACAAATGTTCCGTTTGCGACTGCGCTCTGAGCAATAGTATTTGAATAGGCTTGATAAACACGAACAAAATCATTCGTATAATACGCCCTTACTTCACACTCAGGACATCGGTCAACATCATCGTTCATCTTTCTTTAATATCCTTTTATATTAATAAAATGGAACTATCCGCTTAAATTATGAGCCTCTGATTGCAGATAATCAAGAGCCCCTATTTTTGTTAAAACGAGATAAGTAGAGTAGCGCGCATTTGTAAAAGTAAAAAAAGAATAACAATAAAACGAGCAGACTAATGTTCCTATTGTGGCTAAATAATAAAAATTTAGTCTTGTAAAATATATCTCACACTTCGCCCGCCAGCCCCACTGTCTGCTAAAAAACCCTGCTCAACAAGAAATGCTAAATGTCTTGTTGCACTTGCTCGACTCACTTTTGCCACACTCTTATATTGGCTATTATTAATTCCATCGACAAAATCCCCTTGAAGCATTCTATTGATAACTTTTGATTGCTCTGGCGACAACAACGCTTGATCATGGGTTTGCCAATATTTAGTTGCTCTTACTGTCTTATCAATTTCATGTGTAGCTTCCAAAATAGATAATTGAAGCATTTGTAAAAACCATTGAAGCCATAATGTAATATTACCATCACCTTTTTGGGTATTTTCGATGATGTCGTAATATTCTTGGCGATGCTCATTAATCGTTTTTGACATCGCATATAATCTGACTGTTTTATTTTCAGCTTGAGCTAATGCTAAATCCATAATAAGTCTGCCTATCCGCCCATTACCATCTTCAAATGGATGAATAGTTAAAAACCACAGATGGGCAATAGCCGCTCTGATAATCAAATCAGGCTCATAATGAACTCTTGTTTTATTAAACCAATCCAAAAATAATGCCATCTCAGTTTCTATTGATTCAGGTGGCGGAGCTTCAAAATGTACAATAGGTTTATCAATTCTTTTACCTGAAACGACCTGAACAATACCTGTTCGGTATTTCCCTGAAGTAATAGGATTTAAAATAGAATGTCCTTCAGGAAACAATAGGTTATGCCATTGAAATAAACGTTCATGAGTTAATGGTTCATCTAAATTATTAATAGCATCTAATGCAGCTTGCACAAAACCCTCTGACTTTTCATCAGTTGGATATGTTTTCTCTTCCACAATACCTAAACGAGTCGCTAGTGAAGAGCGCACAGAAAATGCATTTAGCTTTTCACCTTCAATATCACTCGAATAAATAATATTTGCCAAAATAGAATCTAATGCAGATGTACTGTTTTCAGGCAACATTTGGCTTTGACCATAGAGCATCCCTTGAACAAAACGAGTATCAATAAGTAAAGGGATCACGGTACTGTTGTTAAATCTGAAATGAGTCCAGTTTGAATGTTGCCAAATCCACATAAATTACCCTCATGAGTCGAATATAAACTCTATTCTACTCACAAAGTGAGGCGAATAGAAAGCCTAATCTACTCACAAAGTGAGGCGAATAAGCGATTTAATTGACTCATTGGGTAGAAATTAGGCGCTCGATAAGTTGTGTTTTTATTAATGCAGGGGATTTAACTGCGGTGCCAGCTATCTTTGCAGACATGATTTCAAAGGCTTTTTCGACTAATAACGCTTCGTCTTGCTTCATTGACCACACATTATTAGGTAAAAAACTCAGCATCACATGATCATCGAATGTACCAATATGAAGATGAGCAGGAATACTTCCTTCACGCTGACGGATAACACTCAATAAACCTTCAAGAATAGGCAATGATGAGGCAATAAAATGAGAAGGTATTTGCTGATGTTGCTCTAAATACTGTTTCATCATCTGCTCACCATCTTTGGTCGTATTATGCTCAGCATAAGAGACAGTGACACGATTATCATCACCATAATGCCCTTTTATGGCTTGCACATAACCGCGCAAACGCGCTGCGATGGTGGGTAATAATGCATCACCCGCAAAAAAATGAATTGGTGCATCTCGCTTTATCATCGCTCTTGTCAGTTGCGCACCACTGTCACAGTTATCTGAAGCGACACAAATAGCCTCACTGACAGAGAAATCTCTATCTAAAAAAACCAATGGTTTTTGACGATGCTTCACATGGTGTAGCTGATTTTTACGGCTTGATGACACAATGAAAATACCATCAACATTACGCTCGTCCATTGATTTAACGAGCTTATTTTCATTTTTGATATCACCATAGGTACAGCTAATCGTTAGCTGACAACCAATTTGGTGACAATGCATCTCTAATTTTTCAGCCAAAGCGGCGAAGAAGGGGTTAGAAAGGCGAGGGATAACCAATCCGTAGGTATCTGTTTTATTAAGCTTTAAGCTTCTAGCTGCATGATTGACGGTATAACCAAACACCTCAACATAGTCCGCTATCTTCTTTTGCGTTTTTGCACTGATCCGGTATTGATCACCTTTGCCATTTAATACCAATCTGACTGTGGTAATAGACAAATTCAGGTCATTTGCAATCTGTTCAACTGTTTTTGCCATTAATATTCCATCATTGATATTGCCCTCATCTTAATGATGAGGGCCAGTTAACCTTTACTGAGCCGGCTTCGCTCGGTATTTCTTCCACATCGCTTTTAACGAAGGTCCAATAATTGGTAGGATCAACGTCAGTATTGCAATACCTAAGAATGTCGCTGTAATCGGGCGTGTATACAGGATAGATAAATCACCCTGAGACATCATTAAAGCACGACGTAAGTTTGATTCAGCCATCGGCCCTAAGATAATCCCGATAACCACAGGAGACATGGAGAAATCGAGCTTAATCATAATGTAAGCGAGTAACCCTGCCCCCATCATCACGAATACATCAATGATACTATGGTTCACAGAATAAGCACCTACACTACATAATACAAAGATAATTGGTACTAATACGCGACGCGGAACATCCATCACTCGAACAAAGAGTTTCATACATAAGAAACCTAAGATACCGAGGAAAATATTCGCCATCATCAAGCCAATGAAGATACTGTTAACTTCAACTGGATTGTCAGTAAAGAGTTGAGGCCCTAATGCCAATCCCTGAACCATAAATGCACCCATGATAATGGCAGTTGCGCCATCACCTGGAATACCTAAGGTCATTAAAGGCACCATGGTTCCACCTGTTACTGAGTTTGCACCGGCTTCTGGCGCAGAAACACCTTCTGGTGAACCATGACCAAACTCTTCAGGGTGTTTAGACCAACGTTTTGCTTCGTTATAAGAGATAAATGATGAGATATCTCCGCCCGTTCCCGGAATTGCACCAATCGTTGTACCAATGGCAGATGAACGAAAATAAGTTGGTAACACACGTTTAAAATCAGCCCATGTTGGTAAGACTCGGTGAATACGCGCGTTAATTTTTTCGCTCTTCTTCTGCTTACGTTCACGGTACTCTTCTTCAAAACTAATCAAGCCTTGAGAGAAAGCGAACAGACCAACCAAGATAGGAATAAATGAAACCCCACCCATCAGGTACACAGTATCAAAGGTGAAACGAGGTCCAGATGTCATTGGATCAAGTCCAATTGTCGCAATAGCCAAACCTATCGCGCCACCCATTAATCCTTTCACAATCGATTGCGATGATACACTGGTAATAATACTTATGCCAAATACCGCCAGTGCAAAATATTCAGCCGCAGAGAAACCTGTTGCTACTTTTGCTAATTGAGGCGCAATAACGATCAGGGCAATCGTACTAAAAATCCCCCCAAACATAGACCCCATCGTAGATAAACCCAGCGCTCTTCCTGCTTCACCTTTTTTCGCCATTGGATAACCATCCAATACCGTTGCAGCAGAAGCGGGAGTACCCGGCGTACTAATCAATATCGCAGTAATTGAGCCACCGTAAACGGCACCACAATACATTCCTAATAACAGGAGGATACCCGTCATTCCTTGGAAGGAGTAAGTTAATGGGAGAAGTAATGCAATCCCCATATTCACTGTTAGGCCTGGTAATGCGCCGATAATAATACCTGCGAATACCCCTAACAGGATCATCGTTATCGTTTCCAGACTGAAAACGACCATTAAAGCGTCTAGTATTTCCATCTCAAAGCTCCTTTACCGCTTACTCAAAAAAGACGGAGGTTGGCAGAGGTGAATTAAAGATAATGTCAAAGAAGACATAAACGGCGGCAACCATTACAACCGGAATAATAACCAGTGCGATAGGTTTTCTTTCATTCATCAGCCACATAATGACCGGGATAAGAAGCAGTGACGGAATAATAAAACCAAAAAAGTGCAGACCAGTGGCATAGACCAACATAAAGATGCCTAAACCATAAGCGCGTTTAACTGCGGTAGAACTCAGGTCAACAGACTTATGTACGTGTTTGATTTTATCAACCACAATACTAATCCATTGAAAAATCCCCAGTAAAATAAATAAGATGGCAAGACCATAAGGCCAAAAACGCTCCCCAGGCACACCATAATCATCAAACATGCTCATATCACGGGAGAGATAGATAATTAGTGCCCCGAAAGCCACTGAAATCGCACCGATGATTGTATTGATTTTTGTCATGTCGGGATCTCCCCGACCCTACCTGCCGTAACAGGTAGGGTGGTTTATAATAATAGAAAAGTTATTTTTTCAGGGTTGCTGAAATTAACTCAGCATACATCTCGTGGTCTTCTTTCATCATTTGGTAAGCATCGTCACCAGTGATAAATACAGGCATAATACCTTGTTTTTTCAGTGCTTCTTGATATTCAGGTTTTTGAACCACTTCAGAGAACGCACCAACTAACTCTTTCTTCACGTTATCAGGCACATTAGCGGTTGTTGCTAATACTGCCCAAGCACGCATTTTCACGTTAGTGTCTAATTTTAATGCTTCTTTGAAAGTAGGTACTGCTGGGAATAATGGGAAACGACGCTCATCCATTACACCAAGAACACGTAGAATACCGGCATCAACTTGAGATTTAACGGCACCCGGCGTTGTTAAGACGCCATCGATGTGGTTACCCACTAAAGCAGCGATTGAAGGGCCTGTACCTTCGTTGTAAGGGATATGGTTAAATTTAGCGCCAGTGGTACGTTCGATATTAACGCCAGCTAAGTGATAAATAGCACCCATACCTGAGTTACCCACTTTCAGTTTACCCGGATTCGCTTTCGCGCCATCGATAAACTCTTGTAACGTGGTATAAGGTGATTCTGCATTAACAACTAACACGACTGGATCCGCGATAGTTGTTGCGATTGGGGTGAAGTCTTTATAAGTAACTGGTGATTTTCCTTGGTGTGGGAACATCGCAAGTTCAACGGTTGTCATCACTAATTTCGTGCCATCTGGACGCGCATTAGCAACTTCAATCAGACCGGTTAAACCATTACCAGCTGGCTTATTCACAGGAACGAAAATACGTCCCGCTGGCATGACATCTTTTGCAAATTCAATGATAGTACGTGCTGAAGTATCAGTACCACCGCCCGGGTTTTTCGGGATGACAACATCAATATTTTTTGTAGGATACGTTAACTGTTGGGCAACTGCGTTCCCCATGCCCAGTGTCATCGTAATCGCCAACGCTGCGAGTAGACTCTTTTTCATAAAACCCTTTCTCCACATTTTTATTGAGTAGCCATTAACTGCTGATAAACAATGTTTTTTCGATTCCAAGTAAAGGTCACGTGTAGGGTATTGTTTTCAGCAATAATAGCCGGATATGAAAATTCGCCTTCCCCATCGAGTAAATCGAATGGTTCAGACCAAGTACTGCCATTATCGGATGAAAGACTGACAGAGATTGGATAACGACGACTCCAGTTACCTGAATTCGGGTTATACACCAATGCCAGTTGACCATCTGCGAAGGAGACGACATCAATGCCGCTATTATTATTTGGTAATATTGTTGCATAAGCTGGACACCAACTGCGCCCATAATCCGTTGAATCGCTACGATAAATAGTACCGCGCGTACTCCGCATCATGGCATGCACATGCCCAGGCCGGGATTCCCATAGTGTTGGCTGTATCACGCCGTCCCATTGAAAAACGCGTTGTAGATCAGTCTCCCATAAGGCATCGTCCTTTAAACCCTGCCAGATTTCATGTTCCGCTTGTTCACCTTTATGATGTTCAATTGGAATATCTACTCGCAACCAGTGTTGACCGTTGTCACTCGAAATATCGACAAACGCATCCCAGAATTGGTCATCCTCAACCGATCCCGGTGCCAACCACTCGCCATTCGACATCACTAACACTTTATTTTTCACAGGACCTCTAGGTGCTACATCACCAGAAACCAATTCACTCGGTAAACTCCAGCTATTTCCGCCATCCTTCGAGATAACGTATTGGGTCGTCCAACTATGTACATCGGGACCCGTTTTATAAAACAGCCAGATATTACCTGTTGATGGGTCAACATGTAAAACTGGATTCCAGTGTGCAACACCCGGATTTTTAACAACAGGTTGAGCGTGTTGCCAATGATCACCCTCTTTCATTACCAGCCAGATAGCGGTATTACCGCTACCTTCTTTATCGCCAGCAAAAAAAGCGGTTAACAAACGCTCAGAGTTAGGCACACGCACAATCGTTGAAGCATGGCAGTGATTAAAAAGTGAATGTGCATTATCAAGCACAAACTGGGTTTCCTTCATCACGAAAGGCATATTCCTACTCCTGTGTCCTAAATTAATCTAACGAAAGCCACTTCTTCATATTCTCACCCAATGCAGTCATGCTATTGACGGCAGAAGGGAAAAATGAGTTTTCAAACTGACTGCTGTTACGGGAACGGCAGACCAGTGTGCTGAAGTTACCAATCAGGCGCTGATGATATTTAGCGCATGCTGGATAATCCAGTGTTTCGGTCATCGCTGCTGTTGATAAATAATCTGCTAACACCGCAGCCTGCTCTGGTTTATCCTTCCAATTCTCATAAAGCCAAACATAAAGCTCTGGATGGAAGTTTGCCATTACACCGCTATATGCCTGACATCCTGCTTGGAATGAAGCTAATAGCGTTTGACTGTTGGCGTTTGCAAGATGCAAGCGAGTTCCTTTTGATAATGCCAAACGACGTTCTATCATCGGAAGAGAACAGCACGTATCTTTGATAAAGGTAAAGCGATTACTTTGTGCGCACCACTCTACAATTTCCTCAGATAACAAACGTTTGTAAGGATAAGGGCATTCATAGATACCCAAATCAATCTCTTTTGGTACCACATTGGTTAAGACTTGCAGTGTTTCCAGCGCTTTATCATCCGACTCCCCGACTAGAGCCAAGCGATTACTGATCATAATGACGCCATCGACGCCTGTGCCAGCCATTGCCTGCAATTGTTCTTTTTGCTGACTTAATGCTGTTGCAGTATGACCAGAAGCAACTACAGGTACTCTTCCATCTGCTTTTTCAACGATAAAACGGGTGAGTGCTTGAGTTTCCTCATCACTTAAATAAAACATTTCGCTTGATTGGCAGGCGGCAAAGAGTCCGTGTACACCAGAATCAATATACCAGTCTACAAGGCGCTCTAATGACGCCCAATCAATCTCCCCGTTGGCATCAAAAGGGGTTAGCATAACAGGCCAAACACCGACGTATTTTTGCTGACTCATCATCAATTCCTTACAGTAAGTTAATGGCATCACCTGCCACTTTCACTTGGATACCTTGAGTCAGTGCTTGAGCAACAAATGCTTTTAGCACAAACGCCAATTTATCTTCATCAACATAAGCCACAGTAATGTGGTTACTTTGATGTCCCGCCATAAGGTCATCACGAGTTACGCCATCTAACGTACAGTTTAATAATGGCCATTCGTAGTTAGTTGCTTTACGGCGACGTTCAAATTCTGCTTCAGGTAACTCCACAGCCACACCTGTACCAATATGCATAATCACATCAGTACCTTCATAGTGCGCACGACCCCATAACAAGCGTCCTGCTTTGCCTTGACCTGCGATAGTTGAACCCCCTTTAGGGAAGAACATCGGAGGCTGGCGATAACCTGTTGCACCTTTTAGGCCACCTTTAAGGTGTTCAAAAGGAACAGAGCCTGAAATTTCCATATCCCAGTAGAATGTTCCTTCATACTCACTACCCCAACGAATATCATGTAGTGTGGTTTCAGCAGGTAATCCTAATGATGTTAATAAACGCCATAACATCGTTTGAGGAATAGCCGTACCCATATCCACTTCGTTGATACAAGGAATTGGTGTGTTAGGGCAGATAATCTCGCCGTTTTCATCTGGCAGTGGGAAACGCGCGGTTGAACCAATCGCACCTTCAGCAAAGTCAGACGCTGGGCAACAATCTTTTAAGCCCTGCTGATATTGCACACCCACCGCTGTTAGACCAAAACGTTTTACGAAACGCGCCATTGCAATCATCATGGCGCACTGCTCCATCACTTGTTCACGAGTGAGTTCAGTTTTGTCATCTTGACCAAACATAAACGTCATCCCGTTATCTTCGTACCACTGTAAACATGCCTCTCTTAATTCTGTCGGTACTTTTGCCATTTCGACCAGTAACGCAGATTGAGAAAGGGATTCAATTGGCATACCAATATTGATCATTGCCTGTTGTGGGAAGACCCCGTTAATCATTCCCATACAGAATGTATCGAACAAACCAATTATTTCTTTATTTTTAATTATGTATTCGCCGACTTTACGACCTACTTCGCCAGCTTCTGTCGCCATTACCCTGTGTGTTGGCGCAATATCTGTAAGATAGCTAAGCTTATGATTTACATAACCATATTTCAACCAAGTTGCTAAACCATCTACAAAGAATTCATCATCAAACTCTTCTGACCATAAACGTGAATAATTTTTACCTAAACTGGTCATCGTACCCGCTAAACACAACATGCCCACCAGACCCGGCCATGTACCATCAAAGTTAGCCAGCAGTAAAATAGGGCCACGATGATGTGCTAATGAAGAGGCAATATGGTGTGAATATTGCCATGCGGTTAATAACACAATAACCGGTGCATCAGGATCGATTGCGGCAAACATATCGCAACCTTCACGCTGACTGCTGATAAAACCATGACCGCGAGCTTCATTAATTTCATGAGCACGCTTCATTTTGTAACCTTGAGCTTCTAATGCTGCAGCCAATTTATCTTCAAATTTTTTCTGTACAGGCCAGCACGTTACGTTTGCAGGCTCGCGTAAGTCTGCGTTGGTGACCATCAGGATCTCTTTCTGACCTGCTGTGATGGTTGTCGGTAATTTTGGTAGATTTAAGTTCAACATAAGATATCCCTGGTAAGGTAAACTCGGTTCATAATCGGAAAAATTAGTGGTCAACAATCCGACATCATTTCGTTATAACGCTGCTGATCTTGATACATCTGCAAATAAACTTGATATTTGGCCTGATGGAAGGCAAACGTGTCGCTATCTGGAGTGATAATGCCACCTTCTCGCACCATTGCACTGGCAGCTTTAGAGAAATCATCAAAGGCTTTACATGCCACTGCACCTAATAATGCAGCCCCTAAATTCACTGCATCTTCTTCTTGTGCTAAATGAATTTCACGACCTGTCGCATTGGCATATTCGCGTAGCCATAATGGATTTTTCGTTGCACCACCACACATCACGATACGATTGATTTGATGTCCAGCATCTTCAAGCGTGTCGATAATATGGCGTGTACCGTAAGCAATAGATTGCAGTGTCGCGAGATAATAACGAGCCAATGCAACTCGACCACTTTCCAGCGTTAATCCGCTTACCATGCCTTTGGCGGCAGGGTTTGCGCGTGGAGAACGATTGCCATGATGGTCAGCTAAAACATGAAACTGTGCTGTTGGATATTGTTCATTCTCTTCCAATTCAGCGACGGCTTCGTTTAATAAGGCATAGTAGTTAACGCCTTTTTCATTCGCTTCTTGCTCTAATTCAGCCCATGATTCATGACGGCGGATAGACCATTCAACTAACGCACCAGCAGCACTTTGACCGCCTTCGTTTAGCCATAATTCGGGTAACATCGCGCCAAAATAAGGTCCCCAAACACCGGGTACCATAATTGGATATTGGCTCACAATCATGTGGCAGTTAGACGTGCCACTGATAATTGCCAAACTCCCTTCAGGTTGTGATGCTGTTAATGCCAAGCCACCCGCATGAGCGTCAATAATGCCTGAAGCAACAATGACACCCGTGTGCAAGCCAAACGCATTGGCAACTGATTCATCTAAACAACCTGCTTGTTCACCTAACGCAAGGATGGTTTGTGGTACTTTTTCTAATAATTCATCCAAACCTACATCGGCTAACAAACTCTCACTAAATTGTCCCTGATGTGCTAAATAGTTCCATTTACAGGTTAATGTACAGGTACTTGCGACATCCCCTGATGTTGCTTTCCAAACTAAAAAGTCAGCTAAATCAAAGAATCGCCATACATTTTCATAACGCTCTGGGTAATGATTTTTTAACCACAGAATTTTTGGCAATTCCATTTCGATACTCACTTCACCGCCAACATATCGCAATGAAGGATCATTGGTCAGATTGATAGTGACTGTTTCTTGTACAGCACGGTGATCCATCCACATGATGATATCTTGCTCAGCTTTACCGCTTGGTGAAACAGAAAGCCCTTTACCGTCCTTATCCACAGCAACCAAAGAACAGGTGGCATCAAAACCAATAGATTTCACATGGATAGGATCAATAGCAGATAACGCCACCGACTCTTTTACGGTAGTGCAAACCTGCTGCCAAATATCGGTAGACGATTGCTCAACGAAATCCGTTTTTGGGCGGAACTGCGCAATAGGGCGAACAGAAAAGCCCAAACGCTTTCCATTGCTATCAAATACCGCTGCACGGACACTGGCTGAGCCAACATCAACGCCAATAAAATATTGTTGTTCCATGCGAACCCTCATCATTTGCTAACGCTATGCTAATTTTTGCTACTTCGAGTTAGCAAGTTAATTCGAGCATGACGAAAAAACAATCACAATAAGATTAGTTTGTGATGCAGATCTACATTGATAATATAATTATATGATTTTATTGATAATTTATTTATTTGACTTTGTGGGTTATTTAAATGATGTACTGAATCGATTATGTTCGTTATGAAACTAACGAACATTTAATTAATAAGATAGGTAAAAACACTTATTGAAATGTTAATATCTCGACAATAAATACGATTTTATTAAAAGATATCTCACTAATAATAAGAGATATTATTCAAAAAATAATGAAATAAAGAAAAACAATAATATTCCTATTGCTATAACGCGCTATTACTTTATTTTTAATGAGTTAACTTAAATTTATATATTCTTTTTTGGAGCATTTATTATGTTGAAAAATATTGCTATTAGTCTTTCTCTGCTACTTATTTCCTCTTCTGCTTTTTCAGCGACATTAGCTGAAAGAGAATTACAACAAAAATTCGAAGAGAATATTCAGTCTCGTGTTGTCGATTTAAATAAAAGCTGTGATGCCAATATAAAAGTTGCTTTTGATTGGTCTGCATTTACTGCTGAGGATTTAAAAACAATAGGTGTTGATAGTTATTGTAGCGAAGGGTTAAAAGGCGTAATTAATACTTGTGATAGCTCGAAAATAGCACAAGAAACAGTAAAAGAAAAAATACAGAATATTACCTGTTCTAAAGCAACACCGCGTAGTATTGAACTCAAAGAAGGCACGCTGAATTTTGGTATTGATTTCAATGCCTCAAACGATGCAAAAGCAGTTCAAGAACACTTAATGAATAATCTCTAAATACATTAAATTCAACAAGCAGTAATGCTTAAAGACATTGCTGTTTGTTGATTAAATAACAGATTGAATAAGCTTTTTAGAATAATCATGAGAAACATTGCCTAAATCATTTATCTCACACAATTCAATATTCCTGCCTTGTAAAAAAAACATCACTTTATCGCAGAAATAAGCCACCGTTTGAATATCATGACTAATAAAAAGATAAGAGAGTGTAAACTCTTCTTTTAACTGTTTTAATAAATCTAATATTTGAACTTGCGTGGGAATATCTAAAGAGCTAAGCGCTTCATCTAATACAATAAGTTTTGGATAAGACGCTAATGCACGACATAAACAGACTCGTTGAGCCTGCCCACCAGAAAGTTCAAATATATAACGTGTATAGCAACTTTTAGGTAATTCTACTTTGTCTAAAAAAGCAAAAATAAGTGTTTTCAATGCTTGGTGGCTAATACTTGGATTAATGATTTTAATCGGCTCAGCAATAATTTCACCTACTGTTAATGTCGGATTAACGGAAGTCATATAATCTTGAAAAACGATACTAATTATACCTTGGCGATGAAGTCGTTTTGTAACGGGCTTATTATTTAAAGAAATAGCGCCACTATCAGGTAATTCTAATCCACAAATTAAACGCGCTAATGTGCTTTTTCCACTGCCACTTTCACCCACTAAACCAAAGGCTTCACTTGAATTAATATTAAAAGAGAGTGAGTCGATAACCTTCACTTTTTCACCAAATAGTGTGTTATTTTTTTGAGTATAAAACTTACTAATATTCTCAACGTTTAATAACATAAACCCTCTTTTATTATGATGATACTAATCTATTTTTTTATTAATCAATTGCTCGAAACGTAATGAAAGCTGTCGGCGTGCATTAATTAAATAACGCGTATATTCTTGTGTTGGATGCGATAAAACGGTTGTTTTATCGCCACATTCAACCATTTTGCCTCTTTGCATAACGACTATATCGTCAGCAATTTCATTAACTAGCCCCAAGTCATGAGAAATAAAAATCAGCGTTGAATGATGAGTTGTGACGACATGATGAAGTAATTTTAAAATATCTTGGCGAAGTGGTGCATCAAGCGCCGTTGTCGGTTCATCAGCAATTAATAACTTCGGTGATAAAGCAAGTGCAATCGCAATCATCACACGTTGTAGTTGCCCGCCACTTAATTGATGAGGAAACGCCTGCATAATAGATTGAAATTGATAAGGGAAAACATGAGATAATGCCGACTGAGTTTCTTCTATGGCTTGCTTTTTAGAATAGGAAAAATGGTAGATTAAAGTTTGGCAAAATTGCTTTCCTATTCTCATCAGGGGATCAAAAG
The DNA here is from genome assembly GCF_040140245.1 of Proteus sp. fly-1013. NCBI lineage: Bacteria > Pseudomonadati > Pseudomonadota > Gammaproteobacteria > Enterobacterales > Morganellaceae > Proteus > Proteus sp. fly-1013. Next base: position 134,375 of record NZ_JBEEWD010000007.1, on the reverse strand, counting down.
CACTCATGCCGTTTTGCACAATCACACCTAAAGATGTTCCTAATAAAGCTCGACGTTGAGAAAGTGCTTCATGACCGATTTTCTTTCCTTCAAAAAAAATCCCTCCTGACATTGCTAATTGTTCAGGTAGCAATCCCATAATGGCTTTACTCATCAAACTTTTACCACTACCGCTTTCTCCGACAATTGCTAATATACGTCCCTGTTTTATCGAAAAAGAAATATCATCAATTAGTTTTTTTCCACTTTCTTGATGAAAAATAGAAACATGCTCAAGCGTCAGTAAGTTGTTCATGCTTTTCTCCTACTGACTGACGATTATCGGGATCAAACACATCACGTAAAAAGTCACCCCAAAAATTAAATGCAGTGACAACAAGGGTGATCGCAATTCCTGCGGGTAACATTTGCTCTGGATGTAATACCATGACATTTTTTGCTTCACTGAGCATATTTCCCCATTCTGGCGTGGGTGGTTGTACACCTAATCCTAAGAAGGAGAGAGCCGATATCATTAAAATAACACTACCAATATCCGTTGATGCTAAGACAATAGTTTCAGCGAAAGTGACGGGTAATAGATGTCGCCGTAAAATATGACTAGACGACGCACCAATTACCTGTGCATATGCAATGTAATTACGATGAGAATATTGGCGAACAACCCCTCTGATCATTCTGGCATACCATGCCCATTTCACTAAAATAACGGCAATTAAGATATTACCAATACCCGGTCCCATTATTCCCACTAACGCCAAGATCATAATTTCTGCTGGGAATGACAAAACCACATCACATAACCGCATAATTAATGTATCTGTCTTGCCATGAAAAAATCCGGCTAACATTCCCATTAACCAACCAATTATTAATGTCACACTCATGGCTAATAAGGCATAAAATACCGTTGTTCTTACACCAAACAATAATCTTGAAAAGATACAGCGTCCTAAATTATCCGTACCTAACGGATAATCAAAACTCATTGGCTTAAATTTCAAACGTATCGAGGTTAATGTGGGATCATGCGGTGCCAACCAAGGGGCGAATATTCCTGCGATAACCACAATCATAATCACCAATAAGCACAGTTGTGCGCTTTTATCTTTTGCAAGTCGTTGCCAAAACAGTTGCCACATCATTATCTCCTTAACCGTGGATCAGTCATCATTTGAATGACATCCATCAGAAAATTAAAAAAGAGAAATAACAGTGACATCAATAAAATATAGGCTTGTATCATCGGATAATCACGACCAAATATAGCACTGATACATAGTCGCCCTATTCCCGGCCAAGCAAAAATATTTTCAATCACCACCGTACCAGCAATAAGCTTCGGAATACTCATTCCCAATGCCGTTAAACTGGAATACAGCGAATTACGCAAAATATGGCGACGTAAAATAAGGTTATCGGGTAATCCACGCGCTTTGGCATAAAAGACATAAGGCTGATGCCATTGATTTAACATCGCGCCGCGTAATAATCGTAAATAAGTGCCGATATATCCTAAAGAGAGTGCTAATGCGGGCAAAATAACAGACTGTGGCGATAACATCCCGCTGACAGGCAGCCAATCTAAATAAACCGCGACGCCCCAAATTAAGAGCAACCCTAACCAGTAATTAGGAATTGCCGTTAAAACAAACACAGTAAAACGAATGCATTTATCCGTAAAACTTTGAGGTTTAGCCACGCACCATAATGCTAAAGGTAATGCCAAAATAATCGTAAAGAATAGCGCTGTTGAGGCTAACCAAAGTGTTGGCGGTAATGCCCTTAGCATCTCTTGAATAACAGGCGTTCTTGTAAGAAAAGAAGTACCAAAATCGAGTTGTAAGCCTGACATTAACCATAAAAAGTAACGCGTGAAAAAAGGCTTATCTAACCCTAACTCATGGCGCATCCCTTCAATAGCTTCGGGTGTTGGTACTATTTCATTGACGCGTAACGCGACTTCCGCAGGATCAGATGGGGCTAACTCCAACAGAATAAAGGCAATAAATGAAATCATCAGTGCCAGTGGGAAGATAGCCAGCACTCTCCAGAATATATAACGTAGCATAAGGTTTGATCAGTGTGGTACGTTGATATTACGAGCCACACTTATTATGGTTAATCTCATTGATGCATTAATTAAGGCTTAAAGCGCATCTTTTCAAACGGTATTTCATATTGAGATGGATTAAAGCCCACATTTTCTAATTCACTACGATGGATAGCCTTAGTACGTGAATAAGTTAATGGAATATAAACTGCTTGCTCTGCTAATGAGGTAAACAAGGTTTTATATAATTCCTGACGACGCGCTTCATTAGGTGTAATCAATAACTCGCCAATCATTGCATCCAATTGGGCTTTATTCGCCAATCCTTTTTGCCCTTGATAATCCGCGTGAGCAGGTATTCTAAATGATGAAACAAAAGAAGCCGGATCGTAAGGTGTTCCCCATGAGAGCGAATATTGTAAATCGAAATCACCATTTTTTTGTCTATCTAAATAGGCTTGTTTCTCTTCACCTAAAATCGTTAAGCCGACACCAATCTTTTTAAAGTCATCTTGAATAAGCTCAGCTATCTCTTTTTCAACAGCATTATTCACATTATAAGAGAGCAATAGCTGTAATTTCTCACCTTGCTTCTCACGGATAGTCTCACCTTTTGGTAATACCCAACCTTCCGCTTCTAATAGATCAATCGCTTTTGTAGGACGATAAATATAGGTTGGAGAAGCAAAATCACAGTAAGGTACACTGCGAGCCATTAAACTATCAGCAACTTTTTCACTTCCCGCTAAAATACCTTGTGCAATCCCTTCTTTATCAACCGCATATTGCAATGCTTGGCGTACTTTTTGGCTGGATGTCATTGCACGGCTACTATTGAGCACAATGGCACGAGACGCGATCGGCGCACTCATTTCAGTTTTGAATTTATCTGATGCCATAAGGGCTTCAAATGAATCCATATCTAACATGTCACCATCTGCGCCAAAAATAAGCTGAATATCCCCTTTTTGCAGTGAAAGTAGCATGGTTTGTCTATCGGGGATCACTCGCCACATCACGCCATTTAATACCGGCTTCTCTCCCCAATAATTGGGGTTAACTTTAAACTCCGCATATTGGTCTTTTTTATGCTCAGTTAATACCCAAGGTCCTGTACCCACATAGTTCGCAACACCCGTTTTAGTTTTGCCATTAATAAAAGAATTCGGCGAAATAAAGCGGAATGGGCGAGTTAAACCTAATTCCGTTAAGGTTGGGTAGTAAGGGTTTTTTAGATTTAATTTAACCGTGAATTCATCAACAATTTCAACGCTATCAATCTGACGAACTAACTCTAACCACGCATGACGTTCATAATTGTCTAGTACCGCTTCAATGTTTAGTTTTACTGCTTTAGCATTAAAGGGTTCGCCATCACTAAACGTCACATCATGGCGTAAAAAGAAAGTGTAGCTCTTTCCATCAGGAGAGATATCCCAACGCTCTGCTAAATAAGGTGCAACGCCTTTTTCGGTATTTAATACAAGGGATTCAAATACCATGTTTTGAGCCGCCATCTCACCAGAGTAGAGATGCGGGTTGATATCACGAATATCTTTTGTGCTAGCATAATCCAGCATATTATTACTTTTGTCTGCTAATGCAGGAAAAGCACATGCAAGTGTTAATAATAGTGTTGGGAACACTGAAAGTAAGGGCTTCACGTTATTCTCCTTTAATCATCTATTCTTTGTTTTTGTGCGTGGATCATAAACATCGGTGTTGAACCATAATTGATTTTTTCTTCTTCGTTCCACACAAAATCACCAATACGAGTATCTATCATATATCGACTAAAACCGACTTCTAACAAGGTATTAATATCCCATTGCGGACGCTTAATTTGACTTAATGGTAATTGGCGAGCAATTCGCTCCATCTCTTTGGTATCTGTATTGACGTAATGATCTTCAACTTGTTTTTCAATTGAACGCTCTCTATCCGCCACAAAACCTTGCCAGTAGCTTTCATCAAAGAGATGTAAATACCAGTTAGCATCGAAATTAATTAAACTGCCACCCGGTTTTAATACTCGAAACCACTCCGAATACGCTTTTTGAGGTGCTTTTAAATTCCATGTCACGTTACGACTGACCACTAAATCGAATTGTTCGCTGGCAAAAGGCAGTTGGTGTACATCACCGCGAACAAATTGAATATTTGCCTTGTGCGTTTGCGCATTTTGTTTGGCTTCCAGCAACATACCTTCCGTTGCATCAATTGCCGTCACCTCATGACCTGATAACGCTAATAAAATGGCAAAAAAACCAGGTCCCGTTCCAATATCAAGCACTTTTAAGGTTTCTCCTACTTTGGTATGCCCCAATAATAGATGACGCCATTTCTGTTGTTTCTCACTCAGCAATTCCTGTTGATTCGACTCACTATAACTTTCAGCTCTGATATTCCAGTAGCGAGTTACATCATTAAGTAATTGGTTATTATTTATTTTATTTGTCATCAGAAACCTGCTGTTATATCAACGTAAAGAGAGGAATAAATTCCCCTAAAAGCGAATGATTTGGCTATTTTTTAGTGTGGGTAACATACCTTGTAACCCCAAGATGCTCTATGTGCTATATCAATATTCACCAGTACTCAATAAGGAAGATCTGCCAATTTGCGATCTCCCGCTTTAACATAAATACACCATCCTAATGGGCGTGACGATAAATAAGCAAATGGATTATTTCCCCTGTTAAAATAGAGAAATAAATTGAGCGAATTTAGAAATAAAAATTAATTTTGCCTTATATTAAAAAAGTGAGCGCTTTAATTTCACCTTTTTTATAAAACCGTTATAGTCAATAATATTGTTATCTTAAATTTCTTTCTTTAAACGAATATAGCCGTCACATAAGGCTCTCTAAAATATGAATCGAATCTCACGATTAACGGCTGATATTACCCGCGCCGATTTTGCCTTAACGCATCAACAGCAATTACTTCAATTGCTAACTCAACACTTTCCGACTAAGTACCGCTCTCTATTTGCGACTCCAGAGAAAAAATCGGATGACGTCGTTGAGTGGTATTCTCCGGTTTCAGGTAATCCTGTCGCTTTAACGTCGTTACAAGGACAAGAGCAACAAGAAATAAGACGTATTTTAGATGAACGCCTTAACGATATTAAAACGCAAACGGCGCTATTAGCATCACAAAATAGGATCACGGATGAAGAGCGCCATCTTTTAGATACAGCATCAACGCTACCTGATAGCGAAAGTGTCTATATTATTAATGGGCAACCCGTTATTACATGGTGGCCACGCACCACACCATTACCCCCCCCAATTGCACAAGTTACCGCAGGTGCAAGTGCAGCTGCTGCGGGTGCCGCACTTGCCGATGTGCCCGCCAAAACACGTAATCGCTGGCTACGTTGGTTATTACTGCTGTTATTCTTACTGTTTTTGGTCTTACTGGCATCTTGGCTAAAAGGCTGTTTTGATCCGAAAGTGGTTCCTCCTGTGGTTGAAGAGAAACCAACCGTTGTCATACCGCCAAAACCAGAGCCTATCCCTGAGCCAGAGCCTATTCCTGAACCCGTTCCAGAGCCTGTACCGGAGCCTATCCCTGAACCTGTACCTGAACCTGTACCAGAACCGGCTCCAGTGCCTAAACCTGTACCAGTGAAAAAACTCACGCCACTAGAAGCTTGTGTACAAGATGAACTGAAAAAATCGGGTGTGACGGAGAAAACAGCAAATGCCACCTGTGAAAATCGTTTAGCCAGCAAAATTAAGCAAATGTGCCCAGCTGAACGTCCAGCAGAGTTAGCACCTCAAGTTATCATTATCTTTGATGCTTCAGGTTCAATGGCATTGAGTATGAGTTTAACGGAAGACGATTTAGACTTTATCTCAAGCACCGGAAAACTCTTCGCGGGCTATGATGCAGAACCTCGTCGTATCACCGTAGCAAGAAATGCAGCGACAAAAATTATTAATAGCATTCCTTCAGATATGAAGATCACCACCGTTGTGGCATCAGACTGCGGTGTAGTAAAATCCAGTCCGGCTTATGGTGGCAATGAGCGCTCAAAATTGCTTAACTACATTAAACGTATTGAACCTGATAGCGGTACACCATTAGCCGAATCTATCCAACGAGCAGGCTCTCTGATCAAAAGTAATAATCGTGACACTATTATTGTCTTGTTATCAGATGGTTTAGAATCTTGCGATCAAGACCCATGCGCAGCGGCCAGAACGTTAAAACGAGCTCATCCCCGCGCCGTCATTAATGTAGTTGATATTTTAGGCACGGGCGCAGGTAACTGTGTGGCAAGTGCCACTGGTGGTAAAGTCTTCACGGCGCGTAATGCTAATGAAGTTACTTTAATGACTCGAAAAGCGATTGAAGATTATATTCCAAAGAACTGTAAATAATGATTGATTACTGTTTCTAATATTTAATTCACCCTCTTTGATTTCATATTGAGGGTGAATTTTTCACGTATTACGTGTATTTTATTATTATATTGGCGCTGGCAAACTCTATATCTTATCTATTTAAGACCATTCCTTAATTGTGTGTTTTTTTCTTTTCTTATTATCTCATTATTCAGAATAAACCTATTTTGTGATTATTATCACAGCAATTAGACACTTACCAATAGTTTATTCTTTTATATTTTGTCTTTTTTTTCTTCTATTTCATTATTTTTTAATGCAAAAGCCAATATATCGGTGATTTAATCCATATATTTAAGAAAATATAGCGCAACCTGTAATGTCATTATTTAATTATCATCATCGTCATCTTAATATTCCCATTTTCACTCAAGAAAAATAAAAAATCCTTTAATAATAATCAGTTAATTAACCCTAAATAATCCGCTAGATAGACACCAAATTTCTGATAATATAAAATGTATATAAATTTTATATCTTTATTTTTAGCCTTAAAGCCTATTTACGGATAAGCCAACTTACCCATAGATAATCTTGCCTAGCGGAATGATCGTCGTGAATAAAGCATTCTTACGAAGTGGTAAATTAGAAAGTTACCTCCCTATGGGAGAAAATGGACAGGCTGTTTATATCTCTGCACTGCAGCTGCGTGAAACCCTGCGTTTAAGAGGAAAGGCTCATATTTCTCAATGCCTTGCTATTCCTCAGCCAAATGAAACTGGCGAGCGCATTGACTGGTATTCACCGATTGACGGCTCTGTTATTCCTTGGTCTGCGGCTTCAGAAGAAGAACGCACCGCCGCTTATGCGCTACTGAAAAAGAATCAAGATGATTTAATCGCCTTTAGTGAACAAGAGCAGCAAAGGGCTGGAAATAAAGAAAGTCAGCTTTTTGGTGCTTTACTCAGTAAAACTATCCAATTTCCTGATGAAAACCATATTTTTATTGTTGATGGCCAACCTATTATTACCTTCTGGGGTTTTGTCAGTGCTAATCAACAGCTTAGAGTTGACCCTGTTGCTTGCTTAAAGCCTGCTGTTGCGCCAATAGCACCAACATCAACCGTGGTTCCACCAGTGCAAGAAAAAGTCATTATTACTGACACTAAGCGCCCTTGGTGGCGTTTCTTATGGTGGCTATTACCTTTATTATTACTTCTACTCGCGATTTTCTTCTTAAGAGGCTGTTTTTCAACGCCAGCATTACCTACGGTCGATATTAAAACACCCGATATTGAAGCGCCTAAATTACCAGATCCTACGCTTGAAAAACCGAAAGTCCCCACCGTGGTCACTAACGGTCACACCGTTGGTGTGCCAACAAATACGGTTCACACAGGAACATTAGGCACCGTTGATGCCAATGGGAATGTAATTAATGGTACAAGTGATAACGGCGCAGTCGTTGATCCTAATACGGGTTTACCTGTGGTTGATCCTCAAACAGACAATAACCAAGGTGCATTACCTGAAGGAACATTGCCTGAAGATGCGCAACAACCTAACGTACCTCCGGTTGATCCAGCGGCACAAAATGAGCAACCGAAAACAGATAACAATCAAAATACAGGGAATGAGAACAACACTCCTACCCCTCCTGTTGATCCCAATGCACCACCAGATGTGACACCACCTGCGACAGCAGATAACACAACACCGCTGACCATTCCGGCGAATGCGTTAGCGAATGGCTCAACCCAATTCCTAAATGGCCAGTGGAAAGCAGGGGCAGGAATTCAAGATCAAAAAACAGGTAAACCACTAAGCCTAAATTACCAATTAGATAATGGTAAAGGACAAGTCGTCATGACACGCAGTGATGGCGTGACCTGTAAAGCACCTGTTAATGCTGCCGTCAATCAGGGCGGATTAAATATCAATAACCAAGGTCAGGCTCTGTGTAGTGATGGTTCAAACTATTTGATGCCAAATATTATTTGCCAACCAGGAAGCCAAAATATTGCTGATTGCCAAGGGAAATATGAAAACAATCAGCCATTCCCATTATCAATGAAGCGGGAGAATAACTAATTCATGTTAGCGCCACTGACCGATTATAAAGATAAAATTACCCTTATCCGAGACAGCAATATTCAGTTTCTGGATTTTGGTTTTAAGCTACCACAGCGCAAAGAGTACGGTGAGTTTGTTAAAAAAGGCGAAAACGGCCCGTTAATGCGACTCATCTATAATGAACGAGATGATAACTATCTTTATCCAGCACCTAAAAATCAGCCTCAAACACCGAGAGAGGCTGAATTTAGCTTCTCCCTTGAAGAGTCATTAACGCTATTAAATGACACATGGCTACCAGTGCCATTTTTCCGTTTTAATCCACCCCGCGCATTCTCTCAAGGCCCTGATAACTGGGTAAGAATGATGTTCCATCAACTGCCAGAGCCAGATGAAGATGGACATACACACCGCGTTGTTGTGGCATTTGATACTCGAATTGAACCCAATCGCGCCAATACAACTTATCTAGCACCAAACGAAGAAGATGTTCGCTCTGGTGTCGCTTTTGCGTTGGCTTATTTGGGCTATGAAGTTGAGAACTTCCTTGAAACACCGTGGATTGATGGTTGGTTAAAGGAAGTCTTTAGCGAAAGAGCACTGGCTGTAACCAAAATGTACCATGATGAACTTGAAGATGCGCTCAAAGAGTTTCAACATCAGGCACATTATCTCAATTTACTCAATATCTTAGGTGAGAAGCTACGCTTACCTGAAATCAAAATTAACGAAACCAAACCACAAGAGCCAGCGATTGAAGTTGATCTTATTCTTGATGTGGGTAACTCACGCACTTGTGGGATCTTAATTGAAGATCATATCAATGATAATAAAGGGTTAACGCAACTCTATGAAATGACGCTGCGTGATTTAAGCCACCCTTATCAAATCTATAATGAACCATTTGAAAGCCGTGTTGAATTTGCGCAAGCTGAATTTGGTAAACAAGATTTCTCAGTGAATAGCGGTCGCAATAATGCCTTTATGTGGCCGACGATTGGTCGTGTTGGCCCTGAAGCCAACCGCATGGCTGCACAACGATTAGGAACAGAAGGCTCAACAGGTATTTCAAGCCCTAAACGCTATTTATGGGATGATTCGCCCTATTCTCCGGGTTGGCGCTTTAGTCGCTCTTTTGGTCAAACTGACAGAGAGCCACTGGCAACCGCTGTTCCGATGACATACCTTCTAAACGATCACGGTGAGCCATTATTCCGTTTAGAGCCTGACTTTCGCATGCCGGTATTTACGCCAAACTATACCCGTAGTTCATTAATGACCATGATGTTAACCGAAGTGTTAGCGCAAGCATTAACGCAAATGAACAGCCCAGCTCAACGCCTTAAAATGAGTCACGCAAGTGCGCCTCGTCAATTGCGCAATATCATTTTGACTATTCCACCAGCGATGCCAAAACCAGAGCGTGCCATTTTTGAAACGTGTATGGAAAACGCATTAGGACTCATTTGGAAAGCAATGAATTGGGACCCAACTGACGAAAAACTACGTTTTGATGGCAAAGATGAACAGTGTCGTATCCCAATGCCAAACATCCATGTGAAATGGGATGAAGCCACTTGTGGCCAGTTAGTTTACCTTTACAACGAAACACAAATTAAATTTGGTGAGCGCACTGAAGCCTTCTTTGCCAGCCAAGTGCGTGAAGATAACCGCGCATTAACGGGTGATAGCACGTTAAAAATTGCCTCAATCGATATTGGTGGCGGAACAACCGATCTCGTTATTACACGTTATAAACTGGATACGGGTACAGGTAGCAACGTTAAAATTATTCCAACACAGTTATTCCGTGAAGGATTTAAAATTGCGGGTGATGATATTTTATTAGATATCATCCAGATTTGCGTATTACCTGCATTACGCACAGCATTAACAGATGCCGGTATTTCTGATGCCGATGCTCTGATGTCTTCTCTTTTTGGTAGTGAAGGTTTAGATGCAGGGCAGCAAGTGTTGCGCCAACAGCTTACCCTACAAATCTTTAATCCGATTGGGTTAAAGATTTTAAGCCAATATGAAAACTACGATCCATTAGTTCCACATGAAGGTATTAACAGTACTTTTGGTGAATTACTTAACGTTCTACCGACAGAGCATGTACGTCGTTATATTGATGACGCAACCAATAAAGAGCTGGGTGGTGGCGAGAGTTTCTCCATTTTAAATGTGCCTGTACAAATTAACTTTGCGCAATTGCACGCCGAATTTATTTCAGGTGGACGCATTAATATCACGCGTAGTTTAAAAGCGCTGTGTGAAGTGCTTTATTACTACTCCTGTGATGTTTTACTGCTGACAGGTCGTCCTTCGCGCTTACCGGGTATTCAAGCACTGTTAAAAGTATTACAGCCAGTACCGCCTTCTCGTATTCTGCCATTACATGGCTACAAAACAGGTGGTTGGTATCCATTCAACAAAAAAGGCCGTATTGACGATCCAAAATCAACAGCAGCGGTCGGTGCGATGTTGTGTTTAATGGCTGAAAATGCACGTTTACTCAACTTTTACTTCTCGACAGGTAACTTTAAAACTTACTCAACAGTACGTTATTTAGGGATGTTGGATAATAACAACACCATTTCTGATAATGACGTTTACTACCGTGATATTCAGGATAAATTTGAGCCTGATCCTGATACCTATTTTGAAGTCAGAGGCGGGATACGCTTAGGTTTCCGTCAATTAGATAATGCCCGTTGGCCCGCATCTCCACTTTATACCTTGCGCATTAAAAATCCGAAATTGGCACAGCAACTTAGCCAAGAAGACAGCGTATTGCATATCAAGCTAGGGGAAGAAAGAGGCGCTTCTGGCCATAATGATGACAATAAATCTGAAAAATTACGCATTGAAGAGATGGAGCTTATTAATGGCAAAGGTGGCGTTAATAAGAACGGTTTAAGCTTCAAACTCAATACGTTAGCAGATAGTGGTATTGGTGAAACATCCTATTGGCTGGATAGCGGGAGTGTATTAGGTAAATGAATATGATGGATGAAAAACAGTTAACAGCCAAATGGGATGCCATTTATCAAGGCGCGGGTAAAGCCATTGATTGGGTAACGGCAGTAAGAGGTAATGCACCTCGTTTAAATACCGAAGCCGATAGCCTTATCTATCGTCTGCGCCGTAGCCGTAACATGGCAAAAAATCTCAGTTTAGCAACACAGAGACCAATGTCTGTGGGCTTTTTTGGTCTTTCTCAAGCAGGAAAGTCGTACCTGATTTCAGCACTTGCCGCAGGGCAAGATGGTCGCCTAAGAACCAATATGTCAGGTAAAACCCTTGATTTTATCGACCACATCAACCCACCGGGTGGCGGTAAAGAAGCCACAGGTTTAGTAACCCGCTTTAGTCGCAACGCCACAAAAGGTACGCAAGAGTTTCCTGTTGAGCTGCATCTTTTCAGCGAAATTGAGATAGTTAAAATTCTCGCCAATGCCTATCTGTATGACTTTAATCAGGAAAAAATTGAATTTGAATTAGATGACGAGAAAATTTCTCGTTTAATCAATTCATTAAGCACACAATGCAGTGCTACACCTGTTGCTGGCATTACTCATGATGACGTTGTCTCGTTATGGGATTATCTGCAACGTCATGCTGAAAAAAGCCAGAAAAAATTGGCAGCAACCTATTGGCCTAAAGCGATTGAGTTAGCGCCTTATCTCAGCATTGCACAACGCGCTAAACTCTTTTCTGTTTTATGGGGCGATATTGCAGAGCTGACATCCGCTTATCAACGTTTTAGCACCACTCTTGCCTCTTTAGGTAATGCACCTCTTGTTTTGGCTCCGCTCACTTCTTTAGTCAAAGAGCAAGACGGCGTGTTAATACAAAAAGACAGTATCATGAACGTGGATATGTTAGAGCGTCTCAATACTGCCAATGATAGCCAGATCAGCATTTGTCCTGTTCATGGCGATCGTATTGATGCTCCTGTGACGCTTTCGTTAGCAGAGTTAACGGCGCTGACGGTTGAATTAGTCGTTCCACTATTAGATACACCAAGTAAAGCCCTGTTTGAACACGTTGAACTGCTCGATTTCCCGGGCTATCGCGGCCGTTTAGGGGTTGAAACTATGGCTGATGTACGTCGTCAAGTTAACGATGACAGTGCAAACCCGCTGGCACAGCTTATTCTACGGGGTAAAGTCGCCTATCTGTTTGAACGTTATACCGATAACCAAGAGATGAATGTTTTAGTGGTATGTACCGCATCAAACAAACAATCAGATGTGAAAGAAGTCGGTGCAGTCCTCACAGAATGGATCAATAACACCCAAGGTAAAGATGCATTAACACGCGCCAAACGCCCTTCAGGTTTAATTTGGGCAATGACCATGTTTGATATGCGTATTACCAACTCCTTAACCATGAATGAAGCATTATTACGTCAATCATGGGGTAAAGGTGGCATGATCAAAATGGCGATGTTAGAGCGCTTTGGTCAATATGAATGGATGTCATCAGATTGGATCAACGGTGAAGCATTTAATAACACCTTCTTAGTGCGTAAACCGGGCGTACCTACCCCGTTTATTCAAATCAGTAATGGCAAAGAAACTGTTCTAAATGAAGACAGTGTTTCTCAGCTACACCTGATGAAAAAAACCTTTGCTGAAGATGAAACGGTCCAACGCTATATTCGTGAGCCAGACCAAGCATGGGATGCTATGTTGGCGCTTAACGATGGCGGTATGCAGCGCCTTGCCGACTACCTTGAAACCGTTGCATTAAAATCACTAAAACTTGAACGTATTAGCGAACAACTGGAAGAAATTCAACGTGATTTAATCGGTCATCACCTTGAAAAATGGTATCAATCAGGTGGTGAAGAAGAGCTTCAAGTCAAACGCCGTAATGCAGCCACTATTTTACGCTTTATGCAAAGCCGTCCTTATTTACAAGGTGCGTTACTGGATTACCTGTTGCCTTCTCGCAAATCACTCTACGACCTGTATATGCAGGAAAAAGAGGTTATCGATACACTTTCAGACAAGAAGGCAACACAAGCCCCTGTTTCCGCCTTTGCGGCTATGGAACAACCTGCTTTCGATCTCTTTAGTGATGCGCCAATCTCTCTAGTACCAGAAGAAGATGAACTCCCTAAAGGTCATGGCAATGAGGTTACTTACCCTAAAAAAGTGATGGCATTATGGATAAACCATCTACGTAGCCTGCCTGATAACAGTACTTTGTTAACCTATTTAGGCATTGATCAAGAAATTATGGTGCTGTTAGTGGATGAACTTATCACTGCAATCAATCGCCTTGGTGTTGAACAACGTATGTTGAAAACCCTTGCAGGGACAGAAGCTATTGCTCGTCGTGATGACTTAGCCGAACAGCAATCATCTCGTGTTTATAATGTACTGGGTGATTTTATTACTTGGTTTAATTTCAAAGATAACGGTGTTGAGAAGCCTGATAGCAAAATCAATGCAGGTCATAAGATCTTTGAAAGACCCGATAGCGCTAGTGTGCAATGGGGTGATGATGAGCGTTTAGTCCGCTTACCTACTAACCCTGTTAACTACACCCTTTTATTTGTGATTGATTGGCTTATCGCTTTATCAGCGGTTATTACTGAGAATGCGGGGCATTCTGCGGGAAGAGAGATCAGTGCTGAACAAAACGCACTATTAGGTCAAATCATTCAAACCATGAAATCATCCGTCGTGGAGTCATAATTCGTGTTTAATCCAGAATTAAAACCCGTACAACCTGCTCGTCCCGGCTTTGCGGTATTAAGTATTCGTAATTGGGAAGGTGACGCTTCCCCTGTTTATTTAAGCATTCAGCGTAACCAAGATCGCTATTTCTTAAATGATAAAGGGGAATGGGTAGGTAATGCCTTTTTCCACCAGCTTTCACTTGAAGATGCTGATGATGGTTATCAAATCATTCTTGATAAAACGCTCGTTGATCCCCTAGTTAGCAATTTACAAATGGCGTATCAATTTACGTTAAAAGACGATAACGAAACACAAGATATCGGGCGATTACGTATTCGTGATGGCGTATTAGCCTCACAAGCGCAAGGCCAGAGTGAAGTATTAAAATCAACAGCGACATTAGATAATCAGCCAGTTCCGCCTGCTCCTATTATTGAAGAAACACCACCGGAGCCAGAGCCAGAACCTCTCAAAATTGAGCCTGAAGAAGTAGAGCCGGTTATCCCTGAAATCAACGTGGATGAACCGCCACAACGACCAACACCACCTGCACCGAAGAAATCAAAAATTGGCTTAATTTTAGCCATTATCTTAATCTTAATTTTAGCGGGTGTCTTAACATGGTTCTTCTTACTAAGAGGTAATCCTGCTGGCGAGCCAGCACCACAACCGACACCCGAACCCGCAACACCGAGTGTATGCAGTGTCGAAAATATGAAATCGGGTACCGCATTAGCCTTTGTACAAAGTTGCATACAGAGCCAACCGGATAGCAAAACTATCCTTGCAACTATTGAACAAGCGAAACAGAACAATCAATGTGATGTTGCTCAGCGTTTATATGCTTATAAAGCACAATCAGGTGATGTTGATATCGCACTGAATTACGCTCGTGAATACGATCCAGAAACCGCGTCAGCACAAGGTTGCTTTGGTGCAGACAAAGAAACGGCCATTTATTGGTACGAAGCGGTTCTTAATCACGACTCACAAAACAGTGACGCAAAAGCGCGTCTTGAAGCTTTGAAAAAATAGGAAAGTCGCATGAAAAAGGCGCATTGGCTTACTCTTATTCTCAGCGGTTTAATTCTGACAGCGCCAGCAAGTGCTGAAGAGAAAAAGCCGTTACTACAAGAGGGTAAAAAGACTCTCTATCAACGTGTATTAACTTACCCGGGTTGCCAAGTGGCTGACACTATTGGCGCAAAAGGTAAAGAGCAACCTGCATTTAGCCGTTTTTATGTTTATCAGCGCCAAAAACAAGGTGCCAATGAGTGGTTACAAGTTGGCCCTGATAGCTTAGGTCATATCAGTGGTTGGATGAATGCAAGTTGTACCTCAGAGTGGAAAATGCAGTTAACACTCGCATTTACTAACCCTGCGGGTCGTAACCCAATGCTGTTTTTCAAAGATAAGCAAACGGTTGAAAGCTTACTTGAAAGCCCAACACCTGAAAAACAGTACAAGCCCTTTTTAGCAGATATCAAAAACCAGAAAGTGAATCCGGCTGTTTTAGCAAAAGAGCCAGATTATATGATTGATCAGAAAAGCAATTTTTATCTGTTACCAGTATTAGGCTCAGATGAAGTCTTTACTGATGCAGGCTATAAAGTGCGTGTCCTCAATGTGGCTTCTGTCTCTTCACAAACCAAAGACAGCAAAGAAGCACAGAATGCGAATGCAACGGCAAATAATACAAAACCGGCAACACCTAACAGCAAAGATGCTGACAATATGATGCAAGGTTTTTCTGCCGCAGTCGTGTTTGTTATCGACTCGACCATATCAATGGACCCTTACATTGATAGAACCAAAGAAGCGATTCAAAAGGTTTATGCACAAGTCGAAAAAGACAACATGTTGGATAAGGTAAAATTTGGTTTAGTAGCATTTCGCTCTAATATCAAAGCCGTCCCTGCATTGGAATACGACAGCAAAATGTTTGTAAATCCTAATGATGTAAAAGACGGTCCTGATTTCCTAAATAAAGTTAAAGAATTACGCCAAGCCAAAGTCTCAAGTAGTCGTTTTGATGAAGATGCTTATGCAGGTGTAATGCAAGCGCTTGATGATGTTGATTGGACACGCTTTGGTGCGCGTTACGTTATTTTAATCACTGATGCAGGTGCATTAACGGGAGATGATCCTCTTTCATCCACTAAGCTCGACGCAGAGCAAATTCGCCAAGAAGCAGCTTATCGCGGTGTTGCACTTTATACACTGCATTTAAAAACGCCATCAGGTGCAAAAAATCACGCATCTGCACAAGCGCAATATGAAGCATTAACGCTTAATCCGTTCTTACACAAATCGCTTTACTACCCTATCAACTCTGGGGATGTGAATAGTTTTGGTCGTATGGTAGACAGCTTAGCAACCGCTGTAACCACTCAAATTCAAACCGCTTATCGTGGCGAAGCCACCGTGGGTAGTGCGTTAAATGCCGATCCTACTTATAGCAAGAATAAAGAGACAGATACCTTACTGAATGATGCACACGATTTAGGCTATGCAATGCGTTTAGCTTATTTAGGTGAGAAGCAAGGTACAAAAGCACCTCCTGTCTTTAAAGCATGGATAAGTGATCGGGATTTATTACAGCAAAATATCCCAACAACAGAAGTGCAGGTTTTACTGACTAAAAGTGAGCTGAGCGATTTAAGTGATGTGATGAAAAAAATCGTGAATGCCGCTAATGAAGGTTTGATCTCTCCTGACAATATGTTTGCTGATTTACGCTCGATTGCCGCCACGATGGGGAACGATCCAAATCAAATCAAACAAGGTTCAGCAACCAAATTAGGTGAAATGGGCTTACTGGGTGAATATGTCGAAAATCTCCCTTATTTAAGTGAAGTACTTGGCTTAGATGAAGAGACATGGAAAAGCTGGGATGGTCTTGCGCAAGAGAAATTTATCCGCCGACTAAATACGAAATTACAATACTATCAACGTTATAATGAAGATGTTGATCGTTGGATATCCCTTGCACCACAAAGCGATCCTCGCGATCACGTTTATCCTGTTCCACTGGAAAACTTGCCTTAATGATCCAGATTGAAGGTATGGCAATTACGCGTGGTGATGCGCAACATGGTTTTCGTGTTGCGCTTCCTTCATTAACCCTTGAAAAAGGGGAAATCGGCGCGCTAACGGGATTAAGTGGTTGTGGTAAAAGTACCTTATTGGAAATGATAGGGTTAATCTTACGCCCTGATGAATTAACTCATTTTCAACTCGGTGACGATTTAATTATCACACAAGCGGTGTTAAGTAATGAACAAGCTCGACTCGCTTCATTACGTGCGGAGAAATTGGGTTTTATGCTCCAAAGTGGCGGATTACTTCCCTTTTTAACCGTCATGCAAAATATTCAATTACCTCGTAAGATGCTGGGATTAACACCGCACTCTGCTTGGCTTGATCACGCCATTGACCATCTGCAATTACGCCCTTTACTGAGTCGTCTACCTCGCCAACTCTCCATTGGTGAACGTCAACGCGCTGCGTTTATTCGTGCTATCGCCCATGAGCCCGCTCTATTACTTGCTGATGAGCCTACAGCCGCTCTCGATCCTCATAATGCGCAAGCGTTGTATGCATTGATTGTTGAAATGGTAAAACAGCTCGATATCTCTGCACTGGTTGTCAGTCACGATTGGTCTTTAGTCGAGCGTTTTGGATTTAGCCACTATCACGCACAACTACAAGGGGGCGGTAGTGTCTTTATCAAACAATAACACTAATCCCAATCGCCTTGGCTTACTCAGTTCACTCGCTTGGCGCGACTTAATTTATGATCGCAAAGTCGCACTCTGTATTGTGTTCTCTTTAGTCTCAGTTATCGCACCACTGCTACTGCTGTTTGGGCTAAAAAACGGTATTGTGACGCAACTTCACAACCAACTCCTCAATGATCCGCGTAACCTTGAAATACGTATGTTAGGCAATGGTAATTATCCACAAAATTGGTTTAATGATATTGCACGTAAAGATGAGGTTCGATTTGTTATCCCATTAACACGTAGCTTAAACACTCAAGCCGATATTGTGATTGATGGGCAACGTTTTATTGATAATGCTGAAGTTATCCCGACAGCAGAAAACGATCCCTTATTAGAGGGTGTCACAATTCCCCAAAATGCCGACACCATAGTGCTCTCTGCTAATGCAGCACAAAAATTACAAGCAAATGTAGGCGATAGTGTGCGTTTATTTATCAGCCGTAAGCTTAATGGCGTCAATGAACGAGCCAAGCGTACCTTTACTGTTACCGCCATTATCAGCGATAGCAAATTTTCAAGAGCGGCAGCCTTTGTTTCTCTTGATGTTTTAGTGGCAATGGAAGATTACCGTGATGGTTATCAAGCGCCTCTTTTTGGCGTAACAGAAGGCTTTGAAGCGAAGCCAAGAACTCAGTTTGCTAAAGCTCGCCTTTATGCAAAAAATTTAGATGCCATTGCACCACTAGATGATTGGTTTAGACAACAACACATTGATGTGATGACACAAAAAAGCCAAATAGACTCTGTAAAAGCAATCAGCTACGTCCTTAACGTTATTTTTTCCGTGATTGCTTGGGTATCACTATTAGGCTGTATAGCCTCATTAATTGGTGCATTCCTTGCCAATATTGACCGTAAACGTAAAGACATGGCGGTATTACGCCTATTAGGTTTTCGTCAATTTGCAGTCTCTTTATACATTGTGTTGCAAGCACTGTTATTAACAAGCGTTGCCTTTATTTTAGCCCTTGGGCTTTATGGCATCGGTAGCGCCTTATTCACCACATTATTAGGCACACATTTACCTGAACAAGCTTTTGTTTGTCAGTTAACGTTTTGGGATTTATTGATTGCCATGTGCAGTGCCTTACTTGTCGCCTTAATAGTGGCAAGTATTGGTGCACTGCGTGCCGTTTCGATTGAACCTGCGGAGAGCTTACGTGAAATTTAATTTATCGCTTCTAACTTTATCATTCGCGCTGTTATCTAGCAGTTTTACCGCATCTGCCAAATGGGATGATAAATTCGTTAACCCTAAAGCTTTGCCTGATGATGTTATTTTGCCTTTCCCTTGTGAAGGTTCAATGGTTTTTCGCCAAGTAACCATACCCTTAAGCCAGCCATTACAAGATTACAGTGTGACCTTAGGGCAAGAAGGTGATGAATGGGGCTATTTAGAACAATCTCGAGCAGAACATATTGCGGGTAGCTTTCCATTAAAAGGCAAAGAAAAAGGTCGTTACTACCTTATGGCGAAATACCCCGTTACCGATCTGCAATATAACGCCATGCAGAGCGTGATTAATGGTAAAGAGTGCCCCGTTGCTTCAAATAAATTACGTTTACCCAAAGTGAATATCAGTTGGTATGAAGCGATGCAATTTGCTGACCAATACAACCAATGGCTAAGAAGCAATCATCCCGAAGCGTTACCTGTTGAAGATGGCGCAAAAGGCTTCGCAAGATTACCGACAGAAACTGAGTGGGAATTTGCGGCACGTGGCGGTTTAAAAGTATCAGCTTCAGAGTTTCGTGATATGCGTTTCCCAATGCCAGAAGGCACCAAAAACTATATTTGGTCTGCGGGTAGTCAATCCGCTAATGGCTCATTACAGCTCACCGGTTTGTTATCACCCAATCCATTAGGCTTACATGACATGTTAGGTAATGTCGCTGAAATGATGTTTGAGCCTTTTCGATTAAATAAACTCGACCGCTTACACGGGCAAGCGGGTGGGTTTATTGTGCGCGGTGGTAGCTATCTTACCCCAGAAAGCGATATGCGCAGTTCATGGCGTCAAGAAGAGCCTTATTACACCAACACTGGTGCAAATAAAAACAAATATACAGGTTTTCGTTTAGCCATTGTTGCTCCTGCATTGACATCACGTGACAAAATTAAAGAGATAGAAAAAGAGTGGCAACAATTAGGGAATGAGAAACCAGCGAACAATAACTCAAAAACTAATAGCGATAATTCCATTAATAGCCTGAATACGCTCTCAACCCAAGTACAAGATGAAGCGCTGAAAAAACAGTTAGCTGAATTAAAAAATACATTACGAGCAAATGCACAACTGCGTGATGAGCAACGTGATCAAGCTATCCGTACTTCACTGCAATTAGGCGCTTTTTTATGTACCAAATTAAAAGATGATGGCGAGTTCTATGATCGATTAATTGCACTGCATGAGAAAAACTGCCCTGCGGGCGCAAAAGATGCCACATGTGAACGACGTCAAGAGCAAGTTAACGAACATAAGAAAACCCTCGACTTTGTCGTGAGTTATTACGCAGACACATTAGTGGATATGGCAACAACGTATGATGCCTCTTTAGTAAAACCTCAAGTTGACGTTGTACGTCAATTAATGGAAGCCAGAGGCAAATCAAATTTAAATACGTACCTTTCAACGTATATGCAGGGACTCCAAGGATATTGGGCTAACGGTAAAGTTTCACGGAACGAATGGCTTGAAGCGTGCAAAAAACAATAACAGAGACTTTGGGATAGGTGTGGTATGAATAAACGACTCATGGCGGTACTTGGCATTAGTGCCATACTTGCCTTATCAGGATGTCAAAGTAATAGCGGTGCTGATCCACGTTTGAAAAATAACAGTGATATGGAGTTTTTCAGTAAATCTGGCATTGGGGCTTGTGCTGGTGGTGCCGCTATTGGTGCATTAAGTTGCCTAGTCGCTAATGTTGATAACAAAGGCGCATGTATGATTATCGCGGCGGTCGCGGGTTGTGGTGTCGGTATTGGTGCAAATGCCTATTTAGACAATAAGCGCCAAAACTATGCCTCGAAAGAAGAAATGCTCAACTCGATGATAGAGGATGTAAAAAAAGAGAATCAGCGCCTACAAAGTGCCTCAAATACCGCAAGAGCCGTAATCAACGACGATAAAAGAGCGTTGGCAAAAATTGAGCAAGATATGAAACAACAACGCCTTAATAAAGCCACAGCTGAAAAACAATTAAAAGGTATTGATGCCAATATCGCAGCACTGCGTTCTCGTTTAGCGGATATGAAAAAACGTGAAGGTGAATGGCGTGATATCGCTGCGCAAAGTCGCCAAGATGGCCTAAAGACAGCACAGCTTGATAAACAAATCAATGGGATGAAACAACAAGTAACCTCTTTACAAGAAGAACTTGATAGTCTTTATACCCAACGTACAGCAATAAAACTTAGTTAACGTTAAAAAGGATGATAATGAAATTTTTACCTCTTTCCCTTGTTGGCATGACCTTACTCTTAAGCGGTTGTGTCACCAATCCCGCTGATTGTGATCCAACAACGGGTGATGTCAGTATAATTACTAAATTTAACTGTAATTATTCAGGGACTTATGACAATCGCATTGAACAAAAAAAAGCGATTTTAGGTAATGAACAAGCATTAAACACCGAGTTTAAAGCCGTTCTTGCCGCCATTGAAAAAGAAAAACAGCAGACCAATGCAGATCTAAAAAGTAAACAAGCGAGTCAACGTGCATTAAGTCAATCAATGAATAATCTGTTAAATCAAATTCGCCAAAAAACCAAAGGGCAAAATGATATTCAAAAGCAGATCAATGAAATTGATAAGCAAATGAAAGCGGCACAAAATAACCCATCAAAATCAGTGATGGAAAAACAGCTTGAATTAGAGAACTTACAAAATCAAGTACTCAGTTTACAAGGTGATTTAGGACTTAAATAAATCTAAAAAGGTTCTCTATTATTTAGAGAGCCTTTTCCTTTTATTTTGATTACTATAATTTATATATTTAAATAGTGATTTATATTTTTTATATATTATTAATTATATAATAATTAATAGAGCACTTTAATAAAACAACCTTATTTAAATAAGAGTGCTATTTTTTATTCCATTAAAAATAAACTCATTATTATAATCCCATCCGCTTAATAACGCGTTCTTATTATTTTACTTATGGGATATAACTAATGAAAAAAAATTTACTATCAACTTTATTTATAACTGGTTTATTAGCAACTTCTTCTGTTTATGCTCAAAACGATTTTAAATTAGATAAAACTACAATTTCAGCGGGTTATGCACAAGTTAAAATGGCAGGACAAAACCCGATACATGGTGGTGTTTTTTCTATTCGCCAAGAAATCAATTCACAGTTTGGTATTTTAGCAACCGCAACATATGCTCAAAATGAATATGATCTGAATAAGCCAGTTAATACTTTTTTTAAAGATGTGAATGCACGTTATTATTCTGTAATGGCAGGTCCTACACTACGTTTAAATGAGTTTATTAGTGTTTACGGCACTGCAGGTATGAGCCAAATTCAATTTAAATCTGATAATTCAGAATTAAAGAAAATAAAGAAAAATGCATTTAGTTGGGGTGCTGGTTTAATCGTTAACCCAGCAGAGATGGTTTCTATTTCTCTTGGGTATGAAAATAGCCGTTTTAAATTCAAAGATACCGATAACAAGATAATTCTAGATGGTTTTGTTGCTAATATTGGTTATCGTTTTTAATTAATATAAAGCACATATTATTTTATGATATGTGCTTATTTTATTATTAAATTCAAAGAACAATAAATTTTTTAAGTATTCAATGATTATCTTAAATTAAAGAATAATTCCGTACTATCAGGTCGATACATTCCTTTATTTGCTGATGTAAAAGTAAAGCCCTTTGACTTTAAAATAGGCGTCAACTCTATCAATTTTTCTTGTGCTACGGTGATCAGTACATCTGGTGAATCAAAATACTGCAATGATAAATCAATTAATTGGCTACCAATCCCTTGTCCTTTATACAGAGGTGAAGTGTAAAGTGTACAAATTTTATTCTCATCAGTACTCTTTTTTAGTAATGCAACACCTAATAATAGATCACCATTATGAGCAATAATGATTTTTCGTTGGGTATCATATGATGGTTTATAAAATTTATTTTCTAACCAATAATTAAAATTTGGATATAGTATTTTTAGCTCTTTTAAAAATAAATTTATCTGTAATAAAGAAAGATTATCTTTATGCATACATAAAAAAGAATAATTAATATTTTTCATATAACTGTCTCATTTCCTTATAAGGAGATTAATTTATAGTTATGAGAATAGATAAATAATATTTGTTGCTAATAAACTAGACACAGTGCCTAAAAAAACTATCCAAAGAATAATCCAACTCACTTCTTTTTTTCCTACTTTTCTTGTTAAGAAGCGAGCAAAAGCTGAAAAACATTCTACATGTGTATGTGCATTCGTTTTCCATTGATAAATCAACATTCTAGTTCTAATTTTTTCACCTTGATTAAAGAGATAATCATTCCACACATTTTCTTCTAAAATTCGGCATCGATTATATGCTGTATGACCCATTTTAAATTCTGATGATTCATTTCTAATTAAAAAGAAATGAATATTACTAATATCTCTACAAGTTGCTATTTTTTCTCTTATTGTTTTCGGTAAATTACGAGATTCATTAACTCTAAAATCCACTATTTCGCTCTTTTCAAAATAATGTGTAATGATTGAGTCTTTTGATTTGTATTCTCTGGATATATTTTCTAAATCTTTCCCTTCTAGAATATATCTAAATCTAAAATACCAATTTTTAGCTTCGTGTTTACTTTGACAGTTAAATATTAATTTAGAGAATTTTATAATAGTTCCGTGCTTACCATTTTCGCTATGCAGTTGAATAGAGACTCTATTTTCTGATGTTCCATGTGATAAATTGGTGAAAAAAAGTATTTCATTGTTATTATCAAGATCAGAAAAGATAATATGCTTTGCACTACACTCCCTTATTGGGGTAATGCTTTTTACATCATTATTAAAAATTGCAGAAAGTAATTTTTCACTTTCAGTTATCTTATCACCTAAGCTATCAATGTAACTTTTTTCATTATAATTGAATGGTAAGTAGACATTTATAGAATTAAATAATTTATCTTTCCCCTTTAATAATATACCAACATCTAAATAATTAACCTTTTCATCATAAAGATGCCAATAATTAAAATGAAGTTCAATAACCGGTTGTTTTTCTCTATTCTCTATTGAATTTTCAATCCAAAACGCTAAACTTTGAGTCATCTAAATAAATCCTTTATTAAAATGAAAAAAATTATTATTAGCATTAAACCTAAATACGTTAAAAAAATTTATGAAGGTAATAAAGTAATAGAACTTCGAAAATCAGTAGGATTAAATTTTATACAAAATAATAAAATGTATATTTATAGCTCATCGCCTAAAAAATCTATTACAGGTCATGCTTATATCGAAAAAATAGAAAAAGCGACTAAAAGCGAAATAAAACGATCCTATTTAAATAAAATTGCCATCTCAGCCGATGAATTAGAAAACTACCTTGTTGATGATAAAAAAGGAATCCTAATTTGGTTAAAAGAGATAATTGAATATGAAAAACCGATCCCTCTCGCAAAACTAAAAGAAACTGGTTTCACTGCACCACAATCTTATTGTTATGTTTCTGATGCACTTACATTATTACTTAATGAAAACACATAAAAACAAAAATGCCTCTGTCTAATTAAAAACAGAGGCAAAGAGACTATTCAAATTATAATTTCCAAAGACTCACACCAGGGAATAACACAGACTCCGATTGTCTAAAAACCCACTACATTAAATCTTGATACGTTCCTAACTGATAACCTCTTTCCAAAATCGCGTGCTTTAATGCGCTATCTGTTAATACTTCAAGCTCTGTTAGGCGCTGAAAACAATAACCACTTGCTCGCAATGGGTTATCCACAAAAGCAGGGTGTGTCATCACTTCAATAGAATGTTCATGACGTGCTTTCGATTCATCAAGTACCTTTAAAAATAACGCTTGAGTGATTTCATCACCATAAAATTGGCTATCAAAACCATCGCTACTTATCACGCCTTGGGTATCAATCCCTTCTTTGTGTGCAAGTGGTCTATCAACACGCATCGGTAATGATTTTTCTTTGGCAAACTCCGCCACAATAGGGAAAATTTGCTTAAACATATGCACATGATGGTGACTATCGATATGGTCTGGCGCACAACCAAAGATCTCAATAAAACGCTGATATTGTGCTTTAAGTTCAACACGAATTTCATCAAGCGGTAAATCGCCCTCTTCTGCCATTTGCCATACCCATTTTCCTAACACACCTTCACGCGTTAAAGAAGGTAAAGGAGACAGCGGTTTACCCATCGTCAAAGTAAAGTGAAGCCCAACACCTAAACCGGGCAACTCATGGCGCAATTGTGCTGCGTGTTCAATTCCCTCGGCATTGACAAGTGCCGTTGTTGAACTAACAACACCATGACGAAAACACTCTGCAATGCCGTAGTTTTGACCTTTACTAAGCCCGAAATCATCCGCATTCACAATTAATAAACCAGCCATTCTGTCTCCTTATTACTTATTTTTCTCTACCGACAATTAATGAGAGGCTTTTTCTAACTCAGCAATTGCTTTAGCAAAATTAGGTAGATGTGACTTATGCGCTAATAACATTTCACGCGTAAGTACTTCTGCATCTTTATCTGAAAGTACCAGTGGTGTTAAATTCATTGCTAATAAGGCATCATTTAATTCGCCACTAATAGCTGCTTTACTCGCCGCGATTTCAAAGGCCTTAATGGTATGAATTAATCCCATCACTTTTTCATCAAAATGCGTTAAACGTGGATGAGGTTTAGCGCCATCACGCCCTAAAATAGCCGTCACTTCAATTGACCAATCTGCTGGAATATTATCGACATGACCATGATGAGGAATATTCACATAATGCTCAGCTTGTTTATCATTATAAATAGCGTTAATCACTTCACAGGCTGCATCAGAATAGTAAGCACCACCGCGTAATTCCAGCTCTTTCGGTTTGATATTTAAATCAGGATCTTTATACAATTCAAATAGTTGTTTTTCGACTTTTTGTACTACTTTAGCGCGAGCACCACCTTTATAGTATTCTCCCATCTCAATCGCTAACATCTCTTTTTGCTTGAAGTAATACAGCAAATAAGAGCATGGCAACATATTAAGAGAGCGGATCAAACCTTCACTAAATGGTAGGTCGAAAATATTTTTCACAGAGCCTGCGGTTAATGTTCCTGAAGCTACGCCGTCTAATAATTCAGGAAAACGGGATTGACCATTTACAATGACATCTTTAATAAACACCATATGATTTAAGCCAAATAAATCAATGGAGAGTTCATCTTTTTCTGTCAGCTTCAGAACATCTGTAATAAACATCTTCATACCGATTGGAATATTACAAACCCCAATAAATTTCTTAAAGTTGGTATGACGATAAACCGCTTCTGTTACCATACCCGCTGGATTGGTAAAGTTAATGATCCACGCATTAGGGCAAATTTCTTCAACATCTTTAATAATATCGAAAATAACAGGGATAGTACGCAAGCCTTTAAATAGACCACCAGCACCATTGGTTTCTTGCCCTAAATAGCCATGACTTAAAGGAATAGATTCATCAAGCTCTCTTGCCTTCAATTGACCAACACGTAATTGTGTTGTGACAAAATCAGCCTCTTTTAATGCTTCACGGCGATTAAGTGTTTTATAAATGGTTAAAGGAATACCCGCTTTTTTTACCATGCGCTGGCAAAGCTCAAAAATAATATCAAGCTTCTCTTTCCCTTCTTCAACGTCCACTAACCATAATTCTGTGATTGGTAGCTCATGATAACGCTTAATAAAACCTTCTAATAATTCAGGCGTATAACTGCTTCCACCACCAATGGTAACGATTTTTAATTTATGACTCATAAAATACTCCCATACAGCGTAATAGTGCTGTTATTTGTGTATTAATGGCGAAATTAAGGCGTAAAGAGCCATGAAGAAAATAAGCTTATTTTCTTCTTTCTCTCTATTTTCAATAAAATTAATCTTTATTGTTGATTAATTTCTTACGCTTAATAATGAATTAGTTTGTTTCTTTAATACTGTATAAATTTTTCCGATAACTATTTGGTGTCAGCGAAGTTATTTTCTTAAATGTCTTAATAAATAAACTTGGACTGCTGTAACCTGCATCAAAAGCAATATCTGTTATCGAGTAGTTTGTAATTTCCAATTGTTTTTTAGCAAAATTAATTCGAATATCATGAATAATTTGCATCGGTGTTTTATCGTAATAACGCCGAGTTGCTCGGGTTAAATACTCTTGTGATTTTCCTGATAGCATTACCATATTAACCAGTGCATTTTCGCCAAATTTTTGTTTGTCATGCATCTCGCTTACAGTCTCTCTTAGCCATAAAGGAATATCATCTTGCGTTCTATTTTCTCGATGGTGTCGTAATCTATTCACCACATTAAAGGTGACAATTTCAATAAATTCATTAAATTCGGTATGGCGGAAATTTAATGAGCCAATGACCGATTCAATATAGGAAAGAAACTCATTTTTTAATTCATAAACTTGTGAAGCGATAAAATAAGAAGGCAATAACGAGAGGTAATGTTTATCAAAAAAGGCTTTACTAATTCCCACATTTAAAATGCGTGTTGCCCCAAAATCATAAAAACTTTGATGATGAGAGCCGATGGGGATAAAAACAAAATCACCCCGCTCTAATAAAATCTTTTTACCATTAATTTCTTGATAATAGCGCCCTGTTAATACAATGGTGAATTCATAATAATCATGTTGATGCAATCCACTGACACTTTCTGTTTTATTATAAATAAAGACATGAAAGTTTTTGCCATTAAATAGCTGATCTTCATAGACCATGCGTATTTCGCTTTGTGCTCTCAATGACTCCACCACAGTATTCATCTTATTTTATCTTCTCATGTAGCTCGATTAATTCCGTCACTAACTCTCTGGCTAACATCGATGTCATTAAATGATCTTGCGCGTGAACTAATACCAAGCTGACTTTTGTTTTGCCCACACCTTGGTCATCACCAATTAAACGAGTCTGTATTTTATGCGCCTCATTTAATGCTTCACGAGACTGTTCCATTAATTTTCTAGCGCCATCAAAATCACCTTCTTTGGCTTTTTTTAATGCGCCATAAGCCACACTACGAGCTTGACCTGAATTAATGATAAGCCCCATGATGATCTCTTCAAATTCATCATCAGTTGCACTGCTATCAACGGCATTTTCAATATCTAACATCATATTTCCTCTTTGACACTGGCAAGTGCAGAGAAACCTCTGCACTTGTGTTTTCTATCACTTAAAATTTCAATGCATTGGCAATATCTTCTTCACTTTCTTCTTTTTCAATTTCAGTTTGAGCTTTATTTGAAATAATCACGAAAGGAAGATAAATCAGTGTGGCAACACCTAAGTTAAATAGTGCTAATAACAGTGCCGCAATACTACCGTTGGTATTAAAGAAAGCACCTAGCCCAGTTGGCATTGTCCACGGCGCAATATTTGTCACTGGTGGGATTATCCCTAAGTAATAAGCAGTCACAGTAATAGCGGCAAGAATAGGCTGAATAAGAATAAATGGAATAAACATCACAGGGTTCATAATCACAGGTAGACCAAAAATAATCGGTTCATTAATTTGGAATAAACCTGCTGGCAGTGCCAGTTTTGCCACTTGACGATGATCGGCACGACGAGAGGCGATAAAGATTGCAATAATAAGCCCCAGTGTTGCCCCTGTACCCCCTAAGAAGATAAAGGAGTCTAACATCGGTTTCGCCCAAAGATGGAACGTTTTACCCGCTGCAAGTGCAGCTTCTACTGAACCGTACTCAGTATAGATGGAGACGTTCTCTAACGCCCAAGGCGTCATAATACCACTATCAAGTGCAGCAAGTGCGAGCGAACCATGAATACCAAAGAACCACAGTAGAGAGGTGAAAATAACGTATGCCCAACCAACCACTGAGCCCATTGATGCTAATGGTGTTGAGATAGAATCTAAAATAATTTGATGGAAGTTCGTTTCATACGTCGCTAATCCCCACGAAACAATCCCCATAATTGATAAGATAATAAAACCCGGAATTAATGCAGAGAACGAACGTGAAACAGAAGCTGGTACGCTATCAGGCAAACGGATAACCCAGTTGCGACGCACAATAAAGGTAAACATCTCAGCCACAACAAGACCAATAATGATACCTGAAATAATATTTGCCCCACCTAACCAGTTAGCGCCTACTGCATAAGCACCACCTGCGTTATAAGGTGTGACTGTCATAAAGGCAGCAATAGAAAGTAAACCTGCCGCAATTGGGTCAACTTTACGCTCTTCTGCTAATGCCATTCCGATAAAGAACGGCGCCATCAACGACATTATCCCTAATGTACCATTATAGACATTCCCCCCTATGGCTTTAAAACCATTGAGCGTTTCTATTGTTGATGCATCAAGGCGGATACCTAAAGAATAAAAGAAGGAGCCATCACCAAAACTAAGAAAAACGTTATTGATAAGTACAAACATTGCCCCTGCAAGGGTTAACGGCATTAAACGAATAAAGCCATTCTTAATTGCATTAACGTGAGGTTGCTTTCCAATTTTAACCGCAAAAGGAAGGAGTACCTTTTCAAGTGAACCAATAAACTTACTCATAGAAAAATACCCTTAAAATGCCGCTAATTGCTCGGCTTGCTGAAAAATTCGCTCTTTGACTGGAATAGAAATAATAAAAAAATAAAAAATAAAATTAATTTGTTGTTGCAGATGCTTTTTTAATAGAGGCGACAGCGGCTTTTAACACACCTAAGCCATCTACTTTTCCGTATAACAAAGAATCGATCACTTCGACCGGTTTATTAGGGAGTAATTTTTGGATATCAGGCAACATCCAGCTAATTTGTGGACCAAGTAAAATCAGATCTGCATCCTGTCCTTTTTGTGCTGCTAAGGTTTCAGGAAATGCTTCAATGACCACAGGCACTTCATATTTTTCTGCTTGTGCTCGCATTTTGGTCACGAGAAGAGATGTTGACATGCCAGCAGAACAAAATAAGTAAATATATTTCTTTTGCATAAAACCCTCTTGAGTTGGCAACGATTTACCCTAGAGATAACAAGGCTTTCTCTTGTGCATTCATTACTGTGTCAGTACAGAAACCGAAGTAAGATTAAAATAAGGATTGTTTCTGCTTGAATGAAGTATACGCAATGATACTAGTTAACGATATTTCTTATAGGTTAAGAATTGTCTCTCCTTGACCTACTCTTTTGACACTCTTCACAAATTGAGCAAATAATCTGAAGAGTTCTTTCACGTCACGAAATTTGTCTTTTCCATTTACACCGATGACCACTCGCAAAATTTCGCCATTTTAGTCAAGTTAATCCTTTATTATTATGAGAATGTGAATTAGTATCATTACTCTTTATACTTTTGATGGTATTATCGTCTTCTTTGTGGATCGACATTTAGGCCACTGCTGTAAAGATCCGTGTTATTTCGTGTTGCAACAATATGGGAAAGAGAATGTTTAAAAAGTCATTAAGCCCACTGTTTTTACTGCTTTCTTCACTTGTTATCGCAGGTTGTGATAACGCTCAAGACACATCAACAGCACAATCAGCTGAGAAACAAACTCTCACGATTGAACATTTCCAAGGGACAACTGAAATCCCTGCACATCCACAAAAAGTGGTTGTGATGAATATGGAAACCCTCGATATTATTGATGCATTGGGTGTTTCTATTGTTGGTCTTCCACAAACGAATGTTCATTTACCAAAATTCTTAGAGAAGTACACCAATCCAAACGACTATATCAATGAAGGTGCATTATTTGAGCCGAACTATGAAAAGCTCAGCACAACAGCACCTGATTTAATTTTAAGTGGTAGTCGTGCTCGTGATGCGTATGCAAAATTAAGTGAAATTGCACCTGCGATTTCAATGGATATCGATCCTAAGCGTTTCGTTGAAAGCCTTGCTGAACGCACAACAACATTAGGTCAAATTTTTGGCAAAGAAGAACAAGCTAAAAAATTACTGGCTGATTTCCATAGCAAAATTGATACCGTAAAAGCCAAAACACCCGATGCAGGTAAAGCAATGGTGGTTTTAGTCAGTGGCGGTAAAATTTCTGCTTATGGTCCAGGCTCTCGCTTTGGCTTTATCTATGATGTATTAGGTTTTGAACCGGCTTATGTTTTTGATAGCCCAGGTTCTCACGGCAACATCGTTAACTCTGAATTACTGTTAAAACTGAACCCAGATTGGATGTTTGTTATTGACCGTGATGCAGCAATTGGTCGTGAAGATTCACAACCAGCTAAACAAGTTCTTGATAATGCACTGGTCAGAAAAGTAAACGCTTGGAATAAAGACCAAGTTATCTATCTTGATGCAAGTTCCATTTATATCTCTGGCGGGATCCAAACTTACTCTCGCTTAATGGATACAATTAATCAGGCATTGGATCAAAAAAAAATAAAGTAACTGAATGAAAACGTTCCATTTATCATTGGGGATAGGAGGTATCGCTATCCTCTCAATGATCAGTCTATTTGTCGGCGCAGGAGATATTACTCCTGCTTCGCTTTTTTCTGATCCCGATATGCGCGATATCTTCTTTATCAGCCGTGTTCCAAGAACCCTGTCATTATTACTCGCCGGTGGAGCCATTAGTGTTGCAGGCTTAATCATGCAACTGCTCACCCAAAACCGCTTCGTTGAGCCTTCTCTTGCCGGAACCACCCAATCTGCAAGTCTTGGTTTATTAGTCGTCATGCTGCTCTTTCCAGCTGCTGGCATCTTTACCAAAATGATGGTTGCCACTGTTTTTGCCCTGCTTGGTACTTTGTTGTTTATGTTGCTTCTGCAAAGGATCACCTTAAAAACAACACTGATAGTGCCTTTAGTCGGCATTATGCTCAGTGCAGTTATTGGCGCGCTCACCATCTTCTTAGCGGTGTATTTCGATTTACTGCAATCATTAGATGCATGGACTAGTGGCGATTTCTCAAGTGTGCTGCAAGGCCGTTATGAGCTGTTATGGCTTGTCGGTGCGCTGGCAATTATGGCGTGTTGGGTTGCAGATAGCTTTACTGTTGCCGGAATGGGGAGAGAGTTCTCCATTAACGTAGGGCTGAATTACCGCAAAGTGATGATAATAGGGTTATCGATTATCGCGCTTATCAGTGGTGTTGTGGTTTCTGTTGTCGGTGCATTGCCTTTCCTTGGTTTAATTGTGCCCAATCTGGTGAGCTTAGTGATGGGGGATAATATCCGTAAAACCATCCCTTGGGTTTGCTTAAGTGGTGGCGCGATTGTTTTACTGTGTGATGTGATTGGTCGCCTTATTCGCTACCCATTTGAAATTCCTGCCAGCGTTATCTTAGGGGCTGTGGGTGCCATTATTTTCCTTTTCTTACTACTAAAGCAGCAACGTTATGCAAAAAGTTAATTCATCCATAATTAGCAAATGTACTGGCGCTGTCGAACATAAGAAAACGCGCCTCTCCCCCATGTCTCGTATCTGGTTATTATTAGGGGCATCGTTATTATCTATTGTGTTATTTATGACGATAAACCTAAACGGCAATATCTCTTATATTCTGACTCACCGCGCTTACATTATTCTCACCATGATTGTGGTGGCGTTTGCTGCTGGTGTTTCGACTATTCTGTTTCAAACCATTGCCAATAATCGCATTTTGACACCTTCACTTATGGGGTTAGAAGCCCTATTTGTGTTACTACAAACCGTATTTGTCTTCTTTGAAGGCGATATGCCTGCATCGTGGATGCTGAACCTATCAAAGTTCTTCTTAGAATCGACATTGCTCGTGCTATTTTCGGTTGTACTTTATCGTTGGTTGTTTAGCTCAGTACGCTTTAACATTAATTTAGTCCTGATGATTGGGATTATCTTAGGGACTCTATTTCGCAGTTCCGCCACATTATTACAACGCTTGATGGACCCTAATGAGTTTTCCATCTTACAAGGTCGCATGTTTGCCACTTTCACCCGCGCCACGCCTGATCTTATCTTTTGTGCCTTAGCGATTATTGTGGTTGTTGGTATTTTACTTTGGCGTATGCGTTATAGCTTTGATGTAATGGCATTAGGGCAAGCGAATGCCATTAACCTCGGTATTAATTACCGCAAACAGACCACATATATTCTGTTACTGATTTCTGTTTTAGTTGCCGTTTCTACCGCTTTAGTTGGTCCATTAACCTTCTTGGGTTTAATTGTGGCTAACCTTGCTTATCATATCAGTGGCAGCAGCCAGCATCGTTTCTTGATGCCTGTCGCCTTCCTACTGGGTACTATCGCCTTAATCGGTGGGCAACTGGTTTTAGAGTATGGCTTAAAAATGACAGGAACACTTTCTGTTGTGATTGAGTTTGTTGGTGGGATGTTCTTTATCTATTTGGTGTTAAGAAGACTTTAATATGATTGAAATCAGCAAAATATCAAAACGTTATCAAGACACAACCGTTCTCGATAATATAACAACAACAATTCAACGTGGCGGTATTACTTCGATCATTGGCCCTAATGGCGCGGGTAAATCCACACTACTTTCTGTTATTGGACGTTTATTACTTCCTGAAAGTGGCATGGTAAGCGTTAACGGTATGGATGTTGCTGCAACTAATAGCGATGTTCTTGCTAAAAATCTCTCAATACTGCGCCAAGAAAAC
Organism: Proteus sp. fly-1013; assembly: GCF_040140245.1. Taxonomy (NCBI): domain Bacteria; kingdom Pseudomonadati; phylum Pseudomonadota; class Gammaproteobacteria; order Enterobacterales; family Morganellaceae; genus Proteus; species Proteus sp. fly-1013. Next base: position 100,554 of record NZ_JBEEWD010000007.1, on the reverse strand, counting down.
CAATTTGTTAGTCGTTTAACCGTAGAAGAATTAGTTGGCTTTGGGCGTTATCCTTACAGCAAAGGGCGTTTAACGCTCGATGATAAAAAAGTGATTGATGAGTCACTCGCCTTTTTGAATTTGACTGAATTTCGTCATCGCTATCTAGATGAATTATCGGGTGGGCAACGTCAGCGTACCTATGTTGCAATGGTGCTATGTCAAGATACTGAATATGTCATGCTTGATGAACCGCTTAATAATCTTGATATGAAACACGCGGTAATAATGATGAAACTTCTGCGAAAAGCCGCAGATGAATTAGGAAAAACTATTATTATCGTTATTCATGATATCAATTTTGCCTCTGTTTACTCTGACTATATTTTAGCCATGCGTAACGGACAACTGTATTATCACGGTTCACCCAAAGAGATCATGAAAGCAGATATTATCGAAGATATCTTCGACACACCCGTTGACGTTAAAGAGCTCGATAATAAGCTAATTGCTATGTATTACTAATTACAACGTATTACTAATGCCGTTTAGCCGATTATCTTCAATAAAAAGCATGTTGTTCTTCTCATTAACAGCGTGCTTTTTTATTGCCTTTTCCCTTGCTGAAGTAACTCTGAATCAATATCTTCAAAGATAGATTGCCATTCATTATCATCAATATCCATTAATCCAAAATAACGCAGCAAAAAGGTACCTTCTGTTGCTAAAAATGCCAATCGTGCGCGTTTTCCCGCTTCTGTTGTCGTATCGATACCGGCTAATCGTTGTTGATACCACTCTTTAGTACTTTGTAGATATTCTGGAGTTTGTAGCAACGCTGCCATCAAACTAGCGCCTTTGGCAAAAGAGACTTTATCGTGATGATGTGTGGCATGGATATGTGCAGCAACTCGATTTTCAGGGGAATTATCACTTTCAACTATCTTATTAAATTGAGTTTCATAACTCTCTTCCCAAAAATCAAACATTGCATCAATCATCGCCTCTTTACTGCTAAAACAGTATTGAACGCCCCCTTTTGAGATCCCCATTTTTTTTGCAACAGTATCAATCGTTAACGCTGCTGCGCCCTGCTCCATCACAATGTCGAAGATAGCTTCTAGCAGTTTTTCTCTATCAATAGTTCTTTGACGTCCCATAAAAAAACCTCTTTTCAATACGGTCGTATGGATTTATATTATAGCCGCTAGTAAAAATAATACACATAAAAATAACTGAGATTTCTATGATAAAAGATTATAAACGTTGGATAGTATTACTTTTGGTATCTAGCATGCTGTTTCTCATTGTTGTTGATGTAACAGTGCTTTATACCGCATTACCACGTTTAACTCATGATTTAAACGCAAGTGCATCAGAGAAACTTTGGATAATGAATGCTTATCCATTAATTGTTGCTGGATTATTACCCGCAGCAGGTATGCTCACAGATAGGATTGGTCATAAAACATTATTTATTAGTGGATTACCGCTATTTGCACTCGCTTCATTGTGCGCAGCATTTTCACCTTCGGCTACCGCTTTAATCGCTTCTCGGGGTTTTTTAGCTGTGGGCGCGGCAATGAGTATGCCAGCAACACTATCAATAGTGCGCCAAGTTTTTAGCGATCCACAAGAGCGTGCTATTGCAATTGGTATTTGGTCTGCTGTTGCTTCGGGCGGTGCGGCGTTAGGACCTTTAATTGGTGGTATTTTATTAAATAACTTTTGGTGGGGCTCTGTATTTTTAATTAACGTTCCCATTGTTCTTTTTGTACTACCGTTTTCTTTTTGGCTTATCCCTAAGTTTTCAGGACATGGTGATCATAAAATTGATTATTTAAGTTCAATATTGATTTTAGTGGGTTTGATCAGCGCCATTTATGCCTTAAAAGAGATAGGAAAACCTTATACACAGTGGAGTGAAGCCACGATTGCCACAGTGATTGCCGTGATCTTTCTCACTCTATTTACCTTACGTCAGCGTAAACAAGCTCACCCAATGATTGATTTTGGGCTATTTAAAAACCGCTTTTTTAGTATCGGTATTTTAATGGCAGTGCTTTCTATGGTGATCATTGTGGGTATTGAATTACTGCTCAGCCAACGCTTACAGCTTGTCGCAGGTTTTACCCCACTTAATGCAGCGTTGGTCATTTTGCCCATTCCTATTGGCTCTGTACTGGCTTCTCCATTGGCAGGTTATTTCTTGGTGCGTTTAGGTGAAGTTCGCTTAATTATTGCCGGATTTATGCTGACTTTAGTGGGAAATCTGTGGCTAATTGCCGTTTATCAAACAACATCTCCAATGGTATTAATCGGCAGCTTATTCTTAATCGGCTTTGGTTTAGGTATTATTTTTACCACCGCATCGACGTCAATTATGTTGAGTGTGGCAGATAGACAAGCGGGAATGGCGGCATCCATTGAAGATGTAGCTTATGAGCTCGGTAGTGTGATTGGCGTGACATTTATGGGCAGTTTGATGAGTACGGTATACACCTTAAAACTGATGTTACCAGACTCATTAACCATTGATGATGCGGTATATGACAGTTTAGATGAAGCGCTGATTGTGGCAGAGAAGTTACCAAATGACATGGCTTCTCTTGTGATATCTCAAGCAAATTTAGCCTTTGAAAATGCCTTTTTCGTGGTGTTAACCGCGACGGCAATTATTACCGCACTTAGCTTAGTGGCTCTGCCTTATTGCTTGCGTAATAAGGTACGAGAGTAAAATAGTTTTAATAATAGCTATCTGCACATTTTTTGTAGAAATTAGAAAGTAAAAGGAGAGCTTACGCTCTCCTTTTCGGTATTTCTCTACGACAACAATTCTGTTGAAGGATTAGCCGCTGCCTAATCGACTGATATTTGCTCTTTACAAGCTGACCTCAGCCAGGTGCTTACGCGGGTCTCATCTGGATTTTGAGAGCGAGGAGACTCAAGCACACTCTGTGTCATCTTTATATCTTTTTATCTTGATATTATCAAGCCTTTGATTTTGCCGTTTCATTGAACTAAATAGACAAATAGCATGTATAACCGCATTAGGATATTGTTGTGCGATTATTTCTCTTGCTGTAATTAGTGTTGTTCCAGTCGCCATAAGATCATCAACAAGTAGTATTCTTATTCGTTTATAAGAGAGTGATAAGTGTTCATTTAAAATGAATGGTGGAAATATATCCCGATATTTCGTTGGAATTCCTTTTAGTGAAAAATTACCATTATTTCCAACCTCTTTTTCTTGTATTTTAATTTTAAATTCGAGGCTTTTAGCTTCTTTAACATTAACATTTGCACTATCAAGCAGTTGAAAAGCATTATTAACTGTAATTTTTCTTAGCGTATTAGTTAAATGTAACGCATTAAATTTTTTTGCCAACCGTTTTGCTATGATATAACTAATGTTATGAGCAGATGGTATTGATATTATTAATTGATATCCTTGTGATTCTAGCTTCATAATTTTAGTGCAAATTATTTCAAAACTATAATTAAGTTTTTTTATACTTGAAATATTCGTATATAAACCATTTTTTCCTTTTAATGCGTAAATTAAAGGACAGTTATCTCCCAAAAACCGCTGTTTTCTATTATGACTTTGTTTACCAGAAAGAAATTGTCGTTTAAAAACAGCATAAACTTTCAAGTCATTAGCATATTCAATGGTTGGATTTCCTTCTGGCTGGGTTATTAACCAATCAGAGCAATCATGTTGCACGATAACACACTGTTCTTTAATTATTAATCCCACAAATATATTCCATCTAAAAAGAGATGGCATTATAACAACGACAAGATAACAGGGCTATTTTATAAATAAAATATTTATTAAGAAGAATGATTTTACTTATTTAAATAAAATCAACTTCTAAATTAAAATAATAATATATCTATTTTTTAAAACTAATAACTTATCCGACTCATCCATTTTAAATTGAAATAATATAATTATTTTATTAAAACCTATCGATATCCAGTGCATCCATACTAAAGTGAGAAGGTGATTGTCCCATCTGTTTTTTAAACATCGTCGAGAATGAACCAGCGCTGTTATAACCCAAATCAAAGGCAATTTCGGTGATGCCGCGTCCCGATAAGATTTGTGTTAATGAATTCAATAAACAGACTTGTTGTCGCCATTGTGAAAATGACATTCCTGTTTGTTGGCGGAAAAAGCGGCTAAAAGAGCGCTCACTTTTATGTAATTTATCTGCCCACTGTTGCGGTAAAGAATCTATTTTTGGGTTACGAATAAAATCACGACATAATTTAGCTAATTTACTGTCTTGTGGAATAGGTGCAAAAAATGGTAACGGTTTTGCTTTCGCTAATTCACATAAGATTAACTGCATTAAAAGTCCATCTCGCCCTTTTTTATCATATTCTGCGGGCACATCTACGGCTTCAAGCAAGAGTTGGCGAAAAAGAGGGGAAACACTGACAACTTCACATTGTTTGCTATGACGAGGAGCAGCAGAAGGCTCGATATACAAGCTTCGAGTACTCACATCTAACATGCGAGTTTCATGCCCAGTTTCTGGTGGGATCCACACCCCACAAGACGGTGGAATAACCCACTCACCATCATCTGTACTCACTTCAATTAACCCTGTTGCAGGGTATAAAAATTGGGCTCGGCGATGTTGATGCGTTTCTAACAACGTATTGGGTAAATAGTCTGTACCCAGCGCAATAACATCTCGGTCAAGTGAATCAACGCTTTTTAAAGGTACATTTCTCACAATTTGGGTCACTCTCTTTTTATTTTCGTTCTTTTAATATAGCAGTTATCCCACACTCTACACACTGGCAAATAATGACCTATATAATTAAAATCGTTATATATTTAAGTAAATAACGAAAACGCCTTATGTGAAATTTAAACCTTCTTGATATCTATTTAACAAACCCTATTAACAATCAAAAAACGAGCTTTTAACACCCCTTGTAAATAGGCTGAAATTCGAATGTCATTGTCTGGTTTTAGAATGTTGGCAAAAGATTAATCAACTACTATCCCTCTCGCAGATGTTATTTCGAGCATTCTGCAATTATCTATGCATTCAATAATAATGCAGCGGATACCAGGCATTCCCTTTATTCATAGCCTAGAAAAATCACGCACATTCTTTATATCAAGTATCGGGTATATCGGGATCCGCCTATTATGTTTAAGGTAGAGTTCATTATGAGCAATCAGTCCGATCACGATAGTGATACAAAGAGCATTCTCAACGATGTTAGCCGCCGTCACTTTATTCAAGCGAGCTCAGCATTAGTCACCCTTCCTTTTCTCGCATCAAACTCTTTTGCTGCGACAACTGATAACGCTATCCCAGTAAAATCAATAACAACCGAAGATGGTGAGCGCGTTGTTTCAACTTGCAGTAGCTTTGACTGTGGCGGTAAATGTGACATTCGTGCCCATGTAAAAGACGGCAAAGTTACCCGTATTAGTACACGCCCAGATGCTGATTTAGATGAAGAAATGCCAATTATGCGTGCCTGTGTACGAGGCCGTGGTTATCGTAAATTTGTCTATCATCCAGACCGTTTAAAATACCCAATGAAACGCGTGGGTAAACGTGGCGAAGGTAAATTCGAACGTATCACTTGGGAAGAAGCAACCACCCTTATTGCGCAAAATATGCAACGTATTAACCAGCAATATGGTCCAGCATCTCGCTTTGTGAGTTTAAGTACAGGTGTGACTGGCGGTATTTTCTCTGGTGCGAATATGTTACGTCGTCTGTTTAATATCACAGGCGGTTTTCTGGAAAACTATCACTCTGTCAGTAACGGTAATACCCTTGCGGTCACTCCTTATACTTACGGTACAGCCGCCAGTGGTAGCACACTCGATACGTTAGAAAATACCCCTCTTGTGATTTTATGGGGTCATAACCCTAACGAAACTATTTTTGGTCATTCAAACCATTTCTTCCAAAAAATGAAGAAAAACGGCACTAAATTTATTGTCGTTGACCCGCGTTATTCAGATACCGCTTCTTCTTTAGCTGATCAGTGGATCCCGTTACTGCCAACGACAGATAACGCCATGATGGATGCGATGATGTATGTCATCGTAAGCGAAAATCTGCACGATCAAGCCTTTATCGATAAATACACAGTTGGCTTTGATGAACACCAAATGCCTGAAGGTGTAGGTGAAAATGAATCTTTAGTTGCCTATTTAATGGGTAAAAAAGATGGTGTTAAGAAAACCCCAGAGTGGGCTGAAACCATCACTAAAGTCCCAGCAGATACCATTAAGCAATTAGCTCGTGAATATGCATCGACAAAACCGGCGGCATTAATGCAAGGCTGGGGTCCTCAACGTCATATTTGTGGTGAACGGACGGCGCGGGGTGCGACATTACTTGCGACTATCACTGGTAATGTCGGTGTTCGTGGTGGTTGGGCTGCGGGTTATGGCATGGCATTAAACTCTGAACTGCGTAAAACCATTGCAGGGCCAAGCCTATTAACTAACCCAGTAAAAGCGAAAATCAATATCACCAACTGGGTACAAGCGTGTGAAGATAAGAATTTAGTCACGCCACAAAATGGGTTACTGAACGCCGAGAAACTTGATACTGAAATCAAGATGATTTTCTCAATGGCGGGTAACTACATGACAAACCAAAATACCGATATTCTTCATGCTGCAAAAGTACTTGAAGATGAATCAAAAGTAGAATTTATCGTTTGTAGTGATCTCTATCTAACCCCAAGTGCAAAATACGCCGATATTTTACTGCCAGAAACCAGCTTCTTAGAACGCTGGAATATCGGTGGTACATGGAGCTATGGCGACTACATTATTCTTTCTGAAAAAGTGATTGAGCCTGAATTTGAACGCCGCACTGACTACGACTGGTTACGTGAAGTTGCCGATAAATTAGGTGTAGGTGAGCAATTTAGCGAAGGCAAAGAGACTGACCGTGATTGGATTGAATATTTAGTTGATGACGCGAGTGTTAAACGCCCTGAAGACGGTATTCCAACCTTTAAAGAGTTGTTAGTTAAACGTCGTCATCTATTAAAACATCGTCCACATACTCAAAATGTGGCGTTTGAGAAAAATATCCAAGATATCGAGAATAATCCATTCCCAACGCCATCAGGCAAAATTGAGATTTTCTCTAAGCGTTTATATGACATGAATAATGTCGATATTCCTGCGCTCTCTCATTATGTACCCGCCATTGAGGGTCCTGAAGATACGTTAACGGATAAATTCCCATTACAACTTATCACATGGAAAGGGCGTAACCGCGCAAACTCAACGCAATTTGCCAACCCTTGGTTGCAAGAAGTACAGCGCCAAGAACTCTGGCTAAACCCGTTAGATGCTCAAGATAGAAACATCAAAGAAGGCGAAAAAGTCAAAGTGTATAACGATCGTGGGATCACGATGGTTCCCGTCAAATTAACACAGCGAATTATGCCTGGTGTCGTCGCCTTGCAAGCAGGTGCTTGGTGGCAACCTGATGCAAAAGGCATAGATCAAGGTGGATGTGCCAACGTATTAACATCATCCCGTAGCACCGCAATGGCACACGGCAATGCTCACCAAACATTATTGGTCGAGGTAGCAAAAGCATGAGTAAATTTATCGTTTATCCCGCTGTGAGCAACAAACAGTTAGGATTTTATATCGACAGCGCTCGCTGTTCAGGTTGTAAGGCGTGTCAGGTTGCTTGTAAAGATAAAAACAACCTCGATGTTGGACGCAAATTTCGTCGTGTTTATGAAATCACTGGCGGCGGTTATACCCGCAATCCTAAAGGTGCGCTGGTCAATAATGTCTTTGCTTACACGTTGTCTATCTCTTGTAACCATTGTGACGACCCAATCTGCGTTAAAAACTGCCCAACAACAGCAATGCATAAGCGTGAAGGCGATGGCATTGTCATGGTAGATACAGACAAATGTGTCGGTTGTGGTGCTTGTGCGTGGTCTTGCCCTTACGGTGCGCCACAAATGAATCCAGAAACCAAACAGATATCAAAATGCGACTTTTGCATCGATTTACAGCAAAAAGGTGAACAACCCGTTTGTGTTGCGACTTGTCCGCTAGGTGCAATCCAATTTGGTCCTATTGATGAACTGCGTGAACGCTATGGTGATTTAGATTATGTCACGGGTTTACCTTCCCCTGAAATAACGCATCCAAACCTTGTTATTAACCCACATCAGGGTGCCAATAATGACGGAATTAATAATAAGGGAGAAAGAAAATGAATGAATGGTCATTATTAATCTTCACATTTATGATGAATGCGACCATTGGTCTTGCGCTAACAACAGGGCTTTTTGCTCGCCGCCTTTCTCATTATCTCAATGCAGAAAGCTACTATCGTTTTATGCTGTTAGCCTTATTTGTTATTTGTGGATTAGCCGGTTTAGGCTCTATCGCTTCAATTACTCACTTAGGTGTGCCATTAAATGCCCCTAATGCCATTAGAAATGTTTTTTCTGCTTGGCTAAGTCGTGAAGTCGCCGTCACTGCTATTTTTGTCGGTTGCCTAGGATTAACCTTTTTATGGCTCTGGCGCACTCGCAAACTCTCAATGCTGTTATTAAGTACCAGCATTCTGATTGGGCTATTTGATATTTATTGCATGGCATCGATTTACCGCCATACCTCCATTTTGACATGGATGGACCCTAATACTTACGTGATGTTCTTTGGTGCGATGCTAACGCTTGGTGCTGCTATTTTCTTTTTGCTGATCAAAGTATTACAACGCATAGGAAGTAAGTTAGGTATTGAAATACCACAAGACTCTTTCCCAATGCGCTGGAAATGGCAATTATGGGGAATAATGGCATTTAGCTTAATCGGTCGATTACTGTATCAACCTTTTTATGAGCAATATTTAACTAGCACGTTATATAGCCAAAAATCGGTGACATTCCCGTTATCACCTATTCAAGTGTATTACTCCATTGGTTCATTACGTACTACATGCTGGATCTTAGCAACCTTTGCAGTATTGGCTTGTGGCTATAGTTTAGTAAAATTCCTAGCCCCTAAAAATCAAGGTAAAACAACCGAGTCTATTTTTGCACTTGGTTGCGTTATCGCGATTATCGCTGACTTTATGTTGCGTTATGTTTTCTACTCAATTCACTAATTGTAATTGAGCTTGTTGTTTAAATAATAAAAAACAAACCTCATTAATTGGGGTTTGTTTAAGGAAGTATCAAAAATTATGAGCAGACTCTCTTATTATGCGGCTGCATTTAATTTATTGGGAATTTGTTATTTATTCCCACCTGATGATGACACCAATAAAACGGCACTCAACTTTTTTAAAACTGGGGATTTTGCAGCACAGTGGCCTTGTAAAATTGAAAGCCGCTTGTGTGAACGTTTAATTGATTCTGTTTCTATCGATACAGAGCAATTAAAAACCCAATGGCAAAATCTTTTTGTTGGCCCTAATGCATTGCCAGCCCCCCCTTGGGGCTCAGTCTATTTAGATCCTGAAGGCTTATTACAAGGGGATTCTACCCTTGCACTAAGTGAGTTTTTAAAACGGGAACGCTTAAAAGTAAACACGCCTTTTCCAGAGCCTGTTGATCATATCGGTTTGATGTTATTTCAAGCTGCGGTATTGGCATCAGAAAACAGAGAAGAAGCGGTTAATGAATTATTATCCCTTCATTTGACCACATGGCTACCTCACTATTTAAATAAATTAAAAATGAGTGGGTATAGCCAATTTTATAGCACATTGACAGAACTGGTAACCATCACGGTGAACGCATTCAGAAAATAGAAATTTATTAACAACTTATCATCCTAACATAATTATTTAAGGTAATTTGGACCACGCACCCAAATTACCTTTTTTCGTTTAAGACATTTCTTTTTAAATTATGACGACTTTAATCCTAATCGTTTGGTTAAACGACGTAAGTTAGCGGGATCGAGTGATAATTCTCGCGCCGTTGCCGCCCAATTTTGGTTATTACGTAGCAATGCTTGTTTAATTAAATCCCGCTGAAATTCATCTGTTGCTTCTTTTAAATTCTTTTCTTCCGAAGGTAATGCTTGAGAGGTAGAGTGAACTGGATTTTCAGCCCCTAAAGCAAAATGGCTAACTTGTAAAATAAGGCTATCGGTTTTATTTCCAGCTCTTGCCAACACAATTGCTCGATGAATGGTATGTTCTAATTCACGAACATTGCCTGGCCAAGAATAGTGTAATAAATAAAGGCGTAATTCAGGACTAATAATCACTTGCGTGAGGTTAAAACGCTGACGATATTGCTCGCAAAAATAACCTACTAATAGCAAAATATCTTCATCTCTTTCTCGTAATGGCGGAACATGTAAAGGAAAAATGCTTAACCGATGGAAAAGGTCGGCACGAAAATTTCCCGCTAATACTTCTTCCCATAAATCACGATTCGTTGCCGCTAATACACGCACATTAACGCGTAAATTACGATCATCACCAATACGTTGAATATCACCATATTGTAAGACACGCAGTAATTTAGCTTGGAGTGATAATGATAATTCGCCTATTTCATCAAGAAATAAAGTTCCATTATCTGCCATTTCAAATTTACCACTACGATGGCTAATTGCGCCGGTAAAAGCTCCCTTCACATGCCCAAATAATTCACTTTCTGCCACACTCTCAGGAAGTGCCGCGCAATTTAAATAGACTAACGGATTATCTGCACGATTAGACATTTCATGAATGGCTTTTACCACCAGCTCTTTACCCGTTCCCGTTTCTCCACTCACTAGAATATTCATATCTGCGGGGGCAACAATTTCTATCTCTTTTTTCAGTTGCATCATCGAAGGCGATAAACCAATAATTTCTGTTTTTACTGTAGGCTTAAACGTATTGGTTGGCGTAAATAACATATTTTGATTTTCGAGTTGCTCAATCAATAACGCATTATTTAATGCACCAGAGGTTAATGCAGCAATTAAACGTAATTCTTCATCACTAAAAGTATCGAACTGATGAGGGTCCATTCCATCAAGTGTTAACGTACCAATTAAATCTTGCCCTGCAAATAATGGTAATCCCACACAAGCATGAACTTTTAAATGCTCTCTATCTGGGATAAGTCCATCATAAGGGTCGGGTAAATCGCTGTCCGCGGGGAAGCGAACCACGTCGCCCGCCCGCGCGATAGTTTCAAGGCGAGGATGTCCTTCGAGTAAAAACCGACGACCTAAAACATCAGGTACAAGACCATCTATGGCTAATGGAATAAATTGATGAGGCTCATAACGAAGCAACGCAGCTGCATCGCAATTTAACACTTGCCGAAGCGTGGTCACCAGTCGCTGAAACCTATCTTGATGACCCACATCTTTTTGTAATTCAATGGCAATTTTAGCCAACACATCAACGGAAAAGCCCATAAAAACACCTCATAGTCATTATGACTGTTATTATGGTCATTTTGACATGATAAAGATAGTCATATTGACAATATTTAAATCACCGTAAAAACAAAAGTCATTTTAAAACAATAAGATAAAAACTGGCACGCTTCTTGATTATATCTATACATATCCCTATGAAAAGATTAATGAGAAGGAACAATACAAAATGGCTATTCATGTTAAAAATAATGTTAATTGGGTTGGACAACGTGACTGGGAAGTTCGTGATTTTCATGGCACTGAATATAAAACATTATTAGGAAGTAGCTATAACAGCTACCTAATACGTGAAGAAAAGAATGTCCTTATTGATACAGTTGACCATAAATTTAGTCGCGAGTTTGTACAAAATTTACGAGCTCAAATTAATCTGGAAGAGATTGATTACATTATTATTAATCATGCAGAAGAAGATCATGCTGGCGCACTTACTGAGCTGATGTCTTTTATTCCTAATACCCCAATTTATTGCACAGCAAATGCGATTGATTCAATCAATGGTCATCACCATCACCCTGAATGGAATTTTAATATCGTTAAAACAGGCGATAGCCTTGATATTGGCAATGGTAAGCAACTAATTTTTGTTGAAACGCCAATGCTACATTGGCCTGACAGTATGATGACCTATTTAACGGGTGACGCGATTTTATTTAGTAATGATGCCTTTGGTCAGCACTATTGTGATGAGCGTTTATTTAACGATGAAGTTGACCAAACAGAATTATTTGAGCAATGCCAACGCTATTACGCCAATATTTTGACGCCATTTAGCCGCCTTGTAACACCCAAAATTAATGAAATTTTAGGCTTTAATTTACCTGTCGATATGATTGCCACTTCTCACGGCGTGGTATGGCGTGATAATCCAACACAAATCGTTGAATTATATTTAAAATGGGCAGCAGACTATCAAGAAGATCGCATCACTATTTTCTATGACACCATGTCTAACAATACCCGTATGATGGCAGATGCCATTGCACAAGGTATCAATGAAATTGATCCTAACGTGTTTGTAAAAAGCTATAACGTCGCCAAAAGTGATAAAAATGACATTATTACCAGTGCATTTCGTTCTAAAGGCGTGCTTGTTGGTTCATCAACAATGAATAATGTCATGATGCCAAAAATTGCCGCCATGCTTGAAGAGATGACGGGCTTACGTTTTCGTAATAAGAAAGCCGCTGCTTTTGGGAGTTATGGTTGGAATGGCGGTGCCGTTGACCGTATCCAAACCCGCTTAATGGATGCTGGATTTGAAACCGCACTAGCGCTAAAAACCAAATGGCGTCCAGACATGCAAGCACAAGAGATTTGTCGTGAGTATGGCCGTGAAATTGCACGTCAATGGGCTTTAGCGCCACTTCCTGCGACCCAATCTTGTTGTACAACCTCATCACAACCTGAAGTTACCACAAGTGTTGAAGCTATTGATTTAGGTCCACGTATGCAATGTAGTGTATGCCAATGGATTTACGATCCAGCAGTAGGTGAACCAATGCAAAACGTTCAACCTAATACACCATGGAGTGAAGTACCTGATAGCTTCTTATGCCCTGAATGCTCATTAGGAAAAGATGTCTTTGATGCGCTTGCAAAGGAGGCAAAATGAGTACAGATCTTCTCAATAATGGGATTGTTATTATTGGTGCGGGGTTTGCTGCGCGCCAATTAGTCAAAAATATTCGCAAATTTAATGCAGATATTCCCATTACCCTCATTGCCTCAGACAGCATTGATGAATATAACAAGCCAGATTTAAGCCATGTTATTAGTCAGGCTCAAAATGCGGATGATCTAACAAAACAAACAGCTGAAGACTTTGCGCAACAATATCAACTATCCATTTATCCTTATACACAAATTGTTGATATTAATACGGATGAAAAACGTATTCAGAGCACTCAAGGTGAGCAATGGTATTACGATAAATTGGTATTAGCGACTGGCGCTAAAACTTATTGTCCTGCTATTTCGGGCCATGAGTTAATGTTTACGCTTAATAGCCAACAAGAATATCGAACTTATGAAGCACAAATTCATCAAGCTAAGCGCGTATTAATTTTAGGTGCGGGTTTAATTGGTACTGAATTAGCGATGGACTTTAGTCGGGCAGGTAAAGAAGTGATCCTTGCAGATATTTCAGGACAATTATTATCTTCCCTGATCCCCTCCGATCTCAGTGGACGCTTGCAATCTAGCCTCACTGAAATTGGTGTACGATTAATGCTGAAATCACCATTACAGTCATTAGCACAAACCGACAACGGTATTTTAGCGACATTTAATCGACATCATCAATTAACCGTTGATTGTGTTATTGCCGCAACAGGACTCACGCCAAATATAGAGCTTGCCCATCTTGCAGGTTTGCATACTGATCGTGGGATTATTGTGAATGAATATCTACAAAGCAGTAATAGCGATATTTATGCCTTGGGCGATTGTGCACAAATCAACGGTAATTTATTACCCTTTTTACAGCCAATACAATTAAGTGCGATGCATTTAGCAAAATCACTTGTGGGCGAAAACAATGCACCTCTTAATTTACCACCGATGATTATTCGGGTGAAAACACCGTTAATGCCACTACATCTTGCCGGTGAAACTGCTCGTAATGACTTAACGTGGAATATTAATACAACACAATCGGGTGTTATCGCCAAAGGCTTTGATGAAAACGACGTATTGCGCGCCTTTGTCGTAACGGAAGAACAAGTAAAAGAAGCTTTTGCTTTATTAAGAGCACTGTCCGCTTAATTTAAGCAGTGATATCGCTAAACAAAATCAGCAACGCTATAACTTGAATAGACACAAACAGATACTCTAAATAATTCAAGAGTTACAACTTAAATAGACGCAAACAGATACTCTAAATAATTCGAGGTGTAGCTAGGCGACAAGTAAATGAGTCGCTAGGAGCATACATAAGTATGTGACTAGTGCGAATGAACGCAGTCAACAACGCTACAACTTGAAGTATGACGAGTATAAGTATGTGACTAGTGCGAATGAACACAGTCAACAACGCTGCAACTTGAAGTATGACGAGGAAATTATGAACTTACGTGACCAACCATTAGGCCAACTGGCCCTATCCATTTCCGGCGCCAGTGCCATATTCCGCCAATATAACCTCGACTTCTGCTGTGGAGGAAAAAGAACATTAAGCAAATCTGCGGAGAAAGCAGGACTCAACATTGATGAAATTGAAAGTAAATTAATTGCCCTTTCAGAACAGCCATTAGAAAAAGATTGGCGACAAGCACCATTAAGTGAAATTATTGATTTTATTATTGTTCGTTATCATGACAAACATAGAGCACAATTACCGGAGCTTATTCTACAAGCAGAAAAAGTAGAACGAGTTCATGAAGCAAAACCGACTGTCCCTAAAGGGTTATCTCGCCAATTAACACTATTATTAGAAGAGCTAACAAGCCATATGATGAAAGAGGAACGCATTCTCTTTCCTATGATAAAGAATGGATTGGGAAGCCAAGCTGGGGCCCCTATTAGTGTTATGGAACACGAACATGATGATGCAGGTGAAATTGTTGAAGTGATTAAATTTATTACCAAAAACGTCACACCACCACCTGAAGCCTGCACCACATGGCGAGTACTTTATAATGGTATTAATGAGTTTATTGACGATTTAATGAATCATATTAGCTTAGAAAACAACTTATTATTTCCAAGAGCATTAGCGGGCGAGTAATTACAATCCTGACTTACTTGATTATCGTCCTTACCCTTTTAAAGCCATATTCTTACTTTAAATTAGCTCACCTAAACGACAAAAAGCACCTTAAATAGGTGCTTTTTGCTTAAACAATACAGATCTAAACTTGCAATATTTTACAACTTTGCATTGTTGCCTTATCCGCTTCCTAAGGTGTATACATTTTGATCCTTACGATCTGACCATATACAAGGGTGCAGCGCGGGCGACGTTCGATAATTTATAGAGCAGGGCCGCTCATACCAGCTCTTGAACAAATACTATATTGATAGTAATTGTAATGCAAGCCATACTCATTTTCGAGATGAGCCAAATATTGTCAATGCTTCAATTCTCACATTAGGGTAACGAGCTCTAATAATATTCTCTGCGCACACTAAAGATGTTCCTGTCGTTATCATATCATCAACTAATAATATTCGTTGTGGAGGCTCAGTGCTGCAAAGAATATTTCCCCACATAAGAGGATTAACATATTTACGTAATTTTATTCTCTTTATCGCTTTTATTTGAAATGGAGTTTCTAGGCTATTTGATGAGATAAATCGTTTAATATCTTCGTGAATAGCACTTTTATCTTTTGAAGAGATCTTTAAATCTCGAGTACAACGTAAAACTTCTGCTGAAGTTACTTTATCTAAAGCATTTGGCTGACAAATACCTATCTGAGTTCTTTTTTGAACCATGCTAGCAAATCGATTACACACAGAACTACTTGAAGGTAAAGGAACAATCCAATCCCATTGGGATGTGTTACTTAAAAAGGCGGGTAATATTTGACGAAAACTAAGACATAGCATTCCGATATCTCTGGGTCTGGTGATAAGACCATGCATTCCCTTTAAAGCATAAAGCATTGGACTATTATCACCAGGTAAAGAGCGATCTCGTTTACCTTTAGTTCGAGAAAAAATAGAAGTTACTTTAAGATCTCCAAGAAAAAAAATAGCAGGATTTCCATTTGGAGTTGTAACACAAAAATCATTATGTGCATGATCAACAGTAACTAAATTATTCGATATATCAATAACAAAGCCCACAGAAAATTCCCTAAAAAGAAGATAAATGCCTCTAAATGAAGCTCTTAAAAATCCCACATCCTTATTATTTCTGTTAAATCAAAACCTTACCGCTCACCTTGAGTATCTATTAACAAACGCTGATTTATATATTCGATAGTCTCGTCTATCGTCATAATATTATTAACGACATTAGTAATACCTTGCCCAATAATCGTTTCTGCTTGGCGTAAATTAAATAATTTGCCATTTGGTACTGATGACTCTCGTATTCCCTTATTAATTTCTTGATAAGCCAATGTCATCCACGGATAACGATGACTAATTTCTTGGTTATGGCTGAAATTTTGATGATTACTGTTTCCACCTAATAAAATAAGGTGATCCATAACCATTGGGGAATAAAGCCAACGATAAAATTGCTCTGCATATTGTGATTTTTGGCTATAACGCGAAACCCCTAATACACCACCGCCTAATTGCGGAATACTTCCCGGTACAGGTGCAAAACCTGTTTTAGGTAAAATATTACTATGAGCAACATCGTTAAATAAATTCATATAAGCGATAAGCATAGCAAGATGCCCTTGCTCAAATTGTCTAACCGACTCACTCCACCACTTATTATGAATATTCTCAGTGATCGACAACTGTTTTAAATATTCTTCTAATATTTCACCAGCTAAAGGCATTTCCAATCTAGGAATATTATGACTTCCTATTAAACACCCGCCTTTTGCGTAATAACGTAATAAATACTCTGTTGCGATCAGCCCTGCACTACCCAATGTTGTTGAAGCTCCCATTGGGCGACTTAATTGCCCTTCTTCATGTTGTTCAGTAAAAAACTGCGTCACATTATCGTATTCTTCAAATGTTGTCGGTACGGTTAACTCATTACCTGTTTTTTCGTAATACATTCTTTTTAAAATAGGATCTTCAAACAAATCTTTTCGATAAAACAAGAGTTGCGCACTGGCATCAAAAGGCATGGCGTAAGCAACATTATTCACTAAACTAAATTTCTGCTGAGTAGGCAGTGAAAAATTATTTAATAAGTCTGTTAATCCGTTACCGATTTTATCTAATGGCTGTAATATTCTTTCTGCAAACCAAGGAAAACAAGCCATATCAATACGCAATAAATCATAATATGGGTGCAAATGTAACTGACTTAATATTTGATAAACTTCATCGTAAGGGTGTATCGCTAAATTAACTTTAATGCCTGTTTGGCGATAAAAATGAGGTAATAGCTTTTTTAATGCACTGGTTGAAGGGCTAGGTAAAATCAGTAAATTAAGACTGATATCCGCTTTATCTTCACTGATAACTGCCGGAGTTAAAGTATAAAGATGGTCACTTTGATTACGCACACAAGTCACATTCTTTTCAGTTATTTCACCTTCATCCTCTTCTTGCATTAATGCATCCATGACTTCTAATCCAAGTTGAGCGTAATTCATTGGAAAGTAATACAACCCTTTTAATACAGGTGGAATATTGTCGCTCAATGCAAAGATAGGTGGGCAATCATTATGACTACCGAAATAACTGGCTTGTGTTAAATAACGTGCTTTCTCTATATCTTGAGCAATAAATATGTCTGGGATTTGCTCCATAGAAAAGAAATCAAACGCAATTTTATAACTCTCTTCATCTGACGCACAAAGCACCACATTTTTCTTATTGGGTGCCTTCTCTAAAAGTCGATTTTGTAATTCATTGGCAAAGTTTTGATTATTTACATAGTCGCTACTTCCTATAAAAATACCCACTAATTTACCTGTCGTTTTTGCAATCTGTTGGCAAATAGCTTCTGCTGCTTGAGCAAAATCGAGTGTGAAATATCGTTGAGTATTTAGAGGTTCACGATAAACAAATGCAACTTGAGAAGGCGGTAATTTTAACGTGTCAAAATAGATATTTGCATCTTTGAGACAGCTAACGGTGATCACTTGTTTATAGCCACCTGCTGCAATTTTCTGTAACGCCTCTAATTCTGTAGTTTCAAGATCATCGGTTAAAAAAAGATCGTAAGTGACCTCAGGAAAGTGAGCAATAGACTGTCTTAAGGAATTAAAGAAAACGGCATATTTTTCAGAGACTAATTGAGGTAGAAGTATGGCAATTTTATGGCTTTTATTGGTTCTTAACAGTTGAGCCTGCGTATTTAATTGATAGCCCATTTTTTTGGCGGCTTGATACACAGCTTCAATTTTCTCAACACTCACATTTCCACGTTTATTCAATACGTTAGAAACCGTTCCATGAGAGACACCCGCTAATTTTGCAATATCTTTAATCGTTGCCATTGACCTTTTTCCATCTCAATTTCTGCTTTCACTAGCATACCTGAATTATTTATCGCGACTACTGCTAATTGATTTGAACGTTCCATTTTTAATTTGTTTATAAAACAAGCGTTTACTACTTATCAAAAACAAATAATTATCAAAAACAAATAATTATCAATATCAATTAAAAGTTATATCAATATTAATCAATATGATAAGAAATTTAATTTGAATGAGATCACTGATCTGATCTTCATTTATTGGCAAATGATTTTCATCATTTTATTATTGGAACGTTCAAATTAATCTATAACTTATAGATAGCCAACACCAGATAATTAATAAAATCATAATAAAACAATAGGATAAGGGGATTTCTTATGAAACTTCATTTTTTAGGGACGGCTGCCTCAGAAGGCATACCCAATCCCTTCTGCCGTTGTGAACACTGCCTAAAAGCAAGAGAACTGGGTGGGAAAGATATCAGAACTCACTCTTCTGCCATTGTCGATGACATTATGTTAATCGACGTATCACCTACATTTAGTTACCAATTAATGCGTGATGGAATGGATGCTACCAACTTTGAAAGCCTTCTATTCACTCACACTCATCCGGATCATTTCAATGTTGGCGATCTGTTTAGCCGAATGGAAGGTTATGGTTTTGAAATTAACCATCCTCTTCATATTTTTGGTAATGATCGCGCGATTAATGGTTGTATCGAAGTTTTACCTGGTTACAGCAAAGAGCGTTTTGCTTTTCACTGCTTAATTCCTTTTGTTACTGTCGAAAGAAATGGCTATAAAATTACACCATTACTCGCTAATCATGCGAAATGGGAACTTTGCTATGTTTATCATATTGAGAAAGATGGCAAGGTTATTTTCTATGGACATGATTCTGGTTGGTTCCCTGAATTAACATGGAAATGGTTAGAAAATAAACCACTAGATATCGTTGTTTTTGAATGTACTTATGGACTCAATGGTAAAGATCGTACCGATAATCATATGAGCCTAGAAACGGTATTTGCAGCGAAAGAAAAACTGCAACAGCAAGGTTGTTTACATCAAGATACACAAATTGCCGTTTCGCATATTTCACATAGCGGCAAATTGCTTCATCACGAATTAGAAGCTGTTTGTGCTCCTCATAATATCCGCGTTGCCTACGACGGATTAACGTTAGAAACAAATTAAGAGGAGAACGATGATGGATATGAAAATAACCTCTCGCTTACTGATAATGATGTTTGTGCAATATTTCATGCAAGGTGCGTGGAATATGACTATGGGGCTGGTATTAAGTAGCTATGGTATGGCAAGCATTATTGGTAATGCCTACGCTTTATTAGGTGTCGCTACCATTATCTCCCCATTATTTATTGGTATGGTGGCTGACCGTTTCTTTGCTTCACAAAAAGTCATGGGCATCCTTCATTTAATTAATGCCGCAGTCATTATTTGTGTTCCTCAATTTATTGAAGCACAAAACAGTGGCATGACTTTATTCTTAATTTTCATTATTGGATTATCCAACAACTGCGCTTTCAAATAGTATTAGTTTCTCCCATATTAATGGCGTGAAATATTTCCCTATTATTCGTGTATTCGGTACGTTTGGTTTTATGGCCATCGGATTTATATTAGGTGAAATGGGCTTCTCTGGTAGTACGATGACTTGGTATATCGCTTCTGCTGTGGGTGTTTTACTTGGTTTCTACTGCTTTACCTTACCTAACACGCCACCGAAAGCAAAAGGTAAGCCATTCTCTACTCGTGATATTTTATGTTTAGATGCGCTTTCATTATTTAAAGATCGTTATTTCGCTATCTTAATGTTTAGTATCTTTATTTTAATGATCCCAAAAACAGCTTACTCCGCTTATATTCCCGTTTTTATTAAAGCATTAGGTTTTAATAACGCGGCGTCTATTATGCAAATAGGTATAGCCTGTGAAGTTCTGTTTATGTTCGTATTGTCATTCTTCTTAATGAAGTTTGGCTTCAAAATTACATTACTTTTAGGTGCTGTTAGCTGGATCATTCGCTCAATATTCTTCTCTTATGCCGCGGTAAATACAGAGTTTTATTTTATCGTTATCGGATTAATGTTACAGGGATTATGTTGGGACTTCTTCTTTACTGCTGGTGATATCTATGTTGACCGCAAAGCCAAACCGGAAATTCGTGCTCAAGCACAAGGCCTACGCTTTATTGTCTCTAATGGTTTCGGCTTATTATTTGCTTCCACTATTTGTGGTCAAATCTTTAATTCAACCGTAACAGAAACAGGTGATGCTGCATTACCACAGTGGTCAACATTCTGGATATATCCAGCAATCGTTGCTGCCGTTGTCACCCTATTCTTTATCTTCTTCTTTAAAGATGATGTGAGTAAAAAGAAAAATAACGAAGACAAGAAAGCACCAGAAGGTGCAGTAACTCCTTAGTCTTAGAATAATAGGCCAACGTTAGGAGCAAACCGTGGACGCATTAATTCAGTTTGTTGGCAGCATTGGCCCTTTATCACTATCAAGTATCGCTAAATTACTGGCCGCCTTTATTTTGGGTGGCCTTATTGGCTTAGAGCGTGAATCAAAGGGAAAACCTGTCGGTTTTAAAACCTGTGTCATTATTGCCGTTGCCAGTTGTTTATTAACCATTGTCTCTATTCAATCTGCAGAATATTACGCCAATATTTCAGACAATATTCGTAGTGATCCCATGAGATTAGCGGCACAAATTATCAGCGGTGTCGGCTTTCTTGGCGCTGGCGTTATATTGCATCGACGTGATGATGCAATTTCAGGTCTGACGACCGCAGCCATAGTATGGGCGTCAGCAGGTGTTGGTATTGCTTGTGGCTCAGGTTTTTATTGGCATGCCATGATTGTGACTGTTCTCTTTTTTATGGCTATTCAACTTAGCCCGCAAGTGGTGCTATTTCAGATGAAAAACCAACGCTTAGGTAAGATTAAAGTGCGCATGTTATTTACTCATGAAAGCGGTGTTCCTCTTTTAATTGAGTATTTAAAAAACCATAAAGATGTCATTGAGAATCTGACTATTCGCGATATTAAAAAAGAGCGCGTTGAAGTGAACTTGAAACTGTTAGTTCGGCAAAAAATTACCTTACCCGAATTTTATTGCTCATTAAAACAGCTTGAACATGTTCATTCTGTTTCTTTGGATCATTAATATATTCAAAAATAAAAAGTGCGCTTTATCTAAGATAACTGCGCACTTTTTTATTGTTTTGATGATCGATTAACTGTCTTGTTAAGGATTTTTCACGACTAACGGATTACCAAAACGCTCTAAATACATCATGCCAAAGATTGTTGAAGCATAGTCTGTAATATGTCCTACATCACGATAAACTGGCACACCTTCTATATCGGTTAGACAGACATTTTTATCACACTGCACATCTTTAGGATCGATGATAATTAAAGTTGGATAATCCTTTTTTAACTTAACAAATAACTGATTCATCCATGTGTTTCCCTCACCTTTATAGTTTTTTGGGTTACAGTTATTATCTGCAAAATCCTTTCTTAATTTTGCATTTTCATAAAAACAGGTCATAAAGCCACTTGGCATAGAATTAACTGTTTTAATAAAAACAGGCTTAGCCCCTGTGGCAATAATAATATCAAGCGCTTCGCGCATCGCTTTCTCAACACGTTTGCGAGACTCTTCAACGGTTCTAACATCACCTATCTTATTAATGACATGATTTGACGCGTAGTTATTCCAAACTTGCCCAAATATTACATAATCGAAGTGGCTATTCTTGATAAGTTGATAATATTTCGCCGTTTGATCGTAACAACGTTGATAAACTGTATTTTTATGATTAGACCAGTCATAAAGATAAATATTAGGAAGCGTAATACACGATGAAGTTGCTTGTGCATATACATCTATCTTGGCGTCTTTACCCAAAATATCCATAAAGCCCCAATAATGATTTGCATGAGAATCACCAAATAAAAAGGCTTTTTTCTGACTTCCTACTTCACCAATATGGCACATTTTATCTGGATCAGTGGCTTCAAAATTCATACATTTAGTTCGATTGGGATAATCAAACTGATTCAATTTTTCTTCTAAATTAACGTAATTTTGACCAAGCCTTGCTCCAATACCTTGATATTTTTCATTCAATGCATTTAGCCCAAAAGCAAATAAAATAGGAATAATTAATAAGAGAGTGATGGAATATTTAAAGGCTAAGCGCTTTCTTCTAAACGGTTTTTCAATCAGAAAATAAGAGCTAATCGATAGCAATAAGGTTAATGCTAACATCGATCCCTTTTGCAGTTCTGTATTAAACACACCAATATAACGTGCAACTGCAAATAATGGCCAATGCCATAAATAGAGAGAGAAAGATAATAACCCGATAATCACGATTGGCTTTAGTGAGAGTATTTTTTCAATAATGCTTCCATGTTGTCCGGTATAAATGATTAGCGCAGCACCAAGACAAACATACAACGTATTAAGGTTCGGATAACCTGCAATAATATCGTTTTGAAATGCAACCCAAACAATAACACCTAACGCAATTAAGCTAATAACGTCATTTATTCTTTGATTAGGTTTTATCTTTGTTGGGAAGTAGGCAACACAAGCTCCCAGCATAAATTCGAAGATCCGCGTACTAAAATAGTAGTAATTTTTCGGTTGATCTTTTTGGTAATAAAACACCAGAATAAATGAAATAGCAGTGACTAACACCACTAGATAAAAATGATTAACCCTTTCTTTTGCATTGATTTTATGTAGAAAATAAAGTGCAAAAGGTAAAAAAAGATACCATTGCCACTCTATCGCTAAAGACCATGTATGCAATAACGGTAAAAAGAGTGCATCTTGCGCTGCATAGCTGGTTGTCGCTCTCGCAAAATATTTATTAGAGAGGAAGGCTGAGGCATATTTCTCGCTATTTGTAATATCCAAATAATCACTAGGTAGGTAAAAAAGCCCAGAAATCACTAGAACTGAAATTAATACGACAAGATAAAGTGGTTGTAATCGCCATAATCGACGATTATAAAAATCACGAAATGAAAAATTACCTTGTGATAATGAAGTTTTAATTATCAGCGAAATCAAAAAACCAGAGATCACAAAAAAAATATCAACACCAATAAACCCTGACGGAATTAAGCGATTATCCAAATGAAAAAGGATAACCAGAATAACAGCGACCGCTCTTAAACCATCTACATCAGCACGATATTTGACATTCATAATTCAAAAAAATAATCCAAATAAAAAGAATCGCTGGATTATATACTAATTAGCCATATCGCTTTAGTCACAAAAAGATGTGATAGCCATTTAATACTTAATATTAATAGCACCGAAATGGCCATAACTGATTAAATTCCATCGTTAAACCCAATTGCACTTCAGATGAAAGCGAACCTTTGCTTACCACAAATTTTGGATGTCGAATAATAATAGGGGTATTAATCGCATGATGTATTAATGATCGGTTTTGCTCTAGCTCATCATAAAGCTGCTTCATCTCTGCTGATGACGTATTTTCACCTAATCGCCCAAGCGTGATATGAATAATGTCTTTATGAAGCACGCTTTCAATTGGGATTTGCTGATAAATTTGCTGCCTAAAGAGTGTTAATTCCTCTGAGATACCCGTTAATATCAAACTGCCATTGGATGTGAGTACAACGTCATTAAATAAAATTTCGATACTTTTTATTTGATTAAAGATTTTTGCAATCTCATGACACCACGATAATAATACGGGTCGTTGCAGTTTAAACTGCTCATTTTGTTGATTAAAAATTGTTAATAATGTGGAATGAAATTCTTGTGGTTGAGTCAATTCAATAAATGGAAACTTAAGCGCAAGCTGTTCACAATAAGCGATTAGTTTTTGACTAAAAGGAATAAAGCTTTCCTCAATTTCAGGCTGAGAAATTATTAATTGCCCTGCATTTAAGCTGACATCAATAATACTTTCATCATTAACTTGTCGTTGCCAAATTTCGCCAGTTGCCAGTTTTTTGAGTGTTGCTTGTGTCAGGAATTCGTATGCCATCCGTACACCTTAATAAGAATAAAATAGTAACTCGTACTTTGGTTTGAGTGGCATTTAAAATCAAGTTTTAGAGTCAATAATAAAAAAGTGGCTTTCTTCTAAAAGCCACTGTCACATCAAAGGGGGAGAGATGTTAAAAAATGGGTCTATCTATAAATAATTCAATTAAAGCTAAATTGATTACAGAAAATCAGCTGCTTTAAACTTCGCTAATGCATCAGCTTTTTGCTCTGCTGTCATTGGGCGTAATGGGCGACGAGGAGAGCCCACATCAATACCATGCAGCTGCATTGCTACTTTTCCTGCTGCAACACCGCCGTACTCAACTAAAACACGAATAATCGCAATCACCTTATCCATGCAAGCAGTAACACCTTCATGATCACCAGCTTTAAATTTTTCAATAATTTCAAGATATAATGGTGCAGCATAGTTATATGTACTGCCGACAGCGCTTGATGCACCACAGGCTAATCCAGCAGGAATAAATTCATCAACACCAAATGGAACATCGTACTTTCCGCCATCTACGCGTAAGCAACGCTGGAATTCATACATATCCGGGGAATTAAATTTCATACCAGATAAATTAGGTATTGTTTTACCCGCTACTTGTAGGAATTTTTCCATATCAATATTTAAACCTGACATGGTGGAGTGATAATAGTAAAAACCTTTAGAAGGTGCGCTAGCAGCGGCCAAACGGCAATATTCAACAAGATCATCAACATTACCTGGTTTGAAGAAACAAGGACCAATAACGGATGTTGCTTTGATATCTAAGGTTTCGGCATGGCGAGCAAGTTCTAGCGTATCAGCAATACTTAATGCACCTGTATGAATAATAAGATCAAGCTTACCCTGACTTGCATTAACCCAGCGTTCAGCTACTTTCTTACGTTCTTCAACAGAACAATGAATACCTTCGCCTGTTGTTCCTAATACATAAGCACCTGTCACACCACTTGCAATTAGGTGTTTTGCTATTTCATCAATGACAGAATAATTAACGCTACCATCAGTTGCAAAAGGAGTATGAGGTGCGGCAATCAGTCCAGAGAGTTTGTTCATGATAACTTCCTTTGGAGGTTAATTTCTTTTATATTAATTTTATGGAGCTTAACTCTATATTAGGGAGCAATACTTCAGAACGCAATAACGAAATGAGCATTAAAGGAAGAGAAAAATGAAAGTGTGATCTTTAGCCAATTTTCACTAAAAATCACACAATGTAGAGATAAACTTATGCGGAGTGAGTCTGTTTTAACGCATTCAATGTTCGCAATTTTTGCTCTTTAACCATATCAGGCTGAGCTTGCACTAATAGCGTATAAAGAAGATCTAATACAAAGAGTTGTGCTGTTTTTGTACCAATAGAGTCACCTTGCAGTTTCCCTTGTCGGTTACCATTAATTAAATGATGATCAGCATACTCCATAATTTGTGAGCCTAAATTATGAGTCAATGCGATCGTGCTGGCTCCTGCTTCTTTAGCTAATTTAAGAGCATGGACCGTTTCAGGAGAATTACCGGAATGGCTAATTCCAATAGCCACATCGCCTGGTTTTAATAACGAAGCTTGCATATACATAAAGTGGTTATTTGTAACAGCATCAACACGATAACCAATTCGCATAAGCTTATTTTTTAAATCTTCGGCTGTAATTCCTGAAGAGCCAACACCACAAATAAAAATATAATTTGCTGATAATAAAGCATTTACAGCACCTTGAACTTGCTTCATATCGAGCAGATTCAATGTCTCTGATAGTACGTTATTAATCGTTGCTTGAAGTTTTAAACCAATGGTATGGATATCGTCTTGATGAGTCACTTCTGCATCAAGAATAGGCGACTCTTCATTATCAGAGGTCGCCATTTCAATCGCCAAATCCATTTTAAAATCTTGAAACCCTTTATAACCCAATGTACGGCAAAAACGCACAACCGTCGCTTCACCCGCTTTTGTTGCTTGTGAAAGTTGGGCAATAGAGAGTTGAGTAACTTCTGTAGGATGGAACAGGATATAGTCTGCAATACGCTGTGATACTCGCGTTAGACTATTTTTCATTGCGCCTAGCGTATCAAGTATTTTACCCGGCTTTAATCGAGTCGTTGCCTGTTCTGTCATGGAGATTATCCTTGGTTGCAGAAGATACACGGAAAAAAATTCTGCCAACAAGAGTACCAATTCCAACAGGTTAAAAAAAGCCTTGCTCATACAATAATATGATAATAAAAAACGCTTTATTCCTTAATAGCATCAGAATACAACTTACTGATACATCAGAAATAAAGCGCTTAATAAAAATAGTAATTATTAGTCAGTTAATGCAGTGACATCTAACTTAACAACGACTTTCTTCAGTGTGTTTGCACCCTTTTCAGCCGAAATTCCCGGTTTATGAGGTTCATAAGGCATAAAAACAGCAAACATGCTTGATGAAAGCGTTAAGGTCTGTTGACCTATTATTGTATCGGTTAATTGGTAATCATCAGCCTCATTATAAGGTGTTACATTTTGAGCAGAACCCTGTATACCAAAATCAATAATTTCTTCACCACTAAGCAATATTTGAATATCAATATAACGCTGGTGTAATTCAGCTCGCTTCTGTTCACGAGGCTGTGTTTCAAACGTCATTACATTCATAAATAGCGTTTCACCATCGATTTTATAACTACCCGGAGCAAGTGAAGTAGGGTCAAGCGCTAATGCTCTTTCCATCGCGTCACGCAATGCGGGATTCATTTCTGGCATTGTAGCCAAATCTGATATGTGTCCAAATAACATAGATTTTTCCCTATTAGTTTCCTGATGTTTCACTATCATCTAATGAAATTTGTTTTGCTGATGCGAAAAGCGGTGCTGTAATTGTTCCTGCAATAACAACAGACATCGCGCCAATCACTCCGTAGAAGAAGAAATTAAGATCACTGCCATAACGCGCAGCTAATACTGCAATAATACTGACAATGATCCCGACAACTGCACTACCTGCATTTGCACGTTTGACAAAAATACCCAGCATAAACAAACCGGTCATTGGGCCACCCATTAAACCAATCAGACTATTAAAGGCATCCCAAATTTCGGACTCATCAGATAAAACTAACCAAATTGCAGCCAAGCTACTAAAGACGCCAGCAACAATAATGACTAATCTTGCAACTTTCATTTTTTGTTCAGCGCTGCGTTCAGATTTACTTAAACGAGTGTAGATATCAGAGTTAAAACAGCTTGAGATACTGTTTAAGCTACTCGAAATACTAGATTGAGCAGCTGCAAAAATAGCTGCAATAATTAATCCTGCAATACCGACAGGCATTTCAGTCACAATAAACAGAGGTAAAATTCCGCCTGTATTAAAGCCTTCAGGTAAAAAATTAGGATTCTGTTTGTAATACACAAACAAAGCAGATCCAATAGCAAAGAAGAAGATAGGAATAATGGCAACTAATTTTGCATTTGTTATCAGTGTACGTTTTGTTTCTTCAATGGAATCCGTCACAATATAGCGCTGTACAACATCCTGACTTGCTGTAAATTGTTGAATATTAGCGAATAAAAAACCGATCATCAAAACAGGGATGGTGCTATCAGTCCAACTCCAACGAAATTGAGTCGTAGGAAAGAATTTATCAGCTTGTGATGTTGCAGTGAAAATCTCAGTAAATCCACCATCAACTTTAAAGCAGATCATAATAAAAATAAGAACTGCACCACCTGAAAGTAATAACCCTTGAATAACGTCTGTCCAAATAACACCCTCAATGCCGCCCATCCAAGTATAAATAATACAGAGCAAGCTAATCAGTACGATTAAGACAACAGGATCGATACCCATAAAAGGACGTAGAGCAAGTACAGTTAAATAAGTAATAATGGCAACCCGACCAATATGGAATAACATAAATGAAAGGCTGGCAAATAAACGACTGCGTACATCAAAACGTGCTTCTAAATATTCATAAGCCGAAGTGATTTTTAATTTTCTAAAGAAAGGAATATAAAAATAAAAAACTAATGGCAAAATAGCGATAGCTAAATATTGCCCGATAATAAAAGTCCAGTCGGAGGTATAAGCTTTTGCTGGGATCGACATAAAAGTAATAGAACTTAAAGTAGTCGCGAAAACAGAAACCCCTGCAGCCCAACCAGGAACTCGACCTCCTCCACGAAAATAATCATCCGCTGTTTTTTGGCGTTTAGAGAAATAAACACCCACGAGTAACATTGCTGCTAAATAACCAAACAGCACTGCATAGTTAATAAAACCAAAATCATGTAATTGCATTTTTTAGTCCTGCCATATGTAGGGTAAAAGGTAAGTTTTACGACAGTTTTTTTATTGCTCTCTAGCCCAAAGGACAGCGCCCCAGAGCCCGGCATCATGATGATAGTGAGCCGATAATATCGGCACTTGTAATGCAACTGGTTGCTTTATCTGGGCAGCTTGAACGAGTTCGATATATCCCTTTGCCAACCCAACGCTTCCACCAAGAACGACACAATCAGCATCCGTTGTGGCTTTAATATCGGTCACCAAATTTGCAATAGTGTTTGCTGAGCGTTCAATAATTGATTTTGCTTGTGAATTTCCCTGGTGAAAGGCAGCAAAAATCGCTTTTGCATCTTTTCCAGCAAGCTCCTGTGTCGCTTGCGACGCAATTGCACGACCAGAAGCGATGGCTTCAACACAACCATAGCGACCACAACCACAAAGTGGGCCATGAGGATCGGCAAGCGTGTGACCTAAATGACCTGCAATACCTCGTTTTCCTGTAAAGAGTTGTCCTTGTTGAATAACGCCACCACCAACACCTGTCGATACAGTAATAAATGCCATATCAGAAATCGTTTCACGACGATGATCATATTCAGCCCATGTAGCTGCTTGAGCATCATTGAGTAGCCAACAAGGCAATCCTGTAAGTGCGATGAGTGTTTCTTTTAAAGGAAAACCTTTTAGTCCACCTAAATTATCTGGATTCAATGCGGTCAAAATGCCATTACAAATAATCCCTGTTGATGCGACAGCAACACTATCTGCATAGCTTTTTAGTGGTGTAGTAATATCAACTAAAGCTTTATAAAGTTGCGTTGGTGATGCACTTGCTGGTGTGGCTATCTGAGTATGTTGTGTCAATTGGTTATCTCGACTAATTAGTGCCGCCGAAATTTTTGTTCCTCCAATATCAATTGCTAATGTATTCATTTATCTAACTCCTGCTGCCACTTTAATGCCTGAGTAAACCAATCACAGACATGCTCAAGGCGCGTTAATGCAGAGCCTACCGTGACAGCCCAAGCACCAGCTTGCATTCCTCTTGCAGCAATCATTGGTGTGTTATAACGCCCTTCAGCAATCACTCGGCATCCCTTTTCAGCCAATGCGGTGACAAGTTGTAAATCAGGTAGCTTTGGTATCTCACCACCGGTATAGCCCGACATCGTTGAACCAATAAATTCAGTGCCTAACTCTTGGCAATACATACCTTCGTCAAAGGTGGCACAATCTGCCATCGCCAATCTTCCTAAACGATGAATATGTTCTAATAGTGTTTTCACTGGTACAGGACGCACACGATCAGTACCATCAAAAGCAATAATATCGGCACCCGCTTTAGCCAAGTCATCAACATCACTAAGCCACGGAGTGATCCTTACAGGGCTATCAGGTAAATCACGCTTCACAATGCCAATAATCGGCACATCAATAAGAGGACGAGTTGCTCTTAAATTATCAATTCCCTCAATACGCACTGCGATTGCTCCTGCATTTACCGCGGCTTGAGCCATTGCAGCAACAATCTCTGGCTTATCCATTGGGCTATTATCAACAGGCTGGCAAGACACAATCAGTCCACCTTTTTGTTGAATATCTTTAGTCATCTTTTCAATTAGCGCCATTTTGAACTCACTGTTCTCTTCTTTTGAAATGTAACTCCAAATTATAGTATTTTACGGAGTTTAATTTCTCAACCAGAGAAACAGTAATTTGTGAAGAAGATCAAACAATAATCAATGACTCACAACTTACTGATAAATAAATAAAATAAAAGTAGAGTGATGTTTCCACCACTCTTCTTCTTTTTTATTCCGCATTACTTAACTTAAATTAGAAATGAAACTGCAACCCAACTCGATAACGTGTCTGGCGAGCATCACTAAGAGGGCTTACAGCCATATTGCCAACTTCAATATAAGGTGTGAAAGTACTGTTGAGTTGATAAGAGAAAGCGACGTTATGCTCATAATTGCGTTTTTTATTATCATATTTTATGGCGTCGCTATACATTTGAGTATAATCATATTCCACTTTAAATTTGTTATATTTATAACCTATAAAACCATCAAGACGATTTGTTTTTTCATCATCAGCACCTTGTTTTGTTTTACGGGCATAATCAAAACGATAACGTCCTGCAATATATAACCCATTATCAAAGTTATATTGTGCTTTTAAATAGGGTTTATATATAGAAGTATCTGTTACAGTTTCAAAAATAAGACCAGGCTGTAATGTAATATGATTATTTAGTTTATAGTTATAACTTAATCCCATTTCAATAGCATTATTAACAACATCACTAAACAGTTTATCTTTCTCACCATCTACACCACCCGATTTAACGCTAGCATCAATATAGAAACCAACACCATTTGAAAAAGAGTGAATAAATGCAACTCTATCTTTATTAATTCGAGTAGAGTCTGCATATTCATGACGAAAGTCTAATGTAGTCGCATATAATTGAGATGACATTAATAAAGTACAGCATGACAATAAAAGTTTCTTCTTTTTATTTAGCATAATATTTTTCCAAAAAGGTGAGATCCCCTGTATTAACAAAGGAGATCTTTATGAATTATTTTAATTTATATTTAGGAAGAGATTATTCAATAATTAATTGTTTATCTTTCATCGTTAAAGTAATAACTGAATTAACAGCTTCACCCTTATTTGTTTCGCCTCCAATTAAATAAAGTGAATTATCATGTGAAACAGTAACACCATAACCAAGAGGAAGAGGTAATTCACCAATGATTTTCCATTGATTATTAATAAAGCCATAAATTTCTTTATGCCATGTCTTTTCTAATCCTTGATGTGCAAAGTAATGTTGCTGTGAATAGTTTGCCTGAGCTCCCGGAAAATTTGCCCCGCCAGCAACAAGTAAAGTGTGCATACTGTAACCGGCAAACGCACCAGCTAAACCGTCTTGCGGCTGATTAGACATTGGATCGGGTAATTTCTGAGCAACAGAATTCCATTGTAATTGATTGTTTTTTAATGTGGCGGTTTGCACTTCACTGGTGCGTAATCCTGGCTTTATTTCACCATTGATTAAAGTGATTTTATTGCCATCATAAGCTAATGCAGAGCCTGCTGTTCCATTAAATGGCGTAGTACCTAACAATCGCCATTGATTATTTTCAGCATTATATTCCATTATATTTCGATTAAAAAAATAACCTTCAGCTGGCTTATTAAAATAATCACTAATGATTTTTTTACTTTCAGATTCATTCAATTTAGTACGATTTAAATCAACGAAATAACCGTCAAAGATTTGTTGATTAACTCCACCAAGAATAATAGCTTGATCATTGTTAATATTAACTCCCGTATGCCCTACTAATCCATAAGGTGCTCGAGTGTTGACCTTTTCCCATTTATTTTCTTTTGGTAAATAGCGATAAACATCTGTAAGCGCACTAATTGTTTCGCTATTTTCATTTTCTTTTCCTGCTCCACCAAAAATATAAATATTATTATTTAATTCTAGAGCAATAGATTGATCTCTTGGTGTTCCAGGAAAGTCTGCTATTCTTTCCCATTGTTTTGTCGAACAATTGAGATCAAGCTTATACCATGATTTTCCCGCTGTACCTAAACCAACATAAATAACATTTTCGCTGATTGTTCCAGCACCACTTTTAAATGTTACAGGTAAATTAGGTAGTTTTTCTGCAAAACTAGTAGACGTGAATATTGCCGACACTAGCATTACAGAAAGACAGGAGTAAGATATTTTCTTTATTCTGTTCATACTTATTAGCTCTTATTATTGTCATCAAGTAGGGGTTTTTCTTGTATCTTAAATATCACTCCAATATATAATTATTTTCGGAGTTAAACTTCAAATCGATCTTTTCTGAATTGTGAAGGCGATCAAAATGTCTATTTTTTAATCTTATATTTTTACAACTTTCTTTAAATCAAATTTAGGAATAAAAATCTGACAATAGAATAGAAAACAGTCTCAATAATTTATTATTGAGATTTTATGCAGAATATAATGTTAATTCTTTTACAGTAAAAAAATTTTATGACACAGGTAAAAATGGAGTTTTATTTCAAGAGCCTTTTTAATCGATTAAATGCTCATTTTTACCTTGTGTGTTAATTGAAAAATTGGTTATTTAACATGATGGAAATCAAACTAAATTGTTATTTTTTAATATATTTTGTATCCGCATTGTTAGTATGGATTTATTTTTTTTCCTCGTTATAATCACCAGCGTCATTTTAAGTAGTAGTTCATCACATTGAGTTCACAAAACGATACTCAGGTCTGTCTTGAATGATTGAAAAATGAAATCGTATCTTTACTGGACGTTTTTTAAACGCCCGGGACGGATGTTATTTATCAATTTATCAAGGAGACACTGATGCAAATCAGTCGTAGGTCTTTCTTTAAGATCTGTGCTGGCGGTATGGCAGGCACATCTGCTGCATTACTCGGCTTGGCACCTGAAGTATCTATTGCGAATGCTCGCCAATATAAATTATTACGTTCAGTCGAGACTCGTAATAACTGCACTTATTGCTCTGTGGGTTGCGGTATTTTGATGTATAGCCTTGGGGATGGTGCAAAGAATGTCGATAAAAGTATTTATCACATTGAAGGCGATCCTGATCATCCTGTTAGCCGTGGCTCTTTATGTCCGAAAGGTGCTGGGCTTGTCGATTATATCCACAGTGAAAATCGCCTGAAATATCCTGAATATCGTAGACCTGGCTCTGATAAGTGGGAGCGCATTTCATGGAATGAAGCGATTGATAAAATCGCCCGTCTGATGAAAAAAGACCGTGATGAAAACTTTGTTACCCATAATGAAAAAGGGCAAGAAGTTAACCGCTGGCTTACCACTGGAATGCTTTGTTCTTCTGCTGCTAGTAATGAAACCGGGATTTTAGATAATAAATTTTCTCGTTCATTAGGCATGATAGCTATTGATTGTCAGGCAAGACTTTGCCATGCGCCAACCGTTGCAGCATTAGCACCAACCTTTGGTCGTGGTGCAATGACCAATAACTGGGTTGATATTAAAAACGCTAACGTGGTGCTGATCATGGGCGGTAACCCTGCTGAAGCACACCCTGTCGGTTTTAAATGGGTTATCGAAGCTAAAATTAAGAACAATGCGAAGGTTATCGTTGTCGATCCCCGTTTTAACCGTAGTGCTGCTGTTGCCGACCTTTACTCTCCTATTCGTGCAGGCTCTGATACTGCGTTCTTATTAGGTGTTATTCATTACCTTATTGAACACAATAAAATTCAGCACGAATATGTGAAAGCCTATACCAATGCTTCTTTAATTGTGCGTAAAGATTTTAGCTTTGATGAAGGCCTGTTCAGTGGGTTTGATAAAGAAAATCAAAGCTATGATAAAACCTCATGGCACTATGAACTTGATGAGAATGGTTTGGCATTAAGAGATAACTCACTGCAACATCCTCGTTGTGTGTGGAATCTTTTAAAACAGCACGTTTCACGTTATACCCCTGAAATTGTTACTACACTTTGTGGTACACCTTTAGAAGATTTCACCTATATCTGTGAAGCTCTTGCTTCCACCAGTGTAAAAGACAGAACCTCAACTATTTTGTATGCCCTCGGTTGGACACACCATACTGGCGGTGCTCAAACTATCCGTGCAGCAGGTATGATCCAGCTATTATTAGGTAACGTGGGTATGCCGGGTGGCGGTGTGAATGCATTACGTGGGCACTCTAATATCCAAGGCTATAGCGATTTGGGTTTATTATCATTAAACCTACCGGGCTATATGCCCCTGCCTAATGAAAAACAGACATCGTTAGAAACGTATTTATCTCAAGTTACACCAAAAACCGTGGTTGCAGACCAAGTTAACTACTGGAAAAGAACCCCTGATTTCTTTATTAGCTTACTAAAAAGCTTCTGGGGTGAGCACGCAACGGCACAAAACGAATGGGGTTATCACTGGTTACCAAAATGGGATAAAAGCTACGACATCATGGCGCAAACCCAATTGATGATCGAGGGGAAAATGAATGGTTATATCGTTCAAGGTTTTAACCCATTAGCCGCTTTTGCCGATAAAAATAAATGTAGCGCCGCATTAGCCAAGCTGAAATATATGGTTGTCATTGATCCACTCGTGACTGAATCTTCTAATTTTTGGCAAAACCACGGCGAGATGAATGAAGTCTCACCAAAAGATATTCAAACTGAAATCTTCCGTTTACCTTCATCATGTTTTGCTGAAGAAAATGGCTCGATTGCAAACTCAGGTCGCTGGCTACAATGGCACTGGGCGGGGGCGAAACCACCAGCACAAGCATGGCACGATGGTAAAATTTTAGGGCATTTATTGATGCGTCTACGCGAGCTTTATCGTGAAGAAGGCGGTGTTTGCCCTGAGCCTGTCATGAATCTTTCTTGGAACTACGTTGACCCTTACGATCCACAACCTGAAGAAGTGGCGAAAGAAGCGAATGGGCAAGCCATGCAAGATATCTTTGATGAAACAGGCAAATTGTTGTTTAAAAAAGGACAACAACTTGATGGTTTCCATCAACTGAAATCAGATGGCTCAACGGCAAGTTTCTGTTGGGTTTATTCCGGTTGTTGGACTGAAAAAGGCAACCAAATGGCGAACCGCGATAACGCCGATCCTTCAGGGCTAGGTTGTACACCGGGTTGGGCTTTTGCGTGGCCGCAAAACCGTCGTGTGTTATATAACCGCGCATCTGTTGATCCACAAGGCCAACCTTGGGATGCAAAACGTCAGCTTATCAAATGGAATGGTAATCAATGGGTTGGCCCTGATGTACCAGATTATAGTAATGCCGCGCCTAATAGTGGTGTAGGTCCTTTTATTATGCAACCAGAAGGTATGGGACGCTTATTTGCTGTTGATAAAATGGCTGATGGTCCATTCCCTGAATTCTACGAACCGTTTGAATCGCCAACAGAAGATAATATTCTGCACCCGAAAGTCTCTCGTAACCCTGTTGCACGTTTATACAGCTACGATGCTGAACATTTAGGTAAAGCAGATGAATTCCCTTATGTGGCAACAACCTACTCAATTACTGAATTGTTCCGTCACTGGACAAAACACTCATTAATTAATGCCATTGCACAACCCGATCAATTTATTGAGATTGGTGAACAACTTGCTTCACGTAAAGGCATTGTTCAAGGTGATGAAGTTAAAGTCAGCGCTAAACGTGGCTATATCAAAGCCAAAGCCGTGGTGACTAAGCGAATTAGACCTCTAACGATAAATGGCAAAGTCGTTGATACTATCGGTATTCCTTGCCACTGGGGCTTTGAGGGAGCAACACGCAAAGGTTTCCTTGCCAATACATTAACGCCATCTGTGGGTGATGCAAACTCATTCACACCTGAATATAAGGCGTTTTTAGTCAATATCGAAAAGGCATAAGGGGAAACTAATGTCATTGCAATCTCAAGATATTATTCGTCGTTCTGCTACCAATTCTCTCACGCCAGCACCACAGGTACGTGACTTTAAAGAAGAAGTAGCAAAGCTTATCGATGTGACGACCTGCATTGGCTGTAAAGCCTGTCAGGTTGCCTGCTCAGAATGGAACGATATTCGTGACAAAGTGGGTCTTAACGTCGGTGTTTATGATAACCCGATGGATTTAACCGCTAAATCGTGGACCGTGATGCGATTTTCTGAAGTTGAAGAAAACGGCAAGTTAGAGTGGCTAATTCGTAAAGATGGCTGTATGCACTGCGCTGATCCGGGCTGCTTAAAAGCGTGTCCCGCAGAAGGTGCCATTGTTCAGTATGCTAACGGTATTGTTGATTTTCAATCAGAGCACTGTATTGGTTGTGGTTATTGTATTGCGGGCTGTCCTTTTGATGTTCCTCGTATTAATGAAGAAGATAATCGCGCTTATAAATGCACATTGTGTGTTGATCGTGTTGAAGTCGGTCAAGAGCCAGCTTGCGTAAAAACCTGTCCAACAGGGGCAATTCATTTTGGCTCTAAAGAAGCGATGACTCACCTTGCAAACGAGCGTGTTGCAGAACTCAATACCCGAGGCTATGACAAAGCAGGTTTATACGATCCTCAAGGGGTTGGCGGAACTCACGTTATGTATGTACTTCATCATGCAGATAGACCTAATTTGTATCATGGCTTACCAGAAAACCCAGAAATTAGCTCAACAGTTAAATTCTGGAAAGGTATTTGGAAACCATTAGCGGCAGTTGGTTTTGCAGCCACCTTTGCAGGTGCAATATTCCATTACTTAGGCATTGGCCCTAACCACACCACAGAAGAAGATGAAGAAGAGGCACAAAAAGAGATGGAAGCATCACAAAATTCAGTGAATAAAGAGGAGCAGAAATAATGAA
Organism: Proteus sp. fly-1013; assembly: GCF_040140245.1. NCBI lineage: Bacteria > Pseudomonadati > Pseudomonadota > Gammaproteobacteria > Enterobacterales > Morganellaceae > Proteus > Proteus sp. fly-1013. The sequence continues at coordinate 63,312 of NZ_JBEEWD010000007.1, read as the reverse complement.
GAAGAAAAGCGATAAAATCCTTCGTCATACTGCCTCAGAGCGTATTAATCACTGGGTTGTGGCGATTTTCTTTATCTTTACTACCTTTAGCGGATTGGGTTTTTTCTTCCCATCTCTAAACTGGTTTATGAATATTTTAGGCACACCACAGCTTTCGCGTTTACTGCATCCATTCACGGGTGTTGCGATGGTGTTCTTCTTTATCTTTATGTTTTTTAGATATCTAAAACATAACTTTGTTGATAAAGACGACTTAGTATGGGCGAAAAATATCCATAAAGTGCTACAAAACGAAGAAGCCGGCGATATCGGGCATTATAACTTGGGTCAAAAAGGAATTTATTGGACGCTAAGTATCAGCCTTATCGTGCTTACCATTAGCGGTATCATGATTTGGCGTCCTTATTTCGCGGACTATTTCTCTATCCCTGTTATTCGCATTGCCTTACTGGCTCACTCACTGTCAGCTATTTTGCTTATCATAACGGTGTTTGTTCATGCTTATGCCGCGTTTTGGGTAAAAGGTTCGATTCGTAGCATGATTGAAGGTTGGGTAACTCGAGGTTGGGCGAAAAAACATCACCCGCGTTGGTATCGTGAGATTTTAGAAGAAGAGAAAAAAGAAGCAGAAAGCAAAGTAAATCAAAAATAATACACTGCTTTTACTTCTATAAAGTAGATGTGAGAAAAAAATGGAGGCTTAATCGCCTCCATTTCTATTTTAAATCAACGCTTAACTTAATGTGCCGCTGTTTTTGCTTGCTCCACTAAATTAATTAAGCGACTTCTCATTGTATGATAGTGCTGAGAAACTTGGCTTTCTGCCCATTTTTGATCGGCAATTTTTATCACTTTAGCTGCACAATATTTAGTTTCAGGTGTTTTAGAGACAGGATCAAGATTATCCTGAGTCAGCTCATTACATGCCCCAATCCACCATTGATAAGTCATATAAATCGCTTGTTTATTGATCGTCTCATTCACATTACAACGAGACATCACCTTACCTCGACGAGATTCAACCCAGACAATTTCTTGATCACGAATACCCGCTTCTTTAGCAATCTCTGGGTGGATTTGAACATAACCCGGTTCATCCGCAAGTGATGCCAAGGCTTTACAGTTACCCGTCATAGAGCGACAAGAATAATGCCCCACTTCACGCACTGTAGATAAGATCATTGGATAATCAGCATCTGGTAATTCAGCGGGTGCTCGCCATGGTGTCGCGAATAACTGGCCTTTACCAGATGGTGTGGTGAATTGGTTACCTGAATATAAATAAGGTGTCCCTTTATCTTCAATATCAGTACAAGGCCATTGAATATGCGCTAAACCCGCCAATTTTTCATAAGTGACGCCAAAAAATAGCGGACATAAGGCTCGGACTTCATTCCAGATCTCTTCATTATTTTCATAAGACATCGGATAGCCCATTTCAGTGGCGAGTAAACTAATGATTTCCCAGTCACGTTTTACATTGCCACGTGCTTCAATGGCCTTTTCAAAACGTTGGAAACCTCTATCTGCACAGGTAAAAATACCTGCATGTTCACCCCAACTGGTTGAAGGTAAAATCACGTCGGCTTGCTCTGCGGTTTTTGTCATAAAGATGTCTTGAACTACGACAAAATCGAGGGCTTCAAAGCCTTTTCTTACTAAGCCTAAATCGGCTTCTGTTTGAAGAGGATCTTCACCCATGATGTAGTAAGCCTTCACTTTACCTTCAATCGCTAAATGAGGCACTTCAGTAATACGATATCCCACTTCAGGATCAAGTTGTTCAACAGGAATATTCCAAGCCTTAGCGAATTTCTGACGCGTATTTTCGTCAGTGACATATTGATATCCTGGGAACATGTTAGGTAAAACACCCATGTCACAAGCACCTTGAACATTATTTTGTCCACGAACTGGTGCGACGCCAACATGCGGTTTACCTAAATTACCCGTTAATAGCGCAAGACCAGACAACCCTTTGACGACATCAACTGCTTGACCAAATTGCGTTACTCCCATGCCCCACATAATAGTTGCTGTTTTAGCTCCTGCATAAGTGCGCATTGCTTTACGGATTTCAATGGCTGGGATACCGACAATATCTTGTACTGCTTCAGGGCTATAATCTGCGAGTTGTTTTTTATATTCTTCGAAACCTTCGGTATAACGGCTGACATAATCTTTATCATAAAGATCTTCATCAATTAGCGTATACGCAAATGCATTGACTAACGCCATATTAGTACCATTTTTTAATGGTAAATATTGGTTAGCAATTTTGGCTGTTTCGATTTTACGAGGATCACAAACAATAATTTTTGCACCTTTTTGTTTCGCTTTAACCACACGGCGCGCCACGATAGGGTGAGAATCAGCACAGTTATAACCAAAGACTAATAAGCAGTCTGAATCTTCAATATCAGCAATAGAGTTACTCATGGCACCATTGCCTAATGTCTCTTGTAAACCTGCAACAGAAGGCCCATGGCAAACACGAGCACAGCAATCGACATTATTATTACCTAATACTGCACGAACAAACTTTTGCATCACAAAATTGGTTTCATTCCCTGTACCTCGAGAAGAGCCCGTACACATGATGGATTTCGCACCGTATTTTTCTTTGATTTCCAGTAATTTTTTTGCCGTATATTGAATCGCTTCATTCCAACTTACAATTTCAAAATCAGCCCCTTTTTGTCGGCGGATCATGGGTTCATGAATTCTGGCTGTCAGAAGTTTATTGTCATTAAGAAAATCCCAACCATAGAGCCCTTTTAGACAAAGTTCTCCTTGATTGGTGACACCATTGGCACCTTCAGCTTTGATTATACGACCATTTTCGACACAGAGATTGATTTTGCAGCCAGCGCCACAGTAAGGACAGACGGAGTTGATTTTGTTCATTTGATATCCTTTCCCCTAACTAGGGAGTAAAAGAGTCATAAAGAACGTTCAACTAAGCAGGAATTATGCCAATTAATTTTCAAAATATAATCAATGAGATACAAAAACAAAATAATATTTGATAATCGTTTCGTCATTTTTGTCGGTGCTCACTTTACACAAATAGGGCTAACTTATTACGGAATTAAGCAATTAGCATCAGCGAAACATTTAGAAATAAAAATTAATACTGAATTCTAATAAAATTTATTTCTTTAGTTTGAATTTATGATATAAATAATAAATACGCATTTTGAAAAACAATATTTCATATTGCATTGCGATTATATCCATTTCAATAAAGAGCAAAAAGATGAATATGAACACCAACAACCGACTCTTAGGCCTAAACCTACTACTCCTTCGTTAGGTGGCCGAGCACGTTCATTTTTTTGCAAAAGCCACCAGTAAGGTGGCTTTTTGTTGTGCCCCTACTGGTGGAACTGTTTTTTAGGGGAGTTTCTATGATGTTTAGTTTCACCATTAGGATGATGAGTTACAACGCCTTACCAATAAGCCACTGCATGGCAATAGCCTCTATCACTCATTCGATAACACAGGGGGCAAAATGAGCCAACAATGGACATCACGGGTCGGTCATATCTTAGCAGCCGCTGGCTCTGCAATCGGCATTGGCGCAATTTGGAAGTTTTCTTATGTCGCAGCCAATAATGGCGGTGGCGCATTTTTAATTGTCTTCTTGTTATTTAGTTTTGTTATCGGGCTTGCGGTATTACTGGCTGAGAATATTTTAGGCAGTAGCACACACGCTGAAGCCGTTAACGCATTTAAAAGAATGATGGGACGCAATTGGGTCATCATTGGCGTTATTGGTGTATTCAGCTCTTGGTGTATTTATAGCTTCTATAGTGTTGTCGGTGGTTGGACAATTGGCTATACCGTTATGGCGGCAACAGGTCAATTGAATATTACAGATAGCGCTGAATTAACCGGTATTTTCACCCGCTTTATTAGTGATCCTTTATGGCCTATTTTGGCTCACCTTGCCTTTGCTGGATTAACCTGTTTCGTGGTTTTAGCAGGTGTACAACGTGGATTAGAAAAAGCCGTTAAAATCATGATGCCGATGTTATTTATCATTATGATTTTATTGATTATTGTTGGTATCAGCTTACCCGGCTCTTCTGAAGGTTTAAAATTATTTTTATACCCTGATTTTAGTAAGTTAACCCCACAAGGCGTATTAGATGCGTTAGGATTAGCCTTCTTCTCACTGTCTATCGGTTTAGGTATTCATATCACTTACAGTGCTTATTTAGCGGACAACAAAGGTATCGCTAACTCCAGTATGTGGGTGGTTATTTTATCTTGTATGGTGTGTGTGCTTGCCGGATTAATGATTTTCCCTGCATTATCTGCCGCAGGCTTAGAGCCAAATGCAGGTCCCGGTTTAACCTTTATGACGATGCCGGTTTATTTTGCCAACTTACCCGGCGGTAATATTTTAGCTGTGACTTTCTTTGTCTTGTTATTAATGGCGGCGTTAACCTCTGCAATTTCATTACTCGAGCATATCGTGGCTTATGTGCAGATGCGTTTTCAGTGGACTCGTCGTCGTGCTGGATTAGTCGTTACGGCCTCAATTATGCTGATGGGTATTCCAGTTTCATTATCTTTCGGCCCGATGAGTGATGTGACATTAGGGGGTAAAACAGTCTTTGATTTGTTGGATTACCTGACTTCCAATATTTTGATGCCACTGTTTGGTATTGCAATGTGTTTGATCTTTGGTTGGTCACGTAGAGCGAATGCATTTATCCCTGAAAATATCACTGGATTAAAACGTCAAAGCTTATTACTGGTGTGGCGTTATATTGGTCCAATTTGTATCGGTATTATTTTAATTCATGGATTGATTGGCTAAACAGATCCCCGATAAAAACAGTTTATTAAACATAAAGAGAGGGTCAAATGACCCTCTCTTTTTTCTTGTTTTATAACAGCCTTTTTATTATCGGCTTATTTTATTTTGGATACTTTATATTACTTTTTTCCCTAGCAGTTTTATCAATATTACCCAACCAATCCCATTGCTTGAGGTAAGAACATAGAAATTGCAGGAATATATGTCACTAATAACAACACAAGAATAATAACGGCAAAGAAAGGTAATAGCGGTCTAATTACACCTTCAATCTTAATTTCACCTATCTTACAACCAGTAAATAAAATAGGACCTACTGGCGGTGTTATCGTACCTAATGAAAGGTTAAACACCATCATGATACCGAATTGAACAGGGTCCATACCAAATTGAGCACAAATCGGTAGGAAGATTGGGGTAAAGATTAACACTGCGGGTGTTGGGTCCATAAAGGTACCAACCAACAGTAAAACCAAGTTCATAATCAGTAAAATAACTAAGAAACTATCGGTAAAAGAGAGTAAGCCTGATGCGATAATGGCAGGTATTTTAGTAAATGCCATTACCCAAGACATAATGGATGATGTGGCAAGCATCAAAATAACAATTGCCGTCATTTTTGCGGTGGCTAAGAAAATAGCAGGCAAATGGTTTATTTTGATATTTTTATAACACATACCTAAGATTAAAGAGTACACAACTGCAATGGCTGAAGCTTCTGTTGCAGTAAAAATACCACCTAAGATCCCACCGATAACAACCACAATCATCATTAAGCTAGGAACAGCATCAAGTACGAGCTTAAACGCTTGTCCTTTCATGGTATTTTTTTCAGCAACATAACCGCGACGTTTAGCAATAAAACCTGCCACTAACATCACACCCAGTCCCCATAAAATGCCGGGAATATAGCCACCCATAAACAGAGCTGTAATCGAAACACTTCCTGCAACAGTGGCATAAACAATCAGTGTGTTACTTGGTGGAATTAACATACCCGTTGGTGCTGATGCAATATTAACCGCAGCACTAAAAGCGGGATCGTAATTTTCTTTCTTTTGGATTGGAGACATAATGCCGCCAATCGCAGCCGCAGAAGCAACACCAGAGCCACTGATTGAGCCAAATAGCATATTGGCAACAACGTTAGTTTGCGCTAAAGGTCCCGGTAAAAAGTTACTGACTAACTTAGCGCAGTTAATTAAGCGAATAGCGATACCGCCGTTATTCATTAAGTTACCCGCCAGAATAAAGAACGGAATGGCTAACAGAGCGAAAGAGTCTAGCCCCACAAACACGCGTTGAGCTGATGTTAAAATCGCGCCATCAAAAGGCAATATCATTGCCATAGCGAAGAAAGAAGAGAGTCCAATACTGACGCTGATTGGTGTACCAATAAATAAGAGAAGGAATGCACCAATAAACATGACTAGGGCAACAACAATTGCAATATCCATGGTTACACCTTTTGCTTTGAAGAAAGTTGTCTAACCAATCCATATTGGTTATATAAGCAATAGAAAACAGAGAGAACACCGCTTATAGGTATAGCTGCATAGATAACCCCAATAGGGATTTGCAGTGCCGAATCAAGTTGTCCCATTTGGCGGCTCATACCGATATAACCACCAATAGTGAGTACCAATAACACAAAAGCAGTTGTGGCAAACTCACCTAAAATTTCAAGGCAAATACGAACTTTATAGGGCATTCGATCACGCATAAACGTAATCGCGATATGTTCACGTAATCCAAATACATAAGCACTACCAATTAAAATTAACCAGATAAATAGGTAGCGAGAAAGCACTTCGCTGACTGCACTAGGATCGTTAAATAGGTAACGAGTCACAACTTGGTAAGTCACCAATATCGTCATTAAACCCACAAGAAAAATACAAAAATAAGCGACGATGGTATCTATTTTTAGCTTAATGCTTGTTAAAAAAGTATAAAAATCCTTTTTTGCAACAGGCGTATTAGAGTCGTTTGAAGAGGGTAATTTCTCTGAAGGTTCCATGGTTGATCCTTATAATAGGGGCTAAAAATTTAGCCCCTTGCAACAAACGGCATTAGTTGGCTAATGCGCGGATCTTATTGTAGATATCTTTCTGTTCTGGTGTGGTCAGCATCGATTCTTGCAGCGGTTTACAACGCTCTTGGAATGGCTTGATATCAACCTCAGTAAATGTTGCACCTTGGCTAATAGCAGATTGTCGAGCAGTGTCTAACGCTTGGTTAAATAAATTAAACTCAGTAACCGTACTTTCTTTCGCTAACTTACGGAAAGTTGCCTGATCTTCAGGGCTCATCTTATTTAAGAATGCTTCATTCGCGATAAGTAAGTCGGCAACCATGACATGGCGGGTATAAGAGAAATTCGGTGCAACTTCATACTGTTTTAAGTCAGCATAAGTGATTTCATTATTCTCAGCGCCATCAAGAACACCTTGTTGGATAGCGGAATAAACTTCACCCTGTCCCATAGGAACACCTGTTCCACCCATGCAAGACAACATTTTCACCATAGTGTCAGATTGCATGACTCGGATCTTTCTTCCTTTCATATCTTCAGGTGTTTTAACCGGTGTTCCTTTCACATACATACTACGAGCACCTGCGGTATAGGCAGTAAGTACCTCGAAACCATTTCCTTTGGTTGAGCTAAATAGGCCATCTAACATATCGCCTGTAAAAACTTTTCTTTGGTGTTCTGAGTCGTTATAGATATAAGGCATCGCCAGAACAGAGAAGTTTTTGTTGTAGTTTTCAACAAGAGGATTGGCAACCACAGCCAATTGAATGGCACCTGATTGAACTAATTCAAGAGCGGCACGTTGGTCACCCAATAATTCATTAGGATGAATTTCGAGTTTATATTTACCCCCCGTAGCAGCTTCTAATTTTTGACTAAAATCTTCCAATGCTTTGTATTGAGGATTTTTTTCAGATTGGTTAAAAGCCGTTTTCAAAATAACAGGACTATCTGTTTTGTCATCTTCACCACATCCCGCTAAAAAAAGACTAGCGACTACAACGGTGCTGATAAGAGATAACTTAGGCAAAACATTCATTGTATGCATGTGAACCCCTTATGGGTTTGCGTATTTTGATAGTGCTAATCCTACTTGAATTTGACGATATTTCAGTGATCGAATTCAAGAAAATGAAATGGCGTTCCTATTTTTTGAAAATAGATTACCACTTTTATATTTTCAATTTTATAAATACAATAACCTATTGATAATAAAGTATTAAATTATCTAAAAAAGATAATTTAGCGGTAAGGAAATAGAAAATATATATTCTGGAATAAACTACAAACTCGCTTTGAATCTGAATTATCGGCTACTTATTAAGCAGGGAAGTAGCCGATAATCATATTTAGAATGGGGAATAATAGGATGAAGATCCTAGTTATTATTTCTGGGTTGCCAGCCATGTTTTGCTGATTTTAAAAACCGCTTTTTTAATTTTTTGCGAAGCATTTACCTGACAAGTAGGTCGATGAACTTCTCCGGGATAAAAAATCGCAAAATCGCCGGTATCGAGCAATAAACGTGTCGTAATAGGTGGGTTATCTAAGAAAATCAGATCTGGTTTTGTCTCTTGATATTGATGAGGATAAGTAATTGTTGTGCTGGTAGAGATCATCTCTTGCCCCTTAAGCACAACTTGAATATCAAGATAATGATCATGAAACTCACTTTTTAAGTTTTCTTCACGATCGGTAGTTGGTGTGGAAATAATATAAAAAACATCATTATTAATAATGTTATATGTCCCTTCACTCTTCTCTTGCAAAGCGTTTAACGATAACTCTTTTTGAGTGAGTAATTTTAACAGTGCAGGCGGCAGCATTGTTGCATCGAGTTGCTTTAAATTTCCAGTGATCATTGGGTTACCCTCTTAAATCCATGTTTAAATTTAATTACAAAGCTGCCATTGCTTCTTTAGCAAGAGCGCCTATTTCTTCCCATTTTTGATTATCAACGAGATCTGAAGGCACCATCCATGTACCACCGCAAGCAACAACTCGAGGTAATGCGAGGTAATCTTTCACATTGTTGGCATTAACTCCGCCTGTCGGCATAAAAGAGACAGGATAAACGGCACTCAACGCTTTGAGCATACCAATACCGCCTGAAAGTTCTGCCGGGAAAAACTTCAATAGCTTGATGCCTAATTCCATTGCCTCTTCAACTAAACTTGGTGTGTTAATACCCGGAATAATAGGAATGCCTCTTTGCTGGCAATATTGCACAATGCGAGGGTTAAATCCCGGACTCACAATAAAATCTGCTCCGGCTTCGATTGCCTGATCAACCTGTGCTTTCGTTAATACTGTACCTGCACAAATGATCATTTTCGGAAATTCATTTCTTAACTGGCGAATAGCTTCTGCAGCCGCAGGAGTACGAAAAGTTATTTCAGCACTCGGCATACCGTTTTCAACTAATGCTTTACCCAATGCGACAACATCATCTGCATTTTTAATTGCGATAACAGGAATAATTTTTAGTGCCGAAAGTTGTTCAAGTAATGTTGACATAGTGTGTCTCGTTGAATGAATAAGTGGCGCTTTTATTGAGGAATGTGGCATCGCGACTATTGGGATAATCGCACCACGATGTTGAATAACCGTACTTGCAAGTAAGTGTGCATAACGCGCAGACATCACAACTGACTCACCCGCTAATCGCGTAGCAAGATAACCTGCACTGAATGAATCACCTGCGGCGGTTGTATCAATCACACTTTGCTTATCGAGTTTTATGGCGGGAACTTCATCACAATGTCCTTGCTGTATAATGAGGCAAGGTTCTGCGCCTTTTTTAATAACGATTTCCCCAACACCAAATTCAATCGTTCTAGACACACATTGTGCTTCTTCGCTATCCCCCCAAAGAAGAAATTCATCGTCTAATGTGAGAAAAGCCAAGTCAGTGAGTGACAAAACAGCTTGATAGGTTTTTTGCGCTGCATCGAGACTTTCCCATAATCTTGCGCGGTAATTATTATCAAAGGCGATTTTCACACCCTTTTCTCGACACTTAGCTAATTGTTGTAAAAGCAGTTCTCTATCTTCCGGAGATAAAATCGCCAAGCTGATACCGCTTAAATAGATATAATCAAAATCAAGCAGTTGCTGACAAATCATTGGGGCTTTTGGTGATCGTAACCAATATCGCGCGGCAGCATCGTTACGCCAATAATGGAAGGTACGCTCTCCTTGGTTATCCGTGTTTATGAGATAAAGTCCGGGTAATTTATTGTCTAATCTCTGGACTAATTCAGTATGTACGCCTTCTTTTTGCCATTGCTCTAACATGGCACTACTCATTGGATCTGTACCTAACGCACTTACATAATGAACAGATAAATTAGGATTTGCGCGAGTCAAATAAACAGCAGTATTAAGAGTATCTCCTCCAAAATGGCGTACAATATTCGCCTGATTTTCGGATAGTTCAATCATACATTCGCCAATAACAGCCACATTGATAGCCATAGCGCTTTCCATTTTCACATTAGCAGTGATGCCATTTTATTTTAAATCGATTCAATTAAAAAGATTTAAAACAACATTTCATTAATTTTGTGATATTGTCATTGTTTTCAAAATGCATAAAAAGTAAGTTTAAAGAAGATCCATAAAAAGCCATAAAGTACTCATCATGTTATCGCGTGCTCAGATACCCAATAGCATACACAAAACCATGACGGCTATTTATCTCTATCTACTTTAAATTCAAAGTGATACACACATAAAAAATATCAAATTTAGATATTTTTCATTTAAAAATACTGTGATTAGCAACACGTTACATGATGAAAAATCGTTAAGCTTATTGAATCATCATCGCTAATCGCTATAATTTTTGTAGCATTTCAAATATAATGAAACAATAAATCATTTTTTAGGACTCACAATGTCTGAAATAGAAAACACTCCTGATTCAGTTTCCTCTGTACTCAAAGTATTCGCTATATTACAAGCACTTGGCGAGGAAAAAGTGATTGGTGTGACAGAGTTATCCTTGCGGATCATGATGTCTAAAAGCACCGTCTATCGTTTTTTACAAACGATGAAAACGTTAGGGTATGTTTCCCAAGAAGGTGAAACAGATAAGTATTCTCTTAACTTAAAATTATTTGAGTTAGGCGCAAAAGCACTTGAAAACCAAGACTTGATTAAACTTGCTGATGAGCAAATGTATCGCCTTGGAAAACTAACCAAAGAAACACTCCATCTCGGTACATTAGACGAAGACAGCATTGTTTATCTGCATAAAATAGACTCTGAATACAATTTACAGATGTATTCTCGCATTGGTCGTCGCCGTCCGCTTTATAGCACTGGGCTAGGTAAAATTATGCTGGCTTGGCTTCCAGAAACGGAAATTCGCGCTATTTTGGCTAATGTGACTTTTGAACCTTTTACAAAATACACACTGAAAGATATCGATGCTTTACTTGTTGAATTAGAACAAGTTCGCAAACAAGGTTACGCAGAAGATAAAGAAGAAATGGAACATGGCTTACGTTGTTTTGCTGTGCCTATTTATAGCCGTATGGGCAGAATTATTGCCGGCCTCTCTTTATCTCTACCTTTAATTCGTTTCCAAGAAGAGAATAAAGTTGCGTTAATCGCGCAATTACATGAAGCAGCAGCAAATATTTCTGCTGGATTAGGTTTCCACGACTACCCTTTTAGCTACACAGACACCAATGTCTTGGCTGAAAACATTTAAAAATTAAACCTAACTCTTTGTTTATAATGAAAATCCATTAATAATATATTAATGGATTTTTTTATTTATCTCTTTCATAACGAACCCTGTAATTTCGCCTTATAGAGCTTAAAAATAGTTCGGCTATTCACAACTAAGAAAAGGCTTTCTTGTACTATTCCACCAATTGAACCTGCCCAAATATTATGCGTTAACCAACATAACGTACTGGTTAACATACACAATCTAAGCACAATACCGTTAAAGCGAAATAGTGCATAGGTTGTTAATGTCGTCGCGAATAACGTTAAGAATTGTATTGGATGGATGATTTTTGGGATCACTAAAAACCATGCTAAAGCAATAAAGATCAACATGATCCCAATATTACGCGAATAGCCCGATACCCAATTTCGGATTGCACAAAGTAAACAGTTAATAGCTCCGACTGTTGAGCCTATCAAAAAGAAATGAATAGACATCAAAAGGCCATTGAGCGTGAGCTGAAATCTCAGTTTGCTATCTTGTCGTTGCATAAAGGCAGTTGCACCAATAAGGCACCCCAGAACACCAATACCTTGGGCAAACCAATAATTTTCAAAAAACATGCAACCCCCTTATCACAGCTCAACGAAAAAAGGCGCCTTTGGGCGCCTTCTTTAACAATAGCGTATTAACGCGCTAGCCAACCACCATCAACTGCGATGGTATAGCCATTAACATAATCAGAAGCCGAAGATGCTAAGAAAACAACAGGCCCCATCATGTCACTTGGAACGCCCCAACGCTCAGCTGGAATACGCTCTAAAATAGCCGCATTACGCTCTTCATCAGCACGCAGAGCTGCCGTGTTATTTGTTGCCATATAGCCCGGAGCGATAGCATTCACGTTAATGCCTTTACTTGCCCATTCGTTTGCTAACAAACGGGTTACGCCCATAACGCCACTTTTAGATGCGGTATAAGACGGCACACGTATGCCACCTTGGAATGAGAGCATTGATGCGATATTAATAATTTTACCACCAGTGCCTTGAGCGATAAATTTTCTAGCCACTGCTTGTGACATGAAAAAGAGACTTTTAATATTGAGATCCATAACATCATCCCAATCTTTCTCTGTAAAATTAATCGCATCTTCTCGACGAATGATACCGGCATTGTTGACTAAAATATCAACGTGTCCGAAATGAGCGACGGCTTTATCCACCAGCCCCGGCAACTCGTTCGTTTTACTCACATCAGCTTGCAAACTTAAAAAACGACGACCAAGTGCTTCTACTTCAGCGATAGTCTCTGTCGGTTCAACAAGGTTGATCCCCACAATATCGCAACCAGCTTGAGCAAGCCCTAATGCCATACCTTGGCCTAAACCTGTATTACAGCCAGTTACAATGGCGACTTTACCTTTCAGATCAAATGCATTCAGGATCATACCATTACCTCGAATATAGGAAATATGTACCACCAATTCATATACTTGGTGGCTACTTTATTATGAGTAATACATTTATCTGATTAGCGCAGATCGCGCACCGCAACGTGATCCATATCGCTAAAGACCTGATTCTCACCCACCATACCCCAAATAAAGGTATAAGCTTGTGTTCCAACACCTGCGTGAATAGACCAACTTGGTGAAATAATGGCTTGTTCGTTATGAACTAATAAATGGCGAGTTTCATCTGGTTTACCCATCATATGGAATACCGCTGCATCATCTTTCATATTGAAATAGAAATAGACTTCCATACGGCGTTCATGTGTATGACAAGGCATGGTATTCCAAAGACTACCTTCCTCTAACTGAGTCATACCCATTACTAATTGGCAGGTCGGTAATACGTTAGGAACTAAATATTTATAAATAGTACGGCGATTACTGGTGCTTGCATCCCCTAATGTTTCAGGAGAAGCCTGATCTTGTGTGATTTTACGTGTTGGGTAAGTGGTATGTGCAGGCGCGCTGTTATAATAGAATTTAGCTGGATGAGCAGAGTCAACACTCTTAAAGCTGACATCACGAGCACCTTTTCCTACATAAAGGGCTTCTGCTTTGCCCACTTCATAGTTTGTACCATCAACCGTAATCACACCTGCGCCACCAATATTAATAAGACCTAATTCACGGCGCTCTAGGAAATAAGTGACACCAAAAGACTTACCTAACTCATTAGAAAAAGTGAGTGTAGAGTCCACCGGCATAATTCCACCAAATACAATTCGGTCGATATGACTATAAGTCATCGTCAGTTTATTAGGGCTAAAAACTTCTTCTATCAGAAACTCGCGGCGCAGGCCTTCTGTATCTAGTTGTTTGGCATGGTCGCTATGAATGCTTTGACGAGTTTGCATAATGAACCTCAATTCCTAGCCTTGATAGGCATTAATGATAATGTGTGAAAATGCATCACTTTTATAGGGACACGATATCAATAAAAAACACAACCATCAATAAAAATATAAAACATTGTTTTATTTTTTTGAGCATATCGTTCTTTTTATAGAAAAAGACAATTTTTTCTTTAAGAAGTAAAAAAAAGCCACTCAATAGAGTGGCTCTTGATATAACTGATAATGACTTACTTATGGATACTTGATGACTTTATTTATAGCTCTGTTTAATTTCTTTAGAAATCGCTAATCCACGTTTCGCTTCTTTCTCAGCAAGTTCAACGGATAAACCGATATAAGAACGAGGATCAAGCATTGCCTTAATTTCATCAGCATTAAAGGCAGCTGTGATGGTTTCATTCTTCATCAGGTTAGTATAAAAATCTTCACCGTCTGCTGCCGTTTTAATGGCTTCTTCATATAACAGTGAATGCGCTTTATCTTTACCTAATTTTTCTGCCATTTTCATCATAACGTATTCGGTATTATCTAAACCCTTATTTCTCATCACGTTATGTAGCATTCTCTCTTCATGAGGAACGATGGTTCTTGAAAGCTCTTCCGTTCTTAATAAAATTTCTGTTGTTAATTCTAATGCTTCTTCAATTAAGCCATCGAATAACATATAAGAACTGCTGTCACCTTCATAAGGTCTTACCGCAGAGTACATACCAACATTAGGTAACGAGTACAATTTCTGTGAGTTAGCAATAATACCTTTCGCCAATTTTGGATTAATTTTATGAGGCATCGTGCTACTACCCACAGTGCCTTTTGTAAACCCTTCAGAAACCTCAGCAATTTCTTCTAATGTAGTGCTATAAACTTCTTCACCAATTTTATGGCAGATATTTGCCATCAGTGCCAAGTTCATCATGTACTCTAATTTATGCGTACTTAGGTTACGTGATGGTACTTCCATTGCTTGCATACCCACTAATTCAGCAACGCGTTTTTGTACTTTCATTCCCACTTCAGGCATTGAGTTAAAAGCACCTACTGCGCCACCCATCATAATGGTGAATACACGTTTCTCACTCTCTTTCATACGCTGGTAGCAATCAATAAAATCGCTGATCCACACTGAAACTTTGTACCCGTAAGTAATAGGAATAGCGTGACGACCGTGCGTTCTACCTGCCATTACCATATGTTTTGTTTTTTCAGCGAGATTTGACAAGTTTTCAATAATTTCGCTCAACAATAACATGAACTTATCGTGTACTGTCTTCATCATATACAGCTGTGAACTTTGCTGTATGTTTTGTGTGGTAATGCCGTAATGCACATATTTACCGCTCTCTTCAGAGCATGCATTCACCAGTACTTTTAAGAAAGGCACAAAGCCATGACCGATTTTTTGATAAATACGATTCATTTCTTCGAAATCGATATTCTCAATAATCGCCTTTTCTTTAATTTCATCAGCGGCAGACTGTGGAATAAAACCGTATTCAGCTTGTGCTTGCGCTAACATTGCTTCAAACATCAACCAAGTTGAATATTTAGCTTCATTGGACAGCAGATTTTTTATACCGCGATCGTCGATTGTTTTACTTTTAGAATCGTATAACGCTCTCATCATGTATCCTTTTATTTCTTCATTGCTTCATCAACAGCATTGCGAACAAATTCGACTTTAGGGCCATAAACGACATGGACATGGTTTGCTGCCGGAAAGAAGAATGCTGTACATCCAGACTCCAACATTAATTCTTTATCTATTTGATTTACTTCATTAATGTCGATACGTAATCGTGTAATACAGTTATCAACATTACGAATATTGTGTTTGCCACCTAACGCTTGGATTAAAATCTCTGCAATTTCGCCATAACGTTTTTCTTTAATTAACGTATTTTTCATATTGCTTGATTCTTCTCTACCCGGTGTTTTGATATCGAATTTGACGATAGCCCAGTAGAAAATGAAGTAGGTCACAACAGCAAGCGCACTACCAATCAGCACTAAGAAGATCCAGTTAGTGTGTTCGTACAGTAAACCAAAGATAGTGAAGTCAAAGACTGTGCCTCGGATATAACCGATCGCAACACCTGCAAAAGAGAGCAGAACTGCACCAATACCCACGATAATCGCGTAAACTAAATAAAGTAACGGTGCGATAAAGACAAAGGTAAATTCAAGCGGTTCGGTAACGTTACCTAACATTGCAGTTAAGACCATCGTCACCAGCATTGATTTAACTTCAGCACGGTTCTCTTTTTTCGAGGTTTTATAAATCGCTAATGCAATCGCCGGGAATAAGAACAGCGTCACCAACATTTGTTGCTGAGCCATAAAACGCGTCAGGCTTGGCATCATTGCCCAATATTCACTGCTTGGCCCTTGGTTAAATAACACTTCTGTCATTGCTGGAACAACGCCAACATAGGTTTGTCCATCAATCACATAAGAACCACCAGCTTCGGTAAATCTAAACAGAACGTTCCAGACGTGGTGTAAACCAAATGGAATAAATAGACGCTCACCACCCGCGGTAAAGAAAGGTCCGACAGGACTTAAGAAGACAGCCGAGAGCTTAGTTAAGCCCATGACTAATACTTCCCAAATAAATGGCAGTAATGCACCTACGCAGATCATTAATCCGACCATAATAATGGCGACAGATTTTTTCCCTGAGAAGAAGGCAAATGCAGTCGGTAATTCAAGGTTATAGAATTTATCGGTAGCCCATGCCGCAATTAATCCTGTGATAATCCCCCCTGCGGCACTGATATTCATGGTTTGTATACCAAGCACCTTGATTTGCCCCACCTGCGTCATAATCGCAGGATCAGCAAGCTTTCCTGTCAATACCAACCAGATATTGATAGTACTTATCAAGGTTAAATAGCCGACAACGGAGGCAAAGACCGCTATCCCCTTATCTTTGTGGCTCATACCATATGCCACACCCATTGCAAATAAGAGAGGAATATTGTCAAACACCACACCTGCAATAGTGCGGATACTAACTAATAGAGCATTGACTGTTTCATTTCCTAGAAAAGGAAAGCGTGCAATCATATAAGACTGAACTAAAGCACCACTGATCCCTAAGATCATACCAATAGGTGCCAATACGCCGATAGGTAGAAGTAGGGTTCTACCAAAGCGCTGAATAGATTCGCTGAACTTTTTCCTGGCCATATTTTTTTCCTTATGACTTCTCGAATATAAAAGAATTACCGAGGTACTCTATCTTAGGGATTATAGGAAATGAATGACGCGCTGGTTTTAAATATTATCTCAGGTCATACTTTATGACTTAGGTCTTTTTATTAATTATCGACTTAATAAAGAACAGTGAATAAATCATTTTATTCTATTAAATAATATTTATTTTAGGACTTGGAAGTAAGATTGAAAAGAAAGGCTATTTTAGAATAAACGATGATTAATCTGACGAGATATATTAATACTATTCACGCTTTAATCATTAAAAAGAGTATTTAGTAATAAAATATAGGCACTGTTATCTCTTTTTAAAGTAGATTTTCTAACTCATTAATCAGTAAATCCACCAGCATAAAAAAGCCAATACGGGATTTAGTATCATCTTTTTTAGTATCATGATTATCAGCAAAACAAAATAGAGCATGAGTCGCATAACTGGTTAATTCATTGGTATTAAATGCTGTCATACTAATGATATTGGCATCTTTCAATTGTACAATTTTTGCTGTCTCGATGATTTTTTTAGTCCCACCAGAAAGAGAGATAAAGATAACTGTGTCGTCTTCATTAACAAGGCGCGTAAACGAATCAGATAAATTGTAATCATTAATAAAAAAGCAATGTAGACCTAATGCAAACAATAGATGTTCAAGGTAATACCCTACCGCTTTGCTCGTACCTCTTGCGACAATAAAAATATTTCTAGAATGGCGTAAGGTTTTCGCACATTCCTGAATTTGTTCTTCATTAATTAAGGTAAATGTTTTATGAATATTTTTTTCTAATTGTTTTTTATAAGATGCCGCATTAGTCTTTTCGACTTTATTTCTCGTCAAAATATAATTATTAATTTGGAATTTAAGCTCTTTAAATCCACTAAACCCTAACTTTTGCGATAAATTAATGATAACCGTTTTTGATACAAAGGTTTTGGCAACTAAATCATTAATATTTAAATACGGAATATCCGCAATATTATCGGTGAGATATTTTAATACTTTCTTTTCGCTGATGGTTAAATTGTCATAATTTTTTAAAAAATCCAGCATATCTCACCCAATAAATTAATCTAAAACATCTTATGAAAACAGCACACATCAAAAAAGCAGTTCTGTTCTTTTTGCGAGTTTATGTGAAATAAAGTGTATAGCGAGTATACGTTAAATCATACAGTTATGTAGGATCAGAGTAGTATTTTGTGAATTAGGATAATATTGAGCCCATTTTTTAATGAGCTCAATACGTGTTATTCGTTACCCCAGCGATTAAGAAACATGGCGATATCATCAATGCGTTTTTTATCAATACCCGCTTCTTTTGCCATCTCTTGCTGTGCGTTCTCACTAATTTCTTCGTTATTCATTAATCGAGTAAGTAGCAACTGGAAATAAAGAGCAAGCGCATCTTCTTCTGCTTCAGCAACTGGCTCTGTCGATTCCATCGCATACTCTTCGACCATATCATAATATTTAAAGTGGATTTCATTGTTCATAATTTGTCCCCAAGGATTAACGTTTATACTCGTCATATTCGAATGGCTAAGAGTATATCTCTACATTCGCCTGTTAACCTAAAATTCGCTATCATCCACTTCCTTCTTTTTTGCGGATAAGCTGATGTCTACGATTATCGATACTTTTATTGCTCCACCTTGCCATGATGAAATCGAGATCCTTTATCAAGACGAGCACTTAGTCCTTATCAACAAACCGACAGGATTATTGAGCTTATCAGGAAAAAATCCACAAAATATAGACTCAGTACATTATCGATTAGTGAAGCTATTTCCGGGATGTACACTTGTTCATCGGCTTGATTTTGGCACATCTGGATTGATGGTTGTGGCACGCAATAAAGCAATCAATGCCCTTTTGTGTCAGCAATTTAGCCAGCGCAGTGTAACCAAAATATATCATGCACTACTGTGTGGGCATTTGGATGATAATGAAGGAATAATTGATGCGCCGATTGCAAAAGATCCCGCTCTATTTCCACGCATGTCAATTTGCCCGATTAATGGCAAGCCAGCACGCTCTCGTTATCACGTTATTGAGCGTTTTTATCATACATTAGAAGATGGAACGTTATTACCTTTAACGCGGGTACAATTTACGCCTGAAACTGGAAGGACGCATCAACTTCGTATTCACAGCCAATTTATAGGACATCCTATTTTAGGTTGTGACTTATATGGTGGGTACGATGGAGGCTTAATTGAAGGAATGGAAGGAACTGAACGGACTCCGCGACTGATGCTTCATGCGAGTGAACTTCATTTTGTTCACCCTATTAGCCAAGCACCAGTAAAAGCGCACAGCAAGAGCCCGTTTTAAATATCGATATTTACAGTTTAAGTGCTTTTATTGTTTCATCAATATCGAGCTCATCTTCAGTAAAAATGATTTCTGTTCCGTGCATTGTGGTGATCGCAAGCTTTCTTAACGTGCGCATATTATTAGAGTTATCCGCTGATTTTGGT
This sequence comes from Proteus sp. fly-1013, assembly GCF_040140245.1. NCBI lineage: Bacteria > Pseudomonadati > Pseudomonadota > Gammaproteobacteria > Enterobacterales > Morganellaceae > Proteus > Proteus sp. fly-1013. The sequence continues at coordinate 43,697 of NZ_JBEEWD010000007.1, read as the reverse complement.
CTGATACTATTCATTAAAGTACCGACAGAAAGTACGGTGTTTTCTTTATTGATATGCGTATCTGCGGGCACATCTTCACTAAAAATTCGAAATGATTTAATGGATGTCAGTTTAACTCGCTCACCTGCAATATAAACGTATTTGCTGTCTGGGATCACTTTAACCGCGTAAGCAGACAAGCCTTTGGTATTTGTGGTTGGTTCAAACGTGACATTTGCATCTGTTTTTATCAAAGCAGGGTTGGCAACTTTAATCACATGAAAATAACGGTTATCACCGTTTTCATCTTTAATAAATCCAAAACCTTTATCTTCAAACCACTTTGTGATTATTCCGTTCATTGCCATTATCGCCTACTTAATCGTTTATCTACAAAAATTTCCAGATGCAGTATAAAGCACAATGCTTATACAGACTATGCCTTTGAACTAATAAGCTACTTTACTGATTACCACATCAAATCATCTGGGATTTTAAAATCAGCATAAGGATCGTCTTCATCTTGTTCTGTCTCGCTAAGTGCGTTATTTAACAAAATACAATCCACATCTCTTTGTGTAATTTTATCCGCAACACTGGCTGGAATAATTGCGTATTCCGTTTTATCTGCATTATCCAGACGAGCAATAGCGAGACGTCCACTAATCAATTGAGATTGGGTCAGTTTATCCACCACGATATTTTTAATCACATTATTGTCAGTGAAGTTAAAATCAATATCACCTTTTGTTGGCGTAATTCTATTCATCTCAATAAGTTGCTTAACTTGCGCTTTATACTCTTTAGATAACGTTGCTTGTTTTTGTTGCTCACTCAGCAGTTTATCGCGCTCAAGCTGGGCTTTTTTATTTTCTTCTACGGCTTCTCTTGCTTCTCGCGCCTGAACACGTGATTTTTTTGCCGTTCTTTGGACTTTTGCCATTTTTTTACTGGTCACAAGCCCTGCTTTTAACATTTGCTCTTGTAAGGTAAGTTTTGCCATTTTTATGCCTAAATCTGCTAAATAATTTTTGAAATTATACCTGTAATTTCTAAGAGTGCATTAGATTGGAAAGATGTTGAAGAAAACTGATTTAAAAATTTCACTACTTGAGAAAATATTTATCTTACTTCTATTTTTTAAGCTTTTTCTTTTCTGTGGAAATTAATTGTTTGATACTTTTTTGAGGAGATGGTAAATCTTCAGGCATTGTGCCTCCTAGCTCATAAATAGTTTCTCGAACTTTTCTTCCTACATCAAAGTGAGTTTTATTTGCCTGTGTCTTATTTTGCACATTATCTCGCCTAAGTTTTTCATCTGCTTGTGTTGCTCTAAATAGATTAGCTGCTAATTCTGTCGACCCCATATAATCTAATATTTTTTGAGACTTAGCTAAATTTTTGCGCTGATGAATACCTTTTTGATCCAACCCTCCATATAGTCCCTTGTAACCATGATTTTGAAATATCGCAAAATCAATTCTAGTTTCAACTCCTGCCTGTTGTGCTGCTTCTACGAGTTGCTTATTGTGTTCTTTCAATTCATTGCGCAGAAATAAACGCTTTTCATCTTCCCGTAACTGTTTAAAAACTTCATCATCCACTAGCTCTTGTCGTCGAGTCTGAATAGCAAAATAAGTTTGCCCAGAAGCAATTACAGGCTTACTTGGATCACCATTTTGAACCACAAGGTAACAAGCATAGCGAGAAAGTATGACGTCTTTTATCTTTCGCTGTGCACCAGATCCGATGTTCACCATACCGAGAATATCCTCGAAATGGTCATCTATCCTATGTTTACTCTGTAGACATGCTTCTTTAGCTCTGTTTAAAACAGGCATGAAATGACGGTATTCTGAATATTCCAAAAGCTTAGAAAGCTCTCTAGCAGACCAATATTCAATACCAAATTCATTAATTCTTTTTATTTCGTCAAAAGGCTGATGGTGATGTTCCATAAATAATTCCTTTCTATAGAAAACTGAATTTTTTCTTTAAGATAATAACCGTGATTTCTAATACATGTACTTTGTATAAGGTATTAATAATCTTATCTTCTACAAGTTGAGCCAACAAAATTAATCAATTTATATTGAATATAGAGCAATTTATTTCAAGGAAAAACTCCGTTATAACGATCTCAACCATCAGATAAAAATGATATTTAGATCAATAAGTTTTAGGTGTAACAAAGGCACCTAATAAAATACTTATATCTAGTTTTCGATTTGAAAATAAATATAAAATATTTAAGTATTCGCAATCACATGATGAGTAGTTTTAGCAACATTTGAACCTATCCGTACATTCAGAGTATATTGGAAAAACTATCGTCAAACTTTCTCTTATAACAGGTAATACTAACAATGGCTCTGATCCCAAAAAACTATGCACGGTTAGAAAGTGGCTACCGTGAAAAAGCACTGAAAATCTACCCGTGGGTATGTGGACGTTGTGCGCGTGAATTTGTCTATTCAAACTTACGTGAACTAACCGTTCATCATATTGATCACGACCATACCAATAACCCAGAGGATGGTAGTAACTGGGAGTTATTGTGTCTGTTTTGCCATGATCATGAACACTCTAAATACACAGAAGCAGACCAATACGGCACAACCGTTGTCGCTGGTGAAGATGCACAAGATGATGTAGGAGCAGCAACCTATAATCCTTTTGCTGATTTAAAGTCGATGCTCAATAAGAAAAAATAGTGAAGATAATGTCTACTTTGGTGTAAAGCAGTCAATCGGTTCCCCTTTTCACGCTCTTACACAGAATGGTGTATACTTGCCAACAAGAAATTTGTTCACGGTTAATTAATAATGAAAGAAATTGAAAAAGCAAAAATTAAACTCCTTAGCGACCGTTTAGACCTTATTAGTCATAAAATGGCAAGTATCTCACTGACGGAAGAAGCGGAAAAATACGCAGAGTTTGAGAAAGAAAAAGTAGAGCTGGAAGCTGAAATTGTTCGTCTAAAGGCAGTACGTAGCAATAAACTAAGCAAAGAAGCACAGAAATTAGAGAATATGCCATTTAAACGCCTCATCACTAAGAAAGAACAGGCTGATATTGGTAAGCTGAAGAAAGCTGTGCGAGGCTTGGTAATTGTCCATCCAATGACGGCATTAGGCCGCGAAATGGGTCTAGAGGGAATGACCGGTTTTTCTAAGACTGATTTCTAGTTAGATAATTAGCTCAACTAAAACCTGTAATGATCGACTAATACTGAAAAGTTCTTAATATACTTTTTGTTGTTATGAACCGTCAGTTATCCTAATAAAAGATTAGGAAGTAAAGTATCACGAAAGCTTGAAAGCTACTTCTTCTGTTTACTTGCTTTCAGCAAGTCTTTTAGCGCTGCAATATTCGCTCTAGCCCCTTCTGCCTCTTTTAGTTGACGACGTTTTTGAGAAAAAACATCAAATACATCTTTGGCTTTCTCGTCAGCTACTTTCTTACTAATCCCACCGACACCTTGCAAAACTTCACGGTCATTGAAACTCAAAAACTGATCCAGTTTAGTATCCCAATCCTGTAAAAAAACCTGCTTACGGCGCAGAGCTTGGTCTTCGGCAAAATCCAGCCACATATTGACGATGCGATTTAATTCTTTGAGTTCATTTTCATGAAGATAATTCTTCGCGACCGTCACATCCGTTTTACGAACTTCGTCCGATTTATAATTGGTTAAGCCCATATCTGGCTGACTGGCATCTGCACGACTAGCAATAAGCTCGGCAGCAGTCATTCCTGTACAAGCAAAATGCAGTTTGTTTTGGATGGTTTGAAAAAAACGAGTGGTTTCTTTATTCGAAGGTTCATAGTCCGCAGCCATAGTGAAAATCTCTTTCACCCGTAAATACACGCGTCGCTCACTAGCACGAATATCACGGATACGTTCGAGCATCTCATCAAAGTAATCAGGAACAACAGATTGACCGACAGGCGGATTTTTCAACCTTTCATCATCCATCACAAACCCTTTGATCAGATACTGTTCTAAAGTTTGTGTTGCCCACTGGCGAAACTGTGTTCCGCGAATAGAGCGGACGCGATAACCAATAGCGAGGATCATTGAGAGATTAAAATACTTTACATTGTATTGTTTGCCATCATCCGCAGTTGTTCGGTAAAACCGAACAACTGAATCTTCGACTAACTCACCTTCAGTAAAAATATTGCTGATATGCTCACTAATCGTGGCTTTAGCTTTACCGTAAAGCTCACAAATAGAGGATTGAGATAACCACAGTGTATCGGATTCAAAACGGCATTCGACGCGAGTTTTACCATCTTCACTTCGAAATAAAACAAATTCACCCTGTGGTGCTTCAGGAAGATTTTCGCTCATTACACCGCCCCCACTCTATACGTTATAAATAAACCGTGAGTAACAATATACCATGTTTATCCAAAAAATAAGGGTGACTGTAAATAGATAATAAACTTATTATTTTTCCAAAAAACAATATGATAAAGAGATAACAAGAGGCTTTATTGGGAAGTGATAAAACAAGAAGTGGCGGAAGATCACAGGAGTCGAACCTGCCAAGGACCGCTGGCGGCCCCATCTGGATTTGAAGTCCAGCCGCCCCACCGGGGACGATGATCTTCCATTTTTGAATAGGTCAAAAGGAAATAACGGGATGATTATACGCTGAATTATTTTTAATCCCAAGTGCATCAAATCAATAAAACCCCTTTCAAATAAAATAATCCCGTTTTTGAGTAAAACCTCCGATAATTACCGCGATACTATTGAACTTATACAGTTTCATCCTCATCTTACTATCTATAACGAATAAACTCAGTGGTGTGTTTTACGTCACTGCAAACCAAAATACAGGATGTTTTTTATGTCAAATCCATTACTTAGCACAACGGGATTACCTGCATTTTCCCTTATCAAACCAGAACATGTTGTTCCTGCACTAAAAGAAGTTTTAACCGCATATCGTGAAACAGTTGAAAAATTACTGGCTGATAATACTCAGTTTAACTGGGATAACCTTTGCCAACCATTGGCAGAAGCAGGTGATAAACTTTCTCGTGTTTGGTCCCCTGTTAGCCATTTAAATTCTGTTAAAAACTGTGCTGAACTACGTGAAGCGTATGAGCAGAGTTTACCGTTGCTATCTGAATTCAGTACATGGATGGGACAGCACGAAGGCTTATATCAAGCTTATAAATCAATTAAAGAAAGTGCTGATTTTAATGCGTTAACTCAACCACAGAAAAAAGCGGTTGAAAACGCATTACGTGACTTTGAATTATCAGGTATTGGTTTACCAAAAGAGAAACAACAGCGTTTTGGTGAAATCAGCGCACGTATGTCTGAATTAGGTGCCAAATACGGTAATAATGTATTAGATGCCACAATGGGTTGGTCTAAATTAATTACTGATGTAAAAGATTTATCAGGTATGCCTCAAAGTGCTATTGATGCAGCAAAAGCTATCGCACAAGCAAAAGAGCAAGACGGCTATCTGTTGACGCTTGATATGCCAAGCTACCTTCCTGTCATGACATACGCAGATAATCGTGAACTTAGAAAAGAGATGAGCATCGCTTATAGTACGCGAGCCTCTGATCAAGGTCCAAATGCAGGTCAGTGGGATAATAGCGAAATTATTGCCGAGATCCTCACACTACGCCACGAACTTGCTCAATTGCTTGGTTTTAAAAATTACGCTGAAAAGTCACTTGCAACTAAAATGGCTGAGTCTCCAGAGCAAGTCCTTAGCTTTTTAACTGACTTAGCACAACGAGCTCATCCGCAAGGTGAAGAAGAGTTAGCTGAGCTCACTCAATTTGCAAAAGAACACTATGGCGTTGATAAATTAGAGTCATGGGATCTGGCTTACTACAGCGAAAAACAGAAACAACACCTATTCTCAATCGATGATGAGCAACTACGTCCTTACTTCCCAGAACAACGTGCTTTAAGTGGCTTATTTGAAGTTGTTCATCGTATCTATGGTTTAACAGCCAAAGAGCGTAACGACATCGACACTTGGCATGATGATGTCCGTTTCTTTGAGCTTTATGATGAAAGCAACACCTTACGCGGTAGCTTCTATCTTGATTTATATGCACGTGAACACAAACGTGGCGGTGCTTGGATGGATGATTGCATGGGAAGAATGCGTCATGCAGATGGCAAGCTACAAAACCCTGTTGCTTATCTCACTTGTAACTTCAATAAACCTGTAGGTGATAAACCTGCACTGTTTACTCATAATGAAGTCACCACACTGTTCCATGAGTTTGGTCATGGCTTACATCACATGTTAACGCAAATTGATACCGCTGATGTTGCAGGTATTAATGGCGTGCCTTGGGATGCCGTTGAATTACCAAGCCAATTTATGGAAAACTGGTGCTGGGAGCCAGAAGCGTTAGCCTTTATTTCTGGTCATTATGAAACTGGCGAACCATTACCACAGGCAATGCTTGATAATATGCTTAAAGCAAAAAATTATCAGTCAGCAATGTTTGTATTACGCCAATTAGAATTTGGTCTGTTTGATTTCCGTTTACATGCTGAATATGATCCTGCTAAGGGAGCTCGTGTGATGGAAACCTTAACCAGTGTGAAAGAGCAAGTTTCTGTTGTTCCTTCAACACCGTGGGCACGATTCCCTCATGCCTTTAGCCATATCTTTGCCGGTGGCTATGCAGCAGGTTATTACAGCTATCTATGGGCGGATGTCCTGGCAGCTGATGCCTTCTCTCGCTTCTCTGAAGAAGGCATTTTTAACCGCGAAACGGGTCAATCATTCCTTGATAATATTTTAACTCGTGGGGGTTCAGAAGAGCCAATGGAGCTGTTCAAACGCTTCCGTGGTCGTGAGCCAAAACTTGATGCTATGCTTAAAGGCTACGGCATTAAAGGATGATATGTGAATATCTGTTTACTTTGTGAAGAAGGCGCTGATAACAGCGCCTTATCTGATTTAGCGCAACGTTGGGGATTAGTTCACGACGAAACGCAGATCATGGCTTTAGTATTAACGCCTACTCACCTTGAATTACGCAAACAAGATGAACCCAAATTAGGTGGCATCTATGTGGATTTTGTAGAGGGTACAATGGCACATCGTCGTAAATTTGGCGGTGGTCGAGGTGAGGCAGTGGCAAAAGCTGTCGGGATCAAAAAAGACTATCTACCTGATGTTGTTGATGCGACAGCAGGACTTGGTCGAGATGCATTTGTATTAGCGTCTATTGGTTGCAAAGTTAGAATGGTAGAGCGCCATCCCGTCGTTGCTGCATTACTTGAAGATGGCCTAAAGCGAGCCTATCTTGATGCGGATATTGGCGAATGGATGCAAGAGAGAATGACGTTAATTCATGCCTCTTCAGCCCAAGCACTGGCTGAGATCACACCGCCTCCAGATGTCGTCTATCTTGATCCGATGTATCCACATAAGGCGAAAAGCGCATTAGTCAAAAAAGAGATGCGAGTGTTTCAGTCTTTAGTAGGTGCTGATGATGATGCAGATGCATTACTCGAACCCGCAATCACTTTGGCGAAAAAACGTGTCGTCGTAAAACGACCCGATTATGCAGAGCCATTAAATAATCAGCCTGCACATGCCAATGTAACAACCAAAAATCACCGTTTTGATATTTATCCTTGTGTGTAAGAAAAGAGAGGTTTGACACCTCTCTTTATCAACTAAAATTGGAATATAAACATTGCAAAAATCATATTTTAAAGTATTTTTGTAACATATACGATACAAAAAATATTACTACTAGAGTAATTAAAATAAATAATTAGTTCATTAAAGTCACTCTTAAATTAGGAATGTATTCATTACAAAAAAGCCACTTTAGTGTTAAAATGTAATATATACATTACAGAGGATCGGTAATGAAAATTACAATAGCAATGTCAGATGCAGCAATTACTAAAGAACTATATGAACGCCTTGAGGCTCATAGAAAAGCAAAAGGCATATCACAAGAAAAATTAGTTGAAAACCTAGGTATTAGTCGCCCTACATATGCTCGACTTCAAAAAGGAGCATGTAGTTTGACTGTTTTTATCACTGTATTAAGAGAATTAAATTTACTTGAAGGATTAGATTTTTTAGTACCTATACCCACCCAACGTCCTTCTGACATAATAAAACCTCTGAAACACTTACAGCGAAACAACCACGTTCAAAATAAAAAACCATTTACATCCCCAAATTCACAAAAGTCAGTTAAAGAAATGCTAGCCAGAAGAAAAAAATTTAGGATCTAAAATGATAGCAAACTCATGTAGTGTCCTGTTTGATAACATCCCTGTTGGATACCTTGCTTATCTTGATGATAGTGGGTTTGCGACATTTGAATATACAAGTGAGTGGCAGAAATATGGGTTTAGTTTATCGCCACTCCATTTGCCTTTAACAAACAATACGTTTACTTTTCGCACTCTACCATTTGAGACATATCGTGGTTTACCCGCTGTTTTCGCTGACCAAGAAGGAGTTCCAGAAGCATTACGAGATAATGTATGGAAAACACTCCGCCTAGAATGGTAACTTAAGATTAATATAACCACCCAATTATCAGGTGGTTATATCATTATAGTTATAAAATATTTACAGTACGCCTTGCGCCAGCATTGCATCAGCGACTTTAACAAAGCCTGCAATGTTTGCGCCTTGAATATAATTAGTCTGCTTACCTTCACCACCGTAATTCACGCAAGCATGGTGAATATCTAACATGATGTGATGTAAGCGAGCATCCACTTTCTCTGCCTTCCAGCTTAAACGTGCCGCATTCTGCGCCATCTCTAAACCAGAGGTTGCAACACCACCCGCATTAGCCGCTTTACCTGGTGCAAAAAGGACACCAGCTTCGATAAAGGCATCTGTTGCTGCAATCGTTGTTGGCATATTCGCACCTTCAGCAACAGCTTTAACACCATTTTTGATAAGAACTTTAGCTGCTTCTAAATCTAATTCATTTTGTGTTGCACAAGGCAAAGCAATATCAACAGAAACAGCCCAAGGTTGTTGCCCTTCAAGATACGTTAAACCAAACTCTTTTGCGTACTCTTCAACGCGACCATAATTATTTTTAATTTCAGTGAGACGAGCTAGTTTTTCAGTAGTAAATCCCGCTTCATCAACCACAGTACCGCCGGAATCTGATGCGGTTATGACATTTGCACCTAACTCTAAACATTTTTCGATAGTGAACTGCGCAACATTACCTGCACCAGAAACCGCCACACGCATTCCCTCAAGAGACATACCATGACGTTTAAGCATCGCATTAGTAAAGTAAACTAAGCCGTACCCAGTAGCTTCTGGGCGGATTAAACTGCCACCGAATGAAAGGCCTTTACCTGTAAAAACGCATTCATTGCTATTAGACAGCTTTTTCATCATTCCTGCCATAAAGCCAACTTCTCGTGCACCCACACCAATATCACCGGCAGGAACATCCGTATTAGCGCCTAAATGGCGATAAAGTTCAGTCATTAATGCCTGACAAAAACGCATCACTTCCCCATGGCTTTTGCCTTTAGGGTTAAAATCAGAACCCCCTTTGGCTCCTCCCATCGGCAATGTAGTTAATGCATTTTTAAATGTTTGCTCAAAACCTAAGAATTTTAGGATAGAAAGGTTCACTGATGGGTGAAAACGCATACCACCTTTGTAAGGACCAATGGCTGAGTTAAATTGGATACGCCATGCACGGTTAACTTGCACTTGCCCTTTATCATCTAACCAACAGACGCGAAACTGAATAATACGTTCAGGCTCAACTAAGCGCTCAAGTAATGATTGTTCACGATATTGTGGATTTTTCTCTAAAAAAGGCCACAAAGTGGTAAAAACTTCACGAACCGCCTGATGATACTCAGGCTGATGAGCGTTATATTTTTCTACCCCTTCTAAAAACGAAGATAATGAGCCAGATATATTCATTCAGCTATTCCTTTTTTGTGTAATGTGATGTTGGCATAACCTCATTTATTCGGAATATTTTTGGGTTTTGTGAGGTTGATGTTGTTTTGCTTCTTGAATATATCATTAAAATGCATTCACACTTCAAGACATTTTTTTCATAATTAGACAAAAAAAAAAGGTTGACTCCATTTAACAGCAGGAAAAATGGGAATTTTAGGCAAAAAAATACCTGCATAAGCAGGCATTTTTTTTGCTTAAACAAGCAAGCGATTATTATTCATCATCTTTCAGAGGAACAATTAGCATATCAACATGCACAGTATTAATTAGTTGGCGTGCTGATGACATCAATTTGCTCCAGAAGTCTTGGTGATGGCCACAAACGACTAAATCCATATCGTATTTCTTAATCGCATCAACCAGAACTTGACCTAAATCACCGCTACCACTCAGGGTTTCCTGAATTTCATAACCTGATTTATCAGAGAGATCTTTTAACGCGTTACGGGTTTCATCAGTAATACGTTGTTGCATATCACCGAGGTTGACATCAATTAGACCGGTATAAAGATCAGAGTAGTTAACATCAACGTGAATTAAGGAAACTTTGGCATTATAGGGTTTTGCCATAGATACAGCTTTCTGTACTAAGACGTTACTCTCAGGGGATAAATCAACTGCCACTAGAATATGCTTATAAGCCATCGTGAACTCCTTCCATAAGCTGATTAATCGGTTGGAAAGGCGGTTAAGCCTAAATCCTATGTATTAAATATAACGTTTTAAGATGAAAGTTAGATGTCGTCTTGATCACAACTTATGTCAAATTCATCAAGAAAGCATCTATCGATAAATAACAATATACACCATTTTAGATTAGCACGATGTCATTCACCGACAATATCATCATAATAATGAGAATTGAGTATAAAAAACAACAAAAACACCCTTTTAGAGTTATTTTTTATCTTTTTTTCTGAAAAAGGGAACAACTTGAAAAAGTCACTTTTGTTTATTGCTTAATTTCGCCTAAACTTAAATTAGAGAAAAAAGTAACCTTTGTTGGTAAAGGTTTTCTCATCTCAGAATCTATTATTCTAGGGAGGGGATTATGTTTAATGTCATTGTTGTCTTTTGGGCACTCTGTATTCTTTGCCTGATTAATATGGTGCGTTATTTCTCATCTATTCGGGTATTACTCACCATATTGCGCCAATCTGATCCTTTGCTTTACCAATCGGTAGATGGCAATGGATTTTTTACTATGCATGGGCAATTTTCAAAACAGTTACGACTTATCCGCTATATTAACCAACGCCAATACATCAACCATCATAATCCTGAAGTTATTATGCGTTGCGAGCGAATTTATCGGCAATTTTATCTTGTTAGCCGTTTTTGTATTTTGGCTGTCGCAAGTTTAATTGCGATGCTTTTCTGGTAGCGACAAAAACAAAAAAACGGTGACTAAAAGTCACCGTTTATAAACAAACTTGGGTAAGTTACTGTTATCAGCTATTCACAATAAATGTCAGTGATATCCAATAAAGTAAACCTGATAAACCAATGCTAACTGGTAATGTTAAGATCCAAGCCAGTGCAATATTTTTCACTGTCTTCGTTTGAACACCACCACCATCAACAATCATGGTACCTGCAACTGCAGATGATAAAACTTGTGTTGTTGATACAGGCATACCCGTATAACTTGCTACACCAATGGAAACTGCTGCTGTTACCTGAGCAGAAACCCCTTGAGCGTAAGTCATACCTTTTTTACCAATCTTCTCACCAATTGTTACTGCAACGCGTTTCCAACCTACCATTGTCCCGATAGAGAGCGCTAATGCCACTGCGATAATGATCCAAATCGGAGCATATTCCACTGTGTTTAGCAGGTCACGACTCAATGTTTTTAAGAACCGTGCATCTTGGGCGCTAGTTTCTGGTAATTTAGCCACTTCTGTTGCGGTATCAGCGATACACATAAGTAATCGACGCATTTGAGCACGCTGGTCTGCTGTTAGCTCATCATAAGAGCTAATATTTGCAAGCATCTGTTCTGTTTGATTCAGAACAACTGGCGTTCTTGCGCTATTACAATGGAAATCTGTATCACTAGCATCAGCTTGTGCTGGTACTACTGGTGTATTCTCAATAGCATGTTGTAGTGCTGGCTGGTGTTTCTCATAATATTGTTGTAAGTGTACAACTGCATCATGAGTTTTGGTGATATCGTATCCGCTCGCACTCATATTGACGACAAAGCCCGCAGGCGCCACGCCAATTAATACCAACATGATAAGACCGATACCTTTCTGCCCATCATTTGCACCATGAGAGAAACTTACCCCAACTGCAGATAAAATCAGTGCAGTACGAGTCCAAAATGGTGGCTTACGCTTACCATCTTGCTTCTCACGTTCAGCTGGTGTCAGGTGAATACGACGACGTTTTTTCGTACCACTCCAGTAACGGCGCAGTAAGAAAATCATCGCGCCTGCAATAACCAAGCCGATAATTGGTGAAAGAATGAGAGATAGGAAGATACTGATCATTTTTGGTATGTTTAATGCGTCAACGATAGACGAATCTGTCACGATAGCATTTGTTAAACCAATACCAATGATAGCACCTATCAGCGTATGTGAACTTGATGCTGGAATACCGAAATACCATGTACCTAAGTTCCAGATAATGGCGGCTAACAGCAACGAGAAGACCATGGCAAGGCCATGAGCCGAGCTCACATTCAGCAGAAGATCTGTCGGTAACAAGTGAACGATAGCATAAGCTACGCTCAATCCACCGAGCAAAACTCCAAGGAAGTTAAATACACCCGCCATCACGACCGCAAATTGCGCACGCATAGCACGAGTATAGATAACAGTTGCTACCGCATTTGCGGTATCATGGAAGCCGTTAATAGCTTCATAAAATAGCACAAATAGCAGTGCTAAAACCAACATTAAACCTGTATGAAATTCTAGGTCAGTAAACAAATGTAGCATAGACGTTAAGCCAGTTAGTTGGACATGAACGCGGCGCATTATCAGCGACAAATGCGAACGGTGGAAGCGAAATTTAACCTTTTTTTGATTTGATAACCAAGAAAATCAGAGCCTTTTTAAGATAATTCCTTATATATCATTTAATTAATAAAAATAAAAAAAAAGTAAATTTCTGACAATTTTTTTCCTTGCTAATAAGAATTTAGGTGAAAAATGCAGATTTCTCCATATAATTTTACAAAAACACTCTGATCTTACGCGAAAATCATTGATTAAGTAGTCAGAGAAAACCAAGAACGAGACATCATTGTGGGATCATACGATACAGTAATTATAGGTGCAGGTGCCGCGGGGCTTTTTTGTGCGTCTTTAGCAGGACAAGCAGGATTATCTGTTTTAGTCCTTGATAATGGTAAAAAAGCAGGCCGTAAAATTCTAATGTCAGGTGGTGGGCGTTGTAACTTCACCAATATGTATATCGAACCTTCGGCATACTTATCAGAGAATCCACATTTCTGTAAGTCAGCACTTGCTCGCTATACACAATGGGATTTTATTGAGTTAGTGCAAAAACATAGCATTGCCTACCATGAAAAAACGCTAGGGCAGCTATTTTGTGATGATTCAGCACAACAAATTGTTGATTTATTACTCACTGAATGCCAAAAAGGGAAAGTAAGTGTTCGCTTACGTAGTGAAGTCACGCAAATAGAGAAAACAGATGTAGGCTTTGCTATTTTTGTTGATGGAAAAACTATTACGACGCCTTCGGTGGTTATTGCCAGTGGCGGACTTTCTATGCCCGGTTTAGGTGCCACTCCTTTTGGCTATAAAGTTGCAGAGCAATTTGGGCTTCCAGTTTTACCAACACGTGCAGGATTGGTTCCTTTTACATTGCATAAACCCCAACTTGAGCAATTAAGCCAGCTATCTGGCGTGGCTATACCTGCTATTGTGACGGCAAAGAATGGGACAAGTTTTAAAGAGAACATTCTTTTTACTCACCGCGGCCTTTCAGGACCGGCTATTTTGCAAATCTCTAATTATTGGCAACCAGGTGAGTATGTAAGTATTAACTTACTTCCAAATACTGATCTTGAAAGCTTTCTACAAGAAAAACGTCAAGAGCATCCGAATCAATCATTAAAAAATACGCTTTCTCGCTTATTACCAAAGCGCTTTATTGAAATAATGATAGAAAATAAACAGTTACCTGATATTTCTCTGACTCAACTTAGTAATGAACGTATTACGCAAATTGCAACGTTACTACAAGAATGGCAAGTTCAACCCAATGGTACTGAGGGATATCGTACCGCAGAAGTCACACTGGGTGGCGTAGATACTCGAACCCTATCCTCTAAAACAATGGAAGCCACAAAAGTAAAAGGACTCTATTTTATTGGAGAAGTAGTTGATGTGACGGGTTGGTTAGGTGGATATAACTTCCAATGGGCATGGAGTTCAGCTTATGCCTGTGCGCAGAACCTTATCTCAACATCCAAATCGACTTTTGTTGAGTAATAATGAATAAATCTGTAAATGTTAAAGTTATAAATATTAGTTTTATAATTCTTTAAACTTATAAGTCATACATAATAAAAACCAGCCATCATCAATCAGTGATGGCTTTTTCTTCTTGTATTTCTTGGTAGAGATCCAAAATACCTTATACCCTTTCCTTTTCTCTGGTTTTATGCCGCATTTTCTCTTCTTTTTCCTATAAATGACCCTATAAAGAATATTGTTAACTATTTGGTTATATTAATGTTTTAAAAAATTATTAAAATAAAATAACTCGTTAATCAGTGAGTTATGACTTTTTTGGCTCTTTTTTCTAATTTGCTTAAAAAAAGGACTTTACAAATGATACTGAGAACTATTATCATCAATAACGCTTTCAGATGCACCACCTTCAGGGTCATATGAAAGAACGACATTGCTCACATTGCTTCCAGTGTTTTACTTTAGCCAGCCGGGTGCTGGCTTTTTCTTTTCTAGAACTTATTCGATGTTTTTGTTTCCTCTTATTCAAATTATTTGAATTCTCAGGTTAAATTCCTCCGCTTTTTTACTTTGCGCTATTGAGTAAACTGTGTTCAACAACTTCAGAGAAGGAAACACATTATGATTTATCTACGCAAAGCAAATGAAAGAGGACACGCTAATCATGGTTGGCTAGATAGCTGGCATACCTTCTCTTTCGCAAATTATTACGATCGTGACTTTATGGGATTTTCTGCACTACGAGTTATTAATGAAGATCGCGTCATACCCGGTGAAGGATTTGGTACTCACCCACATAAAGATATGGAAATTTTAACCTATGTGCTTGAAGGTAATATCGAGCATAAAGACAGCATGGGTAATAAAGAAAATGTTCCTGCTGGTGAGTTTCAAATAATGAGTGCAGGTACAGGTATTACTCACTCAGAATATAATCCGAATAGTGATAAAGGACTGCATTTTTACCAGATTTGGATTATGCCAAATACCGTCGGTATCACACCACGTTACGATCAACGCCGTTTTGATACGACAGTAAACAAACAGCTTATTTTATCGCCAGATGCCCGTGATGGCTCTTTAAAAGTCTTTCAAGATATGACGTTATGGCGCTGGAACCTGAAAAAAGGTGAAGAAGCACAATATAAAGCCGAAGCAGGTCGCCATGTTTGGCTACAAGTTGTGAAAGGTAAAATAACGATTAATGACATTATTGCGACCACCAGTGATGGTGTGGCAATTGCTAATGAAGATATGATCCGTTTCGTTGGTGATGAAGATAGTGAAATCTTACTGTTTGACTTACCTCCTGTAACAGCATAGTTGGGCTATCACCCTCTAAAACCACTTTTTCTCTAATAAACTATTTCACTTTATTTTTCTATTCCCTGAAATCTTCTCGCATTTCAGGGATTTTTTTTATCTCAAAGATCTCAATAATAAAAAACACCAAAATCACATCCTATGAGTTTGGTGTTTTTATTCACGCTATGTTTTTATTCATACCATGTTTTTATACTAATAAAAATTAACGTTTTGGCCCAACTTTAGTCAATGCTTGACCTGCTGGGGTATCCGTATACTTATCGAAGTTTTTCACAAAGCGATCGGCAAGATCGTCTGCTTTAGTATCCCATTGTGTTTTATCAGCATAAGTATCACGAGGATCTAAGATTTCGCTGTTAACACCAGGCAATGCTGTTGGGATCTCTAAATCAAACACTGGTAATGTTTTCATCGGTGCTTTATCAATATCACCATTTAAGATGGCATCAATAATCGCGCGTGTATCTTTAATTGAAATACGCTTACCTGTACCGTTCCAACCTGTATTAACCAAGTAGGCTTTTGCACCAGATGCTTGCATACGTTTTACCAATACTTCAGCGTACTGTGTTGGATGCAAAGATAAGAATGCTGCACCAAAACAAGCAGAGAATGTTGGCGTTGGTTCTGTCACACCACGTTCAGTTCCCGCAAGTTTAGCAGTGAAACCTGATAAAAAGTGGTATTGCGTCTGTTCTGGTGTTAAACGTGAAACAGGAGGTAACACACCAAAAGCATCCGCTGTTAAGAAAATGACTTTCTTAGCGTGACCTGCTTTGGAAACGGGTTTAACGATATTGTCGATATGATAAATAGGATAAGAAACACGGGTATTTTCTGTTTTTGAGCCATCATCGAAATCAACAGAGCCGTCAGATAACACAACCACGTTTTCTAATAGTGCATCGCGTTTAATTGCACCATAGATATCGGGTTCGGCTTCTTTTGATAAGTGGATTGTTTTTGCGTAACAGCCACCCTCAAAGTTAAACACACCGTCATCATCCCAACCATGTTCATCATCACCAATTAGCTTACGCTTAGGATCGGTTGAAAGAGTTGTTTTACCTGTACCAGATAGACCAAAGAAAATAGCAACATCACCACTTTCGCCAACGTTTGCGGAGCAGTGCATAGAAGCCATACCTTTAAGAGGAAGGAAGTAGTTCATCATAGAGAACATACCTTTCTTCATCTCACCGCCGTACCAAGTACCACCAATTAACTGAATGCGTTCAGTTAAATTGAAAGCCACGAAGTTCTCTGAATTCAGACCTTGTGCCTTCCAATTTGGATTTGTACATTTCGCTCCGTTCATCACAATGAAGTCTGGTGTGAAATTTTCCAGCTCTTCTTGTTCAGGGCGAATAAACATATTTTTAACAAAATGCGCTTGCCAAGCAACTTCTGTGATAAAACGCACTTTTAAACGTGTATCCGCATTCGCACCACAAAACGCATCAACAACAAACAAACGTTTGCCTGATAGCTGATTAGTAACTAACGATTTTAAGTCAGCCCACACTTCTTGTGAAAGTGGCTTATTATCGTTCTTACCTTTACCCTGATCAGCCCACCATACGGTGTCACGAGTAACATCATCACGAACAATGTATTTATCTTTCGGAGAACGTCCAGTAAATATACCTGTATCAACGGCAATAGCGCCTAACGAGGTTAGAGTGCCTCGCTCGTAACCTGTTAATCCAGGCTTGGTTTCTTCATTAAATAACAGCTCGTAGCTTGGGTTATAAATGATTTCACTCGTGTCCTTAATACCGTACTGCTGGAGATCCTTAGGGGTAAGACCTTTAACGCTCATAGTTTCGCTCCTGATAAATAGACCTTTCTACGAATAATATTAAGGTGTTACGAGTAATTAACAGCGATTGTTATCAATATTTTGAAAATTTATAATTTTTTTATGTTAAGAACGAGAGCTAATGCACAAAACTAAAGAAATATTGTTGAATAAAAAAGGACGCAAAATAGCGTCCTTTGGATAAAATGGTCTTGCTAAATCGAATCAGTGCAATTCAGACCCATCCAACTTATTGATATTATTAATATCATTCTCTGTGAAGATGTAATGTGTTCCACAATATTCGCATTCCATATCAATATTTCCCTGTTCTTGCAACAGGTGGTTCACATCTTCTTTCGACAATGTTACTAATGTATTTTCACAACGTTCTCGCGAACAAGTGCAATGGAATTCAACAACTTGAGGATCATAAAGAGTGACATCTTCTTCGTGATATAAGCGATGTAAGATCTCTTTAGTATCTAGCGTAAATAGCTCTTCAGCCTTGATTGTATGTGTTAACTGTGTGAGCAATTCAAAATGTTCAGCCGTATGTTCTGCGGTGAACTCTTCTGATGCTGGCAATACTTGTAATAACATACCCGCTGCGGCTGGTTTGCCTGCTTGCGTACCACTGCGAATAAATACGCGTGTAGGTAACTGTTCTGATTGCTTAAAGTAGTTATCAATACAGGCTTCGATAGTTTCGCCATCAAGAGCAACAATCCCTTGATAACGTTCACCTTTCTCAGGTGTTACCGTGATGACCATAAAACCATTCCCGATCATCTCTTTTAAGCTACTACCTGCTTTAACATCATCCCCAATACGCGCAACACCACGCATTTGTTGATTGTTATTTCCATTGATCACTGCCAGTCGCACAGGACCATCACCTTGTATTTGAACCGTAATATCGCCTTCAAATTTAAGCGTAGCTGTTAACAAACTGGTAGCCACCAGCAAATCCCCCAGAAGGTGTTGAACTGGCTCAGGATAATGGTGATTTTCAAGCATTGATTGATAGGTTTCAGTCACATTGACCAATTCGCCACGTACCGCGTTTTTTTCAAATAAAAAACGTGATAAAGAGTCTTTTTTAGACATGATTTTCTCTCATTTCAGGGAATCGGTTAATCCGATTCTTGTAAATTTGTCTGTTTGAAGCGAAGTAAGGTGCGTCTTTCCTTTTTATCGGGACGACGTTCAGGATGAGGCATTGTTAACGCATTCATTTTTCTTGCTAGAGCAATTTTTTCTCTTTTAGCAATACTCTCTGGTGTTTCACAATAAAGTGCTTGTGCTTGCGTAGCACCTTGTCGCTGTGAGCTTACCATAAGAATGGTTACCGTCCGTTCATCATTACCTTGTCGTAGACGTATTTCAGCGCCCTCTTCAACGGTTTTACTTGGCTTGCCTCTCACACCATTGTAGTGAACTTTACCACCTTCAATCATTGTGCGAGCAATAGCGCGTGTTTTATAGAAACGTGCAGCCCAGAGCCATTTATCTAAACGGACGCCACTTTCTTGCGATGGTTGACTCATCCCTTTCTCCTTAACTTCAACTTCTTTATGAAGGCGATAGTGTAAACACATAGCCTTCCACAACAAGGGACTTACTGAGGAGGGCGATAAAAACAGTGCTCATAGTAGAGACTGATTTTATTCATGCGTTGGTTGTTTTGTCGCCGACGCCGGATGATAAGAAATAGGTTCAATATTAAGAACCCAATAGCGATAAACAATAATAACGTATTCCCGATGTAATATAACATCGTCATTGAATCTGGCAGGCTATGTAAAAATATCTGTAACGTACCATTCGCATCAACAACCATGCCAGTTATTACCCCACCTGTATCAAAAGGTGTATGCAATAAAATATCAGATAAACGTTGTAGTTCTCGCCACTGTTCTAACGGAGTAGGTTCAAACACAGAGTTTGAACTTGAAGCGTAATCAACAAGCTGTTTTCTTTCATCACTGATTAACAGCACCCCCCCCGGAGGAGGACTGTTTAACAGTATTGCGGCTTTATCTATTTCTCGGTAGATAAAAGAAGATGTGGTGGTGTCGATAAGCTTTTCCAAGGCCTCAGCACTTACTGCACGCAATAAAACATTGGTTCCAGTTAATTTACCACTTTCAGCTCGTTGAACTAATGCAGCCCAATCATTGACATTACTTAAGTTTACTAGCGCCATTTTAAGGCGAATACACTCGTTTTCTCTTGGGCATAAATCCTGTGTTTTCAACACAATGCCATCAAAATTATCTAATAGGTTCATCCCGGATTTAGTAATAGCTTGCCCTAAACTTGGGTTAACTCGGTTATTAGAAACAGGATGTAATTGCTCTTCAACCATATGCAATAAAGCAGCGGCTTTTTCTATCGTGCTCGATTCAGGCATTGGCATTGGATTACTGTTATTCCAGTAAATTCCCGAACAATCAAAAGGTGCAAAAATCGTTTTATTATTCTTACTTGATAAATTAGGTGGCATGTAACACATCCCAACCCCTTTCGCTTGAATAATATCTCCGACATGCAAATCAGTTGTTTCCAACTCGGTAAAATTGGTGACTAAGTGAGGTTCTGTATCTTTAAGCCATGAAAAACTGAGCTTCATTGAAAGAGAAAGTGGCTGATAGAGATACAACATGCCAATAATAAACAGGCTCCAGAAAACGAAGATAATATTTTTAATATAGCGTTTATATGGATAATTTTTTTCTTCATCATGCAATGAAAGGTAATTTCCTTGCTTTACAACATGATGACTTGGGTACATTTCTAAATAAGTCACCTTATCAATATCGCTTTGAATATAAGGCTCCCAATGAGGCGGATAAATGAGATCAATCCCCCCTAAAGAAACATTTTTTACCTGCCCATGATCAAAGTTACCAAAAAGCCCCCAGCGCTTTAAACGTCCTTTAAAGCAGTGGATTTCTTGTTTACGAGGTTTGATCAAAGGGTTGTGGATCAGAAAAACACCAATAGCAAGAAAAGCACTACCGGTCGCTAGTATCCAAGGAAGAAAAACTTGAGGCATCATTAAGGCTGTTAGGCACAACGTAAACCCTATACAAATAAAAGAACCATCCCAAAAACCAGATGAGTTATGTAATCGATATTCTTCGTTT
The DNA here is from genome assembly GCF_040140245.1 of Proteus sp. fly-1013. Lineage (NCBI taxonomy): Bacteria > Pseudomonadati > Pseudomonadota > Gammaproteobacteria > Enterobacterales > Morganellaceae > Proteus > Proteus sp. fly-1013. The sequence continues at coordinate 22,993 of NZ_JBEEWD010000007.1, read as the reverse complement.
GTTTCTTCTCGGATTTGTAATAAGTGAGCCGCATCACCTTCATTCTTTTGAATTGTTGATGAACCATTTGCCAATATTGGCTCAGAAAGCTGCTTTAAACTTAAAGCAGAAAAATGAATTTTTTCATCTTTTAAGAAATGACCATTCACACCCACAACGATGGGGATCGAGGGGGTGCAGACAACATCAAGAACGTTTTCTTGCTGAAGATAAGGAACAAGCAGTGGGGGAATATGAATTTCAACAGCATCAATATAGTAACGCCAATGATTTAATCCTTCACTAGAACCCGCAAAGCGATTAACGATATTTCTTAATGTAGTAACGACTTCGCCTTTAACTGGCATCTCGGGGAAGTTTTGTAATGAATAGCCAGAAGAGAAATCAGAGGTACCAAAATAAGATAAATAATCACTAATAAGCCCATAGTCATCAGAAGTGAGCTTGCGATAAGTAGGTTTAGCGAGGGATGGGAGATGATGTGAGCCATCAAGCCGCCTTCTTTTAAAGAATAGAAAGGCGGCCATTATAAATAGGCTTATCATCAAGATAGCCAATATAATGACTGATAATCTCATTTTTTCCCCATGCTTATACTGATGCTGCGTAGTAACAATAACAAATTTAAAACCCTGCCTAACATAAGGCAATTCCTATTCTTTTGTTCTATTTTTTATTTAAATACAATAGATTATATTTTTGCTGTCGCGTTATAATTTATATCTCTTATCAAGTTTATATCCGCTAACAACGCTATCTTCAGGTAAAATAGCGAATCAATAAATAATAATATTCTCAAAAAATCAATAAATAACTAGGTTGGATAGCGGAGTGTACTCAATTTTCCCTTAAAAGCTAAATCTAATTGTTAGATTTATTTTGTCATTAATGTGTTAAATTCAGGTTAATCTCTATTCTGCCAGGGACTGTTATGAAAGAACTTAAAAAACCCAATATATTAAACGTTGATAACATCGCCCGTTCTCGATTATTTCAGATCCAATCCGTTAATCTGGAGTTTAGTAACGGAGAAAAACGTACTTATGAGCGAATGAAACCAGCTAATCGTGAAGCCGTTATGATTGTTCCTATCATTGATGACAATCTTATTCTTATTCGTGAATACGCCGTTGGTATCGAAAATTACGATTTTGGTTTTCCCAAAGGCGCAATTGATCCCGGTGAAAATGCCCTACAAGCCGCAAACCGCGAACTAAAAGAAGAAATTGGCTATGGTGCCCATTCATTAATAGAACTTGCAAAGCTTTCTATGGCACCGTCTTACTTTTCTAGCAAAATGAACATTGTTATTGCGCATGACCTTTATCCAGAACAACTTGAAGGTGATGAACCTGAACCACTGTTCCAAATACGTTGGCCTATCGCAAAAATGATGGATTTACTCGACCATCCAGACTTCACAGAAGCTCGTAGCGTCAGTGCTCTCTTCTTAGCCCATCGCTATCTATTACAAAATAAGTAGATAATAAAAAACCGGACTTTGACATCCGGTTTTTATTTTCGATTAATTAGAATAACTCGTTAGACTCGCCATTATCCTCAAAAATCTGTGTTCCTACTTCATTTTTTGCTCTTTCTGTCGGTTGGGTTCCATCAATAAAATATTCTTTCATTGAAGAACCATCACCTGCCAGCTTTCCTGTTCTTCTATCAATTTGAACAGCGACGACACCTTTTGGTGCAGGCATCATATTAACTGGCACACCATCCAGAGCCACTTTCATAAAGTCGTTCCAAATAGGTTGTGCTGTTTTAGCACCCGCTTCACCGCCACTAGCAGCAGTTCGACCTAAATTGCGGCTACTATCATCAAAACCAATCCAAGCTGTGGCAACAATATTGGCACCATATCCAGAGAACCACGCATCTTTAGAGCTGTTTGTTGTTCCTGTCTTACCACCTATATCTTGGCGTTTAAGATCACGAACAGCACGCCAACCAGTACCAGACCATCCTGGTTCACCCACAAGGTTTGTTCTTAATGCATCATGCATTAAGTAAGCCAGTGGTGTGCTGATAACGTGTGGTGCATAAGGGCTTTCTTTTACAGTTTCAGCTAACGGTGCTTGCTCTAATTCAATTTCAGGCTCAGTTGTTTCAGGCTGAGATTTATTAGATTGAGCAACGTTTTCCATATAGTCATCTGATAACGCAATAGAACGCATTGTATCGCCGTAAATAACAGGGATATCTGTACAATCTGGGCAAGCTACTTTCGGTTTTGCAGTAAACAGCTCTTCACCATCAGCATTTTCAATACGTTGAATATAATAAGGCTCGATGAGATATCCGCCGTTTGCCATAACAGCAAACCCTCGTACCATTTGCATTGGCGTAAATGATGGTGAACCTAATGCTAAAGATTCTGTTCTATCAATATTTTGATTAGGGAAACCAAAACGCAATAGATAATCAGCGGCATAATCCACACCCATTGCGCGCATTGCTCGTACCATTACTACGTTTTTAGACTGACCTAAACCTTGGCGTAAACGAATAGGACCTGCATAAGTTGGCGGTGAGTTTTTAGGACGCCAATCTGTACCTGCACCAGCATCCCAACGGCTAATAGGTAAATCATTAAGTAGTGTCGATAACGTCAACCCTTTATCTAACGCCGCAGCATATAAGAAAGGTTTAATGTTTGAACCGACTTGGCGTAAAGATTGAGAAACACGGTTAAATTTACTGATCTCAAAATCAAAACCACCAACAAGCGCAATAATCCCTCCATTGATTGGATCTAATGCAACAAATGCTGCATTAACACCTGGAAGTTGCGCTAATACCCAACTGTTTTCGTTATTTTGACGTACCCAAATTTGCTCACCAACATGGACAACGGCATCAACTTTTGTCGGTGTTGCACCTTGAGAAGTGTCAGAAATAAATTTACGAGCCCAACGAACCGCTTTTAAATCTAGCGTAATGTTGTCGCCCGTTTTTAAGATAACTTTGGCTTCTTTAGCATCCGCAGATAACACAACCGCCGGAATTAAAGGACCATAAGTTTGGATCCCTTTTAATTTCTTGGTGATAGCTTCATTATCCCATGGCGTTTGCCCTTCACTCCATAAAACTTCTTGAGCACCTCGGTAACCATGACGCATATCGTAGTCGATAACATTGTCACGCAACGCTTTTTCTGCTGCTAGTTGATCTTTACGAACAACCGTAGTGTAGATTTTATAGCCATCAGTGTAAGCATTTTCACCATAGCGCTCATACATCTCCATTCTCACCATCTCTGTTAGATAAGGTGCGGAGAAATCAATTTGCGGTGCATGGTATTTAGCAACAATCGGCTCTGCCCTTGCACTTTCATACTGTGCACGAGTGATATAGTTCTCTTCATACATACGCTGTAAAACGACATTACGACGTTTTAAAGCACGATCATAAGAATAGAGCGGGTTAAGTGTTGATGGTGCTTTTGGTAAACCAGCAATCACTGCCATTTCATTTAGGCTAAGCTCATGAACACTCTTACCAAAGTAAACATAAGCCGCAGCACCCACACCGTAAGCACGGTTACCTAGATAAATTTTATTTAGATACAGCGCTAAAATTTCATCTTTAGTAAGCTCTTTCTCAATGCGGATCGCCAAAAAGGCTTCTTTAATTTTTCGCATTAATTTCTTTTCAGGTGTTAAAAAGAAATTTCGAGCTAGTTGTTGCGTGATGGTACTTGCGCCTTGAGAAGCTTGTCCTGATGTTAATGCCACGACAACAGCACGCGAGATCCCAATAGGGTCAATACCGTGATGCTCACGAAAACGCGTATCTTCTGTTGCAATAAAGGCATTAATAAGTTGAGGAGGCATCTCCTCCAATGTTAGCGGTAAACGACGTTTTTCACCGTATTGCGCGATCAACTCTCCGTCTGCACTAAATACCTGCATAGGGGTTTGTAAACGAACATCTTTTAATGTCGCGACATCGGGTAACTGAGGCTCAACATACTTATACATACCGTATATCGAGGCTGCTCCCAAAATTATGCAAGCAAAAACGAAGATGAAAAAATATTTTAAGAACTTCACCTTAAATTTCCCATGTAGTGTGAATTGGGCGGTTTATAAACAAACAGTGCGTAGTATAAAGGTAACGCCTCTTTGAAAATAGGCAATTACTCATCAATAGATATGGATATCATTTATGGAAACACACAATTACCAGATTGGTATTGAAATTAACACTCATCATATCAATGCAGTTTTGGTATTTCAGCAGAATAAACAATGGAAGATCAGTGCATTTTGGCAATTCCCTTTACCTCTTAATGGCGATGTAAATGACACAAAATTAAGAAAAATCCTAATAGATTGGCGTAAAAAATTGCCCTCTATTAATAATGTTACGCTTTCGCTACCTGATATTTATGAAAACTATCAAATTATTCCACTGCCTCATGCTATTTCCCTTACATCAGCAGCATGTTATCGGTTAGCTCAACTACGAGCCACATCTTACACACAAAATACGAAAATCCCTGTTAATTTTGATTATCGACAAAATAAAGGGAAACTCGCTATTCATCTGTGCCATAAAACGATTTTAGATAAGTATATTGACTTATTTTCTCGAATAAACTTAACAATAACTGCGATTGATACCCCTGCATGTGCACTACGCTATTTAGCAACTTACCTTGATATCTCACCTCAAGATCCACTTTTATACTGTAAAAACAAAATGCTACTTTGGGTATCATCTGATGAAAACATGCCCCATTACGGCTCTATCGCCTATGAAAACCAACAAGAACAACAAGCATATATTGACCAGCTAATAGAAAAATATCATTGGTCATTAAAGCACTGTTACTTAACGGGTGAGAATGAGGAATATTTTAGCCAGTCAATGCCTATTTGGCCCAATCATTCCCACGACTTATTTAAAACAACGTCAAATAAAGATCTCATTCCACTTGTTGCACTCGGTTTGGCATTACGCCTTGAAGAGGTGTTATGTATCAAATAAATTATCTACCTTGGCGGCACAGGTTATTTAGACAAAAAGCATGGTTATGGCTTTCTCAAACGCTATCATTGCTCACAATCACTTTCGTTATTTGTAGCTATTGCACTTACCATTTGACACAAAAGCGAACACTCATAACAGCTCAACAACGCCAAACTCAGCAACAAGAAGATTTATTACTAAAGCAGCTAGATATATATCAAGAACAGAAAAAACAGACACTTTTACGTTATCAAAACTATTCACTCTATTATCAAAACTGGCTGCGATATTTACATTACATTCAATTCTTTCGAGCTATCGAAATGCATCTTCCTTCAACAGGTTGGATTAGCCATTATGATGGAGCAGATAATCAACTCTCACTGCATCTCACTCTCCCTAATACACAATCACTCTCCTTTATTACCAATCTTAAAAGTCACCCAGCTTTAGCCTATTTAACATTGGGTTATTTACAACAAAGCAAAATTGATCCGTCTTACACAGAAGTACATTTAAACGGAAAATCAGAAGAGCAAAATCGAGGATACGAAAATGAAGAAGATGAGGGAAGCCAATGAAAATAAATGCACAATGGTTGTTATTTATTGCATTTTTACCTAAGTGGAAACTCACTTTACTGAGCTTAATTATACCTTTTATTGCCTTTCTATTTTATTACCTCTTTATCTACACAGACTACCAGCAAGAGATAACCCAACAGCATGTAGAAATGGCACAAAGACTAAAGCGCATTAATCACCATCAAAGTACGTTAGAAACAATGCCTACTCTTAATTCACTGATCGCACAACAAATAGATTATGACATCCCATTAAATACCTCTCCAGTTAGTGAGCAATTACAACACTTATTGATGACTTATCATTTTATGCCAGAGATTTGGGAAATCACGCCTAACTCTTTATATAAACTTACGTTTACTTTGTCTTACTCACAGTTTTTAACGCTATTGGAATACCTTAATCAAACGAGCTTAGCGCTTATTTCTCTGAATATTGTTCCAATAGAAACCCATTTAATTTCAGTACAAATGGGCCTGACAGAGCTAAGTTATCCTAGCGCAATACAGGGTGATATATCATGAAGATAGGAATTTTAATTGTCATATTATGTATGGCAACCACCATTAGGGCTCACACCAGAGATCCCTTCTTTCCTGAGAATATCGATGATGAAAAAATGTCATCCACCTTTATTGAAGAGCAAACATCAACCACAGAACAACCAGAGGAATTACATCACCAACTTTATCCATTAAATTATGCTGATGCTAAGAAATTAGGTGAACAACTAAGTAATCATACTATTCCATTACTTAGTCAGCAGGGACGCATTATTGTAGATAGTGAATCAAATAGTCTTTCTATCGTTGATAATAGTAAGACACTGTCTGAAATTGAGGATTGGTTAAAATTACGAGATACTCCCCAACAACAAGTTCATATCACCGCACATATTGTGAGTAGCAGTCAGGATGCTTTAAATGAATTAGGCACTCAATGGGGATTACAAGCATTAAAAACACAAACCGAAGCCGCCTCTACAATACCTAATGCTATTCCAACAACCTCTTCGCTTAATTCAGCGTTATCAACCCCTTCACTTTCTGCATTATCGCTCCATCAAAATACCAAAAATCCCCTTCACTATATTGCATTTAATATTGCCAGAATTAATGGGCGTCTATTAGAGCTTGAATTAAGCGCATTAGAACAAGAAAAACAGTTATCTATTATTGCAAGTCCACGGCTAACGACCGCTCATGAAAAAACAGCATCCATCAAACAAGGAACGGAGATCCCCTATGTCAGTCGAGATAATGAAATTACACGAGTTCAATTTAAAGAAGCTGTCTTAGGTATGGAAGTAACACCCATAATTCAAAGAAATAAAAAGATAAGATTAATACTTAAAATTAGTCAAAACACACCAGGCATTGCACTTGTTCAAGGTGGAAGTGAACATCTGTCTATTGATAAACAAGAGATCAGCACAGAAGTGACTATTCGTGATGGAGAAACCATTATGTTAGGCGGTATATTTCAGCAAAAACAACAAGAACACACGGCAAAGATCCCTTTCTTATCCTCTATTCCATTACTAGGCGTACTTTTCAGTCATAAAAGAGAGCAACACAGCCGCCATGAATTGGTTATTTTTATTACACCCAAATTAATCTAATTTTTTATGTAATAAATACTTTTATTATAAAATACAAAGCACTATATGTTTTTTACTAGGATTAAACTGAGAGTTATTCATTGTTTTTTCTTATAATCAGTATTTATAGATTTGACGATGAGGACGATTTAGCTTACAAGGGTTAGCTAATTTGAGTGAGCCTGAAACATCACAATAAAAATACGGATACATTTTATGCACTTCCTCTATTCTTGGAGGTAGGGCTTTTTATATGTAATATTGATCGATTGATGACGAAAAAGACAATATTATCAGATGCGGTTTTCCGACTAAATTGTGTTAGAATCTCCGCGTTGCCAACAAAGATAATTACTTTTTTTAGTAGTTTTTGTTATGTACTGTGGGCAAAGGGATTTTTATCCTATGTTGTCGCTTATGACAGCATGTGGTTATTTTATAGCGATCTACTGAAAGAACTCAGTCTTATTATGAGAGTAGATAACAAATGTTATCAGGTGTGAATTAGATAAACACTCATAAATTTCAGTTTAGGTCCCGTCGCTGAATGAATTTGGCGGGGCGGGTTATCATTAACGAATATCTTAGTAATACCAAAAACATGGCAGAGAAACGTAATATCTTTCTGGTTGGGCCTATGGGTGCCGGCAAAAGCACTATTGGTCGTCAGTTAGCTCAACAACTTAGTATGGAGTTTTATGATTCCGATCAGGAAATTGAGCGGCGTACAGGTGCGGATGTAGGTTGGGTATTTGATGTTGAAGGCGAAGAAGGCTTCCGTCAACGAGAAGAGAAAATAATCAACGAACTCACTGAAAAACAAGGCATTGTACTTGCAACAGGTGGTGGCTCGGTGAAATCGCGAGAAACCCGTAACAGACTATCTGCACGTGGTGTGGTTGTTTATTTAGAAACCAATATTGAAAAACAACTCGCTCGTACCCAACGTGATAAAAAGCGTCCTTTATTGCAAGGTGTTGAACCTGTGCGCGATGTCCTAGAGACATTAGCTGAAGAACGTAATCCTCTTTATGAAGAGATTGCTGACATCACTATTCATACTGATGATCAGAGTGCAAAAATTGTAGCCAATCAAATAATTGAATTATTAGAACAAAACTAATAAATTCAGCTATTTATAAGGTTAAGTAAAGACAATAAGAAGAAGGCCACTGTTATGGAAAAAATCACTGTCACATTAGGTGAAAGAAGCTATCCCATTACCATTGCTTCTGGCCTTTTTCATCAAGAAGATACCTTTTTACCTTTAAAATCAGGGCAGCAAGTTATGATAGTCACAAACGTGACACTTGCTCCACTCTATTTAGAAAAGGTAACAGACACCTTAAAAAAACAAGGTGTTTTGGTTGATAGCGTGATTTTGCCTGATGGCGAACAATATAAATCGCTAGAGATCATGAATGATGTCTTTACTGCATTATTAGAAAAAAATCACAATCGAGATACAACACTTATCGCATTAGGTGGTGGTGTTATTGGTGATCTAACCGGTTTTGCCGCAGCAAGCTATCAACGTGGTGTTCGCTTTATCCAAGTACCAACAACACTATTGTCACAAGTTGACTCTTCTGTTGGTGGAAAAACCGCAGTTAATCACCCTCTTGGCAAAAACATGATTGGTGCGTTTTATCAGCCCGCTTCTGTTGTTATCGATCTCGATTGTCTTGCCACATTACCGCCTCGTGAACTTTCATCGGGTTTAGCTGAAGTTATTAAATATGGCATCATTTTAGATAAAGACTTTTTTATCTGGCTTGAAAATAATATTGAAAAACTCTTAGCTCTTGATCCTAAAACCATGGCATTTTGTATCCGTCGTTGCTGTGAACTAAAAGCTGACGTCGTTGCTGCTGATGAAAAAGAAACAAGTGGTTTACGCGCACTACTCAACCTAGGACATACTTATGGACACGCCATTGAAGCTCATATGGGATATGGTGTTTGGTTGCATGGTGAAGCTGTTGCTGCAGGTATGGTAATGGCGGCAAGAACATCTCAAGCACTTGGTCAATTCACTGAAGAAGAGACTCAACGTGTTATTCAATTGCTTGAGAAAGCTAATCTTCCCGTCAACGGTCCTATTGAAATGACACCTGATGACTATTTACCTCATATGATGAGAGACAAAAAGGTATCTGGTGGCAAATTACACCTTGTTTTACCAAAAGGCATCGGTCAATCCGAATTACGTGCCGATATTACTCGCGAACAAGTCCGCAAAGCGATAACATCTTGCATTAATGCAAATTAAGCTCCCCATTACCTGACAAGAAACAAACCAGAATATTCATTTAAGGAAAATTCTGGTTAATATTGTCAAATGCAACGTTTCAGAAAAAGCGTTTCATCCTTATACTATGAGGTAATGGCTAAGGCTGAATAGAATATTTTTCGCTTTTTGACGCTCTGACGGAGGGCATAATGGACGAGTTCAAACCTGATAATGAAACCAAGGGTGATAATTCACTCAAACCTGATACATCGGATAGACCTGAACGTCGAACCAACCGACCTCGTAGCAATCCATTAAAAAACGCACGATTCTCTGTATCCCGTCAACAGATGATGATTGGTGTAGGTGTTTTAGTCCTTATTTTGTTAATTATCGCAATAAGTTCAGCATTAAAATCACCAGAAACAACTGAACCTACCTCTCCGACCAACACAGAAAGAAATATCGATCTGTCTCAGCAACCGTCATCCGTTACGCCTTCAGAAAATGATCAGCCATCAACACCTCAATCTATTTCTGGGCAAGATATACAACCTGCAACACCACCTTCACAAAATTTACCTCCAATGATTGATTCACAAGGTCAACGTGTTGAGATCCCTGGAGATATCGTTGATTCATTAAATCAACAACAAGCGGGTATTAATCAGGCGACTAGTCAGCAGTTAGATGCACAACAACCAAAACCCGTACAGCCTGTTACACAGCCACCCGCTACCAAACCTGTACAACCAGTGCAAAAACCGGCTGAAGTAAAAACACCACCGACAAAACCGGTGACACCACCAGCAACAACACAACCTAAGCCTACAACGGCTAAACCTGTTGTTTCAGGTTCATTATCAGCAGGTAATTTAAGTGCTATTCCTGCCACTAACTATACATTGCAATTAAGTGGTGCAAGCCGCCAAGATACCTTAGAGGCTTTCGCTAAAAAGAACCTCAATGGAAACTACGCTATTTACAAAACACAGCGTAACGGTAACCCATGGTATGTACTCATCTATGGAAATTATCGTAATATAAGCGAAGCCAAACAGGCCGTTTCTTCTTTACCAGCGCCAGTGCAAGCAAAACAACCTTGGGTTAGACCGATGAAACATGTTCATCAGGATCTAAAAAAATAATTAAGACGAAGTTCACCGCTGATATGCTGTCTGAAACAGAGTACAATCGGCGACTCTGAAACGATTGAGAAATTTGGACGGCATGAAAAAAAAACGCGCATTCCTAAAATGGGCTGGTGGTAAATATCCTTTGGTAGATGACATTAAACGTCATCTGCCCGAGGGTAATTGTTTAATTGAACCTTTTATGGGTGCCGGTTCTGTTTTTTTGAATACAGAATACGATTCATATATTCTTGCCGATATAAATAGTGATCTAATTCATCTCTATAATACGGTAAAGCAACATCCTGAAAAATTTATGAAGGATGCCCGCTTATTATTTACCCCTCAAATGAATATCGCAGAAGAGTTTTATCAACTACGACAAGAATTTAATCGTTCAACGGACGCTTATCAGCGTAGTGTGTTATTTCTCTATCTTAACCGTCATTGCTACAATGGGCTGTGTCGTTATAATTCAAAAGGCGAATACAACGTCCCTTTTGGTCGTTATAAAAAACCTTATTTTCCTGAAGCAGAGCTAATTTGGTTTTCTGAAAAAGCACAAAAAGCCGAATTTGTTTGCCAAAGCTATTCATCTACTATGACCAATGCAGAAAAAGGTGCCGTCGTTTATTGCGATCCTCCTTATGCACCATTATCACCGACTGCAAATTTCACGTCATACCATACAAATAGCTTTAGTTTTCAAGAGCAGGAACATCTGGCTCAACTTGCCTCAATGCTGGCTTACGAGAGACAGATACCCGTGTTAATATCAAATCATGAGACTGCGTTAACAAAAGAGTGGTATGTAGACGCAAAAGAGCTACACAGTGTGAAAGTCAGAAGAACAATCAGTAGCAACACACTCGGTCGTAGCAAAGTGAACGAATTACTTGCCTTATATAAATAATCGTTAACACCTCCCGACAATGGGAGTGTTGTCTGGAGAATGCGATGAAAGATTTTCTGATTGCCCCTTCTATTTTATCTGCTGATTTTGCTCGCCTTGGTGAAGATACTGAAAAAGTGCTCGCAGCGGGTGCTGATGTTGTCCACTTCGATGTCATGGATAACCACTATGTTCCTAATCTGACATTTGGTGCGCCAATTTGTAAGGCTCTACGTAACTACGGCATTACAGCACCTATTGATGTTCATCTAATGGTTAAACCCGTTGACCGTATCATCCCTGATTTTGCAAACGCGGGTGCAACTTATATCTCATTTCACGCTGAAGCCAGTGACCACGTCGATCGTACTATTCAATTAATTAAAGATTGTGGTTGTAAAGCAGGTTTAGTGCTTAATCCAGCAACCCCATTAAACTATCTCGACTATGTTATGGATAAATTGGATCTTATTCTGCTGATGTCTGTTAACCCAGGCTTTGGTGGACAATCATTTATTCCTAATACCCTCGATAAATTACGCCAAGTTCGTAAGATGATTGACGATGGTGGTTATGACATTCGTTTAGAAATTGATGGCGGTGTCAAAGTCGATAATATTGCTGAAATTGCGCAAGCTGGCGCTGATATGTTCGTTGCTGGCTCTGCTATTTTCAATCAGCCAGACTATAAGCATGTTATCGACAATATGCGCCGTGAATTAGAAAAGGTATCGTAATGACAGATAAAAAACTCAAAGGTATCCGTGCTATCGCCTTTGATCTTGATGGCACTCTCACCGACAGCGCTGTCGGTCTTACAGAAGCAACAGACTACGCATTAAAAGCAAAAGGTTTCCCTCCAGCTGGCAAACATAATGTCACTATTTGGGTTGGAAACGGCGTGGATATGCTACTAACACGCGCTTTACACAATGCGGGTGTCGAGGATGTGACTGATACCTTATTAAAAGAGATGCGTGATCTTTTTGATGAACATTATGCAACCTCAGTCAAAACAGGCAGTGATTTATTCCCTCACGTTAAAGAAACCCTTGAAGTATTAGCTTCACACAATATTCCTCTGGGTATCGTGACAAACAAACCAACACCATTTATTGCACCATTACTACAACAGCTGGAAATTGAGAAATACTTTTCCTTAGTGTTAGGTGGCGATGATGTGAAAGAAAAAAAACCACATCCAGCACCATTATATTTAACAATGGGCACATTTGGTGTTAAAAAGGAAGAACTCCTTTTTGTTGGGGATTCTCGCAACGATATTATTGCAGCACAAGCGGCTGAGTGCCCTTGCGTAGGTTTAACCTACGGCTATAACTACGGCGTATCTATTGCAGACAGTAAACCTGATTTTACTCTCGATAATTTTGCTGACTTGCTTTCTATCCTCGATATCACGCCAATGACAACTGTGGAACAGAATTAAAATGACGACTTCAGTAGAAAAAACGGCACAAAAGCCAATTGTATTCAGTGGTGCACAACCTTCTGGTGAATTAACTATCGGAAACTATATGGGTGCACTACGTCAATGGGTACAAATGCAAGATGACTATGATTGCATTTACTGTATCGTTGACCAACACGCCATTACAGTACGCCAAGATCCTAAAGAGCTAAGAAAAAGAACCTTAGATACACTGGCTCTGTATCTTGCTTGTGGTATTGATCCAGAAAAAAGCACTATTTTTGTTCAGTCACATGTTCCACAACATGCACAATTAAGCTGGGCACTTAACTGCTATACCTATTTTGGTGAATTGAGCCGAATGACTCAATTTAAAGATAAATCAGCACGCCACTCTGAAAATATCAATGCAGGGTTATTCGATTATCCTGTATTAATGGCAGCAGATATTCTGATTTACCAAACAAACCAAGTGCCTGTAGGTATCGACCAGAAACAACACCTTGAATTAAGCCGTGATATTGCTCAGCGCTTTAACGCTATTTATGGCGATATCTTCACCGTACCTGATCCTTTTATTCCAAAAGGCGGTGCTCGTGTGATGGCATTACAAGATCCGACTAAAAAAATGTCTAAGTCTGATGATAACCGTAATAATGTTATCGCATTGCTAGAAGATCCAAAAGCAGCAGCTAAAAAGATCAAACGTGCAATGACAGACTCAGAAGAGCCACCTCGTGTTATTTACGATCTTGAAAACAAAGCAGGTGTGTCTAACTTACTCGATATTTTAGCGGGTGTTACAGGTAAAACTATTCCTGAATTAGAAGCTGAATTTGAAGGCCAAATGTACGGTCATCTAAAAGGTGCTGTCGCTGATGCAGTATCTGAAATGCTAACCAACATTCAAGAACGTTTTAACACTTTCCGTAATGATGAAGCCCTGCTCAATAAAATCATGAAAGAAGGTGCTGATAAAGCCAAAGCTCGCGCTCAAGCAACCTTAGACAAGGTTTATGACGCAATCGGATTTATTGCACATCCGTAATTTTTCGTTAATACATAAAAAAACACCCCAAAGTTGGTGTCCAACTTTTGGGGTGCAGTTCATTTTTAGGGAGGTGTTTTTTTCAGTAAAGAGGGATTATTGGGTTCTTAATACCACAAGCGTACGCATATCTCGCTAAGGTATCTACACTCGCTTTAGTAATATTATTTTCTATTCTGGTAATTACGGGGGGTGTTACACCCATTCGCTCAGCAACTTGTGCTTTTGTCAGATTATCGCGTTTACGCCATTGGGCCAATGTGTCTCTCAATTTTTCCTTGCGTGTTTCATCATCCCAAGCCACACGATATTCTTCATCTTCCATCATCTCATTATGTAATTCTTTATGACTTCTCAATTTCATTGAGCACCTCCATCAATCGTTTTTGGGCGATCTCAATCTCTTTCTTTGATATTTTTTGTGTTTTCTTAATAAAGACACGAAGCATAATAATTGTATTTCTTTTACGGTATATCCATATGCCTCTAGCAATATCAGTACCCATAGTACGGATCTCGAAAAGACCATTCCCTAAATATTTTGTATCAGGCTCTCTTAATAAACGAGCATCGTGCTCTATCTTAATAATAAATTTATCGTATTTAACTCGTATTTGAATAGGTAACTCTAATACTTCATTCCAAGCATTTGGGTGGTATAAAATCTCAAACACAAGCTTTTCCTTAACTTAAAATTAGCCTACAAGCTAATTTTATGCAAGGTTAAATTAGTCCACAAGCTAATTTTTATTAATAATAACATTAATTATCAATAAGTTAACTATTTACTCTTTAAATAACCGTCGATTAAAACTTTCAATAGTTTGATTTTGCAGTCTTAACTGCATAGTCTTGCTCCAACTAGCTGATAATCCGGCAGCACTTAATAGGCGATGATAAAGCTCTTCATCAAATGGCATATGAAAAGCAATCGAAATCGCTTCTTTAACAGAGACATCGCTGTTTCTTGAAACCAAGACAAGCGGATGATGACTGCCTGTTTCACCTGTACTCACAACACGATATAACCAACCACAATAACCACTATCTTGCATAATTTGCGAAAAGTTACTGACTTCTGTCACCGTGTTAAGTTTGTAGCAAGGAGAGCGAGGTTGAGTAACTTGAATTAATGCTGTTCCCCACTGATAAATATCACCAATAAAGACATTCTCTTCTGTCATACCTGTTGTTGAGATATTTTCACCAAATGCAGGGGCGTGAAAAAAATCTGTCAATTGTGGGAATTGCTCAGCCCAATAAAGATAATGTTCTTTAGGGTAGTGACAAAGTGCGCGATCAGGACCACCGTGAAAACTCTTTTCTGCTTGCTCATCACCTTCTAATCCCAGTGATGTCAATTTGATATGACCATCCACCAGCCTTTTGGTGATAGCACTGGTAAATCCATTAGATATTGTTGTGACATTACCGATAAAAACACTAGGAAAATAACGCATAGCTCACTACCTAAACAGAAAAGAATAACTCATAGTAAAGATAGTGTTCAAAAGAAACAATGCCGACATTTGTCGGCATTGAAAATATAAAAAAGAAAGGAAACTATCTACTCAATTATGCTTTGCTCTGAAAACGCTTTTGTGCTTCATCCCAGTTAACCACTGACCAGAATGCTTTAATATAATCAGGGCGACGATTTTGATATTTTAAGTAGTAAGCATGTTCCCACACATCTAACCCTACAATTGGGTAACCAGATGCACCAGCTAACTCTTCACCCATTAATGGGCTATCTTGGTTTGCAGTAGAAACTACCGCAAGTTTGCCATCGTCTTTTAATACTAGCCAAGCCCAACCAGAACCGAAACGGCTAGCCGCAGCTTTTTCAAATAACTCTTTAAAGGCATCAACGCTACCAAAGTCACGTTCAATCGCGTCTTTTAGTGAACCTTGTAATTGAGTACCTAGCTTCAGACCTTTCCAGAATAATGAGTGATTAGAGTGACCACCTGCGTTATTACGTAAAAAAGTACGTTGATCCGCTGGTACTTTATGAAGATTTTTAACTAACTCATCAATCTCTAAGCCAGCAAGCTCAGGTAATTTTTCTAATGCAGTGTTGGTATTATTCACATAAGTTTGATGATGCTTAGTATGGTGAATTTCCATTGTACGCTCATCAAAGTGAGGCTCTAATGCATCATAAGCATAAGGCAGTGCAGGTAATGTATAGCTCATATTAATCTCCAGTGCTGTTTTATCTTGGATCACACCATGTGATTTATCTTTTCATTTCATTATAGTGAAAAAAACGTTAATGAAAATCATTATCATATCCATATTATTTTTGTGGTTTTTTTATCCAGCACGGTTAAATTAATTTTCACAGTATATTATTTTAATTTAAAAGCTTTCTATTAAACGATGATCCTATTAAACAAGAAAATAGTAGATAAATAATTCCCTACCAGCTTTAGCACTAATTGAACATTCCATGAAAAGCATTTCCATTAATTCGTGATCTTCTGCGCAAAAAAGAAACAATCTTTATTTGCCCTCTTTTGTTAACGACTTTTTGACATAGTATTAACAACAGTGAGGAGAACTATTATGACAAAAATAAACCAACATCATATTCCTGCAAGCATTGCAGAACACGCCCTGATCAATAAAGAGCAATACCAAAAAGATTATGAATTATCCATCAAAAACCCAGAGGCCTTTTGGGCAGATAAAGGGAAAATCATTGATTGGATAAAACCATATACCGTGGTAAAGAATACTTCTTTTGACCCAGGCCATGTACGCATTCGCTGGTTTGAAGATGGTCAGCTAAATATCAGTCAAAACTGTCTTGATCGCCACCTTAAAACACGAGGAGATCAAGTCGCCATTATTTGGGAAGGCGACTCACCGAATGAGTCGAAAAAAATCACTTACCGACAACTCCATCAAGATGTTTGCCAGTTCGCTAACGTATTAAAAAACTTAGGTATTAAAAAAGGCGATGTTGTGGCGATTTATATGCCGATGGTGCCAGAAGCCGCGGTTGCTATGCTCGCTTGTACTCGTATTGGAGCTATCCATTCTGTCATTTTTGGCGGTTTCTCTCCTGAAGCTGTTGCAGGTCGGATCATCGATTCAAAAGCTAAATTAGTGATCACAGCTGATGAAGGATTACGTGCGGGTCGCGCTATCCCGTTAAAGAAAAATGTTGATGATGCTTTAAATCATGCCGATATCCCTCCTATTAATCATGTAGTGGTATTTCGTCGAACAGGACATACCGAACAATGGATTGAAGGACGTGATGTTTGGTGGGATGAAATCATTCAAGGTGTCAGCACAGAATGTGATGTTGAAGTTATGGATGCAGAAGATCCTCTCTTTATTCTGTATACCTCTGGTTCAACAGGTAAACCTAAAGGTGTACTACACACAACTGGGGGCTATCTCGTTTATGCATCAATGACCTTTAAATACACCTTTGATTATCACGAAGGCGATATTTATTGGTGTACCGCTGACGTAGGTTGGGTAACAGGACACAGCTACTTACTGTATGGTCCTCTTTCAAATGGTGCCACTACCGTTATGTTTGAAGGTGTCCCTAATTATCCATCAGTTAATCGTATGGCTCAGGTCGTTGATAAGCACCAAATCAATATTTTATACACTGCACCTACCGCAATACGAGCATTAATGGCTGAAGGTGATAAGGCGATTGAGGGCACTCAACGCACCTCTCTGCGTATTCTAGGCTCTGTAGGTGAACCTATTAACCCAGAAGCATGGGAATGGTTCTATCAGAAGATGGGGCGTAGCCAATGTCCTATCGTTGATACATGGTGGCAAACAGAAACCGGTGGTTTCATGATAACCCCATTACCGGGTGCCATGGATCTAAAACCTGGTTCAGCAACACGCCCTTTCTTCGGTGTTCAGCCAGCAATTGTCGATAATATGGGAGAAGTACAACAAGGGGCTTGTGAAGGCAACTTAGTGATTACTGATTCTTGGCCGGGTCAAGCAAGAACACTTTTTGGTGATCATGAGCGTTTTGAACAAACTTACTTCTCAACCTTTAAAGGTATGTATTTCTCTGGTGATGGTGCTCGCCGTGATGAAGATGGTGACTATTGGATAACAGGACGTGTTGATGATGTCTTGAATATTTCAGGCCACCGTTTAGGAACAGCAGAGATTGAATCCGCTCTTGTTGCACACCCTAAAATTGCAGAAGCCGCAGTAGTTGGTATTCCTCACAATATTAAAGGGCAAGCTATTTATGCTTATGTCACTTTAAATCACGGTGAAGAGCCAACACCTGAACTTTACACTGAAGTTCGCAACTGGGTACGTAAAGAAATTGGACCAATAGCCACACCAGATATCCTACATTGGACAGATTCCTTACCCAAAACACGATCAGGGAAAATTATGCGCCGCATCTTGCGTAAAATTGCCTCTGGCGACACAACTAACCTCGGGGATACCTCAACACTCGCTGATCCGGGTGTTGTAGAGAAACTGTTAGAAGAAAAACAGTCTCTATCACTCACTGCTTAATACACAACAAATAGCTGTCATTTAAAAAACGTAATACGACAAAGCAAAGGCATGAAAATGCCTTTGCTGGGCTCTCTTACCTAAAAATCATGAAATGCGGGGGATTGAAGCCTCTAAATCAAGTGATAAACCAAACAATTATATAGAGGAGAACTCTGATGAATGCCAATATTTATCAAGAGATAGAAAACAACCCTCGCTTTAAAGAACTGGTTAATAAACGTAGTCGTTTTTCATGGACACTTTCAATTATTACGCTCGTTATGTATGTCTCATTTATCTTACTTATTGCGTTCTATCCACAATGGTTAGGTACGCCACTGTATGAAGGAAGCTACATTACTCGAGGTATTCCTATTGGTATGGGCTTAATCATCGCCTCATTTTTATTAACAGGCATTTACGTTATTAAAGCCAATACAGAGTTCGACAAACTTACCGCTGAAATTATTGAAGAGGTAGAAAAATGAGAAAGTTACTCTATGCAATAAGCTTATTTTTCCTCTCCTCAACGGTTGCTTACGCTACCGCAATAACAGAAGGAGGTGAGAAACAACCTATGAATATTCAGGCCATTATAATGTTCCTAATATTCGTAGGATTAACACTTTACATCACTTATTGGGCTTCTAAACGTACCCGCTCTCGTGCTGATTACTATACTGCCGGAGGGAAAATTACGGGTTTTCAAAACGGTATGGCAATTGCCGGTGACTTTATGTCTGCAGCATCCTTCTTAGGGATCTCTGCGCTAGTTTATACCTCGGGTTATGATGGACTTATCTATTCAATTGGATTTCTGATTGGTTGGCCTATCATTCTTTTTATCATTGCTGAACGCTTACGTAATTTAGGGCGTTATACCTTTGCTGATGTTGTCTCCTATCGCTTAAGCCCTAAACCCGTTAGAACACTTTCAGCTGTTGGATCACTAGTTGTTGTTGCACTTTATCTGATTGCACAAATGGTAGGTGCCGGAAAATTAATCGAACTCCTTTTCGGCTTAAATTATCATATTGCCGTTGTACTCGTCGGTATTCTAATGGTGCTATATGTTCTATTCGGGGGCATGCTAGCCACCACATGGGTTCAAATCATTAAAGCCATTTTATTACTTGCAGGTGCAAGTTTTATGGCTGTTATGGTTATGAAAGCTGTCGATTTTAATTTCAACACCTTATTTAAAGAAGCCGTTAGTGTTCACTCAAAAGGGTTCTCTATCATGAGCCCAGGTGGTTTGGTTTCTGATCCTATATCTGCTCTCTCTTTAGGTCTTGCACTTATGTTTGGTACTGCGGGACTTCCTCATATCATCATGCGCTTCTTTACTGTTAGCGATGCAAAAGAAGCCCGTAAGAGTGTTTTCTATGCAACAGGTTTTATCGGTTATTTCTATATCCTTACTTTTATCATTGGTTTCGGCGCTATCTTACTCGTTAGCCCTAATCCTGTGTTCAAAGATGCCGCTGGTGCTTTGATTGGTGGAACCAATATGGCGGCAGTTCACTTAGCAGATGCTGTTGGCGGTAATTTCTTCTTAGGCTTTATTTCAGCTGTCGCCTTCGCCACTATTTTAGCCGTTGTTGCAGGACTAACTCTAGCGGGTGCATCTGCGGTATCACATGATCTCTACGCCAATGTAATTAAAAATGGTCACGCCGATGAAAGACAAGAGCTAAAAGTATCTAAAATTACTGTCGTTATCTTAGGCATCGTCGCTATTGGTTTAGGTATTTTATTTGAAAAGCAAAATATTGCCTTTATGGTGGGGTTAGCTTTCTCTATTGCAGCAAGCTGTAACTTCCCAATCATATTGTTATCTATGTATTGGAAAGGGCTTACAACACGAGGTGCTGTCGCGGGAGGATGGTCTGGTTTATTAGTAGCAGTCACATTAATGATTTTAGGACCAACTATTTGGGTGAGTATTTTAGGACATGAAAAACCTATCTACCCTTATGAATATCCAGCATTATTCTCAATAATTATTGCTTTTGTTGTCTCATGGCTTTTCTCTATTACAGATAAATCATCTTTAGGTGAGCAGGAGAAAGCAAAATTCCAAGCACAGTTTATTCGTTCTCAAATTGGCTTAGGCATTGAACAAGGTAAACAACACTAACAGCTTGAAATAATGTTATCTTTCTAAATAAAAATAACCCCAAAGTGATTTTTAACTTTGGGGTTATTCATTTTCAACATTTTCATCAATCATCATAAAAATCTCGATGAGATTTCTATCATCTACTTATTTAGAATAATTTTAAGCTTTAACTACATATCTATACGATTATTTAAATAACTTATTATTAGTTATTTCATTATTATAAATAGAAAGACAAATTAGATTAAAATCAATAAATTACAAACAAAAACAAACACAACTTATTTGCTATATCGCTTATTAATAAACTCAAAAAGCCCAAAATAGTGAGGAATAGCCATAATAATAGCAATTTCAGACACACTTCAGCCAAACAAGGCTTGTATTGTCAAAAAGTAAATGGTTAACTTTTTATTCTACATAAGAAGAGGTGGTAGTTTTTAAATAGATTATGTCTCGGTTAACTCATTACGCACTTTTATTTTTCTTATCTATGGCACCTGCAATATTAGGTGGTTCAACGCTGCATATAGAACAAAAAATCTATATTGTTCTTATTGGTTGGCTACTTATGCTGATGTGTAGTGGTATTTATCGTTCTGTTTTTGGAAAAATAATAACCTTCATTATTAGTGCATTATGGGCTTTAAACCTTTCTATTTCTCTGTTTTTTTATCGTGAACACGATATTGCTTTTTCATCATCTATTGCTGAAACTTTTATTAATACTAACGGCAGTGAAACTGTCGGTATGCTTTCTTATAATAAGTACTATGTCTTATTTTATCTATGTGCTTTTGCCATTTACTATTTTCTCATCCATAAAGCAGCTCGAGTCTCTGATCTAAAAACAACAAAAAAAAGTGTGATTGCATTTGTTATATTAATCGCCATTATTCCAATATATAAAAACTTAGCATTAAGAAACGATAACAAAAGTAAATTACTTGCAGAATATACTCTTCTAAATACCCCTTTTTATAATGCCGCAGCACTTGTCCGAACCTTTCATGAAAATCGCCAAATTAGAAAAATTGCTGCTCAGAAAGTTGAGTATCAATATAATAAAAACAGTGATAATACAGAAATCTATATTCTTATCCTTGGTGAGTCCGTTCGCAGAGATCATCTAGGAATTTATGGCTATCAACATGATACAACACCTAATTTAATGAAAGAAAAGAGTAATCTTATCCTATTCAATCAAGTTTATTCTCCCGCACCAGTAACCATTCTTTCTGTACCCATTTCGCTATCAAATATAGGGTTGGAGCAGTTACAGGATAAAAATCATTATGCTGATAATATTGTTTCTCTCGCTAATCACGCCGGATTTAAAACATATTGGCTAAGTAACCAAGGTGAAGGTAATCAAAAGACCAGCGTTATTTCTGTTATTGCTAATATGGCTCAAAATAAAAAGTGGAATGAGTTTATCGGATATGATGAAGAGCTACTTCCTTATTTAGATCAAGCTCTCAATGAGCCTTCTACACAGAAAAAACTCATTATCTTACATACATATGGTAGCCATGAACCAGCATGTAATCGATTTCCGAATCAATATTTAAAGAAATTCACGCAAGAAGATGATGATAACTGCTATGACAGCTCTATCGCTTATACTGATAAATTAATTAATGACATCATCGAGAGAGTCAAAGATAAACCAGCTTCTATTCTCTACTTTGCAGATCACGCTTTACAGCGTCTCGATAAAAATAGAGAGATCCGTTATCATCATGGTGTAAATACACCACGAAAAGAAGCTTATGATATACCCCTATTTATTTGGTATAGCCCATCATCTATTAAACCTATTATTAATGATGATGCAGTAAATAAGCCTTATTCAACAGTAAATAATTATTGGCTGTTAAGTAGCTGGCTTGGGATAGAACATAATTCCCCCAAAAAGTGCCATTCACCATTAAATGAATGCTATCAGCCTAAATCATCAATAACTGTTATTGATGGGAATAAAAACCTCTTAAACTATGATTTATTAAGTTCAGAAGAGCAGGAACCACAATAATATCCTCGTCAAAAATATCTAAATACGAAATACACTTAATAATAAAAAGTGTATTTATATCCTCATTATCTATTTCTAATAAGATCTGTCTAAGATAACAATAGCTGAAAAAGCAGAATGCTAGGTATTAGGTGATGTTAGAAGAGGATGATCGTACCAATGGAGTACCATAAATAGGATTTAACAACGTTAAGAGTGGTTATTTTATTGAGGAATGTAACAACAGTTTTAGCTTTATTTGTTCTCTATAACATGATTTTGCTTACGATGTTACAGGAGTAGCGGCGGGTTCATTACTTTATCAGCAATTAAAATAGTTTTTTATTCAAAGTACTTAAAACCCCAAACGCAAAAAAGCCAACCCATTGGGTTGGCTTTCTCGTCTTATTTAATGCCTGGCAGTTCCCTACTCTCACATG